>CALFBH010000006.1 GCA_937951615.1 uncultured Saprospiraceae bacterium | reverse complement strand
TGGTCGATGGTCGATGGTCGATGGTCGATGGTCGATGGTCGATGGTCGATGGTCGATGGTCGATGGTCGATGGTCGATGGTCGATGGTCGATGGTCGAGTGCCTTTCGGCACTCGACTAAATGCTCTTTATGTCTAGTCTATGGACTATGGACCATCGACCATCGACCCAACTACATACATTGCAAATTAATCGCAATTTAAATTAAAACAATTTGTTTTAAAACTTGGTTTTCTGCCGTAAAATTACTACTTTTGCAAACAAATTATTACAGAATTTAGATTAAAAATAAAAATGGCTCAGCAAGTCACTTACACGGAAGACAATATTCGTTCCTTAGACTGGAAAGAACACATCAGAATGCGTCCTGGGATGTATATTGGTAAACTTGGCGATGGTTCTTCTCCTGATGATGGTATTTATATTCTGGTCAAAGAGATCATTGATAATTCTATTGACGAATACGTCATGGGACATGGAAAAACGATAGAACTTAAGATAGAAGATGGTGCAGTGATGGTGCGCGATTATGGTCGGGGTATTCCGCTCGGCAAGGTGGTGGATTGTGTGTCCAAAATCAATACGGGTGGAAAATATGATTCTAAAGCCTTTAAAAAATCGGTGGGACTGAATGGTGTGGGTACAAAAGCCGTGAATGCACTGTCGGGTTATTTTAAGGTGCAGGCGATTCGCGATGGGAAAACGAAAATCGCTGAATTTGAAAAAGGCGAGTTGATTAATGATGCCAGAATTGCGAAAAGCAAGGAAGAAAATGGCACGATGATGATGTTCAGACCCGATCCGTCTATTTTCAAAAATTATCGTTTTATTCCCGAATTTCTGGAAAATCAGTTGTGGAATTATGTTTATCTGAATGCTGGTTTAAAAATTCTTTTTAACGGTAAATCTTTTTATTCTAAAAATGGTTTGCTGGATTTGCTGGAGCGCAAAACGGGCAAAGAGCAACTCCGCTACCCTATTGTTCATCTGGCTGCCGAAGACATCGAGATTGCGCTGACGCATGGCAATCAGTACGGCGAGCAGTATTACTCTTTTGTCAATGGACAATACACAACGCAGGGTGGTACACATTTGCAGTTTTTCCGAGAGGCACTGGTGAAAACTGTTCGTGATTTTTATAATAAGAGTTATGATGCTACAGATATTCGGGCTTCTGTTATAGCTGCGATTAGTGTGCGGGTAGAAGAGCCGGTTTTTGAGTCGCAGACCAAGACGAAACTCGGCTCGCAAAATATGGGACCGGATGGTCCCACGGTGCGGACGTTTATCAATGATTTTGTGAAAACGCATTTTGATAATTATCTGCACAAAAATCCCGAAACTGCACAGGCTTTACAAAAGCGCATCATGCAATCGGAGCGAGAACGCAAAGAGATTGCAGGCGTCAAAAAGCTGGCGAATCAACGTGCTAAGAAAGCCAATCTACACAATAAAAAACTAAGGGATTGCCGTGTTCATTATACCCAGAAAAAGAAAGATGATCATCATGGGACGACCTTGTTTATCACAGAGGGCGACTCGGCAAGTGGTTCGATTACTAAGGCGCGAAATGTGATGACACAGGCAGTATTCAGTCTGCGAGGTAAGCCGCTCAACTGTTTCAACTTGAGCAAAAAAGTGGTCTATGAAAATGAGGAATTTAACCTGCTTCAACACGCGCTCAATATCGAAGACGGGCTAGATGATTTGCGCTATAATCGCGTCGTGATTGCTACGGATGCCGATGTGGATGGTATGCATATTCGCCTACTTTTGCTGACTTTTTTCCTCCAATTTTTTCCCGATTTGGTGCGCCAGGGACATTTATATATTCTTGAAACGCCGCTTTTCCGTGTTCGGAATAAAAAAGAAACGCATTATTGCTATAGCGAAACTGAAAAGCTTGCGGCAGTTGAGAAGCTGTCTGGCAAAGCTGAGATTACCCGCTTTAAAGGTTTGGGAGAGATTTCGCCCGATGAGTTTGGTGGCTTTATTGGCGAAGACATCCGCCTTGAGCCAGTCATTGTGCAGCAGGACGCCAATATTCAGGAAACGCTCTCCTATTATATGGGCAAAAATACACCACAACGTCAGGAGTTCATTATCGAAAACCTGAAAGTAGAATTGGATCAGGTGGTGGAATAGTGATTGGTAACTGGTAACTGGTAACTGGTAACTGGTAACTGGTAACTGGTAACTGGTAACTGGTAACTGGTAACTGGTAACTGAATCTAAGTAATCTTTCCTAAACTTCAAAATCCCCATGTTTATGCAGGAGCATAAACATGGGGATTTTTTTATACCAAAAATCTGCCCACCTATACCCTCCGTATCTTCATCTGTACCATTGGTCTAAATAACCGCATAAACAATACTCATATTTGTAATCTGAACTAAAAACATTAATACATAATTACATTTGTTAATATTTTAATCTATATTTGTTTAGTTTTAAAAATTAAATACATTTTCCTTTCTCCAAAACACTTTCATTTGCATAATTTCTGACTCCATTCAACTTTAATAAAGGAAGATTGAATTATGAAAACAACAGTTAAAACAAAAAAGGTGTTTCCCTGGGAACAGTTGTATTTTGTCATTTTATTACTGGGCTTATTGCCTGCTGTGGCTGACAATTCTCTGTTTCGTTTATTGGGCTATTCCGAACTGGACTTTTTGTTTGGCGAGCCATTCCAGCTACATAAATTTTTAAATTTAATTCCTGTTTTTTTACTTCCTATAGGGCTTTTTATTGTTTTTATAAAGAGAAAAATATGGATGTTTTTGGGTTTATTGCCTGCTGTATTTAGTGTAGTGTCTTTGCTCATCTCCCAGTTTGGTGTACTTGGTAATATTCCTTTCTTTTCGCTGATTTTATTCCTCATCTACAAAATCTCCTACCTCGTTTTTGCGATTAAGGGGCACACAAGATCAGCATATTTCCTGTTTATTGTCATCCTTATGCTTCTCGTCTTGCCTGTTGGTCAGGTCATTCTTTTCTGCCTGTTTACCCTTTTATTCCGCATGGTATATTATGCCGTGACGCAAAACATTAGTTTGTTTGCAGGGGTAGCATCCAAAAAATTGTTTTCGCTTTCGCTAAAAACCTTATTGCTCTGGAGTCCGATTTTATTGTTTGCTATACCAGGTTTTGTGCTGTCTTATAAAATGAAAAAAACAGCGCAGAATGCAGTATATGAGCATACGTTTATAGAAAAACATGATGAATACACGAGGAAAAAAATGCGTCATCTGATGCAGTATTCAGTAAAAGAGAATCTGGATAAATTTCCAAAACTCAATAGTGAAGGACATGAAACTATTCAGAAGATTGTCAATGTTTCCATGCGGGTAGTCAGGTTTAGGTCCGACAGTTTGCAATACCTTGATTATACAGAAGGCGTCGATGATTTTAAAGAAGTTTACAGGCTCTATGCTGACAAATTTGGCTTAGCCAATACAACAGGCAGCATTTTCGTCAGAGAGCAATTGTCGAGAGAATTGAGGAAAGTTTTAATCAAACGTTTTCTGCCCGGACGCACCAGATTTCAACAGGACATTGCATTGTCTGTCAATGAATATTACAGCACACAAGAAGGCAATGCCACAGATCAAGTCGATTATTTTGACAATAATGTACAATCCAATGCCCTTGAAGGACAGGAAAAAGTGGATAATCAGTTGATTAGCATACTCGAAAAATCAAAAAGTATGCAAGGGCAAACTGGCGCAGAATTAGTCGCGACCAAGGAACGATTGAGCAATGAAACCAAGACCAAAATACAAACCAGCAGAACAGCAGCCATCGGTAAAATCGACGCAAATGAGGCTGCCACTAAAAAAGAGATCGACAAAATTCCCAGCTTCTCGCTCGGTCAATTTGACGCTGCGGTTCCTCAACATCTGACAGATATTAGTAAAGATTTTAAAGATGAAGATTGTCGTTTTAATCTTAGGCTGCTCATTTGTAAAATATTGAATGAGCTGAAAGATATCGTGAGAGCGGCTTACGCCAAAAAACGCAAAAAAGCGAGGGCAGCAGTAGAGCGAAAAGCCAATCAATTCCGAGACAACTCCAATGCCAAGTTGAAAAGAACAGCAGATAAAGCGAGAAATCAGGTCAATGAATCTTTGGACAAAGCAGAAGCCTCCACTCTTGCTGCCATCGAAGCCAGTGCCAACAAAGCCTCCACTGCATCCAACAAAGCATTTGAGGAGGCTAACCAGCAGGCTATTGCTTCTTCCAATTCAATCAATCAGGAACTTGGTAATCTTGCCAACTTATCCAGGCAACTCAACCAACAGGCAAATGCTCAAATCATAACAGGTACAAGAGCTGCCAAATCCATTACAAGGACCAGTTTTATGCTGATTTATCAATGGATATTTTTTGCCAGTATATTGTCGAATATCCTCTTTTCCATACTTATTGTCAAGAGCTTTTTATATGTATTTGCCAGAGTCGTTTTCGCGGATAAAACGGGCATTCATATTCATATAAAACAAGCCGATAAAGATTTCAAAAATGGCAGCATCAAACAATTCACCAATCAATACAAAATAGCTTCCGACTATAAAGAGGATATGTATATATCCCGAAAATATTTCCCCTCGGGAAGAGCCCCGCAGGTTGTCCTGCCCTATTGGAATCGTGCCATGCTCACAAGAATGCGCAATAAGGCTTACGTCATGAATAAAATTGAAGCCGGGCAGGAAGGAGCAGACCCTGTAGAATTTAGCGCACTCGGCACAGCCTCTTTTATAGAATGGAATCTGGCAGAAGGTGAAGAAGTTATTTTCAATTATAAAGACCTCGTAGCTATGAGCCAATCGCTGACACTGGATACACACATCAGCTTCCGTCTGTCTTCTTCCTTTTTTGACAAAACACTTTTTAGAGTGGCAAAAGGGCCAGGTCGCCTGGTACTGCTCTCACAAGGCGACGCCGTAGTCAGTGGTGAAGGACACGAAGTAAAAAGCGTACCGATGGAAAGGATTATAAGTTGGCAAAAAACCACTCAGTTTTCAGTAGATACAAAGTTGCGCATGGTCGATATCTACTTCAGTGATGTTTATCTCAAAAAAACCAATGGTGATGTAATGATTGTCGATGCAGATACTGGCAAAATAAAAAGAAAGACGGGTTTGGTCAGGTTTATCTCTAAGTTCTTTTTACCCTTTTAAGTTGGGCTTAGTAATTAGTTGATTAGTGATTGGTTATTAGTTGCTTATTGTATTGAACCAATCACTAATAACGCCAATTTAAATGCTGACTAATTGATTTTATTCATTCATGCATTCATGCTCTGTCATTATACTTAAAATTCAACACATTATGAAAACAAATTCCACCATCATTCAACATACCCTATTAATTCTTTTACTGATTTTGGCTGTAAGTTGCAAAAATTCTGACGAGAAAACAGCTCTCAATTCTGATCCTTCAAAGGAATTATCCTTAGATGAAAAACTGGCACTTCAGGCAGAGAAATTACAGCAAGAAGAAAATCAAAAAACACTTGATGAAGCAGCCAATGCAGAAAAATCTGCGGCAGAAAAAGCCGCTGCCGAAGCTGCTGCAAGAGAATCAGAAGCACAAAGAATAGCTGCCGAGTCCAGAGCAGAAGCAGATAGATTAGCCGCAGCAGAAGCTACAAAAAAAGCGGAAGCCGCAGCCAAAGCGAAAGCCGCAGCAGAAGCTGCTGCTAAAAAAGCAGAGGCAGAAAGAAAAAGAGCGGCCGATGCCCTCGCAGCCGAGCAGAAGTGCAAATGTGGTGCTAAAAAATTCAGAAGCCGAAGCGACCACACCTGGGTTGAGTTTAGGCTACCCGGAGGTTCAAAAGACGGACTCGTCATCCAGATACCCAGCGGAGCGCATAATAAATATGTGTTCCCTAAGTGTAACCGCGTACATTGGAGTGACCTGACTTTCAAATGCAAGTGTGGTACATGGAAAAAAACAAAGGGCGATTGGGATGCAGATGCGCTTTGTCATGGCAGTAAAGGAAATAGCCCTTATGTTTTTGTGGGATCGCATTAGGGCATTTTAGAGGCTACTTGGGCAGTCCAACATAAGGAAATAAAAAACCAGCGTATTAAAAAATACGCTGGTTTTTTTATTTAAGTCTGAAGTCACTAGAACAAATTGACATAGCCGAAATGAATTTTCCCAGCCCGAAAATCAATAGGATTATTCAATTGCCTGCCAAGGGCGTAGCTGAGTCCGAAAATGCCTGCCTTTGTTTCAAAAGTCATTCCCGCACCAAAGCCAAGCGGCTGGTCAGTGATTTGAGCAGAGACGGTTTTACTTTCTATATAGGCATAATCAGCAAAGGTATAAATGTAGGAATTTTGACCAATGATAAAACGATATTCTGCCGTCAATACAGCATACAAAGAAACCAATAATGCCTCTTCGTCAAAGCCCCGCAATAGTCGATTTCCGCCAATACGAAACAGCTCATTTTGGTATAGGTTATTTTTAGCAAGAATGTAACCACCGTTGAGTCCGGTTTTCACCGTCCCCCGTTTTCCAATTGCCCAAAATTTATCAAATTGAGCATCGAAACGGTATTGAAAACTTCTCAATTCGAGCGTATCGTACAAACTGCTATAATCAAAAATGGGGTCATTGGGGTCAGTAAGTGCGGTGATTTGTTGGTTTTCTTTAATGCGTTTTATACCTGCACCCGCTCGTATTTTTGTGTCAAATCCCTTGCGCGGGTTATAACGATAATCCAGTTTTTCAAGTCGGTATTCTAAGCCAAAAATAGAATTGCTGACATCAATATTCGCAGGCAAGCTGCGGCTGTTGATAATTTGATTATCATTAATTTCCAGGATATTTGTGCTGGTATTATTCCAGAAGACTTTCAGATAATTGCCACCTTCAAAATGATACTGCACTCCAATGTCCTGCTCCAAGTCCAGATAACTGGAATCTCGTTTATACAAATTAAAATTCAAGTCGAAGCCAAAAGGCAAACCAATAAAATAAGGATATAAAAAATGGGCTTCCAGACTTTGTGTACCCGGACGAAGCTGCTGCCATTCTACCCGAATTTCCTTGCCGGTGCCAAATGGATTTTTCAGGTCAATTTCAGCATTTCCCGTCAGGACAAAACCACCTGTTTCTGCATTGCGCGGCAGAAAACCAACCAGAAAATCAAAACGGCTGGCTTTTTTGTTTTTCAGAAACATATTCACCGTTGCCTTATCCTCTACAAAAGTAATGTTGGGCGGGCGTTCTTCTGACAGGAATGCCATCTCACGAACACGGCTACGAATCTTTTTCACCTTTTCTTCCGAATACAAAGCTCCCGACTTGACCCCAAGATAACCTGCCAGGTAAGTGGGTGAAATATTGGTTTCTGTTACGACATTGACGCCATCAAAAGTCATCAGTCGGTTTTTCTGCATATACAATCGGGCAGAGATTTGCTGCTCGTCTATATGTATGCTGTCCAGCCATACGCTGGCAAAAGGAAAGCCATTATTCTCGGCGTAGGTCAGCAATTTTTCCTGTATTGTTTTGACTTCTTTATAATGAAAAGGCTTGCCAGAATATAAGCGTTCGCGAAAGCCAATTTGTGCTAGAAATGCCTGTGCTACATTGCCGTTCTCGAGATTGGCCCATTCATAAGCCTTGCCTGTATGCAGATAAGCTGTATAGTTTTTTTCATCGGAAACAAGGCTGTCAATCGAAGCTGCCAGATAACTTTGGTCATGCAATTGCATCAGCACCTGACGAAGTGTTTTGGTGAAATCTGCTTCAGACTTCTGAAAGCTGGAATAACTGATATTCTTTTTTATAAAAATATCGTCTTTATCTGTAGGTGTAATATACAAGGAGAGGCTATCTTGTGCAGATACAGCAAGAGACGTGAGCAATAACAGGATGGTAGAAATAATTTTCACCATGCTAATATAACTCAAAAAAATTGGGTTTATTATACAATGCTATAATTGCTCAATTTCTTCGATGGATAAGCCTGTGTATAGTGCGATCTTTTCAGTCGGCATATTTTCTTTTATCATTATAAGAGCTGTTTCTATAGCCTTTTGTTTTTTGCCCTCCACTATACCCTCTTCTAATTGTCTTTCGCGCTCTTCTCTCTCCATCTCGATGATACTTCCTTTTTTAGCCATAGATATTTCAAACCACATCCTTTGCTCAGGCGTCATTTTACTTTTATCTACCTTTTTTAGTGCCTGTGCTATCCAGTCTTCTTGTGCAAATCCAGGTAATTGCTTCTTGTCTTGTATGGTATCTGATTGTTTCATGATGTAAATCAGTTTATCTAAATCACTTTCAATTTGTTGAGGTGTTTTCCCAAATTTACTAATTTCTACAATGATATGCACGATTTGTAAACCTTTGTCATCACAGTGGTATAACAAATTCCATATTGTAAAACTTTTATTATGCCTATCTTTGTCAAGTAATTTTAAAAAATTCAAAGTAATGGGTATCACGGCACTCTATATTTTCAAAACGCTTCATATCGTAGGTTTTGTAGCTTGGTTTTCAGGGCTGTTTTATTTGGTCAGGATGTTTGTATATCACCGGGAAGCGATGGACAAAGCAGAGCCGGAGCGCAGTGTGCTTTGTGCGCAATTCCGTTTGATGGAACAGCGGGTCTATAAAATCATTTGTAATCCTGCGATGAATTTCACCTGGTTTTGTGGTATTGGTATGCTGGTACTCAATCCAGCTTATCTGGAATTGCCCTGGCTGCATGTCAAGTTATTTTTCCTGCTTTTACTATCGGGCTATCAGGTATATTGCAAACGTTTTGTTATTCGTTTAGAGGAATTTGCAGAACGTTTTGACGGCATTCATTTTCGTATTATGAATGAAGTGCCTACTGTATTTTTGCTGACCATTGCTTCACTGGCTGTTTTTCGTAATACAATTAATTACCTGTATCTGGCAACAGGCATTTTATTGTTTGCAGGAATGATTGGTTTTGGTATTTATCGGTATAAGAAGAAGCGGGAAAGTTAGGCTTAGTCGTCAGCCAAGTTAATATTGTCTGGTGATTAGGATGGTTTCATTGTTGAAATTGCTTCATGGCTATTGTTTTTTGCTGCGCAAAAAATCACGATAACAATTTAACCATCATAGCAATAGAACAATTTGCACCAAAACCTGACTCAAAAGATATAAAATTTAATTTACCCGACATGATAAACTGGAAGAACCACTGAGGAATATATTAGGAATTTATTCCAAAAACAAATCCTCCAAAGTCAATACTGGCTCGACCAGCCCTAAGCTGTGCATATTGTGTTTCAAGCCAAAAGTAGTCATCATGGTCATCAAGACCTGATGGCGGGTTTTGGACAATCGCATAAACAAGTGCATACGCGCCCTCAACTGTTCTGCATAGGCTTTGTTCATCACAAACTCTGTATTGTAAAATTTAATTTCAAAAAGATTGATGACACGGTCGGCACGTTCTAAAAGCATGTCAATTTGCAAACCTTTTTCATCTTCTGTGGCTTTTTTCAGATAAGAAAAAGTCGTCGTATAAACACCAGACACGCCCAATGCTTTTTTAATTTGTGCAACATGTTTCATACAAATTCCTTCATAGGCATAGCCACTCCATATTTTAAACTCCTGAAGCTGGCTCAGTTGCATAAAAGTTCCCTCCCCCTGATAAGTTGCATGTTCAATAAATTTCAAATAGAACAGTGAATATTCATCAGTCAGGCGATAGATCTTGTCTTTTTTCTTTTTACCAAAAGGATGATAAGCCATGATAAAGTCAGATTGTTCTAGCTCTTCAAGGACTTTTGTGGCAGAATTGCCATTCGGTATTTTAGCTGTCTGGATCAACTGAGTCCGGCTGAGTCCGATCCGTTTTTTAGCCAAGGCACGAATAACGGCGATGTGTTTATCAGGCTTTTCAAATAAGGCGGGATAGAGTCGGTTAAACTCATTTTTCAACAGTCCTGTGTCAGAAAAGCAAATATCATTGATGTTCTGTATAGCACTTTTACCACGTTCTATGGCTTCCAAATACAAAGGGACGCCGCCAAAAGCCATGTATATTTGTATGATTTGATAACGGGTAAAAGTGATGTGTCTTGTTTTGAGGTATTTTTCTGTTTCTGCAAGTGTAAAAGGTTTGAGGTGCAGGTATCTTGTTACCCGATTATGTAAACCGCCTTTATCATTGATAACCTTTTGAATGATCCAGGAAGAAGCCGAACCACAAAGCACAATAAGCAGGTTCTGTTGAGCCGCCCAGCTGTTCCAAAAATGCCCTAAAAAATCTAAGAATTTATGCCCTTTAACGGCAAGCCAAGGCAATTCATCAAAAAAAATAACTTGTTTTTTATCCGTTTTAAGCTGTGGTTCTAAAGCGTCGCGGAGCATAGAAAAAGCAGCCAACCAATCCTCTGGCACGGTTACAGGCTGTCCAGTCAATCTCTTGATAGCTCCAGCAAAAGTCCTCAGCTGATCTTGATTGCTTGCATTTCTGACGCCCGTCTGTTCAAAAATAATATCTTTCTCATAGATAGTACGGATTAGGAAAGTTTTGCCCACACGCCTACGACCAATCACTGCAATCATTTCCCCTTTTGGAGATGCTAATGCAGTATTTAGGGTCTGTATTTCTTTTTTTCTTCCAATTAGCATAAGCTCATTTTAACCAAAAGTATAAAAAAATATGCACTTTTGGTTAAAAATCTACTTTCTACCTAGGAATTTAAAACGGCACATCATCAAAACCGTCATTCATCTTAGATGGACGGGTGATGATATTGGACATTGGGCTGTCTGTATTGCCAGTTGGTGCAGCTGAAAAATCGTCAAATCCAGCATCAGCCCAATTGGAGAATTTTGCCGTCTCGCCAGTAAATCGTAAATCAACTGTACCCAAAGCACCATTTCTGTGTTTTGCAATAATGACCTCCGCTTTACCTTTGAGCGAATTGCCCTCCTCGTCTTCCAAAATCTGATAATATTCTGGTCGATAGATGAAGGTGACCATATCTGCATCTTGTTCTATGGCTCCTGAGTTGTGAATAATAAAATCGTTGGCAACAAAATTATGATAATCAGCAACATGCAGATCATAAGTCATTTCCTTTCCAATGTGTTTGATGGAGATGATCTTATCCCATTTGATGTCGCTGTTTGCCAAATAATTTAATTCTTCTGATTCCAGAATATCTGCAATTTTTGCTAATCGTTGTCTGGACAAATTGCTCTTGTAAAGCGAGCTTCCAGAATACTGCGTCCCCAATTCTTTTTGAAAACTACGCTCTGTGAATCCTTTTTCCTTTTTCAAGACTTTGATTTCATCCCAAACTTGTTTTGATATAACATCAACATTTGGATTCGAGGTCTTGTCCTGATAAAGCGCAACTAATTTTTCTAATTGAACTGCTTTACTACCGAATATGCCAATAGATGCTCCAAAACGAAGAATATTTCCCTTTCCGGTAATATTCAAATGGTATCCCGGACGATAATTTTCCTTTTGTGTTTTTTGAATAGAACTTGAAATTTCAAATCGCAACAATAAGGATTTTAAACCTTTTATCAGTTCATAAGAATTAGAAGCATAATGTATTTTAGAAGCTCCTTTTCCTTTTCTAATATAAATTCCACCATCTGTAGCCCATAGATGTTTTATGAATAAAGCTACCTGCTCAAGGCTACTTTGGAAAATTGTTTTGGGCAACTCTTTTTCGTGAGAACGTGCTTGTTTTAAACCTACTTTATGTAATAAATTGGTAAAAGGATGTCTTACACCGTGTGTTAGATGATAAGGAGAAGGCAAATAAATATGATGGCAATTTGAGCTTGCATCTTTAACCTTTCGTGGTTGAATGTTCCACAAATCTTGGGCAGATTCTGAAACAATATCTAATGATGCTTCATCCTGACTCGTATAATGAACCGGCTGGCGTTTTACATAACAGCCATCACCTATCATGTGTCCCAATAGAATAATTTCCTCGTCTTTTAACTCGCTTGGTTTATTATAATGAATGGTTCTTGGTGTTGCCACAAAATCCCCTTCTTTTATATCCACCAATTGCTGCCAACCTAAAGTCGTAAAAAATGGATGATTCAGACTTGCTGTAATTTTATTACCCGATTGTGTCCTTACTTCATAGACTTCTTTTTCACCTGTAGCCCAAACATCGAGGCATTCTGCCTCTGTCAACATATACTCGTCATCCATAGCCAACACATTGAAACCATTTTGACCAATCAACTCATCTACTCGTTTGTACGCTCCTGTGTCTGCTATATAGATTTTGGTTTCCCCAATAATACATTCCCGCAAATCCGACAACATCGGACGCTTCGTTCCTCCCCTCGTCTCCACCGCACGACTCAGCTGCGAAAGTGCAATGACCGGAATATTCAATTCCTTCGCCAAACCTTTCAAAGCCCGTGAAATAGAACTGATTTCCTGCTCACGGTTGGTACTTTTATTTTTGTCCATGTTGCCCGACATCAGTTGGAGATAATCAATCATCACCATCTGAATATCGTGTTGCATTTTAAGGCGTCGGCACTTGGCACGGAGTTCAAAAATATTGATGGCAGGTGTATCGTCAATAAAGATTTTTTTCTCGCTCATTTTTTCTACGGCAGCATTGAGTTGTTGCCATTCGTAGTCTTCCAGCGTACCTTTTTTCAGCTTTTCACCAGGAATTTCCGTCTCATAAGAAATCAGTCTTTTGACCAATTGAATACTCGACATCTCCAAAGAGAAAAAGGCGACTGGTTTGTCGAAACTGGCGGCATTGGCGGCTAGGGCGAGCGTAAACGCGGTATTATGCGTTACGGTCATATCTTCCAGCAAGAACAAGCGATTTCCATCAATTTCAAAACCGTAATAATCTCCTACACCGTCGTTTTCCAACTGAATACCTGTTACATGCCAGTCTATTGGGCTTCCCCATGGATTGGCTTTTTTGCGTTCTATCTTTACGGGTATCGTGTCAATATTTCCATAAATTCTTAAGCGATACACCTCTGTTTCATAACCAATAGAAGCTATTGTAGCTTTTTTCTTTTTAAAGGAAGTTCTAAAACCAAGTGAATCACAAAGAAATTTAATTTGGCGGCTTAAGTATTCATTTTTTTGTACAATTTCATAGCCATTAGATTGTACCAGATAGTGTCCATCACTATCAATCAGTCCAGCTAATAATTTCAGACGATTCTTAGTAGAATTAATCAGATAATCCTGCGGAATATGTTTATTGTCAATAAGATTAAGATGGCGTAGTTTTATTTTGGGAGATTGTGTTCGCATTTCTACAAATGTAGTCCCAGATATGCTATAATTATTACAACGGTTTTCATAAGATTGTTCATGTAAACGCAAACCCAACTCATTCGCATAAGTTTGGAGGTAATCAATAACCTCTTCATCCTGCGTAGTAATCGTAGATGCTGCCGAAGTCCCATCCCCCAGCCACAAGCCAACAAAATAAGGCGCAAGGTCAAGTGGTTTTTCTTCAAACTCAACGGCTACCCGATATCCTTTATAATTGGATTGAAACTTATTGGACTTAGATAAATAATCTTTCACAGTAATATTTAAAACAGCCCCCTTCTCGTGTCCACCTTCTCTGCGACTACGTTTCAAAGAAAGAATATGACTTTCGTTTACACGATAATCAATGCCTTTGTTTTGGCGTACCCAATACATCGTTTCTCTTCCTCTTGCTAAGGACAAAACAGTACGAGGCGCAGAATCATCGCCCATTAGCAAATCTCCTACAACTACATCCTCCACATTTTTCAATGTGCCATCATACATCACAATCTTCGTTCCTTTTCCCAGACATTTACCCATACCCGGACGTGCCGCAACTATCACTAAATCAGAAGGTTGCCAACCCGAAGTCATACGATCTAAATCAATAAAGCCAGTGGGAACACCTGTCAATCCTTCACCCGTTTCAGAGGCTTCTTCGACTTGCTTGACGGCTTGTCCCAATAAAGAACTCATGCTGGCATAGGAACGACTGAGGTTTTTTTCTGTAATTTCAAATAAGCCCTGCTCGGCTTTGTCCAATAATTCAAATACATCGGTCGTGTCTTCGTAAGCATCTTTAATGACGCCATTTGAAACTCGAATCAATTCGCGCTGAATATACTTCTGTGCAACAATACGGGCATGAAATTCCAGGTTGGCAGAAGAGGCTACCCGATTGGTCAGTTCTACTAAATAATAAGGACCGCCAATTTTTTCCAAATCACCAGTTTTCTTCAACTCCTCAGAAACAGTCAGCAAATCAATGGGCTGCGTGCGCTCAAACAAACTGAGCATCGCTTTATAGATGAGTTGGTGGGCATCGCTATAAAAACTATCCGGACGCAGGGTATCAATCACAACGGTCAGTGCATCTTTGTCGAGCATGATGGCACCAAGCGTGGCTTCCTCCAAGGCGCGGGCCTGGGGCGGTAGTTTGCCAAATACATAATTGGACAAATCTGCCTCACGCTTGTTCTTATTGCGTAAGTCTACTATTTTTTTTACTGCGGAATCTTTAGGTTCGGACATATTTTATCACATTGAATGAGTGGATGCAAGAATGTGTGAATGAGAAAATGACGCATTAAAAAATCATCCATTCTCTCGCCCATTCATTCCCTCATTGTCAGGACTGCAAAACTAAGTCGAAAAGTCCGAAAACAGGCATCAACCAAAATGTGCATCCTTATCCCTTTGTTAATATAATGTTGACAAGTGTGGATAAATTGTTAAGAGTTTTTTTGTTTAAAATTTGTGCAAAATTTTATGTATTATTTTTTTATTTAAATTGTTTTTCAAGCCCTTAAAAACTATTGATTCTAATAGGCTTGATTCGCAGGCAGCACAAACAATTTACAATTTTCATTAATTTGTATTGCATTTTGACAAAAAGAATATTTGCATTTTTTGAACCATTTTCCGACAAGGAATACGTTTAAAAAATTAACAAAACTATTTTTATTCAATTTGTTTTAAAACAAATATTTGGATTTCTCTCCGTATCGGCAACTTCAGTCGCCGCTTGAGTAAAGTGTACACTCGGCGACTGAAGTCGGCGGTACGTTGAACAATATAAGCAAAATACACACCCAAATCAACAATTTGTGTTGATTTTAAATCAAAAAATATTATTTTGGAATTAAAATGTGTTTAATTTGCATCAATATTATAGGATTTGAGCGATACGGGAATCTGTATCGTTCCCTAATACCTGTCAAAGGAAGTTTTAAAAAGCCTACGGAATTGACCATTAATTGGTTCAGGTGCTAAAAAGATGAGCTTTCCATCCGCCTATTTCGCAAATCAATTAATGGTCAATTCCGAAAGCCTATGGCATATTCTCAAATGCACTAGGCGAAGCACATCCGAATACGCAGGCTGCAAAAAAATGGCTGGATGCTTGTCGGTAGGTGGTTTTTGTCCTGTTGCCTCACCTAACCTCTCCTTCCTTCGGTGTAGAGTGACTTCGTCTGCGCTTACATCGCTTCGCTTGTAAACTGGACTTCTTGGTTTCTGCCCCAATACCCTAATCACCCAATATACCAATCACCAACTACCGCACATCATAAGGCGAGTCCGGTCGCAACGTATCCAGCCATTCAAAATTTTCTAGTCGGAGGGTTTGGTGGTTGATTTGTTTCATGGGGAATATGGTGGCTTTCGGTTGTCGGTAGAAGTAGATTTGTTTCACCTCATTATCTCCAAAATTGATGAGCATATCGCTGCATTCGGTCTGATTGACACCTGTATAGGCACCTCCGTCGTCGCGGATGTAGTAAATGGTTTCACCATTGCCTTTGACATCCATTTTGCGGACTTCATTATTTTTGAAGCGGACAAATATGTCTTTGCCTTTGATTTGGTTGTAGAACGTGGAGTCCATTTCATTGATGATAAATGCCTTGTGGATTAGGTCAATTTTATCCATCTCTTCATTCTTTTGAAAAATGAAAATGGTATCCGCCGAAAACTGGCTGGTATCTGACCAGACGACCGGATGGTTGTCTATTTTATAAAAACGAAAAACTGAATCTTCTGAGGAATAAATGAGCGAATCGCTGACTGCCTGGAAGTCGCTTTTGGAAATCCGGACATTATTATTAGCAATCAAAGTTCGTTCGTCTTTATTGATATCGGGCTTGAAGGATAAGAGCGTATCGGCAGCGAGGTATAAGGTGTCGCCACTGACCAGAGAGCGCATGAGCGGTCGCCCCGTAGCATGGATATAGGAGGTGCTGTCATTAAAAACTGCTCGCTCGCAGTCTATAATGATTTCTTGTTCGTGATTGATGAGCAGGACATCCCCTTCTGCTGTGCCGGAACGGTCGGTTTGTCTGTAATCTGCGCGATCTGCCCAGACGTGTTGTGTGCTGTCTTTGATGACCACATTTCCCCAGGCTTTGCCAGAAGACGTTGCCTGGTCGAATTTCAGGCTGTCTGCCCAGATGGTCTGGTCGCCGCTTTCTACCACCACATAACCCCAGGCCCTTGTAAATTCCTCTTCTTCGTAATAATATACGCTATCCGCATAAATCGTCTGCACAGAATCGGCAATTTGTACGCTGCCTCTAAATTTGGATATTTGCTGGTCAGCATCATAGCCCGAATCGTCTGCTATGATGGTTCGGTTCTCGTCCTGAAAATTGGTTTTTCCTTCAAAATAGGTTTTGCCCGTTTCGCCATCGTAAATAATCTTATCAGCTGTGGCGTCCCGGTTTTCGCCTTTGAACCGTACATTTTTTTCAAACTCTGCATATTGGTTTTTGGCATCGTAAAAACCAGCTTCACAATATATTTTATCGGTTTCAGTTTCGATATCCGTCGGGCCGTGGAAGTAGGACATTTCTTTTTCGGTATCGTAATGCAGGGTATCTGCCTGTAGGGTAAAATTGGAATCGACGACCACAACTTCGCCTTTGAAGTAAGCTTGCCCTGTTTCGGAATGATAATAGCCGTGCTGACTACTGATATTGAGGTTTTCGCTTTCCAGCTTCGCGCCCTCATGGTATTCTGCAATTTCGGTATCTATATCGTAGTCTAGTTTGTCGGTAAAGAGCCGTTGATCTCCATTGTCCATCACGACTTCATCGTAGAAAGTGGCTTTTCGGGTATCGACTGCATATCTTAAGGCATTGGCGTATATGGTGAGGGAGTCTTGTTCAATCACGACATTGCCATAAGCCCGAGCAATATCTTTAGTCATTACCGCACTGTCGCAATACATGTGTGTGCCTTTGTGAAACAGGACGACATCGCCCACTAGTTGTTCCTGCACATCATCGCCATCTCTGACCCATTGCACGACTTTTGCGTTTTCTATTTTCACTCGCTTGCCTGTGGTGTCGGGTGGCGGTGCTTCTGGGAGACCGATTTGCGCCACAGCGAAGAATGGGGTGACGAGCAGTGGCAGTATCAGTCGCAATAGCAGTTTTAGTTTCAATAGTCGTTTCAATTATTAATTTTAGTAGCAGTGGCAGTTTCAGTCGCAATGGCAGCAACTTAATCAACCAATTAAGTGCTTGGACTCAACTAAACGCCACTTTCAATTTACATAATTGGCTTATTGTCAATACTTTTTTGAATTTTAATTTGACGTTTGGATTTGTATTTCCACTTACTCAATCAACCAATCACTAATAACTCAATACCCCAAATCACTCCCCTCTCGCAGGATCGTCTGCTGGTAATGCATATTCTGGTGACTTTTTGCGGAACAGGCGGATATATCGTTTAGGATTGAGTCGGACATCCTGAAGCAGCAATTGTAAATCCAGGGTGGCTTCGTTTAGGTTGTTGTACAATTTGGCTTCATCGTTCATCAATTCGGCGATAGAGCCGCTGCCGTCTTTTACTTTTTTCATCAGGTCATCTACGCTGGCAATGGCATCGTCTGCTTTCTTGAGCGTATTGGTTGCCTGTGAAACTGCATCATCTACGCCGCCCATTGTTTTGTTCAATGTGCCTTTCAGGTCTATTTCGTTTACCTTTACGGTAAATGTTTCTGCATTATTCAGTACGCGATCCAATTGTTCTTTGGTTGTTTTGAGATTAGAAGTGGCAAGTTGTAAATTATCTAGTGTCTTTTTAATATTATCAGTCGAACCTTCTAGCAGTTTGTCTAGTTTTCCTGTACTGCGTTTCAGGTTTTTCAGGATGCTTTGTATGTCATTGAAACTATCGCCAATGGCTTCGCCTTCACTGGCAAATTTCTTGTTCAGCGAATCCAGTCCAGCAGATACTGCGCCGGAAAGTGCATCTTTTGCATCGTTTAATGATTCCGACATATCGCCAGTCAGAGAGGCAACTAGTCCCGTTGTTTGACCTTTCAGGGTGTCGCCAGACTTTGCACAATTGCTGCTACACTTACCAGCATAGACTAGTCGGACAGCTTTCCCACTAAGTGGGTCGGGGCTGTATATGTCCACTACCGCATCTTTGGGCAAACTTAGCTCGTGTTCCAGACTCAGTTCGACAATAATTTTCAGATTATCTGTTAGTTCCAGATTGGTGACGGAACCAACATTATAGCCATTGACCGTTACAATTGCAGATTTTCCTAGCCCACCTACATCATCGTAAATGGCGTAATAATAATTTGTACGGCTAAACAGGTCTTTACCTTTCAGGTAATTAAAACCATATACAAAAATAAAAATCGCCAGTATGGCAAGGATCGCGACTCTTACTTCATTAGATATTTTCAATGTGTTATTTTTATTTTTTGATGATCAAGAGTTTGGAGTATGTTTTTAGATTTCCATTCCAAAACGAGCGTAAAAGTAGAAAATCATTTTGAAAGATTAAATTTGTTATACGTTAAACCTATGAATTTGTTGATGCTAACCTTACAATTATGTTCGGCTTCGTCGATAGTCCATGGTCCATAGTCGATGGCTATTTTTAAATTTTTAAGCCATTTTAGTATTTCATTTTGCTTTGCAAAATGCGTATGAAGCTTAAAAAGTGGGCACATTGTCAAATATCAGCTATGGACTATCGACCATGGACTATGGACAAATTTAACGCTCTTCTACTTCTTTTTTATAATTGCTAAAAGCCCGCCACATGGCTTCTGCCATTTGGGTTTGTCCGGTTTCCGACAGGAGAAAATTTTCGTCCTCTGTATTGGTCAGGAAACCTGATTCTACCAGCACGCTTGGCATATCTGTCATGCGCAAGACGATGAAAGGTTCTTTTTTCACTCCTCGACTTTCCCGTCCTGTGGATTGCTTAAATTCTGTTTCCATATTGGCGGCAAGCCGGATACTTTGTGCCTCGTAAGCGTTTTGTATCAAATTGAAAATAATATAGCCTTCATCTGAATCGGGATGAAAACCGTAGGTGTTGATGAAATTTTCTTCCAGTGTGATGACTTCGTTTTCCCGACGGGCAACATCAGAAATCGAACCGCCTTTGCCGAGTCCCATTATAAAAGTCTCTGTACCTTTGATGTACTTTTTGTTCACCGCATTGCAATGAATAGAAATAAATACATCGCCCTGATTTTGATTGGCAATTTCCGCCCTTTCATATAAAGGCACAAACTCATCCTGCTCTCTGGTATAAACCACCTGAACATCAGAAAAGTTGGCTTCTATCATATTGCCCAGCTTTTTTGCGATAGACAATACAATGTGTTTTTCCTCTGAATGTGCGCCAGTACAGCCCATGTCTTTCCCTCCATGTCCGGGGTCAATGACGACTGTGCGCACGACCTGTCCAGGCGTCTGCCCAACTGAGGCATCACTTTTGCCGTCTATATAAAAAGACATGCAAAATACCAGTAAAATAAGTAATAACAGATTTCTCATTGTTTCATTTGTGTTAATGTAGTCTAAAAACACCACACTTTATGCCAATTTTTTGTTAAATGAAGTACTAACAACTTTTTTTTCATCAAAATTATGCTGTTTTTTGTGGTCGTGGAGAAATGAGTGAATGATAAAACAAAAACATTCTCTTATTCAATCATTCTCCAATTCAATCATTACAATATATATGCCTTACAAATACCGTACAAATTTATTTATTAAAGCATTATTTGTTCTGTTTTTATGCAGTTCGATAGGCGTCTATGCGCAGGAAACTGGCGAGCCGGCTAATGAATCCGAGAAAACAGAACTCATCGGTACGGGTAAAGGCACCAATAAAATTCCAGTTACGGATAGTATTCGACAACGATTTGAGGAAGCTCGGGCGGCTGTGAAGAAAGCCAATAATCCAACTTTCAATACAGACACCACAACAGCTTTTCGCCCTACATCGATTAAATATTCCAGTGATTCTTTGTCGGCTGAGGTTGAATATGAAGCCTCGGATTCTATGTTGTACGATGTGGCGGGAGAGCGGATATATTTATTTGGTAATGCCTCTTTGGTTTATGAAGACATGACACTCAAAGCCGACCGCATTATTTTTGATTGGGCAAATGATATTGCAGTCGCTTATGGATATGAAGACAGTCTGGGTAATTATGTCGGTCGTCCCGAATTTATAGATGGTGAGCAGCAATTCAACTCTGACACCATCCGCTATAATTACAGGACAAATAAGGGCAAGGTCTATAATGTCCGCACAGAAGAAGGTGATGGTTATTTATTGTCGAGTAGTGTAAAATTCGATTTGCGGAGTCAGAAAGATGCTGACCATGAAGACATTGCTTTCGCAAAAGGCACACTCTACACGACTTGTAATGCCGAAGATCCGCATTTTGGTATTCGCAGTAGTCGGGCAAAAATTATTCCCAATAAATTGATTGTGGTTGGTGGTTCTAATGTAGAAATTGAGCACGTTCCTACTCCGCTTTGGCTGCCTTTTGGTTTTTTTCCCTTAAAACAAGGACAACGTTCTGGGCTGATCTTTCCTCGCAATTACGAATTTTCACCGACGCTGGGTTTTGGCTTACGCAATATTGGTTATTATAAAGCACTTAATGATTATCTCGATTTGCAGGTGACTGGTGATATATATACGCGAGGAAGCTGGGGATTGAGTGCCAGTTCCAATTATACCAAACGCTACAAATATAATGGTGGGTTTGGGCTGAGTTTTTCTTATCGAAAACTGGACATCAAAGGTGTTCCTGGTTATGGTAGAGAACAGGATTTTAATATCCGATGGAACCATTCGCAGGCTGCCAGCGCGCATCCGACACGCACTTTCAGTGCAAGTTTGAATTTGGGAACGGGTTCGTTTTTCACGAATAATTATAATGATGCGCAAAGCGTTCTGACCAATACGCTGAGTTCTAATGTATCCTTGAGCAAACGTTTTCCTGGCAAACCTTATTCCCTATCGACCAGTTTTTCGCATAGCCAAAATACCAATACCCGCGATATGACGATTAACTTCCCACAAGTTGATTTTCGGGTTTCACAGATTAATCCATTTGAAAGAAAAAACAAAATCGGCAAGGATCGTTGGTACGAAAAAATAAATATGCGCTATACCGCTCGTGCGGAAAATCGGATTCAAACCAAAGACACCCTGCTTTTTACCAGAGAAGTCTTTGATGATATGGAATACGGTGTGCGCCACGATTTGCCTGTTAGTGCGAGTTTTAATCTTGCAAAATATTTTACCGTTACGCCCAATGTTCGTTATTCCGAAAAATGGTATTTCAACACTTTGGCTCGTACCTTCGACGCTGAAAACGTCATAGAAACAGACACCATTTTTGAGATTACGGCTGAAGGTGATACGCTCATCAACAGCATTAGTATGGACACGACGGATTTTGGTCAGATTATAGATGGCGATAAATTTGGTTTTCGTTCCTTGCGGGAAGTATCGGGTGGGGTGAGCATAAATACGACGTTGTATGGGATGTTGCCTTTGGGCAAAAAAGGACAGGCGATTCGGCATGTAATGCGGCCTTCTGTATCTATGAATTTTTCGCCGGACTACGAAAGGGAGTTTTGGAAGTATTATGAAGAAGTGCAAGTGGACAATCGTTACCCGGATTCGGTAGCTATTTATTCGCCTTTTGACGGTGGCTTGTATGGAACAGTGCCGCGTGGTGGGCGGCAATCATCCATGTCATTCAGTATAGCCAATACACTGGAAGGTAAATTTCGGACTCGACGAGATACGGCACAAGAACTCAAAAAAGTCAAATTACTGAACAGTTTTAATGTCAGTTCAGCTTATAATTTTGCTGCGGATTCGCTTAATTTAAGCCAGATTTCTGCGAATGGAAATACCAAATTATTCAAAGTCGTGGATCTGCGTTTTGGTGCAAATTTTGATCCTTATTCCCGCGATAATGATGGTAGAACGGTGGACATTTATGAATGGAAAGCCAATAAACGATTGGCTCGTTTTACAGGTGGATTTGTCAATCTCAGTACCCGACTCAATCCTCGCGACATAGAAGAAGCCTTTAAGAAAGATAAGACCGAAAGCGACAATAAGCCTAATACCAATCGAGGTAAACAATTCATCGGCTCGCTCACTTTTTCCTATTCTTTCCGTGTGAGTAATGCTTTTGAAAATGGCAAAGACACCATCAAAATTACGACCAACAACCTCAACCTTAGTCGCACTAAATTCAACCTGACGGATAAACTCAGTATGGATGTCGGAAATATTGGTTATGATTTTGTGCGCAAGCGCGTCAGCTATCCCGATTTATCCTTTTACCGTGATCTCCATTGCTGGGAGACAGGTTTTAGCTGGCAGCCAGAACGTCGAACATATTCTTTTTTCCTTCGCGTAAAGCCGTCCTCGCTGGATTTTCTGAAAATTCCGTATTCCCGAAATCGAGCCGATCCTTTTGTTTTTTAGAAAAAAAGTCGATAGTCCATGGTCGATAGACGATAGCTGTAAAATAAATCATTCCGTTTTCAGGCATTTTGCAAAGCAAAATGTATTGCCTTTTCTATCGACTATTGACCATCGACCAAAAACATCAGCTGGACAGTTCTAATTCCTGAAATATCCTGCGGATACGAATAATAAGTTCTATCGGGCGGAAGGGTTTGGCGATAAAATCGTTGGCACCCAGCCTAGAGGCTTCCAGCACTACTTCGTCCAGTTCCAGTGCAGAGATTACGATAACCGGAATATCTTTTCTCAGATCTTCCCTGACAAATTTAATCAGTTCCAATCCGGTGACATGTGGCATCATAATATCAGCAATGATGAGGTCAGGGTCTTCGGTACGAATTTTATCTATCGCTACCTGTCCGTCTTCAGCACGGATAACTTCAAAGCCTTGTTTTTTGAGTCGAAATTCTAATGCTGTTAGCATAATTTCTTCATCTTCACAGATAAGTATTTTCATTTGATACGTTATTTAGAGGGTGTCAAATTATTTTTTGAATGATGATGTTATTTTTCAGGGCCTAAAAGCGGATCAGACCGCATTAGCTACCCCATTATAAGCGTCCTGTAATTCTGGTAGTGCTTCTGCATAATACTGATTCACATTAGCCAACATAGCTGATGCTTTACTTTCAAAATCTGCGGTAGCATTTCCGTCCAGCTTTGATTTTAAAACACGATCCAGTTCCACATTTTCTTCAATCAGCTTTTTGTATCCTGTATAAGGAAAAGAAGATTTCAGTTTATGCGCAACGAATTGGAAATCTTTCCAGTTTCTGGCGTTTAGGTATTCATTCATCAACTGAATGTTTTCGGCTGGTTCGTTGAGCAATAATTCTAGCAAAATGCTTTTCATTCCAGCATCTCCGTCAGACATCAGGTCTAAATAACTGAGATCAATGTACTTGTAATTATTTTCCATAGTGACTGAATTTTATAAATGTTTATGAGTTGTGTTATTAATATTTTCCAGAAAAAAGTGGAATATCGAATATCGAACAAGGAATATCGAATTACGAAGTATGTATAATTAATTTTAAAGTAAAATAGGCTGTAAGTCAGTGATTTATTTATTTTTAATCCTGCTAAAAAAGCCTCTTCATTTTAGCAGTTTAAGGTATTAATACTTCGATATTCGGTGTTCGATATTCGGTGTTCGACATTCAAAATGTACTGATTTATTTAGTGCCGAAGGCACTAGTATGTTTGAAATGAAGGATTGGGCTGTTGTTCATTCCCTCCCCCTTCTTCTCCCTCATCATCATCTTTATATAAATAGTAATTGATTTTATCGCATAATTCTTCCGGTTTAAAAGGTTTTATAATACAATCCTGCATATCATACTCCTTATACTTATTTTCATTCAAAAAATGAGCATGAGCAGTCATCGCCAGTATCGGGAGACTTGCATGAGGCTCAGGCATTTTATTTCTGATATAAGTTGTGGTTTCAAAACCATCCATTACCGGCATTTGAATGTCCATCAAAATCAGGTCGTAATTTTTTTCCTGCATTTTATCAATGGCAATCTGTCCATTTTCTGCTACATCAACTTTTACGTGGTCTATGCCTCCTTCAATATGTTTGACCGCCACAATCTGATTCATTCGATTGTCTTCTACCAGCAAAATTTGTTTGATTCCGCCGCCACCATTCAGTGGTTTTTTTACAGGTAGGACTGCTTTTACTTCTACTGTTTTTTGTTCCTGTCCTTTTTCCAATAATACATCGAAGGTAAACGCCGAACCTACATCTAACTGACTCGTTACAACGATGCTGCCGTCCATTTTCTCAATCAACATTTTCACAATAGACAAGCCAAGCCCGATACCTTCATAGAATTTTTTCTGCTTATCGCGCACTCTGACAAAAGGCTCGAAAATAGTTTCGAGTTTGTCTTCCGGCATTCCGATTCCTGTATCCCTAACAGCAAATTCAAGTCGAATTTTCTTATCATTTGTTTCCAGCGTCTTTACAGCAATAGATACTTTACCTTCTTCTGTAAATTTGATTGCGTTTCCTACCAGATTAATCAGAATTTGATTCAGGCGTTTTTGATCACCATATACAAAGCGTTCTACGGCCGGATCTATGATTGTTTCAATCGAGACATTTTTCTCTGTCGAATGCTGAATATTGATCAGATTTGTCAGAATATCATATAAATCGAAATTGTCATTTTCCAGTTTAATTTTATCAAATTGTATTTTCTGATGTTCTAGTATATCATTGATCATTTTCTGCAAATGCTCGGAAGACTGTTGTACAGAAGTCAGATAATCATGCTGCTCTCCAGTAACTTTCGTTTTCAACAATAAGCCTACCATGCCCATCACAGCATTCATAGGGGTACGCATTTCGTGGCTGACTGTCGTCAGCAATTGTTCCTTCAGTCTGTTTTCTTTGTCTTTCAGTTCTTGTTGTTTTTTCAGTTCTTCTGCTTCTTTCTGTTCTGTAATATCCCTGATAATACTGTGGTATTCTACATGTCCGTCTTCTGTATTTACCAGATTGGAAGTGATGATACATTGGCGTACTTCTCCGTCTTTACGAACTAATTTTAAAGAGTAATCATGTACATGTCCATCTTCTTTCAATTTCTCCAACAAGATCAAGCGATCTTCTTTATTTTGGTATAAATCATCAATCCGAACTCCATTACTCAATTCTTCTTGTGAATAGCCAAACAACTTAATAGTAGCCTGATTAAAATCTACAAACTCTCCACTTTCAGTTGAAATACAGATGGTATCTTTCGATTGTGTAAACACCCTCGTATATCGGTCATTAATTTTATTGGCTTCTTTCTGTGCAGCTTCCAGTCTTATTTTGTTTCGGTTACGCTCAATAGCATAACGGAGTGTTTTTACCAGAAAATCTGCACCAAAATCGCCCTTCACCAGATAATCCTGTGCACCAGCTTGTACTGCTCTTATGCCCAGTTGTTTATCTTCCATACCTGTAAATACAATAACATTAGCCTTTGGGTAGGCTTCCAGAACACTGTACAAGGTTTCAAAACCATTGCTATCAGGCAGATTGAAGTCCAGCAAAATAACGTCATAAGCTATATTTGACAAAGCTTCCAGCGCACCGCCTAATGTTTTGTGATTGACAATATCGCTGTCTCTTAAGTCAGATTCGCCCAAAAATATCTCAACAAGACGAACATCTCCAGGATTATCTTCTACCAAAAGTATTTTAAATTGTGCTTCCTTTTCGTGCATGTTTTTCTTCTTGTTATGATGATTAATGGTATTGCACTATAATAACGGTGTCGTACTTCACACCAAGACGGATGCAAAGCACACACTATATGTGTTGTCACAACTCAATAAATAACTTTTTCTAAACACCCGAAGGCATTTTTTTTCAAAAAAGTGACAGTATAAAGAGTAATTTCAACCTATTCTCCATAAGGATAGAACACAAAAGAAGCTCCTTTTTGTTCCACAATAAACAGACAAATAAATTTTAGCGGATCTTTATAAATCCGCTTAAAATCGTCTATTTTTTCAGTGCCGATGATTTTTTTTGCCACAAGTTCTTCCAACGTCGTGATATTATACGACCAAATCGTACTCGATTTTTCCCGATTGATAAAAGCGATGCCTAGTTCAATGCCGTTGTGATGAGCTACGAAGACAGGATAGTTGGATACATCCTTGTCTAGCATAATCTGCACACCTTCGGTGAACACGCCGCGATACCGCTTAATTTCGTCTTGCAAGGCCTTAATTAAAACTGATTCTTGTGACATTTTAGGTATGATTGTCGTTGTTGGATTTGTAGAAGAACAGGCCCTGTTCGACTTTCTACTTGTTAATACGTATATAATTCCAAATTGTTGGGTTTTGGAACGAATATTTTCTAAAGTTATTGAAAAAAATTAAACTTATTGATTTTTTTTCAATAAAATTATATTTTCTATGTGATGAGTATGTGGAAACATGTCGACCGGTTGGATTTTTTCTACCGTGTATTGTTCTCCTAATAATTGTAAATCGCGTGCCTGTGTGGCAGGATTACAACTGACATACACAATTTTGGGTGCGCTCAATGCTAATAAGGTTTCCACTACATGCTGATGCATGCCTGCGCGAGGCGGATCTGTGATGACCAAATCGGGTTTGCCATGTTTTGCCGCAAATTTTTCATTCAAAACATCTTTCACATCTCCTGCATAAAAAGTAACGTTCTCCAATTCGTTGAGCTTGGCATTTTCACCGGCATCCGCTACAGCAGCTTCGTTTTCTTCTATACCCGTTACTTGCTTGCATTTATTGGCAATAAAACAGGCAATACTCCCCAATCCCGTGTAAAGGTCATATACATTTTCATCTCCTTTCAAATCTGCAAAATCTACAACTATGTTATATAGTTTTAATGCCTGCGCAGTATTGGTTTGGAAAAAAGATTTTGGTCCGACCTTAAATTTCACATGCCCCAACTGCTCATAGATAAAATCTTGTCCATGATAAAGGTGTGGAGTCAGATCAAAAATAGAGTCGTTTTTCTTGTCATTAATAAAATACATTAATGAAGTAATTTGCGAAAAGCATTCCTTTATAAAGTCCATCAAAATCACTCGATTTTTTTCATCCTCGTAGAAAAAACTCATAATCACCATGACTTCGCCTGTGCTTGCAGTACGGACAAATAATTGGCGCAGCCAACCCTGTTGTTCTTTGATGTCAAAAAAAGTATAGCGCTTCTTTATCGCAAATGCACGAATAGTATTGCGAATCGCATTGGAAGGATCAGCCTGAAGATGACATTGTTCTATATCCACAATTTTATCAAATGCACCTGGTCGGTGAAAGCCCACTGCATTACGATGCCGGAATACTTTGCCAGAATCAATCTCTTCCTGGGTCATCCATTTCTTATTAGAAAAAGAAAACTCCATCTTATTGCGGTAATATTCTGTTTCATCTGCTCCCAAAGCGGCTGGTATTTCGGGAAGGGGTATTTTGCCAATTCTGGTCAGTACATCTTCTACTCGTAGTCGTTTGTGATGGAGCTGGGCTGCATAGTCGAGGTGCTGCCATTTGCAACCACCACATACCCCAAAATGCTGGCAAACTGGTTCTACCCTATCCTTAGATGGCTGGACTAGATAATCCACTTCTCCCTGCATCACGCCCTTTTTTTTGCGTAAAGCAAGTACATCCACAATATCACCCGGCACTGCTCCTTCCACAAAAATAACTTTGCCTTCATGCCGACCTACAGCTTTGCCTTTATCTGCAATACCTGTAATTTCGACATCGCTGAGTATCTTCTTTATTTTTTTTCCCACTTGTTAATTCCTTGATTCGTAATTCGTAATTCTCCACAAAGCTACACAAAAGTTCAAAATTAAAATACTGTTCAAATTATTTATATGTAGGAAGGTGACCTTTTCCCAAGTCATAGGATATAGTTGTGTAACATCAATATTGTGCGCACTCATGAAGCGATGTTTTACACACTATTTTAAACACTTTTCTAACATTTAAAAATTTTAATAATGAAATCTTTTGTTCAAACTTTATCCTTTCTTGTTGTAGTAGCAGCATTCACATTTTTTTCTACTCCTACTTTTGCACAGATTCATCTTGACTCTTCTAATGATGTAGGTATCGGAATAACCAGTACTGCCAGTGCAAAACTCAGAGTGTATAACAACTCCAATCCCTATACTTTGAGAACAGGAAACTATTACAACACAACAGGAACCAAATACGGCATTTATAATTACACAGGCAGCCAGGGTACAGGAACTAAATATGGTATTAGAAATTACGTTTACCAAAATTCAGGTTCTAGTGCTGCTACTTACAGCTTTTACAACAGAGTTTACCCTGCTGGCACAGGTACAGCCCATAGCAACTATAACTACATGGCGCCTAATTCCAACTCCACAGCTACAAAATATGGTGTTTACTCGTATATCTCATCCGCCGGAACAGGCACACGATATGGTGTATATTCTAATATCGCAGGTGAAGTAGGCAGCTATGCAGGTTATTTCCTAGGAGATGTTTACATCTCAGGTGTAATGACAGTAACGTCTGATGAGCGTACCAAGAAAGACGTAGAAGATGTAGAAGGCGCTTTGGCAATGGTTCGCCAACTGGAAGGCAAAAGCTATAATTTCAAAAGCGACACGGACATGAGTTTACCAACTGGAAGACAGTTTGGTTTTATGGCACAGGAACTAGAGCAGGTTTTTCCTGAACTGGTAAAAAACACTACATCTCCTGGTACACCTATCGAAGATCAATTGACAGAAGAAGAAATTGAGTCAGGTGATATTCCAGCAGATAAAATGACGCCTGAAACAACATTCAAGTCTGTAAACTACATGGGTATGATCCCAATTTTGGTAGAAGCCATCAAAGAGCAGCAGGATTTGATTGAGCAGCAGCAGACTGAGATTGAGGCATTGAAAGCCGCTATTCGTAAGTAATGCTTTCCTTTTGGAAATATTTTTTCACTTTTAAAAAGCATTACCATGAAATTTGTAAAAATTATAATCAGCGCAGTCTTGATCGCCCTATGCTTCCAAGTAGATGCACAAGACCTGATTAAAGATACACGGACAGGATTTGAGGACATTTCAATAGAAGCTCCCAACCGCCTGTATCGCATGATCGAAGCGCAAAAGAACAGTGGGCAGTTTGACGCTATGTCGCCCTTTACAGTATCGGAAAAGAAAAACCTCGCAACACAATACAGTGCAGATGTAACTGATGCAGCTTTTTTGAATCTTGACAAGAATACATTGAACGCTTTGTACAACAGTCGTTCGAGCAATATTACACTAGAAATCCCAGTAGCAGATGGTCAGAGTTTTGAACTGGAACTGACCAGAGTACAAGTAACCGCAGACGACCTTGGTGTCATAATTAATGGCGGTGATGTGCAAACTTACGATGCTTTCCCTGGCTTGTTTTATCGCGGCATTGTGAAAAACAAAGCCAACTCTGTAGCAGCGATTAGCATTTTTGAAGACCAGATACATGGTATGATTTCTGACAAAAATGGAAATTATGTACTCGGTAAATTAGCAGCAGAGACGGATACTTATATTTTGTATAATGATAAAGACCTGACGGCTACACCTGACATGACTTGTGAAGTAGAAGATGCAGACATCCCAAGACCCAATCCACATGACGAAGTCGTGATAAGTACGAGAGACCAGGGCGATTGTGTTTCTGTATATGTAGAAACTGATAATGCCATGTATATAGCAAATGGCTCTAGCATAGCAACTGTCGCTAATTTTATCAACGCATTAATGAATGAAGTCAGCACTATTTATGCCAATGAAGGCATCACTGTAACACTGGCTACTTATGGCGTCTGGACGATTCCTGATCCTTATGTAAACATGACGACTACAGCAGCTATTTTACCAGCGTTTCGCGACAATAATCCAAATCATCCTGGCGACCTGGCGCATCTTATTTCCACAAGAAGTATCGGAGGTGGAAGAGCTTACCTCAATCAATTATGTGGTGGTTCTCCGTATGCAGTCAGCGGTGGCATGAGTACTAGCATAGCAGCTGTTCCGACTTATAGCTGGAATGTAATGGTCTTCACGCATGAAATGGGACACAACTTAGGTTCAGGACACACGCATGCATGTAGTTGGAATGCAGGTGGCAATACACAAATTGACGATTGCGGAAATATCTGGTGGGCTAACGACGGTGACCCAAGTACTTCTCCTGCTTCTTGTTATAACGCAGGCAACCAGATCGTACCTGCCGACGGCGGAACAATCATGAGTTACTGCCATCTGAATAGCGTAGGGATTAACTTTACCTTAGGTTTTGGGCCTCAGCCTGGTAATCTTATTAGAGATCGTTATTATGCTGCGAGCTGTCTGACTGCTTGTTCGGTAGGCTGTCCAGATAATATCGTCATTACCATAACTTATGGCGCAGGAGCAAATGTTGATATTGAAGCCGATAATACCATTACAGCTTCCAATATCATAGAAGGTGGCGGAACTGTAGATTATGATGCAGGTGTATCAATCACACTCGAAGCTGGTTTCCATGCACAGGATGGTATTTTTAATGCCTTTATCGACGGATGTGGCGGAGCAGCTTTAACTGGTGATGATGATGTGTCTAAGAATAATTTTGCTACAACGGACGCTTTAACAGCCATGAGTGCGACTGAATTGCGGGTATTCCCCAACCCATTCAGCACGACCACAACGATAGAAATTGACCTTGTAGAGGATACAGATGTCAGCCTCCATGTCTTCAATCTAAACGGGCAAGCTGTAGCTCAATTGCTGAACGCCGAAAGCAGAACAAAAGGCAAACACCAAATCAACTTCAATGCTGGAAACCTCCCGGCTGGTATGTATTACTGTATTCTGAAAGCAGGAACGGAAACTAGAACTCAGAAATTAGCGATTAGTCAATAAGCTAATAAAACAATGTACAAATGTAAAGCCTTCGCAATTTTATTGTGGAGGCTTTTTCTATTTTATAATTTCCCATCATCCCACTCATCAACGGTCGGCTGCGGACGTGGTATAGATTCCGGTTCAGGTTTGGTTTCAACAATTGGAAGTGCTGAAGACTCCGTTTGGAAATGATGTCGATTCCGATAAATCAACCAGCCACCAGCCACCAGTAAAAAGCCCAGCAGACAGCCGCCCATGATGCGCCGATTCTTTTTTCGCCGCTCTTCCAAATCTACGACGTAAGTAGGATTGGGTTCATTGGGTGTTCCAAAACCGCCTGATATTTTCCAATTTTCCAGACGGCTGTTATCTGCATAAGGCAAGCCCAGGCTCATTGTAAACACCGAGTCCACTGGCTCTAGTTTATAACTCAGGCTATCAATTGGTGCGCCTGTATTGCTATATAATTCAATCCGTTCTTTACGCTTACTCAGTCCAAATGGAAAATTGCCAATGTAGCGCGTTTCAAAAGGAAATATTTTTTTAAATGCTGCTGTGTCTTCGCAAACAATGATATATTCTCCAGCCCGCAGAGTGGAGTCTGGCAATTGAAATTCATTATTGGTATCCAAAAAGAACCAGCCTTTCAAACTAATATCTTCTTTGGAATAATTAAAAAGTTCTACCCAGTCACCCGTTGTTTTATTATTGCAACTGATTTCATTGAACATGATTTTCCCCGTCAGTCGATGCTCTGATTTTTCATATACTGCACGGATATTATAAGAACGGTCTTTTATCAAATCCACACTGACAATTGGATTGGAAGAGGTGTCATTCAAGCCTTCCCAATGCGAAAAACGGTAACCAAAATGCGGCAAAGCCTGAAGTTTGACCGGATAATTATCAAAGTATAAGCCCGTAAAATCTTCTTTACTTATTTGAATATTATTATTATAAATAATACGTCCACTGTTCGACTGTGCAATATTGACTCGTATGGTATCCCCAATATCAAAACGTCTATCTAGAAAATTGCGCATATAAGGCGGACGCTCTACCGCAAAAGTCTGGATGCGTTCTATGTGGTCATTACGCCGCCTTTTACTCAGATTCCAACGATCTAACTGCCTTTCAATTTCTGGCTCATACACAGCAACAATACTATCCAGATGACTCAATGTTCGTTGCGGATCAAAATAGGTATTCATGTGGTCGGCAAAGCGATTAACAAAATCAGCCTTAAATTCATCGTTTTTCAATAAATGCCGGAGAATAAAAGTCGTCCAGGGTGGATTTGGCCAGCGCGGGCCATTAGGTTCTGTATGAAAATGCAGAGAATTGAATTTATAAGCTGTTTTATTATGTAATCCATAGCCCCAGTCAGTATCATATAAAATCCACCGCCATCTACCATTTGGTATGGCGGGGCGCCAGAACTTAATATTTCCACCTGCATCTCTATTGTCAATATAAATCTGGATAATCTGGAGATCCATAAAATTCTCCACTTCCATCTGAGTCTTTATATACTCATAATGTTCTTTCTTTTTCAGGTCATTTTCGCGCATGTATTTCAACATGGCTTTATAATGCTTATTGCTTCCACGCCTCACCCTGCTTTCATGCTCAATCAAGTCCATACTGTCCTTGTGCGTATCCGTATGCGAAGCCACAAAGTAACGGTTGATTTTTTCGCGAATATTATAAATACCCCAATATTCTCCATTCAAATACAAATGAGAAGGGCGATAACTTTGCTTCTCAATATCCATTCCCTCCACTAGGCTTGTCACAAAAGGATCGCGCAGATGCGCCTTGCTATAATCACTCCCCGCATTACGCAGTACAAAGTATTTATAGGTTTTTATATCTTTATCAGCATACATTTTATGCCGAAAACGAGTAGGTCCATAACGACTCCTCGTCATAATAGCCATAGACTTTTGTGGAAACAAACGACTCATTCCACCAAACAACCGCATTCCGGTATTTGCACCAAATACACGTTCACCATCAGTTTCAAAAATCTCCGTGTGAATTTGAATTTCTTTCCTCGACCAGAAATTGGCATTATGGTAAGGTGGAAGAGAATCGGCATCTGGCCCCATCTGGAACATACCAATTTCCTCATCAAAGAGGTAAGAAGAATTGAGGGAAAGGGAAACTGTTGGGAAAGTAGATTTAACATCTATCAGATAACTGTTGGTCACAATACTGCTTCGCTCCTTTCTTTTTATCGCAATTGCTCGTACCACTGTGGTGTTATCGAGCTTCAAGGGCTTTTTGTAGCGGACAGACCTATTGGACGGAACAGAGCCATCCATGGTATAATAAATGGTAGCATCCTCCACATTGCAGGTGATTTTCACCTCCACAGATTTCTCATACAGTCCAGCCGGACGAGAAAGCCTAACGTATAATCGCTCACTTTGCCCGAAAACCGACACTACTGATAATAACCACAACCAACTTAGAACGATACGTCTCATACCCCCCTTCAAAATGGGTTTTCTTATTTAAGGAATAAGAAAAAAATAAAACGCCAATTTGGATAAGCTATTTTTTTCCTTGCCCCTTTATTTCTTAAATGTTTATGTATTTTTATTATAAAAATATCTGCAAATCAGCCATATAGAAAAATGGACTTTATATTTTTTAAATAAAAACAGCTCCAAAGCTACTCAAATTTTGATTGTCTGCGTACGAAAAATTGTTTTTTTTGAGAACTTAAAACAAACAACTGGTTTGTTATGCTTAACAAATCCAATAAACTTAATAAAGTCAATACACCTAATAAACTCGACAAACTTCACTAGATTTGCCCCATGAACCTGTTCAACCTAAGCTGGAAAAGCATCCTGCACAAACCATGGGCGACCTTACTCAGCGTACTGCTTTTTGCATTGGGTATCGGGCTAGTTACTTTTCTGCTCTTATTACAAAAGCAGGTACAGGATAATTTTAAAAAAAATCTGGCAGGCATTGATCTTGTTATTGGCGCGAAAGGCAGCCCACTTCAGCTCGTCATGAGTAGTATGTATCATATAGATGCACCTACTGGTAATATTCGTTTATCCGACGTCCGCCCATATTTAAAACCCAATCATCCTTTTATAGAACAAGCCATTCCACTCGCGCTCGGCGACAGCTATCGCGGCTACCGGCTGGTCGGTACAACACCCGATTTTTTCAACTTATATAAAGCAAAAATTGCCACCGGACAATCATATTCCAATAATCTAGAAGTCACCGCAGGCGCAGCCGTAGCCGATGCCCTCGATTTACAAATTGGCGATCAGTTTCACAGTTCACATGGTTTCGATCATAGCGATCATGCCACTCACGACGAAACGACTTTTAAAATCGTCGGCATCCTCCAACCTACTGGAGCTATCATCGACCAGTTATTACTCACCACACCACAGAGTTTTTGGCTGACACATGGGAAAGGAGAAGAGAGAGGAGAGGGACATCAACACGATAACACACAACACGACGAAGGAATATCGAATATCGAAGGGAACAACCCACAACCTGTAACCCCTAACTCGCAACCCACAACCCGCAACCCGCAACATGACGAAGGAATATCGAATATCGAACACCGAATAACGAATGACGAAGGGAACAACCCACAACCCGTAACCCCTAACTCGCAACCCGCAACCCGCAACCCGCAACACATCAACACACTACACTCCGCCCCCGACAACGCCGAAATCACCGCACTGCTCGTCAAATTCAGAGGGCGCAACTTTCAGGCACTCAGTATGCCGCGCAAAGTCAATAAAGTAGAAGGTTTACAGGCTGCCACTCCAGCTATCGAAATCAATCGTTTGTATAGCTTGATGCACAATGCGGAAATGACTTTGCGGGTATTGGCAGGTGTCATTATCGTTGTGTCGGGACTCAGTATATTTATTGCTTTATTTTCTTCTTTGCGAAAACGCCGTTACGAGCTGGCACTCATGCGCGTGATGGGTGCAGGTGCTTCCCGATTATTTTTACTGATTATTCTCGAAGGGCTATTGATTGCTATTTTGGGTTGTATTGCTGGTTTAATGCTGGGGCATTTGGGTATGTATTTTTTAGCTCAGACCTTAGAAGACGCTTATCGTTATAGCTTTTCTGCCTGGCATTTTTTACGCGAAGAATGGCTGCTGATATCCGCTGCGCTAGGCATTGGTTTTTTGGCTGCCTTACTCCCTGCTATACAAGCTGCCCGTACAGATATTTCAACAACACTCACCAAAACTTAACAGGGTATCAGCATAAAATTTGGCAAGAAGAAGTTCTTTCGATAAGGAACGTGTCTGGAATAAACTTTGCGCCTTTGCGCCTTTGCGAGAAAAATAATCGATTTACAAATTTGTCCTCTGACCCTATCAGGTCTATTTGCTATATTTGCGGCTGTGTTTGATGAAATGAACAATAAATGAGAAGTACATTACTTTTTTTACTGGGTGGATTCTTTTTAGTACAAATGTCCTGTACAGGTGATACCTCAACAGCAGAAGTGCCGATTGATACTGATGATAAAGCGAAAATAATTGCACCAACGACTACACAAGACACCTCCAAACCTTATGTATTCAAGCCAACTGATTATACAATTAAAGATGGCTATTTACAGCTCAAATGGCAGGACTTATCCCAAGTAAAATTTGAAGATAAATACAATGAATCCGTAGAGGAGTACATCTTATTCCCAGTATTCAGCGATACTTTAAAAGCTTTAAGCGGTAAAAAAATACAAATTGAAGGCTTTGTTATCCCATTTGAAGAAACAGGCGATGAAAGCTTTGTGGTTTTGTCTGCTTATCCTTATTTACAGTGTTTTTTCTGTGGCGGTGCAGGCCCGGAAACAGTGATTGATATTCTGCCTAAAGAAAAACTAGGACGCTTAAAGACAGATCAAAGGCTTACATTCAAAGGAAAATTGCGTCTCAATGCTGATGACTTAGATTATCTCAATTATATTTTGGACGATGCTGAGTTGGTGAAATGAATGAAAGAATGAGAGGATGAGAGAATATTATTCATCCATTCATTAACTAATCCTTCATTTTCCCCTATCTTTAAGCCTCTAAATCAACTAATTAATATTATTTATGCTACACAAAGGTTACGGTTTACTTTTAACAGCTTTGGCTTTTATTGCTGTTATGTTTGCTTTAATGGCGCTTCAAATAGACGGCGACCAAGAAACAAACACTTCGCTCAATTCCGACACACAAGAAGAGGGCCTGGCAAAAAAAGAAGAGACCAAGCCTGCGTCAAAAGCAGTAGCAAAACCTGCTGAGGAAAAACGCCCAAAAAATATCATCCTGATGATTGGCGATGGCATGGGCATCACACACATCACCGCTGCAACGATTGCCAATAACAATAAACTCAATCTGGAACGTTTTCCTTTTGTCGGGCTGATGAAAACCTTTTCTACCCAACTTATTACCGATAGCGCAGCCAGCGCAACCGCTATGGCAACTGGCAAAAAAACCTATAATGGTGCTATTGCTCAGGATTCTAAAGGCAATAAATTAAAAACCATCATTGAAATTGCGGAGGAAGCTAAACTGGCTACAGGCATTGTCACTACTTCATCTGTCACTCATGCTACACCTGCTGCTTTTTACGCACACCAGCCTCAGCGTAGCCGCATCAACAGAGCAGTATCTGCCGAATTTATGACCAAAGGTATTGAAGTATTAATGGGTGGTGGCAAACGTTATTTTCAAAAAGAACACCGTAAAAAAGACAATCGAAACTTACTATATGAATTGAAGAAAAAAGGTTACACCGTAGTAGATAATGTGGATGAAGTCGGCGAAAAAATTCCCAAAAAAATGGTTTGCCTGATTGCTGATATGCAGCCCAAAGGCTATAGCAGACGCGGAGATTTCCTGCCAAAAGCCACGAAAAAAGCAGCACAGATATTAAATCAAAATAAAAAAGGCTTTTTCATGGTGATTGAAGGCGCACAGATCGACTGGGGCGGGCATAGCCGAAATTCCAAATTCATTATTAATGAAATGCTGGACTTCGACCGCAGTGTAGGCGAAGCGCTGGATTTTGCTGAAGCAGATGGAGAAACACTGGTCATTGTCACTTCCGACCACGAAACTGGCGGTTACAGTATCAATGATGGCAACTTGAAAGACGGCGTAGTAAAAACCAAATTCACAGATGATTATCACACGGCTGCTATGGTTCCCTTGTATTCTTCTGGTCCTGGTGCAGAAAAATTCTCTGGCACAATAGACAATACCGACATCTTTTTCAAAGTCTGTGAATTGCTCGACTTACCCATCCCTGAAGATGTATTAAAAGATCGCCTGGCTCAACTACAACTGACGCTTCCAGATTCTATCAGTCTAGACAGCTCAGATATTATGTCTGGTCATGGCATTGATTTAGGTGGATATGGGCAGCGATTTACTAAAGATAAAGAAGCGAAAAAGACTGATAAATAAGCAATATCATGTTGGAAAATTAGAATCTCATTATCCGAAATTGACTGTTAATTGCTTCATTGGTGAAATGGTTGAATTTCATAGGACAGACGACTTTCACTTTCAGTGATGCGTTTTTTTGTTAGTTTAACCCATTAAGTTTTTCCCAAATTTTCTTGTACTCTGCTCCTGTCATTTTTGAGTTTATAGATTTAAAAGTGTCCCATTGCCTATCTTCTAAGGAGCTTAGCCAATCAATAACTTTGGAATCGTTATTAAAAATTTCCCCGCCGATAGATGCACTATATAATTCCCCTGCTTTTTTCGCAATGCTTCTTGGAATATTATTTTTTCTCATTAAAACTGCCTCATCTGTATTTACTCCGTAATGTATTAGCGCAGGTAAGTTAGCCATCTGTTTCTTCTCTACATCGCTCAAGTTTTCCCAATCTGCTCCACTATTTGGCATTTTTTGAATAGCCGAAAGTCCCCAAGTAGCGGCATTAGGTAAATACGAATACATTGCACGAGTACATTTTTCAATTCTTTTTCTACTATCGGTTTCGGTTGAAAAATATTTATCGGCGATAAATTTTATGGGTTTACCATTTACCCAATCAACTATCATTTTTGAAATAGCTGTATGCTCCAAAGAATTATTATTATTTGATAGTTTTTTTATAGACTCCCGTATTTCGGGAGTTTTGAACATCATTCCAATAAGCTTTTGCAAACTCTGATTTTGGTTTGAAAAAAGCTGGCTACTTTTCCAATCAGAACTTTTTAGCCCTGCACTACCCAAACTACCTAAAAGGTTTCGAATGGATACTGTTGAGAAACCAGTAGCATCGGAAAGTTTTGCATCAAGTGGTTTTATTTTATTTATATAACCTCTAAGATTCGTTCGTAAATAGTTTTTTTGTTCTTGATTTAATTTTTTAAACCCTAAAGTATCTTGAAGTTTTTGTTCTAAACTTGCGATTAAAGAACTAAGGTTCTCGCTTTGAGTATAAAGATGTGAGATGTACTGCAATAACCCAGACCACCGTGGGTCTCTGAAAAGCCACCGCTCAAATTCAATTTCAGGATTACTCAATGCAGTGTTTACAACGCCAACGAGCTGAGATTGTAGGTCGTCCGCCGCTTTTTTTACGTAACCAGTTATTTTTAGTAAATCTTTGTCATCTTTGGCAATCAATCCAACCCAACCAAGAGACTGTTGTCCTGCGCGCCCCACTCTACCTGCAAGATTCCAAAAATCTCTAATCGGCATTAACTTGAACGGGTATCTATAAGTAGCCATAATTACAGAAGATATAGGGAAATTAATTCCTTGTGCGATTGTAGTAGTAGCGACAAGTGCTTGTAATTTCCCTTTAGACATCAAATCCTCTATTAAAAATTTTATTTCATCGGGAATCGCAGAACTATGTACGCCTACTCTTTTGCCTAAATAAGATGATAAAGGAAAGTCAGCTCCTAGTTCTTCTTCAATGAATCGTCTTACGAGTTCAATATCAATATCATGTTCAAATTCAGTTTCAATTTTAGAACATATATCATTCGCGATATCAAACGCGCTACTTGGGTCACCTGCAAGAATTATAGTTGGTTCTTTAATGTCAAGTAACTTTGCAGCTAAGGTACTTGCAAACCGTTTTTTAATTTTTAATTTGGATGCAGTAAGGTCGCTTTCATTTGAATCAGCTAATTTAATATTATCTTCAGTTAAATAAGTTCCTTTATTTGTTAGTAAGGTTTTTAGTTTAAATTCATAATTTCTCCGGCTTCCCTCTTTTATTAAAGCTCCCACTACTCTTTCATTAGGTTGCCACCAGTGTAGGCTTAGGTGCACATCTCTCCCTCTTTCTCCTCCCAACCATTTTGCAATTTCCTCAGAATTAGACACATCGGGTGTCATTAAAAGAAAATTGGCGTTTACACAATCAGTTTTGATAGTAGATAGTAAAAACTCTAAATTCAAACCTCGTGTCTCATCCTCAATATTATGTGCTTCATCAACGATAGCTAAAACTAGAGGTCTCTTCTCGGATGTTCCATAACCTTGCCTTACCATTAAATGGAGTTTTTCATAAGTAGTGACTAGTACGTCGAAAGCTTTGTTTTGGGCATCTCGCTCTAATAGTGCCTCTTCAAAACCATCCAAATCTAATGTTCCACTTACTTTTTCTACTTGAATACCAATTGAACTAAGGTCTTTATTTAATTGATTATAAGTTTGATTGACAAGAGAGCGAGTAGGTACGACATAAGCCACCCAACCACCATCAGCGGCAAATTGATTAAGTGCTGCAAGCAGTCTATATTCTGCAATCATAGTTTTTCCACTAGAGGTTGGAAGATTTACTACAATGGCACTATGGGCAGGATTGAATATTTCGTTTAATGATTCTTTTTGTGGATAAAGTAATTCGAATATTCCTCTATCTTCTCGTTTTGAGATAAATTCATTGAATTTAGAAATTCTTGAGTTTACACCTTTTGTATTATACCAAATCGTATTTTTTATCAATTTTGAAGCAAAGGATTCAAAAAACTGAATTAGAAGTTGTAAACTAATGTTTTCTGCTTTAACAGCAAAATCTTTCGAGTACCCCAAATGATACTTGACTTGATTTTCAGTATCTAGTGGTCTTCCTCCAATTAGGTATTCCCCAAGTATTTCAACAGATTTTGCAAAATGATAGAGGGAAACCAACTCCGCAGCACCATAGGGGCGACCTGACTCATCTACACTATTTAGGAATGCTTGTTCAAACTCATTTTGATCTGAACGTAACTTCTCAATGAATTCGACGGAGGTATTTATGTCTTGCCAGTTCTGTTTTCTGACTAAACCGACAATAGCCTTGAATGAAGTGTTTAGCAATCTTGAATTCCATTTTTCAGAATTTGGAATATCATTAATTTTTTGTTCTTCTTTTTTTAAATATTGTCGGACTAAATGCCAACCTTCTCCTAAATAACCAAAAGCAATAGTTTTTAAATACTCAAAGGCTATATGATCTTCCTTAGCATCAACTTCAATTTGAGTGGCAATATCGAAATATGTAGAACATAAAGCTTTGAATTTTTCTGAGTTTTGATTATCCCAAAGTTCAACGATTTTTAATTCGCAGAGGTGCTTGGCTTTACCCAAGATTATTATGTCGCTCTCATCAATTGTTGTTCCCTCAAAGCGATTTGCTACTTTACTTTTTTGTATGAGCACACCAATCCCATTAAGCATATCAGGATATGCAGCTTCAAGATAGCGATATTTTGATTGATTACTCATTTCCTGAATTACCTTCGACAATATTTCTCCAGTTTTCTTTCTTTATAGACGTGTATATTGCAACTAAGTTTAGTCCTATTGGTGATAAAATTTTCGTCTTGAGTTTATTATAACTCACCGAGACATCTCTTTCGTCAGGAATTACATCACGAATAAGTGTTCCAGTTAACACATACTTTTCGGTATAGTAGGATTTTACTGCATTATCGAAATCAAATTTAAAGGAATCTTGAATTAACGGTATTTTACTTCGCAGATAGGTTATCAGTATTAGACGTTTCTTAGCGTTTTGGTATAAATCTTTGAGCTGATTCTCCATGCCATCTGATTTTGTCATCACTTGTGGAGGCCTATTTGCTAATTCAGAGGATGTTTTAACCTCGCCAAATAAAAACATTACCTCGTTATCTACTTCCATAAAACCAACTAAATCAGCCCCCGTTTTATTCCCTTTGGGATTTCTCGCATCTCTCAACTCATTCCAAGGAAACTTACAATTAAAGTGGGATTCAAGCACTACTTCTGCTAAAGCTTCGCCAACTCTCCATGTTCTCAAATCATCAGGCATAGGATTCTCAAGGGCTTGAATGTCGGCAAGCAAATTTTCGGAACTAAAGCCTGTGTCCTTAAGTTCAAGGAGTGCATAAAGGCTATCTTGTTTTTGTTCTATATCTATTAGATTGTCGAAAACAGGATTTTCAAGATAGCTCGTCATTTCAGCATCATCAATTTTAATGCCTTTATATCCTCTTGTATTCGTATCTATATGTTGATAAAGTGTGGTCAATGGGATTTGTAATATTTTAGATTTCAATTTATTATACCGCACCTAATTAAGAGTGCCGACAACGTCCAAAGATAAACAAAAATATAACAGAATATTCACAATAAAATTATTTATTGAATAATGTTATTTCTCTTTCTTTTAGTATATGAGTATGTCCTTAATTGATTCTTTAAATCCTATCAAGAAGAATAAAGTCGAATAGGTATCATACATATAAAAAAGCCTACTGATGATAGTCGATTTCATTATTTTCCAATACGCCTTTCATCATAACTAATCCGATAAATCGCATCCGCAAAATCATCCGACACCAGCATAGAGCCATCTGGCAGATGCTCTAAATCTACAGGACGTCCCCAGGGATTTTCGTTATTTTCCATCCAGCCTTCTGCAAAAGGTTCGTAACTGACGGTCTTATTACCTTCCATGCCCACCAACATCACTCGATAGCCAATCCGGTCTTTTCGATTCCATGAACCATGTTCTGCTACTAAAATCTGATGTTTATATTTTGCAGGAAACTGCGCTCCTTCATAAAATTCCATGCCCAGTGGCGCGACATGCGGTCCTAGCTTTTGTGCAGGTGGTGTAAATTCTTCGCAAGTCCGGTCACCAGCAAACTTATCATCTGGAGCATCGCCCTGGTGACAATAGGGAAATCCAAAATGCATACCCGCTTTTGGCGCATGATTGAGCTCACAGGCGGGCATATCCTCGCCCATCCAGTCGCGCCCATTTTCGGTAAACCATAAATCTCCAGTCTCAGGATGCCAGTCGAAACCTACTGAATTGCGGACGCCTTTGGCATAAATTTCCATGTTTGTTCCGTCAGGATTCATGCGGGTCATGGTGGCGTACACCTCGGCTTTTCCATCACACACATTACAAGGCGCACCAACGGGTACATACAATTTATCGTCCGGGCCGAAGGCAATATATTTCCAGCCATGCCATTTATCATCGGGATATTGGTCGTACACCACAACAGGTTCAGGCGGATTGTCCAGTCGGTTTTCAATATCATCGTATCGCAAAATCCGATTGACTTCTGCGACATACAAACTGCCATTTCGAAAAGCCACACCAGTCGGCATAAACAAATCTCTATCCAGGGTATAAGTTTTATCGGCTTTAAAATCGCCATCTTCATCCCGTATCGCATACACGCGACCATCCTTACGTGTACCAACAAACAAAGTACCATTCGGACTCAGGCTCATAGAGCGGGCATTGGTCACCTTATCGGCAAATACGCTAATCTGGAAACCTGGCGGCAACTTGATTTTATCCAAAGGCAGTTCACTTGCTTCCAATGGCTCTTTTGGCTTTTTACTGGTTGTTATGCTACAGGCAATGAGCATACAAAGCAACAGGGTAAGTGTAGGCAGATAGTATTTCATATTTTTTGCAATTTATCTATTCGTAATTCGTAATGAATAAAAAACCGTTAAATTATATAAAATGTTGGACGGCTTGGGCTATCTTGGCGTTTTATTTTGGACAAATTTTTTTTTAGACTTAAAATCATATACTTGTTGTTCCTTACTTTGTTCAGAGCAATTTAGACTTAACCTTCGACTTAAACTTAAACTTAATAAGAAAATATGAATAAAATTATTATAATCTCCATCACCTTACTTTTCTCTTTCACTGCTACGCAGGCACAGGAAGCAGGTGATTTTATGGTCGGCATCAAAGCCGGGCTGAACTTCGCTTCTATATTGGGACCAAAAGAAAAAGATTCAGCAGGCGGCAACGTGGAGTCTGGTGCAGCCATCACACGATTTCACCTTGGCCCAACTTTCAAATATGCCATTACAGACAAAAATGGTCTGATGCTGGAAGTTTTATATTCTCAAAAAGGAGAAAAATATGTCTACGATGGCGAGGCTTATTACCTCTTGAGTCAGCAGGGTTTCAACTCCACTTTCTTATTTGAAGGAGATCGTACAGAATCTATCAATATCAATAATGGCTATCTGGATGTCCCTTTGATGTTTTATTATAAAGCGACTGGAAGCATTAGCCTATATGGTGGTGGCTATGTCGGCTTTCTGCTCAATTCTACCGGCTCTGGTCAATTGACTTTTGACGCAGATGAAAAAAAATTCAATGGTGTCCAGACCAATTTACTGCCTATCAGAACAGAACTTGACCACAACTACGGTACAGACGAAGCTGGTGTAAGTAATGAAAATAGCATTTCCTCGCCTGTCTTCAACCAAAGTATTGCTGGTGGTGTAGAACAATTTGGCTCATTTACTTACCCTTCTGTTACTGGTGCTTATACCGATTTTGATACAAAAGACGGCAATTTTTATAACAGCCTTGATGCAGGTGTTGTGGCTGGTGTGGAATTTCGTTTTGACACAGGATTGGTCTTTGGACTACGCGGCACTTATGGACTCATGGATGTGACCAATAATTTTTATGACTACTCCAAAGTAGCTCCAACAGATGGAGCAATAGGCGATTATTCACCTGTTTCCCGCGAGGATAAAGATGTTAATTTCAACATTCAACTACAAATCGGATTCGAATTTTAATTTTAAAAACTATAAGCTATGGAATACTTAAAACTAGCAATGCTAGCTCTTTTTGTCTTTGGAGCAGCAATTTCCACTAATGCACAGGGATTGTACATACAACCCGGTGTGACTTACCTGGCACCAACGACCAATGAAGTACTTGGACCTAAAATAGATAATTCTCTCACACCTGGTTCTGAAATAAGCAGCAGCCTTGTAGGTTCTTATGGTTCAGGCGTCGGACTGGATCTAACGGTCGGTTATATGCTGAGTCGCAATTTTGGTTTTGAAATCGGTGGTTCTTATGTCATGGGACAACAAACATTGATTGAAGAGTTTACAGATGGCAGTAGCTATGATCGTTCTTATGCCACCAACCAACGCCTGACTCTGAGTCCTGCTTTTGTGGTGGATGCTGGAAATGAGACGCTTAGCCCTTTCGCTCGTTTTGGACTGCTGATTCCAGTAGCTGGTCAGACTGACGGACTGCGCGAATCCAACAATCCAGCTATGGTTAGTTCTGCTATTCCTACTTTATTCTCTGATGCTAATGGATTTGAAGCTGAATCTATTGCAAAAGGACAATTTTCTCTTGGATATAATGCAGCGATTGGTTTGCGTTACCAACTCAATGAAATGATTAGCATTTTTGGTTCAGTAGGTTATACAGGATTAAGAATTGCCAGAAAAAGCTATGAAGTTCCTTCTGCTACCCTATTCTTTGAAGACGGTACAGAGCTTGACATTCTCCCTTTACTCGCTTTGGGCAATAATGGAAGTGCTAGTGATGTGTATGCCTATGAAGAGTATGTAGATGAAATTTCTGCTGCTGATCTTGCTGCAATACTGGAACAAGGTATCAATGAATATAATGCTAATCCAACAGATTATCCTGATGTCATTGATAATGCAGTATTCCTAGCCAATGCTTTTGGACTAGGCGATTCAGATAATGTTTATACCACTTACGGATCAAAAGACCTACCTGCACTGAAAACACGCCAAGATGTTTCTTTTAGCACAATCAATATCAGCATCGGTGCACGCTTTATGTTTGGTGGAAATGGAGAATAATAAACGCAAATTCAAACGTCAAATTCAAATTCAAGAATTTAGTAGACTTTAGTCTAATGATCAAATAAAAAACCACTTCAACAGAAGTGGTTTTTTATTGTTACCCTTTCGTTTATAAAAAGTCTTAACAGATAGGAAACTTTTATAAGAAATAGAGGTATAGTATTTGTATGGTTTTAAACTAATGGTTAAAACCCAAAACTGTGTCTGTATATAGGCTGACATTTTATCAGAAATGTTTTGCCCCACATATTAATATTACTTTTTTTAACGTTGTTAAGAAATCAAAGAAAAATACCGATTAAGGCATTTTAAACTTTCCCGATATCCATCGGGATAATCTTATACTTAAACTGATAATGATTAAAAGATACTTATTTACACTTGCTGTACTGCTCTGCAGCGTTCTTGCCATCGCGCAACCTGCCAATGATGAATGTGATACCGCAATCAATATTCCTGATGTATCGGACTGGTGTTCTGCCGCAGCTACTTACACCAATGTAGGCGCGACAGCCTCCGGTTTCGGACCGGCTTCCTGTTTCGACAGTGCCAATAATGATGTGTGGTTTAGCTTTACTGCTATCGCGACTGATGTGGTGATTACTGTCATCGGCGACCAGTCTATTGGTGGCGGTGGAACGCTAAACAATCCATCTGTTGCCTTATACGATGGCACTTGCGCAGGTACTATCGGCCAGTTTCAATGTGAGACTGATGCAGTCAATAATAATATTGTCGAATTGTATAAAGGCGGACTCACCGTTGGGGAAACCTACCTCATTCGCATCAATGGACGTGCAGGGAATACCGGAACGTTCGAGTTGTGTATCAATAATTTTTATCCGCCTGTAGAACCGGGATCTGATTGCCCGACGGCGGCTATCCTTTGCGATAAATCGCCTTTTGCCATACAAAGTGTCGTAGGTGCTGGAAATGACACCGATGAAGCAGACGGCACTTGTCTGGATGCTGGTGCACAGGGCAATTCTGAATCCAACTCGACCTGGTTTACCTGGACAGCCGCGACCAATGGTACACTGACCTTCACGCTGACGCCCACCAATCCGGCTGATGACCTTGATTTTGTAATTTTCGAATTGCCAAATGGCGTCAATAATTGCTCTGGTAAAAATCCTATACTCTGCATGGCTTCTGGCGAATTTGGTACATCCAATGCGCCTTGTATGGGACCAACCGGACTGATGGCAGGCGACACAGATACCGTCGAAAACCCTGGCTGCGACCCTGGAAATAATAATTTTCTGCAACCACTCAATATGCTGGCAGGTGTGAGTTATGGTCTGCTGATTAATAACTTTACCTCTACAGGAAATGGTTTTTCTATCTCCTGGGGAGGCACAGGTGAGTTTGTTGGCCCAGTTGCTAGTTTCACAGATAATGATCCTGACGACATCCTCTGTGCAGGTGAGTCGGTTACTTTTCAGGATGCTTCTAGTTTCTCTCTCGGCATGGTGACAGGCTGGGAATGGAATTTTGGTGTAGGCGCGACTCCAGCGACTGCCAGCGGACAAGGTCCACATAATGTCGTTTTCACTGAGCCAGGCGAAGCATCTGTTGTACTCACGGTAGAAACTGACCTCGGTTGTATTGTTACTGAAGTCGGTGTCTTTCAGGTAGAACCTTGTTGTAATAGTCTTAATCAGATGTTTGCTTCTTATACCTCAATGGATCTCATTTGTGCAGATGACCTTGATGGTTTTATAGATGTAGAAGTGACAGGTGGTACACCGCCTTTTATTTATAATTGGTCTACAGGAGATGTTGGACAAGACCTTACTGGACTCGCGCCTGGCGATTACTCTGTGACCATAGAAGATCAGATTGGTTGTGACACTATTTTTAATGTAACACTGACTGGTCCTCCAGCTTTCGATTATGCCGAAGATATCACGATGCCGACCTGTAATGGCGGAATGGACGGAGCGGTCAATCTTACCATTGGCGGAGCAACACCCCCCTATTCCTTCCAATGGACAGATACCAATACTGGCACATCTTTAGGAACAAACGAAGACCTCAATAATATCCCAATTGGAGATTATACCGTTGTGATAACGGATGCTAATAATTGCCAGATTACCCGTGATTTTGAAGTGCGGGAACTCGAACTCATCTTAGATCCCAATGCTAATGTGATTACTTCGCCCAGTTGTTATGGAGAATCGGATGGTACGATTCAGGTGACGATAGCCAACGGGCTAGCACCTTATGCTTATGATTTGAATGATGGCAATGGCTTTACCAGCGCGAATGTTATTGCAGGCGTGGCCGCAGGCACCTACATGGTCACGGTACGTGATGCTAATTTTTGCTTTGGCAATTTTGAAATAGAAGTCCAGCAACCCGACTCCCTTATTGTCGATTTGCTGGTGATGGATATCAGTTGTTTTGGTTATGATGACGGAATGATTTCTGCCGATGCAATGGGCGGCACAGGTGATTATACGTATAATTGGAGTCCGGCATTTGGTGATACGTCTATGATTGCCGATTTGGTTCCTGGTGATTATTTCCTTACGGTAACGGATGAAAATGGCTGTGCAGCAACGGCTGACGCCATGATTATAGAACCCGCAGAAGTGGGTATTGATTCTATCATCGTACAGGATAATGTTTGTTTTGGTGCGTCCGATGGACAAATGACGGTATATGCCTTTGGAGGTAATCCGCCTTTTGAATATAGCTCAGATGGTATCAATTTTCAGACGGACTCTCTATTGACTGGACTGGAAGCCGGAACTTATACGATTACTATACGCGATATTTTTGGTTGTGATTTTTCTTCAACCGCCTCTATTTCCGAGCCATTTGAGTTGATCTTGGATGCGCGTTACGATCAGGAAGTTGACCTTGGCTATTCCGCAAATATTGATGCCGTTCTGCTGAACTCCAATGTAGAGCATACCATAGAATGGACGCCGGCTGCCGGACTGAGTTGTACGGATTGCTTTGACCCGATTGCTACGCCGGTACAGACAACAAATTATGTGGCCACGATTACGACCGTGCAGGGATGTACGGCAACCGATTCGCTGACGATTACCGTCAATGATGTGCGCCCTGTTTATATTCCCAATGTCTTTTCTCCAAATTATGATGGCACCAATGATGTCTTCATGGTACACGGCGGACTGGCAGTTTCACAGGTACTAGAATTTAATGTCTTTGACCGCTGGGGCGGCTTAGTTTTTCAGGCAGAAAATGTTCCAACTGATGATTCACAATTTGGCTGGGACGGTAGTGTGAAAGGCAAGGCGGTCAATAATGGTGTGTATGTCTATATTGCAAAAGTAGAATACATTGATGGTGTGGTGATAGATTATAAAGGGTCGGTGACGGTAGTGAAGTAAGAGAAAATACAAATACAAATACAAACGTCAAATTCAAATTCAAAAAATTAGTCATGAAACCATGAATAAAAACCAATAATTATGGTTGATATAATTGAAGAAGATATTAAATCAGAATTCTCCTTCCTTGGATACAAGGAATCTAAATAAACGAGTACTCTGCCATGGACTATGGACCATCGACCATCGACCCAACTAAAACACTAACACACAATTGAATTTATTTTTGAATTTAAAATCTATGTCCACTTTAAAATATACATTCCTGTCGCTTATCGTTCTCATGGGCATCATAGCCTGCGAGAACGATATGACGGAAGTCCAGCGCATTGTTTCTCAGGAAGAAAAGACCTTGGAACGAGCGCGAGATGTAGAGATATTGTACAGCGATTCGGCAGTCGTCAGGGTTCGGATACAGGCTTATACGATGATTAATCATTTGGATAAAAAAGAACCCAAACGCGAATTTCCACAAGGTTTTATTGTCTATTTTTTCAATGAACGCAAACGCTCAACGGGCAAATTATCTGCCAATTATGCCATGCAATACATCAATGAAAGCAAAATATACATGCAGGACAGTGTCGTCATTTGGAACACAAAAGGCGAGCGAATAGAAGCAGAAGAATTGACTTGGGATGAAAAGGAGCAAAAAGTATATTCAGAAGAATTTGTAAAAATATCAACCCCAGAACGTATTCTTTATGGCTATGGTTTTACATCTGATTTGGAATTTAATCGACCACGCATTACGCAGGTGACTGGAGAAATAGATGCTTCGGGTATGACTGACGAGCAGGATAAGTAAGAAACGTGTACTAGTGCTTTCAGCACTAAGTTTTAGTGCATATTAGCAAAATAGGAAAATATCGAATATCGAATATCGAACAGATGAATATCGAATATCGAAGTAGTAGTTAAGATGAATGATGAACATTTAGGAAGGAAGAAATGTCAAGTACAACTGGAATACTGATTTTCACCGTTTAACGTATAATACTTCGATATTCGGTGTTCGACATTCATTATTCGTTATTCTCTTATCCTTAACTTCTACCAGACTTTACTCGTCGCGCTCAATACTAGCATCTTCCTCCGCAGCATCTACTTCATCTTCTTTAGTTTGTTCCATTTTGACCAATTTCCGCTTGTCCAGTGGATTGCTGTACATATCGAAATAATTGCGGCGATTTTTAACAATATCAATTGCCAGGAAAATTGCTTTTCGCAGGGAAGTTGCATCGGCAATATTCTGACCTGCTATATCGTGTCCTGTGCCGTGGTCGGGTGAAGTGCGGATGACCGGCAAACCAGCCGTATAATTGACTCCAGAACCAAAAGACAAAGCCTTGAAGGGCACTAATCCTTGATCGTGATACATCGCCAATACCCCATCAAACTGCTTGAACTGACCAGAGCCAAAAAATCCATCTGCTGGATAAGGTCCGATAGCTGAAATGCCCATTTGTTTGGCAGTAGCCAAAGCAGGCAGGATAATTTTTTCTTCTTCGTTGCCAATCAGTCCGCCATCGCTGGCATGTGGATTGAGTGCAAGAACGGCAATCATGGGTTTGTCGATGCCAAAATCTTTTTTCAGGGTCTCATTCATAATCATTAATTTCTTACAAATGAGGTCTTCGTGTAGCGTAGAGGCCACCTGACTGACTGCAATGTGATTCGTAACCAGACCAACTCGGAGTCCGTCATTGATCATAAACATCAGACTTTCTTCTGCTTTAAATTTTTGGGTGAAAAACTCGGTATGACCTGGATATTCAAATCCTGCCATCTGCATCGCCTGCTTGTTGATAGGCGCAGTGACAACCGCATCAATGAAACCGGATTCCAGTTCGTAAGCCGCAGCATGAAGGGCTTTTATGGCATATTTTCCACCTTCGTCATTGACTCTGCCCAATTGGATATTGACATTCTCCTGCCAGCAATTGACGACATTGACCGCATCGGGTATAACACGTTCGGCAGAACTGGTATTTTTATATTGAAAATTATCCAGTCCCACAATGTTTTTATGATAGGACAGTACTTTGGATGAACCATAAATGACTGGTACACAAAATTGTAATATTCGGTCATCTACTAAAGTCTTGAGTATAATTTCCAGACCAATTCCATTGACATCTCCTACGGTTATCCCTATTTTTATTTTATCCATGTTTTTATTTCAATCAATAATTGCTCACACGCACCCTTTTATTCCCTAAAGGGAAGGCTGCCCGCATAAGTAACTTAGAATTCGATTAATAATTACTCAAAAAATCAAATAATAAACGGACGCCTACGCCTGTGCCATTTTTACCGCGATAAGAATCTGGTGTATGCAAAAAAGCAGGACCAGCTATATCAAAATGCAACCAGGGATAATCCGTGAAATGTTTGAGGAATAATCCGGCAGTCGTTGCTCCTGCTACTGCACCACCGATATTTTTAATGTCGGCAATGTCTGATTTTAGCATTTCATTATATTCTTCCCATAAAGGAAATTCCATCAGTCTTTCGTGGACGGCATTTCCGCTGGCTTCAAATTTTTCCTTGATTTTTTCATCGGCATTGCCCATATAAGCAACTCCTTGTCCGCCAACAACCCGTGCGGCTGCGCCAGTTAGCGTAGCAAAATCCAACACGAGTTCAGGCTTGTATTTTTTCGCAAAATGGAGTCCGTCTGCCAACAACAGTCTTCCTTCTGCATCTGTGTTCAGTACTTCTACCGTTGAGCCTTCGTACATAGTAATGACATCTCCAGGAACATAAGCATTGTTTCCAGGACGATTATCCGTTGAAGGCACCAGCGCAATGACATGAATCGGTAATTTGGCTTTAGCCACTGCATACATGGCACAAATAACCGCTGCTGCTCCCCCCATATCAGATTTCATAAAATCCATGGAATGTGCAGTGGGTTTGAGGCTCAGTCCCCCTGTATCATATACTACGCCTTTGCCGACGAGTACCACTGGGCGTTTGTTTTTTGCCTTAGCAGGTTTCCATTCCAGAATGCTGAAAGTTGGTGGGTCAAAACTTCCTTTATTAACGGCTAATAAGCCGCCCATTTTGAGTGCAACGATTTTCTTTTTATCAAAAACTTCTACTTTGAAACCTGATTCTTTGCCCATCTTCTTGATCTCCTCACTCAATTTGACAGCAGTCAGATAAGACAAAGGTTCATTGACTAGATCGCGTGCTTTAGCCGTAGCATCTATAATGACTTTTAGGCGTGTGATTTCTTTTGGAGTCGTGCCAGCTACTTTTATCTTTTTCAGCGGATGTTTTTTCTTCTCCGCATCCTTGTAATATTTCAAAAACTGGTAATTCCCCAAAGCCATCCCTTCGGCATAACTAATCGCCAGATTACTATCTGTTTTGTCTGTAATGGTCAGTTCTTTTACATTATACCGACGAACGGTTTCCAATATTTCAAAACCTTCTCTTCGGGCATATTCCTGTTCGGTATTGGCATCGTCCGATGTTTTGACAAACTGAACAATAACAATTCGCCCCTTTTGAAGAAAAGCTAAGTGAGAGGTTTCTGCTTCTATCGCATCTCTCATCAGTTTTAGTTCAAAATCAGCTCCGAGGTAGGCATCGAGCCATTTGAATTTATCGTCACTATTGGATAATACAATCAAATTGTCTTTATCTGAATAGGATTTACTTGCAGCTATCGTAGGAATCATTGGATTTTTTTATTCTACTTAATGAGGTAATAGGAAAATCTGTAAAATTAATGGCCAAAGATATGCAAATTAGGAATAAGTGGTGGTATATTAGACTGAAACAATTAAATTTGCTGAATGTTGAAAGCTAAAAAATCTTATGGGCAGCATTTTCTTAGGAATACCGCTGTAGCGAAACGAATTGCGGAAAGTCTGGCACATCAGGACAAATATGACCAGGTACTGGAAATTGGGCCTGGAAAAGGTATGCTCACTCAGTTTTTGATTGACCAATCCTATGATTTGAAAGTAGTAGAAGCTGACCGTGATATGGTGCAGTTTATTCGGGATAATTTTTGGCAATTGCAGGATAAAATTATTGCAGAAGATGTATTGAAGACAGATTTTGCCGAGCATTTTGACAGTCCTTTTGCTGTGATTGGTAATTTTCCTTATAATATTTCTTCGCAGATTTTATTTAAAATACTGGATTATAAAACCCTGATTCCGGAAATGGTCGGCATGTTTCAAAAAGAAGTCGCACAGCGGGTAGCTTCTGCACCAGGCGTAAAAGCCTACGGGGTAGTCAGTGTGCTGATACAGGCTTGGTATAAAGTGGATTATTTGTTTGAGCTGGGTCCAGAAGAATTTATTCCAGCACCAAAAGTAGATTCGGCAGTCATCCGACTGGTGCGACGAGACAATGAGGACTTGGGCTGCGATGAATCCTTGTTTCGCAGTATTGTAAAAATCACTTTTGGTCAGCGTCGGAAAATGCTGCGCAAAAGTATGAAAGCCTTCACCAAACACGAACGCCTACAGGAAGATCCGTTTTTTCAACGCCGACCAGAAACTTTGTCTGTCGCCGATTTTGTGGAACTGACGCAGTGGGTGGAAAGTGTGCAGTAGCAGTTTCAGTGGTATGGCAATCGCATAAAAATAAATTAGTCTTAATACGTGTCCATTTTCTAACCACTAAGGAACACTAAAACTAACAGGATAAAAAGAACACGAAGGAAAATTCATTCGTGTCCTTTAGTGCCCTTAGTGGTTTAAAAAATATTTTTATGCGATTGCCATAGTTTCAGTGGCAGTTTCAATTATAATGACCGTCTCCAGTCCATTCAATTTCTGGGCACAATTGAATGTTGCCAAAACAGTTTTTGAATTTGTATTTGGCGTTTGGATTTGTATTTCCACTTATAGCATTTTTGCTAAAATTTCTTTCATCATTTTAGCCGCCAGAAAAGCAGTCATTTTTTGAACATCTCTGCTGGGATTGTACTCTACAATGTCTGCGCCGATGACTTCTGCATCTATGTTCTGAATTAATTGGATGACTTGTCGGGAAGATAATCCGCCAGGTTCGTGGTGTGACACGCCAGGCGCAAAAGCTGGATCAAAGGCATCCATATCAAGTGAAATATACAAAGGATTGTCAAAATGCCGAATTCGAGTCAAATCCAAGTCTTTCATTTGATGAATCTCCACGCCAAATTTATCTGCTTGCTCGGCTTGGTGCGTGTTTAGGGTTCTGATGCCGACCTGAACTAACCTAGCTGCAAATTTATGCTCCATGATCCTGGCAAACGGACAGGCATGAGAATATTTGTCGCCTTCAAAATCGTCATACAAATCCGCATGGGCATCAATATGAAGGATGTCTAATGTTGGATATTGCTCGTGATGGGCTTTTATAATGGGAAAGGTGACAGAATGATCGCCACCCAAGGTGAAAATTTTATGATTGGAATCCAGATGTTTTTTTGTGATTTGCTCAATGTCAAAATAGTCCGAAATTTCAAAATCGCCTTTGTCTTCCATAGCATTTTCTATGGAGCGTCCATCTTCTGCAAACAAGTTCATCGAGCCAGCATTCAAGGCTTCTCTGATTAATGGAGGCGCGAGTGCCGACCCTCTTTGGTAAGATGATTTTTCGTCGTATTGTATGCCTTGGATGATTATTTTTTTCATTTGGTACTTATTTCAGTGTAGGAAAGATAGACTTTTAAATTTAGACCGTGTTTAAACTTTAATCAATGTGTGTATGACCAATTGCATAATTTTGCCGTCCCATTCGCCTACGGTTGAAACCGTAGGCTACCAGATAAATCGTGTCTATGACACTTTGCGAAGCAATTTAGTTGAAGGGCTGCTAAGGCAAAGTTAGACGGGTAGCCTTAAACACGTTATAAAGAAGCAAAAATCCCTCTTCTCTCTTCCCTCAGCGAAGCGGTCTCTCTTCTATTAATTCACCCTCTCCGCCTTTCCAACAAAATCATCATCATCAGCCCAAGCATAATTCGGTCATCATCATCCGAATCCATTGTGCCGATTTTTTCTAGTTCAAAATCTCTTCCAAAAAAGGAAGGCATTTTTTTGAGTCGGACGATAGGCTGTTGGTCGGGCGTGCTGACGATATAAGAAGGATTAAAGAGGTAGCCCGTAAACATGCTAATAACCGGAATTTGCCCTAATAGAGAATCAAAGACTTTCGTCCAGCCATTTTCCTCGCTGATGGTGTATTGTTCTTTTTGGAATTGATCAATAATCTGGTATTCTGCTTTCCAGATAGACCGCCAGCCTTTGCGAACAATCTTGCCAAATTCTTTTTCATTTTCATCAAAAAAAGCATACGCTGCGGAAAAGTCCAGCCACCTGTCGGCCTTGATGCTGTAATTGACTTTTGTTTTTGATTCGTCGTTATAAATCTGGATGTCTTCTTTGAGTTTGAACATTTTTTGCCGTACATAAGCAAGGGATCTTCCACTGGCATCAGTTGCTGTGAAATCATTGGCAAGCGAAGAAATTTTAAATTGAAATTTTACAGGAAATTGAATGTTTTGCATGATTTTTGGTTGAAATAGTTTATAATTGTTTCAAATTTGGACTTCAAGGGTTTTTTAATCTTGTAGTCTGTCTTTGAAGTTATTGCACAAGTAAAAATACATTAAATGTTTTGCTTATCCAAATTCGCTAAGCTATCAATAGCCTTTGAAATTTATACACACGGTGGGTTGAAACCCACCGCTTTTGCGAACAATTACGTGTGTTTCACAAAAGCGTAGGACTTCAGTCCTACGTGCAAAAATAGGCGGTTAATTTTTAAAAATCAATAAGTCACTGGTACGTTGGTTTTAAATTTTTCTATGAAAAACTACATAACACTCATCATTGTCTGCCTACTTCCCATAATGGCAATCGCCCAAAGTGGCTACGGCCTCCGCGCAGGACTCAATTTTGCGGATTATAATCCAAATTACGAATTGGATAGCATGGGAACGTCGGAAGAAGCGGGCAAACACCTCGGCATTCAGGCGGGGATTTTTTATACCATTTCTGGTGGTGGACTTTTTTCTATGCAACCAGAATTGAATTTTGCTCAGAAAGGAATGCGTTATGTCGATAGTGGAAATTTGCTCGCTAAGCGCAGCCTCAATTATCTGGAATTTAATTTTCTGGGAAAAACGACTTTAATCAATAGTGAAAATTTTCAGAGTTATATTGCGCTTGGTCCGGGCGCGGCTTATCTCTTGTCTGGCAGTGATAAAACACAGACGTCCAACGGTATTTTAAAAGAAAAAATAGACTTCAGTACAGCCGACCTTCGGCGATTGGATTTGTCCATTCATGCAGGTTTTGGTGCAGTGGTCAGGATTGGTTTTGAAAATGCCTTGTTCCTAGAAGCTCGGTACAGTCTCGGTTTATCTGACCTGAATGACCTCCCCGACAGCCAATTACCCGATGGCTATGAGGCTGTCAATAATCGTGTCCTCGGATTTCAGATTGGCTACATTTATTTTTTGGATGGATTTGGAGAATAGTTAATTACGAATCGTGTAATTACGAATCAAGACAATTACATGAATCATTCGTAATTCGTAATTAAAAAGAAGCCTGCGGCTTCGCCTTACCTTCCTTCTTGATGACTTCCATCGCCTTTTCCAGTACGCGGTCGTTTTTATGCAATACCGTGTAAAAACCTTCCGACTGAAACAGATCTCGAGCGATATAAGCTTTGATGCGATTGGACAATAATGACTTGCATTTATTGAAACGTCGACTGTCTTTTTCGACACCTTTTTTAGCAACAAAATCAGTGAATTGACGCAGTAGTTGGTCAGATATTTTATAGCTATTGGCAAAAAATTTGGCCGACTCATATTGCTCATACTGCTGGCGATTTCCATCCAGATAATCATAGACAAACTCCACGATATACTGCGAACTCTTCGTAAAATAAGCGTTATTAACAACAGTATCTAATGGCACAAAGATATCTGGGCTGATGCCGCCGCCTGCATAGACGACGCGACCGCCTCTCGTATAGTACTGTGTAGAATCATTGACAGGAACTTTATCAGAATCTTCCAGTTCTCCATTTTCATAGCGTTTGACAATATCATTATCATAAGCATTGTCTTCTCCTTTATAGGGCTTCTGAATAGAACGCCCAGAGGGTGTATAATATCGCGCTACAGTGAGTCGAAGGGCAGAACCGTCAGATAGATTATATTGTTCCTGTACCAGTCCTTTCCCAAAAGACCGTCTGCCGATGATTTTGCCTCGGTCGGAGTCCTGCACAGCACCAGCCAGAATTTCGCTGGCAGAAGCAGAACCTTCGTCAATCAGCACCACAACTTCATAAATATCGTAAAAATTACGCCCCGTGGATTTGTATTCGCTGCGACGCTGTGTGCGCCCTTCGGTATAAACGAGCAATAATTTTTCAGCAAATAACTGCCCGGCTATTTTGGTGGCTGCCTGCAAATAGCCGCCTGGATTTTGTCGTAAATCAATCACCAAATCTTTCATGCCCGCTTCATTCATTTTCTCAATAGCCTTCATGAACTCTTCGTAAGTTGTGCCGCTAAAACGACCAATTTTGACATAGCCGGTTTCTTCATCGAGCATATAACTGGCATCTACGCTATAATCTGGAATTTTATCCCGAACGATGGTAAAAGGAATGATTTCAGGATTATTGCCACGCATAATACCGACTTTGACTTCCGAACCTTTTTCGCCTCTTAGTTCTGCCATGATTGCAGCATTGGTAATACCTATACCAGCAACACTCGTATCATTGATGGCTACAATTTTATCGCCAGCACGAATACCCAGGTTCTCAGAAGGGCCGCCAGCTACAGGAGAAACGACCAGAATAGTATCATTGATAATCAGGAATTGTACACCGATACCATCAAAACTGCCTTCCAGCGAGTCATTGATTCCTTTAAGATCTTCTGCCGGAATATAAGTGGAATGTGGATCCAATTCCTGTAGCACTTCGTTGATAATGCCTTCGACTATTTCTTCCTGGTCAACATCTTCGACGTATTTGGCTTCGATAAATCGCAATATTTCCTCTATCTTGCCAACTTCCTGTTTTCCTGTAATCGGAAAAACAGAGGGTTTTGCAGTTGTTGGTTTGATACTATCCTGCAATTTGAAACCAATTAGGATGCCTATAGCAGCCACTATCGAGAATAGAAGCGGAAGCCAGGTGTTTAGTTTTTTAGTCGGTTGTTTTTCAGAAGAAGTTGTCATTGTAATATGTTGTAACGAGAAATGATGTATTTTTGTCGCTTTTTAAGCATTATCATTCATCGTTTATCATTTATCATTATATTGAAAGCGTAAAAATAAGAATTAAAATGTTACTGATAGCAGATAGTGGTTCCACAAAAACAAGTTGGCGGTTAATTGATGCCGCTAAATCCGCACGGGATTTTTCTACTATAGGATATAATCCGCATTACTTTGAAACGGCAGAGATACGTAAAAGTTTGGAAGAGACGCTACTTACGCAGTTGGGATTCGCTCCACAACTGATACGTGAAGTGCATTTTTATGGGGCGGGCTGTTCTTCAAAACGCGAAAATAAAACTGTACGGGATGCCTTGAATGCCGTATTTCCGAAAGCTTCCAATAATGTTGACCATGACTTGCTGGCTGCTGCGCGGGCGGCTTGTGGCCGAAAACCGGGTATTGCCTGTATCTTAGGAACGGGGTCAAATTCCTGTGCTTATGATGGTGGAAATATTGTTGATGGTGTGCCTTCGCTTGGATTTATCATGGGTGATGAGGGAAGTGGGGCGCATTTGGGCAGGGCTTTGCTGAAGACTTATTTTTATCGGGAAATGCCGGCAGATATAGTGAAGTCTTTTGAGAAACAGTACGGACTAACAAAAGACGAACTGATTTCCAATATTTATCATAAACCTATGCCGAGTCGTTATTCGGCACAGTTTTCTCGTTTTTGTACGGATTATAAAGAACATCCTTTTATACAAAAATTGCTGCGAGAAAATTTTGAAGAGTTTCTGGTTCGCCATGTAACAAAATATGAGAACGCTCAAAAATGGCCCATTCATTATATTGGCTCTGTCGCCTTTTATTTTCAGGACATACTGATACAGCTTATGGAAGAACTGAACATGAAGCCAGGGCGTTTTATTCGCAATCCACTGGATCGACTGGTGGAATTTCATCAGCAGTAGAGCATTGCTCTATTGCTATGATTATTAAATTATTATTATGATTTTTTTGCGTAGCAATGAAACCATCCTAATCACCCACCAATCTCCATTATCTTTTCCCGCAGCCAGTACTTATCACTATTCACCTCCTGTTGTTCTAATTTTTCATTAATTTGCTCCAGCTTCATTTTTGTCGCGCGGTGGCGAATGCGGTATAAATTGATGAGCGTGCGAATAAAATTTTTATAGCCCTTCCTCGTTTTTTGCGGCAGCGCTTTATTTTCGTTAAAAAACTTTTCCGTAGAACGAAATATCTGCATCGTGCGTTCATCATAATCCTCGTCTATCTCATAATAGGACTTCATCATCATAATCCTGCAATTGATGTCATAATTCAAATTAACATTGTCCACACGAATAAAGTGATGTATCGCGACCTTATAGTCTTTTTGATAAAAAGCAATGATACCCAAATTGAGCTGACAGACACTCTCTCGAACTGGTTTACGAATGAACGGGCGATACTTTTCTACCAAATTCACTGCCCATTCATATTCTTCTACCCTACAGGCTGTGGCTACAACATTTTTCAACCTCACCTCTGACATAAAATTCCCCTCAATGAAGAGACCTCTGTTATCCATCATCTGATAGAGGTTAAACAACTCATTATGATCAAATCCACCTTTTTTTATTTGTTGAGCACAAAAATTGGTAATGGTAATATAAATACCATTTAGCTCTGCCTTGGGAATCGAAGAAGCCTGAACATCTAATAATTTCAATAAATTATGATAAGCTTCCTCCGTTTGGAATTTCATCAAATCTACGGTTGCCCTACAAACAGAAACGAAGGGATGTCCTGCATATTGAGGCAAATCAAGTAGGGACGTAATAGCCTCCATAGAAGCCTTGTCATAAGTCTTCGAAGTGGATAATTCCATGGACAATAAAGTAATGTAAAGGCTCAACTTGTTCAATAAATAATGAAGATCCAATTGATAAATCAACTCAGACAGATTATCTTCCTTATTCACTATTTTACCACTACGATACAGATAATTAAGGCGATTATATTCTATTTTATAGTTATGCTCGTAATGGTCTGTATTTTTCTGTGTATCCGTCTCCTGTTTCTTTAGCATTTTATTGATATGCCGATTGAAAAGTTGATACTGCTTTTTATCCAATAATTCCTGAAGCAGGAGGTCATTCTGATATATTTCGTGTTGTCGAAAAGCATCGGTCGCTAAAAACTGTTCTGTCAAGCGGGTTAGTGCATTTAATTTGGCCCCGAGTCGCTTCTTTTGTATCACATTCAGTCCTTTCGATTTTACAGTATCCGTAAACACTTTTTCATAAACATCAGCTTTTACAGCTTCTCCAAATTGCCGCCTACCCACCACTTGCTTTTTTAAAACGTCTAATAACTTAATAACATAACGGTCTGTATTAAAATATCGACAGTTTATAAAGTGAATCAAATTATTCACTTCTTTTTCGGAGAAAACACTCAAAAGCTCAACACAAAGCGATTGATGGTTTTCTGTAGATTCTTTTTTATTTTTTTTGCCGTAATTCAATTATAATGAGAATTTTGTGAAACTATTTTTTCAATATTTATATTTACTTCCGAAGAAAATCGTGTAAGAAACTGATAAAAATACTACATAAATTTGTACTAGAAACAAGCAACTATTAATATTCGCACTAAACCTGACAATATAAAAATATGAAAACCACGTTCAAAATCCTGGCATATTGCCTGCTCGTCTCCCAAATTTACGCCCAACCTTCCCCTACCCCAGCCGATATTTTACAAACAGAACATCTGGAGTGGAGGGCTTTTGATGCCAAGAAGCAATATACTGTACAACAACTGACTCAGGATAAAGCAAATCTTGACCTCGATATACACGATGACTTATTATTGAAGTCTGAGGATACCGACCAACTTGGTTTCCGCCACTATCGTTATCAGCAAACCTATAAGGGTATTCCAATAGAGCATGCTATTTTTATGGTACACGAAAAAGATACCCGTGTACAGCATGCAAATGGCAAACTTATACGAGGTCTGAATATCAATACAAATCCCAGTATAGATGAGTCAATTGCTTTGCAGGCTGCCCTTCAAAACATCAATGCCACGCAATATGCCTGGAATGATGTAAACTACGAAAATAAGTTAAAAACCATTGAAAAAAAATCCAATGCCACTTTTTATCCATCGGGCAAACTTGTTATTATTGACTCTGGTTTTGATAAAAAAGTTGCAAATCCTCACCTGGCATATAAATTTGACATTTATGCAATCACACCACTGACCCGTCAAATTGTCTATGTGGATGCGCATACGGGGGACATATTATCCAGCAGAGAAAAAATCCATAATTGTACAGACGTACCCGCTACTGGCAATACCAATTACTCCGGAATATGTAATTTTACTGCCTGTATTGCCTATAATGTTTTCACCTTGAAAAACAATATCGGAGGAGGCATACAAGTCTTTGATGCAAATTATGCAAATTCCAATCCACAGATTCCTGTGACCAGTACAAATAGTTCTTTCATGAATGACCCTATGGCTACAGAGGTGTTTTGGGCAACACAAAAAACTTACGAGTATTTTTTAAACACACACAATAGAAACAGCCTCGACAATAACGGGATGCCTTTAGAAAGTTGGGTGCGCTATGGCACAAATACCAATCAGGCATTTTGGAACGGCAGTTGGATGACTTATGGTGCAGGAGATGGCATTACATTCAATTCTTTTTCTTCTCCCGATATTGTAGGACACGAAATGACGCATGGTATTGTCGATTTCTCAGCAGACCTTCAATACCGCGATGAAGCAGGCGCACTCAATGAATCCTTTTCAGATATTTTTGGAGAAGTCGTGGAAGCGGCTTGTCGCCAAAATGAAAATGACTGGATTTTCATGGGAGATATTGTCAATGACAATACCAAGAATGGCATGAGAAGCCTTATGAATCCCAATGACCCGACGATGATCAGGCAACAACCCGACACTTATTTAGGAAATTATTGGTACAGTGGCTTTGCCGATAATGGAGGGGTACATATCAATAGTGGGGTGCAAAATTATTGGTTTTATTTACTTTCAGAAGGCGGTATCGGCGTCAATGATAATGGCAATGCTTATCATATTGAGGGCATAGGAATGGAAAAGGCAGCGGCTATTGCTTATCGCAATTTGAATGTTTATCTCACCCCGATTTCTCAGTATGCAGATGCCCGAATAGGAGCAGTACAAGCTGCCACCGACCTCTACGGTGCTAATTCTTATGAAGTAGAACAAACGGAAGCCGCCTGGTGTGCAGTAGGCGTAGGAATCTGTGCTGCACCAGCTTTAGCATGCAGAACGAATGATTCATTAGCACTCGTCGTTTTTAATAATTCTACTAACACCAATTGGGATTTGAGCCAGCCAATGGACACCTGGAATGGCATAACATTAAATGCCGATGGTTGTGTAAGCTCCATCAGTTTGTCTGATGAGTTGAATGGCGGAACTATTCCGCCTGAGTTGGGTAATCTGACTTACCTGACTAACTTAGAATTGGATGAAAATTTTCTGACAGGCAATATTCCTCCAGAATTGGGTAATTTATTTTATCTGACAAATCTACGGCTAGGACAAAATCAACTGAGTGGCGAAATTCCATCAGAACTGGGCAATCTGAATAATTTGAATAATCTCCACCTAAGACAGAACAACCTGACGGGCAGTATTCCCGCTGAATTGGGTAATTTATTTTATCTGACAAATCTACGGCTAGGACAAAATCAACTGGCTGGCAATATTCCAACAGAACTCAGCAACCTCAATGAATTGCTTTATTTGGAATTGAGTAATAATAACCTTACAGGTATAATCCCGCCTGAATTGGGCAATATGAGTAACCTGGCTTACCTTCAATTAGAGGGCAACCAACTCAGTGGCGAACTCCCCGCCGAACTCAGCAATCTGAGTAATTTGAGCTATTTGTCAGCAAGTGATAATCAGTTTACGGGTTCTATTCCAGCAGCGTTTAGCGAACTAGATAACCTCTTTGTTTTAATTTTATACAATAATCAAATGAGTGGCTGTTATGCTCCAGAACTCAGCAGTCTTTGTGAGCAATTAAGTCTTGTGGATATAGATGCAGGTAATAATTTTGATGCCGCATGGGAAGATTTTTGTATTGTCGAATTTGGCTCCTGTCTCTATAATATTTCCTGCCAGGAAAGAGACTCGCTTACACTCGTCGCTTTACACAATAACACAACCATCAACTGGGACCTAACACAGCCATTGGACAGCTGGTATGGCGTGACACTGAACTCGGAGGGCTGCGTGACTGAATTGCAACTAAGCGACGAGGGCATAAACGGAAACATCCCCCCCGAACTCGGCAATCTAAGTAGTCTGACTAAATTGGATTTTAATGAAAATGCCTTAACTGGTACTATCCCCGCAGCATTGAGCAGTCTAAGCAATCTTGTTGAACTGGATTTGGGTGACAACAACCTCGTTGGACAAATTCCGCCAGAATTGGGTATCATGCTCAACCTGACCTATTTGAATTTATGTGAAAACGCATTGACTGGACAAATTCCACCAGAATTGGGACTTTTAAGCAATCTCCAAAATTTATTACTGCTTCAGAATCAACTGACCGGCAGTATTCCTGCTGAATTAGCTGATTTAGATAGCTTGCAATATTTGTCCATAAGTAGTAATCAATTAAGTGGATGTTATCCTGTTGAATTAGAGGCTTGGTGTGCCATACCAGAAATCGACAACTATAAGATCAATAGTGGGAATAATTTTGATGCAAACTGGGAAGATTTTTGTAGTACAGGCGCAGGCTCTTGTATCTCCGATTTTTTCTGTCATAAAAATGATTCTATTGCCTTAGTCGCTTTGTATAATACCAGTGATGGAGCCAATTGGTCAATCCCCTGGGATCTGACGCAAGCGATGGATACCTGGAATGGTGTAAGTCTTAATGAAAATGGATGCGTAAGCACACTCGATATTCAAGGAATAGGACTGACCAGTACAATCCCACCCGAATTGGGCAAGCTCAGTCAATTGACAAATTTGAACCTGAGCAATAATCAGTTTGCAGGCAGCATCCCCGAAACATTTGGCGACTTGGATAACCTAGTTGCCCTGCATCTTCATAATAATAATTTGACAGGTAGCCTGCCAGCCAGCTTAGGCAATATGGATGAATTGCGAATTTTATCGATTTTTAATAACCAACTAAGTGATTGTTATGACGCCACTTTACTGGAATTATGTAATCAATTATATCCTTTATTTAATAATGATAATTACATCAGCGACGGCAATAATTTTGATACGCCCTGGAGTGAGTTTTGTGGCAATATGGGGACAACAGGATTATGCCCGCCAAATTGTCGTGCCACAGATTCGCTGACCCTGGTTACCTTCTATAATAAAATAAGCGGCTTGAACTGGGATCTCACACAGCCTATGGACTCTTGGGTAGGCGTGGAACTAAATGAATACGGTTGTGTAAGTGTTTTGGACTTAAATGAATCTTATTTACAAGGGGTGCTCCCAGCCGAATTGAGCAATCTTACAGAATTGACTTATTTGCATCTCGGAGAAAATTCACTGACAGGAATCATTCCACCGACATTCGACAAACTAAATAATTTAACCTATTTAAATCTTGGCGAAAATCTCCTGACTGGTACAATCCCTCCAGAGTTGGGGAATATGGAAAACCTGACTTATATAAACCTATGTTCCAATAATCTAAGCGGAGAGATTCCACCTGAATTGGGACAACTTAGCCAATTAGATTTATTGTTTTTATTGGACAATCAACTCACGGGTTCTATTCCTGGCGAATTATCAGAAATAGACAGCCTACAAAGTCTCCGATTGTCCAATAATCAACTAAGTGGTTGTTATCCTTTGGAGCTTAGTACGCTGTGTAATACGCTAAGTCCTTATGTGGACAATAATGATATTAGTGACGGTAATAACTTTGATGCAAGCTGGGAAGATTTTTGTAATCTCGGTTTAGGAACTTGTGGTCTTTGCTCATATACCGACTCGCTGACGCTGCTTACTTTGTATGACGCAGCAGATGGAGCCAACTGGACCAACTCCTGGGATTTAAGTCAGCCAATCAGCACTTGGCACGGCGTGACTGTTAATCCAACTGGATGTGTAACAGAATTGAGTCTTCATTATAATCAATTGAATGGAACGATTCCTGTGGAACTCGGCAACCTTTATAATCTGGAGATATTAAGATTATCTGCTGGACAGTTATCAGGCGATATTCCGGCTGAATTGGGCAATCTGGTCAAACTGAAAGAACTGGATTTGCATTATAATCAACTGGAAGGAACCATTCCTGCCGAATTGGGAAGCCTGACAAATCTTACCTTTCTCGACTTGCACAGCAATGAACTCAATGGCGAAATTCAACCAACATTATGCGGGCTCAGTAAGCTAGAAGATTTGCGCCTACACGACAATCAACTCAGCGGAAATATCCCTGACCAATTAGGCGATTTATTGAACCTGACTTATTTGGATCTAAGAAACAATCAACTCAGTGGAAACATTCCACTTAGCTTTAGTAGTCTAGTTAATCTGGAATATTTGATTTTGCGTAGCAACGATTTGAATGGAGAAATCCCCCCTGTTTTAGGCAGTCTCGAAAACTTAATTTATCTGGCTTTACAAAACAATCAACTAACAGGCAGTATTCCTCTCGAATTAGGAAACCTGAACAACCTGATTTACTTAAACCTGAGCAGCAACCAACTGACTGGAAATATCCCGGAAGTTCTGAACGCCTTAAACAAGCTGACTTATCTGGCTTTATCCTATAATACGCTTTCCGGCAATATCCCGCCTGAATTGGGTAATATGTCCAATTTGGAAAAACTATACCTGTCCCATAATCAATTAACAGGTAGTATTCCAATCGAACTGGGCAATTTAAGCAAGCTGACAAATTTGAGATTAGAAGACAATCAGCTCAGTGGTTGTTATAATTCCAGCCTGACAAATTTCTGTTCTTTTGCAAATAACAACACCATTAGCAATGGCAATAATTTCGATGTTTCCTGGGAGTTATTTTGTAATACTGGTGCAGGAAACTGTTCTCCAGTATGGCCTGGTGATTTCAATGACGATGGTACGGTCAACATTACAGATGTCTTGTATTGGGGACTCGCAAGTGGAAATACTGGTCCAGTTCGACCTAATGCAACCACAGATTGGCTAGGACAGGATTCCCCATCCTGGCAGGTTGCTGTCGATAATATAAATGGCAAATATCAGGATGGAGACGGAAATGGTCTGGTCAACATTCTCGATGTACAGACGATATTGGAAAATTATGGTCAAACACATGTTACTACATTGAGTAATATCGCCGATAGCCCGCTACGTTTCAAATTGACCCCCATCAGCAGTACAGCCAACAACAACGGTACCATCAGCACAACTTACGACTTATATGCCGAGTCATCTTCTGGCAATACACTTAGTACACATGGTATTGCATTTAGCATTGATTTTCAGGATTTATCTGTAAGAAATGTAATTGTAGATGCAGAAGATTCATCCTTACAACCCAATGTAGATGTCGATGTTTTTAATCCCATAACCAATACACTCGACATTGCAATGACTCGCACCGACAAAAACAATCAATTCAGCGATGATGCAATAGTAAGAATAATTGTTATTGCAGATGACATTCAGGCTGGGGACTTGTACGTCATCAGTACAGCAGGCGGCAATGTGATGTCGGCTGGTGGAGAAATAAGTCCGGTCATTGGTACTTCGCTCTACGATACCTACCCAGGCATAGGTACCGGAACAGTTTTATCTGCCTTTGCCACAGTGGTTCATGAACGATGCAACACGCTTGGCGAAGCCACTGTAGAAGCACATAATGGTACTGCTCCTTATTCGTATAATTGGAGTACGGGAGCAACAAGTTCACACATCACCAACCTCACATCCGGACTATATTCGGTCACCATAACAGACGCCAACGGTCTAGCAGCCAATCTTGACATACAAGTCAATGGACAAGCTCCTATATACGACTCTTTTGGCAATAAAATTTGTGGAAGTGTCTGTCCTGATTTTCTTGTCCCCAATGGCAATAGTATTCCCAATGGCACCTACCAGTCTGGCGAAGTGTTAATATCCAATACGACTATCCAGTCAGGACAGGCCGTTGAGTTCAAAGCTGGACAAATCATCACTTTAGATAAAGGCTTCTCAATACAGCCTAACAGCAGTTTTTCTGCTGAAATTGAAAATTGTAATGGAAATTAGATTTCTTATGTTTTGATGAATTTCACTTCCCCAAGTGTGTTGGGGATTTGAAATTCATCCTTGTCCTGTAGCTTTTTAAAACAATATAATTCTTTTGGACAAACAGCCGTCTCAGCCGGAGTATGTTTCCCTCTTACATACTTGCAGGCTGAGACAATTTATTTTGTAAGAAATTTCTGTATGTATTCCGCCGCTAATTTCCCACTATTTCCTTCATGTTTCGTACCGACCAAGGCATTATAAGATTGAGCTTTCATATACACATCCCCTTTCTTTTTCGCTTGTCGCTGAATGAGTTCAACTAAGTCTTCCAACTGCTCTGCCTTCTCCACCATACCATTTTTATAGTAGCCATACATATCACTCACGCCTGCTGGATAAGGACTAAATTCATAATAAATACTGACGACATTCAACAAGGTAGCCTCCAGATGTGTAGAAGTATTTCCAGCAATAATCAGGTCTTGTTGTTGTAAAAAATCAAAAACCGGTTCTTTTTTACCATCGGAATATAAAATGCCTTTCGGCAAATGGAATACCCGCTCATCAGCCGGATGCGGACGAAAAGTGAATTGCAGATTTGGCAGATTTTCAGCTAGGTTTTGCATTAGTTTTTCCAAGTCCTGTTGTTTATCCATTTTATTACAACAAATACCAACTCGCCTGACCTGCTCACTGGTATTTCGGCAATCAGTATACTGGTCAAATTTTGGCATTCCAATCAATTGCACTTCGCCTGTCACCTCGCCATTTGCAGCATATTTGTCTAGCGAATCCTGCCCTTCCAGCAAATTCAAATCAAAAATCAATGCTGGAAAATAAGGCGTCACGCTGGCATGTTGCACATAGATAGTCGGCACGTTTAGCGACTTGGCTGCCAGCAGCATCGCGCGAGGCAGCGGAGAATGGTCATTTGAAAAAACAATGTATTTTGGACGGTGCTTTTTGATAAAAAAACGACTGGCTTCGTACTGTCCAGCCGCTTTAAAAATATAATCTATATGCGACCAAACTAACTTACCATGTATTCGATATAAGCCCCAGCAGATGGCAGGAAAACGATACAAATTTAGAAAGGTACGCAGGTACAACAGCGGTGCAATATCTTCAGCTTTCGCAATAGCAGGCTCATGTACTAGATCAGCCGATTCAGGTAAATGTTGTTTTAAAATACTCAAAACATCCCGATTGTTTTTACTTAAAATAAACAGCCAGGGCTTGTCTTTCAAACGCTCATAGTTTCGATGCTTTTTATATTTAAAATGATAATAAAGGCCTTTCGGCAATAAGGTCAGCAGTCGAGCCAGTATGTTGAATAGTCTTCGCCAGCCGCTATGCGCAGAAAACATCTCCCGCACAGCCACCGGCGCAATTTCAGGATAGCCGCTCAGCCCGAGATGGAGAATAGATTGGTATGTTTTGGTCAGGTTTGACATGAATCTAATTTTAGCCAAAAATGCACGAATCTTTCCACAATATTATTCTTTTTGTTCGCCTAAGCGGAATCGAAGGCAATTCCTGCATTCGTAGCTAATTTTTAAAAAAACTGGGCAATTTGTTATACTGAACTTTTAACTCAATCACTCAATACACACAATTACTCAATCAACCCAATAACCCAAATCCCCTCAGTCCCGATCCGCTAAAAAAGGCAACTTCTCCCGCACGTCCTGCAAATGCGCATAAGACAAAGACTCTGTATGCACCGCTTCCACATCCGCTTTATGATACAAAATATCCGCTCCTGCTGGCTCAATAATCATCGTATCGCCTGAATAGTCAAAACCATTGCCATCCTTTCCGACATGATTCACGCCTATGGTGTAAGCCTGATTTTCAATCGCGCGAGCATGAAGCAAAGTGCGCCAGGCATAACTCCGCTTCACTGGCCAATTTGCCGTATAAATCAGCACATCATAATCCACAGTATTCCTCGCCCACACAGGAAAGCGGAGATCATAACAAATCAAAGGGCAGATTTTCCAGCCTTGCCATGTTGTAATCAATCGCTCTGTGCCTGCCGTATAAGTGTCTTGTTCTCTTGCCATCGTGAACAGATGCCGTTTATCATAAGTCTCATAACTTCCGTCCGGACGCATCCAGATCAGGCGATTATAATACTGTCCTTTTTCTTCGATAATCAGGCTTCCCGTTATGACTGCATTCAGGTTTTGTGCATGACGACTAAGCCAATTCACAGTTGTTCCATCCATTTTTTCAGCCAGTTCAGCAGCCTGCATACTGAAACCCGTGGTGAACATTTCAGGTAGGATAACCAAGTCTGTCTGACCAGTAAGCGGACTTAGTTTTTTGTCAAACATCGCTCGGTTGTCAGCAGGACTTTCCCAATGGAGTTGGGTTTGTATCGTTGTAATGCGTAAGTCTTTCATTGTTTTTATTGTGTTGTCGTGTTGAGGTGTTGTCGTGTTGTCGTGTTGTGGTGTTGTGGTGTAATACATTAACACAGCAACACTTCAACACCTCAACACCTCAACACCTCAACACATAATATCAGCAAAAGTAAAAAAAGCAGGTTTGGTTATTAGACTTTATTAGCTATTTTTACATTTCAACAATAAATTAGGAATGGCGCAAAAATAAGTTTGCTTTCTTTGACGAAGCTATTTTTTTCTTTTTCAAGGCGCGAAAACCGCATATAGCCTAGCTACATAAGGCTTTTTGCAACGAAGAAAAAGGGAAAAAGAGCAAGTCAAAATGTAAAGTTATTTTTGCGCCATTCCTTATCGTGTTATCATTAAAAAAGTCAACAACACGACAACACATCAACACCACAACACGATAACAAAAAAATGATACTAATAGACGATAAAATCATCAGCGATGATGTGGTGGAGCAGCAGTTTGTCTGCAATCTAAATGCCTGTAAAGGAGCTTGTTGCTGGGAAGGGGATTATGGTGCGCCATTGGAAGAAGAAGAAAAAGAAATCCTTGAAAAAATTTATGCGGACATCAAGCCTTTTTTGCTGCCGGAAGGTATTGCAGCTATTGAGGAGCAGGGCGTTTTTACGTATTATAAAACGGAAGAGGAATATGGTACGCCGCTTATCGCGAATGGTGCCTGCGCCTATATGACGAAAGATGAAAATGGTGTGGCACAATGTGGTATCGAGCAAGCTCAAAAAGCAGGGGTAACGGACTTCAAGAAACCGATTTCCTGCCATTTGTACCCGATTCGCATTAAAAAATATGAGGGTTTTGAGGCGGTGAATTATGACCGCTGGGATATTTGTTCGGCTGCCTGCGACTTGGGTAAAAAGTTGCAGATGCCGGCTTTTCGCTTTGTCAAAGACGCGCTTGTGCGTAAGTATGGAGCAGGGTTTTATGAGGCACTGGAAGGCGCCGCTAAACTTGCTCATGCATCCCCGCCTGAGCCTCCTGAACATTAAGGCTTTTTCACACAATCACTTAATCAACTCAATTTCTCAATTACTAAGTATTTTTAGTTCCAACTCGTAAGTTTGTACCCTACCGAAATTTCGAATGGAAAATTGGTTACCTTTTGTACGGGTAATTGAAGAAGTTGATTGGTTCTAATGTCGTAGTAAGGTACTGGAACAGGCAAATCTATCTGCTTGGAAATATCGGGATGGAAAGAGAGTTCTACAAGAAACGCTCCCTTATCACCGACTAAAAATTCTAGTCCGCCCATCGATGTTAAGCCATAATTGAATCGCCTTACATATTCGTCCATAAACTCTCTGCCATAATATAAATCGTAGCTGACCGTATAATCTCCTCGTATTCCAATACCGATATAAGTTGTAATATAATCTGTCAGTTGTTTGTATTTTTTCGCGCCCAATATGACTGAAGCGTTATTGAAAGGCTGACTGAATGACCGGCGTGGTAAATCTATTTCGTTACCAGACTGATCCTGACCAGTGCGTGCCTGAAAAACTAGCCGGCTGCCCTTTTGGTGAATACCAACCTGTGCAAATAAACCTGTACCCGATTCCTGATCGACAGATTCTATCACAAAAGCTGCATGCCCTCCAGGTTTCAATTCCCGCTCTTGTGAGTTCCATTTCTGCGCGCCTAGTGTCAGTCCACCTTTAAAAGTATATGCTGTTCCCCATTGTGCAGATGTCATGGTATAACATAACATTGCGATAGCTAATACAATATATTTTTTCATGTCTTTTAATTGTGTTGATGTGTTGTCCCGCTACTGTGTTGTTGACTTTTTGTAACGACAACACGATTATTAATTCTCTGAAACGTAAAAATAAACAAAAACGGTTAACTAAGCCCGCCTTTTTTTTACTTTTGTTAGAATATTGTGTTGAAGTGTTGATGTGCGCATGTGTTGATGTGTGTTTTTTTTGCGAAGCAAAAAAAACGACAACACGACAACACGACAACACGACAACACGACAACACGACAACACGACAACACGACAACACGACAACACGACAACACGACAACACGACAACACGACAACACGACAACACGACAACACGACAACACGACAACACAAAAAGAAAATGAAACAACTTATAGAATGTGTCCCCAATTTCAGCGAAGGTCGCGACCAGGCTGTCATCGACCAGATCACCAATTCCATACAAGCCGTTGAAGGGGTTCAGCTATTGGACGTTGATCCAGGCAAAGCGACTAACCGGACTGTTGTGACCTTTGTCGGAGCGCCGGAAGCAGCTATTGAAGCAGCTTTCCAGGCTATAAAAACCGCCGGAGAATTGATTGATATGCGTCAGCATAGTGGTGAACATCCGCGTCAGGGCGCGACGGATGTCTGTCCACTGATTCCTATTGCGAATATCACGATGGAGGAAACGGTGGCTTTCGCCAAAAAGCTGGCCAAGAGAGTTGGGGAGGAACTCGGTATTCCCAATTATCTCTACGAAGCAGCCGCCACTCGTCCCGAACGACAAAATCTCGCCACCATCCGAGCTGGAGAATATGAAGCCCTACCGACTAAATTGGGTAAACCAGAATGGACACCTGATTTTGGCAAAAACGAATATAATGAGCGCGTTGCGCAAACGGGTGTAACCGTCATAGGAGCAAGGGATTTTCTGATCGCTTATAATGTCAATTTGAACACCACTTCTGTCCGTCGCGCCAATTCTGTTGCTTTTGATATTCGTGAAAAAGGACGGCTCAAGCGAGAAGGTGGTAAGCTGACTGGCAAAGTCATCAATGATGAACATGGCAATCCAATGCGTGTGCCTGGTGCCTGCAAATCGGTAAAAGCCATCGGCTGGTTTATAGAAGAATACGGCATTGCGCAGATTTCTATGAACCTGACCAATATCAATGATACGCCGATGCACATTGGTTTTGAAGAAACCCGCAAAAGTGCGACAAGCAGAGGTATGCGAGTGACAGGTAGCGAGCTGGTCGGCATGGTGCCACTCAAGGTCATGCTCGATGCAGGACGTTATTTTCTCCAATTACAAGAACGCTCTACGGGTATTGCAGAAAGCGAGCTGATTCGTATTGCCATCAAAAGCCTCGGCCTAGAAGAACTCAGTCCTTTCGATCCCCGACAAAAAATAATTGAATACCGCCTGCAAGACCTCAATGCCACTCCCTTGCTCAATATGAATCTCGCTGCTTTTGCTGATGAAACAGCTTCGGAAAGTCCTGCGCCTGGCGGTGGTTCTATTTCGGCTTATGTCGGCGCATTGGGTATTTCTTTGGCGACTATGGTGGCCAATCTTTCTGCGCATAAGCGCGGCTGGGATACTCGCTGGGAAGAATTTTCAGACTGGGCAACTAAGGGGCAAGCCCTCAAATCTCGTCTGCTCAACCTGGTGGATGAAGATACAAATGCCTTCAATGCCATCATGACTGCTTTCCGTTTGCCGAAAGGCTCTGATGAAGAAAAAGCAGCGCGTACAGAAGCGATTCAGTCCGCTACGCGCCATGCGATTGATGTGCCTTTTCAGGTCATGCAGGTTTCTCTGGATTCTTTTGAAGTCATACAAGCAATGGCAGAAGTCGGTAATCCCAACTCCGTAACGGATGCTGGTGTGGGTGCGCTTTGCGCCCGTGCAGCCGTTCATGGTGCTTTCCTGAATGTCCGCATCAATACTGGCGACTTAAAAGACAAGGTCTATGTGGCTGATATTCTGGCAAAAGGACAGGCTATGGTGGATAAAGCGGACGAATTGGAACGGCTGGTTATGGGGATTGTGGACGGGAAGATTTGAGGAGGATCAAATTCAAACTCAAGTGTCAAATTCAAATTCAAACAAAGTGAGAAATTCCAAATTCCAAAGTCACATGCGGGTGGGCTTCCTTCAGGATAAAGGCGCGGGATGGCTAAACTCAAACCCAAAAAATCGTTAATTAGCTATTTTTCTCGCAAAGGTGCAAAGGCGCAAAGTTTGTTTTTTTCTTGGCGGCTTTGCGCCTTTGCGAGAGCATTTAAACTGTCAAGACTAACCAAGAATGAATACTTTTGTAGTAGAACTGTGGGATGACGAGAGTACGCTTTGTACATTTTATACTGTCAGATGGGATGAGGTTTCCAATAATGAAACTGATATTTTCTTTGACAAATATCATAATGTCCCTGAATACGAAAAAGCATCAGCTGAACTCCTAAGTTTATATTATAAAAAATGAGAAGTGAAGTTGCTCAAAAAATCTTAGACAAGACATCTCCTGATGTCAAAATTTTTGTACGTCTCTATGCCGATATTGTAGTACGCGTTAATGAGCTCATCGAAGAAAAAGGAATAACACAGAAAGAATTAGCAGAAAAAATGAACAAAAAACCCTCCGAAATCAACCGGTGGTTGAAAGGGGAGCATAATTTTACTTTACGTTCTATTGCCAAATTAGAAGCAGAATTAGGCGAGCCTATTTTAGTTGTCCCAGCAAAAAACTCCGCTAAATCCACAACTAAACAAAAACAACTGACTCGTAATAAAATCACCACAAAAAAAGCAGGTTAAATAGAACCGTTTACCTAAGTCTGTCATTACTAATTTCTTCCAACAAACCACTAACCAGCTCCTGTATTTCCTCCCCCATTTTCAAAAACTCATTGGACTGAGTCCCTTCTTTGAGGTAAATTGTAGCATACCAAAGTGGTTTAAACCGGTCTTTCAGTCCCGTTTTTTCATCCGAAAAATAATTAAAAACAACGTGTGTCTGTCCCTTGCCCAATAAAGCCATTAAATAAGACAAAATTTTATCCTCATTTTTTTCAAGGTAGTTTTTATTGTAGAGACATTTTTCTGCCAGTTTTATGGCATCTTCTATTTCATTGCTTTTTACATGAATAATTGCCCGACTTATAATACCATAAGCATTGTCATCAGCTTCATTGACCTGCATGGCTAAGGAGTTATTTTCCTGATGTTTTATTTTATAAAAATGTACCAACTGCTTTATTCTTTCTTTATGTTGCTTTCTTCCATTGCGCATCAAATACCAAATATTGAAAAATCGGTCGCGAAGCTGATACAGTTTTTTCCGCCCTATTCCTTTTGAAATAATCCATTGATTATCTGCTAGATGGTTAAGCTGTGCACTAACTTCATTGCTTTTCATTCTTAACGCTTTCGCAATATCAGCGGTATATACGGCATCCCATTGCAAAGCGATATAGTCTATAATTTTTCTCTGATTTTTTTTGAGTTGTGCGACTCTGTTCAGGTTTAATGGCGTAACATCGTCTAATATTTGAATTAAATCATTGAACGGTTCTCCATTTTTGTCGTTTAAAAGAATATTGAACAGCATAACGATATTACGAATATTGCCACCTGTAAAGTCTCTTAGGGCATGTATTCTGTACGGTTCATTTGTGATAATTTCTTTAATATCCTCTGCTCTTCCATAGATTTCACCAAGATTCAGCATAAGTTTTTTGGTCTCCTCTACCTCTAATCCTTTTAATTTTATTTCGATAAAATGCTCATAGAATGTTTTATCGTATCGGTGAACTTCATTGACCATTTCAGGGTTAGCGGCAATAATTCGAAGATTCGGATTAGTGATGAGAATTTCACGGAGTCTGTGATCTTCTTTCGCGTCTAATTCGTTGAGAAATGTTCCAAAATTATCTATGAGTAGAATAATCTTTTTTTCATTTGTTTTCAATGCTTGATTCAGTACGGCAAAGGCTGCTGCTTCTTCCCCATGAGTAGTTATAATTTCACTCCTGAGGTTCTTAAAAAAACTAAATTGATTTAATTCTTCTAAATACTCTGCAACACGAAGCCATAAGTCATAGAGCTCAGATGCACCATTCAGTTCTTCAGGAAAAGCTATTGGAATGAGCCATTTTTTTAGCTTATTGTCATTTTCTATTTCATATTTTATTTTGGTCAGGAGCATCGTTTTCCCCATGCCTTTTTCACCAATAATAAGATATTCCTGTTCAGGAAATTCCATCGTAGAAGTTCTGATGTCTTCCATAATAGTCCCAAACTCATGCTGACGCACTATAAATTCCTGTTCAATTTCCTTTCGCGTTTTTTCGCCCGTATTGTATATCCTATTGACTGTGTTTCTACTTGCTACCATGTTTTAGCCACCATTTTTTGAAGATCGGAGAATTGAATCTGTACATATCATTATCAATTGAATTGTCTATGTATCCATCATGTTTGAGTGTATTGATAACATAAGTGTAGTTATCCTGAACATTATGTTTTGCTGCAAGTTCCGGGAGTTCGTGACGATTGACAACATCTTTTTCCGCTATCAAATCAAGTAATTCTTTAGAGAACTGTAGTTCTTCTTTTTTGAACACTTTATTTAGCCTTGACCTGAAATGGTCTAAATAAATATGAACATTATCTATCAGATTATCAAAAGCCTGGTCAATAAATTCTGGTGTAATTTCCTGTGGATTTTCGCGGTGCATATCCCGAATTTCTCGGGCTGCCGATTGTATATAGAATGGCATTAACCATTCCGTTTTCTCCAATGTGTATTTTATATTTTCTTCACTGATACTGATACTATAATTGTCTAATATTGCTTTTAATAATTTAGCCGCTTCTGTTTCTTTGAGTGCATCCATCTTAACCTCAATAAGGTCATTAATTTCTTCAATACAGTTCATTTTTCCTACAACATTGACTAAACCAATGGAACCAGTGTAAACAAATTGTATTTTTTCGCCCAGCTTTGGGTGTAATCGGATAGTTCTGTTAGTTTGTAAAAACCTTTTCACTTCTTCTATTGCCTGATTTTGGTTTTCTGGTTTATGTTTATTTAAAATATTCTCAACCGTTACAGGAAATTCGTCGATTAGTATAATAATTTTTTTTCCTTCTAACTCTATATCATCAAGTAGTTGGGTAAACTCTTCTGAGTAATCTGGTGACATATCTTTCCCCTGCTCCATTTCCAAGCCTATTGGCCCAATATTGAATCCTTTTATCTTTTTACCCGCTTCTTTTAGTCTGTTTAAAATTTTTGTATTATAAGTATCATACTTTTCCAATAAGTCACTATCCGTTAATTCATCCAATAGCTTTTTAAAAAAACCTTGTGCACTATCATATTTTTCGGTATTTACATACACTACAAAATAATCTAGGGGAGGATTGTCGTAGATATCCATAATTATCGTTGTTTTACCAACTCTTCTTGGGGCAGCCAATAAAACATTTGCACCATCATCTAGGTATTCAAGTATCTTCGCTCTTATTTTAGGTCGTTTGAAATACTTGTCTCCCCTTGCCGGTTTGCCTAGCGTTAATTTCATTACTTTTTTAGCTATTATTTGTTTGCAAACATACTAAACAAATTTTTATTAGTCAATATTTTTAGCAAATAAATATTTGCTAAAAATAATTTCGCAATAAAAAAACCACTCCTAAGAGCAGGCTTCCTGTTTTGGATTCATTATAATAAGCTGGCACAAAATCTACCCAATCAACAGTTCAGTTGAATTTTCCATTAGTGTCCTGATGTAGCGAAACTCACTGACAAACAATTTATTACAAAAAGCTCTCCAAGCAAAATTGAGGTATTAATGATTTCTACTATCATCCGCCTAGACTTTTGTATCTTTTTTTATAAAAAGTCGTAAAACTATCTTAGACCATGTTTGCAATACATCTTTTGAACTAAGAAATCACCGATATACTCTTATAAAGCATAATCAATGAAGATAGATACTGATAATGCGATAGACTTGGAAGCAATTTGTGCTGAACTCAATAATTTATTAACAACGAACCATAAGCAGGGACAGGTATTAGCGCAAAAAGCCATAGACATTGCTAGCCAAAGAAAGAACTACTACTACATCGCAAGAGCACAACGATTTAAAGGCTTATTTTTACTTCTACAAGGACAAGCTGATGATGCTTTAGAACATCTAAAAGTGGCACTCAATATAACGAAGACTCACCATCCTAACGATTATGAGCTTATCGCCTTTTGTTTCAGAAATATTGGTGCCGTGTATATTTATAAAGAAAATTTTGAACTGGCTCTTGATTATTCCCTTCGGACTCTAGCATTTGAAACTTTCCTGAATACTTCAATAACACACTCTAACATTGGAATGTGTTATGAGCGTATGAAGAACTTTAATAAAGCCATAGAACATTATAACATCGGGCTATCAATAGCAAAGAAGAAGGAAAATACACGTCGTATCATACTCTTATCTTATAATATTGCTTATACAAATTATGTCACAGGCGATATTAAGGCAGCACACAAAAAAGTTAAGGATGTACTTCTTCTTTTGAATAAACATAAAAAAGATGCCACGAAACTTAATCAACTAAGTATATATGCACAGTCGCTTGAAGCATGGACAACAATTAAGCTGGACGATGTGGAGAAGGGATTGAAAAAGCTGGAAATTGCGATTGAGCTTTCCGAACAGTTTTCCTATTATATGGTACAAAATAACAACCTGAACGAAAAAGCCGATATATGTTTTGCAATTGGGCAGGAAAAGGAAGCCGTTGCCAGTCTGAAAAGGGCATTAAAATGTGTACAAAATATCAACTTAAGATATGAAGAGAAAAAAACACTTAAAAGGCTGGTTGAATACTATCAAAATAAAGAAGACTATAAAAACGCTTTTTTTTACCTAAACCAGTTACAGGAATTATCCCAATTACAATTTAAAGAATCCAGAGACAAAAATTTAAAGAAAATCGTAGAAGACAGAGAAAATGAAATTCAATTACTGGAGAAAAAAAATATAGAAATCCAGGAACACAATAAGATTCTGGAACAATTTGCTCGCATCACTGCCCATGATCTTCGTGAACCAGTGCGGGGCATAACTGGTTTTACAGGATTATTACAAAAAGAAGCTGCTGGAATCCTAAACAAGAAAGGGAATGATTACTTGAATTTTATACTGTCTGAGACAAAATCCATGAACAACAAGCTCTCCCAGCTCCTTAAATATACTACCCTAAAAAGATCAGCTAAGGGTGAAATTAAATTAATTGAGCTTCCTAAAGTTATAGCAAATATAGAGTCTGAACATAACAATTTATCCATCAACTTAAATATCAATCAAGAAAACAAGCACTGGAAAATATCCGACCATCACCTCTTCACATTGTTTCAGGAATTGATTAAAAATGCATCTCAATTCAGAAAAAAAGAAACGACTTGTCTTGTTGAAATTGACTGTAAAACGATAGTTAATCATTACAAAATTACGGTCAAAGATTATGGGATAGGCATAGATACAAAATATCATGAAAAAGTTTTTAAAATCTTTAGCCGACTCAATAGGTCTGAAAATGAAAGAGCAGGAGTAGGTCTCGCTATTTGCGAACGCATTGTCCAATTGTATAAAGGTAAAATTTGGCTGGAATCAAAGCTTGATGAATTTACTATTGTCCACATCCAAATCCCAATTTATAGCTAACACAAAAAAAGCCCACTCAAAAGAGCAGGCTTCTTGTTTTGGATTCATTATAATAAGTTCGAAAATACAAACTCAAGCGTCAAATACAAATTCAAACAACATTGACTAGACCAACATATTCTTTGTGTTTGAATTTGTCATTTGAATTTGAATTTTATAACTATTTCGTCCGACCTCCCTGTAGGAAATCCTGATATTCTTTCAACTTATCCCATTCACCATTAGCGGCAAGCTTTGCCTGGTCAGGCCAAGTCTCTGGGTCGTGGATGCGGTAGCGGTCGCCAGCAGCGTCCAGCACTTCTTTGAGTTTGCTGACGGGGGTAGCGGCAAGGTTGCTCCATGTTTTCACGCCTGCATTTTTCAGCAATTGTTCAATCTTTGGACCAATGCCTTCTACGATTTTCAAATCTTCTGGATTGCTTGGATTTTTATCCTTTTTCAATGCGTCAGGATTCGTCATTTTAGTTTGGTGTAGTTTGCCTGCCTGTCCTACCCAGTCGTCGCGCTGAATGCGCCCAGGGAAAAACTCAATAGCATCATTCACCTGCTGAACGAGATCAGCATCAAACTGGCTCACCTGTTCGAAAGTATAAATCCCCAATCCGTTCAATTTTTTCTCAATTGCTGGACCTACACCGCTGATGAGTTTCAAATCATCCTTATCTCCTGCTGAAGCTGTTTTGATTTTAGAGCCCATCGCTGCCTTTACATTATCCTTTGCCTTGGTTGCGAGGGCTGCTTTTTCTTCTTTCGACATTTTGCGATCCGAAGTTCCTGCTGCACCTGCTACGATACCTGCGCCTGCTGCTGCGGAAGCATTGCCTTTAGAGGCCTTGCATTCTGCCAAATCAGCTTCCAAGCCACTAATTGTTCTTACATGTCTATTCGCATTCGCTTCTACTTCAGCTAATTTGGCTTTAAGTTCTTTGATTTCCGCTACGCTTTTGACATCTGCATTTTCCAAGTCTTTTATACGTCCCTGCAATTCTTTCACTTCTCCTGCTGTATTTGCACCAGCACTTCCGCCACCGCTGCTACTACCATAAGCAGCAACACCACCAGCTTCTTCGATTTGTAAACGCAATCCTTCCAATTCTTTTGTATTCGCATCGCGTACCTGACGGGCAGCCATCAAATCTCCGTGTAATTGTCCTTTTTCTAATTCCAGGTTGCGGATTCTTACAGATTTTTTCTCTATATCAGCTCTTGCATCTTTCAAATCAGCTTCCAATGCTGCATTCTCATCTTGCAGTTTTGCATATTTTTTACGCCAGTCTTCGATTTGTGTTTTCAGGTCAGCTACCTCAGCACGCAGTCCTTTTATAAATCTACCCCAAAAAAGCCAGCCTAATAACAGTCCCAAAAGTCCGAATAAGAAGGCCCATAACCAGTGCTGCCAAAATTCTCCACTCATTAAGTGGTCAAATATTCCTAATATAATCATGGTAAGTTTCTATTTATAATTTGAAAATGGTTTTCTGAAAATAATAATGGGGTCAATAATCAAGTGTATGTCAATCATTTTATAATGATGTTCACCCTCCTATTCTTTAGTTTATTCGCAGCCGAGTCATTTGGACCAGCAGGGTCTGTTTCCCCTTTAGAATCTATCGATATCGTATTTTTCACGTCAAGGTTCTTAAAATACTGACGAACGGACTCCGCACGCCTCATCCCAAGATCCATATTATATTCAGGAGAACCGTCGCTATCCGTATGCCCTATAATCAGCAATTGTTTCTTAGCGTTTTTATCTAAGGTAATTTTCACTCTATCTGCATGTTTTTTAAACGCTGAATATCCATCACTAACGGTATTCAATACTGCCGAGTTGGTTTCAAAAATAGCATCCGAATAGGTCATGTTATCTGGTGTTCTGGAAATCTCTGCATATTCCGTCTTACCTGATTCTTTCTTTTCAACAGCCGGTTTCTCGACCTTAAAAGAAACGGGTTTAGCCATGCCGCCTTGTTGCACCAGTTCGCTTCCGATTTTAATTCGGTTAACATCCACACTTCGGTTTACGAGCAACTTACGGACGTTATCTGCACGTTCAAAGCCCATGTTTTCCTGGCTGCCAGTTGTTTTTTCTTCGGACAGATACCTACCCGTAACAGTCACTTTATGGGTCGGATTTTCTCTCATATAGTTGGCAACCTTGTCCAGAAACTTGTTGTTATTATCTGATAAGATTGGTCGGTCTGACAAGATAGGTGTGGACATGCTATCCGCAAATACGAATTGCTGATAGCCCTTTATATCAGACCCTTGCAAAGCCAGCGTGCCGGGTTCTACAGTATGATGTCCCCAGTCTCGGGGCATGATGTAGTGTCCACAGGCCCACACAAAAGCTGCCAATGCCAAAATAATTAATCCTTTAAAGAATTTCATAAATAGGTGGGTTTTTGGTTAGTAAATAGATGATATAGTTCGCAATCAACCTGTTTTGAATCAAAAACTTGACACAAGTTATCAGGCTGATCATTATTTACAAAAAATCGCAATGTATTATATCGGGTAAAAATGTATTAGTATAAAAGTAGAAAATTAATATTATAACACCAAACGAACTATCGTCACATAGGCAAATACAGGGGTTTTCGTATAAATAAGAAAGGTTTTAAGAAAGAAAAGCAGGTTTTAATGGGTTAAGAGAACACAAAACGTGTTGTGGTGTTGGTGTGTTGTCGTAAAGGACATCAATACCACAACACATCAACACCGCAACACAATACAATCATTTTACTAAAATAGTCTTAGAGATTAAACCTTTATCATTGGATGCTCTGATATAATACGCACCTGTTGGCAATGAACGGGTATTGATGGTCATCGTCGTAGAAGTAATTTTCTCTGACATGACGACCTGAGCAGAATAATTCATCAACTGATAAGTCGAGCCGACAAAGCCTGCTGAGAACTGAATAACACCTTGTCCCGTCAGCGGATTTGGATAGACTTCTACAAACTGATCCGTCACTTCTACATCATCCACATCTACGAGATAATCGAGGTTACAAAATTCAATAATCCGATTGGGCGTTGTGCCTGGATATTGAGAACCATTCGTCGCAATATATACACATCCGGTTTCTGGATTGACACAGACATCACGCAATCTTCCAAAATTATCGAAATACTGGTCTTCACTTTCTATAGTCGTGCCATCCGCATTCAGGTGCAAGATAGAAATGCGTTCCGCACCACCACTTAATCCACCAAGTACTGCCATTAAAAATGAGTTTTCCCATTCTGGAATAGCGGGGTGGTTATAATATTCAATACCATTGACTGCGATGCAGGGCGACCATTCTTTCAAAGGTTCTACTACATTATTGGCATTACAATAATTGATTTCTGTACTGGTGTTACACGCGCCTTGTACCGTTGGCCAGCCATGATTTGCTCCTTCTACGATACGATTAAACTCATCTGATTGCTGTGCGCCGTGTTCCGAGCTATAGAGTTGTCCGTTTGCTCCATAGGCCAGTCCTTGTGCATTTCGATGTCCAAAGCTGTAAATGTAGCTATTTGCCATAGGATTATCATCGGGAATTGTGCCATCCAGATTGATGCGAAGCAGTTTACCATTTAGGCTGTTCATGTTTTGCGACAGGTTGGAACTGCCTGTATCTCCAGTGGTCATCAGTATTTTACCATCAGTAGAAATCAGCAGACGAGAACCGTTGTGTATATTGGCTCCAGGAATGTCGTCTATCAAAATCACTTCATTCGACAAATTCGTACCATTCCAGTCGTAGCTTACCAATCGCTCCAGCGTATTCCAACCAGATGCAAAATTATACACCAAAAATACTTTCGGCGTATTGGCAAAATCAGGATGAAATGCCATGCCCATCAAGCCGGGTTCGCCATTCACACCACCTTCTACTTCTGATGCAATATCGAGTACTACAGTCTGATTACCGTTGACTGGATTGATGCGAATAACTCTTCCTCGTCTTTCCGTTGTCCAGATGTAATTATCCGGCGCCCAAAGAATTTCCCAGGGAATTTGTAAGCCCGTAGCCACATCACGCTGTGTCAATACCGTGCTGTCTAAGGTGATTGTTTGTGCCTCTGTGTTTTGTCCTATAAGCAGAACGAATAGCAGGCTTAATGCAATTGTATATATTTTATTCATGTTAAATTAAGTGATTGAGTAATTGAGTTGATTAGTTGTATTTTGGGCGTGTAGTTTACAAATATATTTGTTTTAAAGCAGATTATCTTGTATTAAAAAAAAAGCGACATGATTATGACAAGGAAAATATATTTTCAATCATATTTTTAGTGAATTAAGATTTACCCTTCGCCAGAAAAAGAAAATTCATTCGTGTTCTTTACACTATACAAGCCGATAGCGATACGGCTTCATGCCCTTTAGTGCGCTTAGTGGTTTAAAAAATATTTTTATGCGATTGTCATTTAGAAAAACGCGCTATATTTGGCTAAAAGTGCTATTTTTTTGTACTTTTAGCCAAATATAAATACTACAAACAAGAATAATCTGTGCTTATCTCATCGCAGACAGGAATGTCTATGCTACGAAAATACTTAAATGAATACACCCACAATCATCGGCAGAGATCCCCAAAAAAAAATATTTGAAGAGGCCTTGGCCTCCCAAAAATCCGAATTTATCATCGTATATGGTAGACGACGAGTAGGCAAGACTTTCCTTATAAAAAACGCCCTTCACGATCACATTAAGTTTGAAATGACTGGCATACAAAATGCCGACCTCAGTGATCAACTACAAAATTTTGCGGATAAACTCTCCGAATACAGCCGTACAGAAGTAAAACAACCACGAAGCTGGATGCAAGCATTTTCGATGCTAAAAAAATACCTTTCTTCTTTGAAATCCGAGCAAAAAAAAGTCATTTTCCTAGACGAATTGCCTTGGATAGACACCCCCAAATCTAAATTTCTGGGGATGTTCGGTCACTTTTGGAATGACTGGGCAACATACAATAATGTTCTTTTGGTCGTCTGCGGTTCAGCGGCTTCCTGGATGATAAACAATGTTCTCAATAATAAAGGCGGATTACATAATCGAGCTACACAATACATTAATCTTCAACCCTTTTCGCTTGCTGAAACCGAACAATTTCTTCAATCTAAAAACATCAAGACAAATCGCTATCAAGTCGTTCAGGTCTATATGGCACTCGGCGGCATTCCCTACTATCTCGACCTACTGAAACCCAGCCAAAGCATCCCACAAAATATAGACCGACTATGTTTTGAAACTGATGGCTTCCTACGTGATGAGTTTGGACGACTCTATCGTTCGCTGTTTGAAAAAGCCGACAAACACATCGCCGTCGTCAAGGCATTGGCATCCAAATGGAAGGGCTTGACTCGCAGCGAAATCGAAAAAACGACCGGTTTAGCAAACGGTGGTAGCCTTACCCGCATCCTGAATGAGTTGGAAAAGTCTGCTTTCATTCAGACCTATTACCCCTTCGGAAAAAAGAAAAAAGGCAGCTTATATCGACTCACTGATAATTTTTCTTTGTTTTACCTCAAATTAATTTCAGAAAAAGGGCTGCATCATCAGAAAAATGTCTTTCTCCAACTTTTCACCAAGCCCGACTTTCGCGTCTGGTGTGGTTATGCCTTTGAAAATACATGCTTTATACATTATCGCCAAATTGCCAATGCTTTGGGTGTTTCAGCGATTTTTCACGATTTTTCGAGTTTCCGCTTTGTGGGTGATAACACCCATGAAGGCATTCAGGTTGATTTGCTGATTGATCGCGCCGACGGCGTCATCAATCTCTGCGAAGTCAAATTTTCTAATGCCGATTTCAAACTCACTCCCGCATATAAAAAGACGCTTCGAGAACGAGCCGATACTTTTGCTGCTGTCACTCAATCACGCAAATCGGTATTCCTCACCCTCATCACTACCTACGGACTTGCCAATGCACACACGCATACTGATGTCGTGCAGAATGTCGTGACTTTGGAAGATTTGTTTGAAAATAGTTGAACTTCAATAGAAATTTCCCCTTTGAACTACAATAGATTTTAAAATTTTAAAGTTACCTTTCACACATAAACGGTATTTTATGACGTGAACAGCTTAGACCTCCATATTATCCAACAATTAAGTTCCCGCAATTCGGGGCAGGAAAGCGACGCGCTACAGGTGTTGCGTAGGCAGTGCTTTGCGCCAATTATTCAACAAATTTGCAGCAATAATGGGACTGTACAGGATGCAAAAGACATTTACCAAGATGTCATTATCAATCTTGTAGAAAAAATAAGGACTGGCAATTTTATCCTGACGGGCACTTTGAGGGCTTATAATTGTGAAGTAGCCCGCCGCTTATGGCTCAAACGTCTGCGAAAGACCGGACGTATCAGCAGACTTAAAGACTGCACACAGCAATTTCAGGATGAATCTGATACCCTGCAAAGCATTTTAACTCAGGAACAAAACAAGGCATTGCACCTTCAAATTGATGCTTTATTAGGAAAAGAAAAACAAGTGCTCCGACTTTTCTATTTTGAAAAAAAGAAAATGACAGAAATTGCCCAAATTATGAACCTCGGCAGCCCACAGGTTGCCAAAAACCTCAAATGTAAAGCAATGAAAAAATTAAAAGATAAATTTAGACAATGATGAACAGCAATCATTTAAATATGGATTATTGCGACATGCAGGAATGGATAGATACCTACCTGATGGGTGAGATGAAAGTCGAAGAGGTTCAAATATTAGAAACCTTGATGGCTAATGATGCCACATTTAGAGAAGAAGTAGAATTGCAGGCACAGATTATTACTGGCGTAATAACTTATAATGAAACACAAGCCGCAAAAAGTCCTGTACCTTCCCCAATTCCTTTTTTCAACATCAACACAAGCTGGCTTCGTGCTGCCGCATTTGTGGCGATTTTACTGACTACTGCACTTTTACTACGGACTAATTTGCAATATGAAGGCGATAAATATGCAGAGACCAATCACAATAGTCAAAAGCTTCCTTTTTATGGAGATATTGATGACGAAACGCTTTTAAAAATTGAGTTGTATAAAAAGAGCATAAAGTCACCATCCTTTTTTTCTGGCTATGGGATTCTTCCTTTTCATGTTATTTGATCATAAAATCAAAAAATAAGGTCTATTTTACAGTTCTTTTGTAAAATTGAACTCCAAATATATAAGCCATTTGCTTTCCCTTTTGCAATGCAAGTATTTCTTTCTAATTTTAAGCGTTTAAAAATTGGAGATAAATCTTATCCCGCTAATATCTAATTAACTATGATGAATTTAAATAAATTACTCGTTTTACTCCCTGTTGCATTTTCTATGACGCTGCTCAGTTGTGGCGGTGGCGACAGTGGCAATGGTGCGCTTTCCGGCAATTATGAAAACCGTGTGATTACACATGCACTAGGTGACCCGGAAGAACTGACACCACTTAACTCTAATGATAACGGAGCTACAATTGTGTTCCAGCATGTTTTCCAGACCTTGCTGCACATCGACTTCAAAACTTATGAGGTCGCGCCTGTATTGGCAAAAGCCCGTCCGGTTTTTACCGATACGCCCGACGGCAAACTGAAAGTAGATTTTGAAATTCGCGAAGAAGCCAAATGGGATAATGGGGAAGCTATTACTGCAAAAGATGTGGACTTCTCGCTCCGCGTACTCAAAAACCCGCAAACCAACAGTAAGGCACTCAAGCCTTATTTTGACAAAATAGAAGATTTTATTATTGACAAAGATAATCCTCGTAAGTTCTCTGTTATCTATTCAGAGCCTTATATGATTATCGAGTCTTCCTTTTCCGATTTGTATATCATTCCTGAATATATTTACGACCCGGAAGGCATCATGAAAAAATTCACCGTAAAACAATTGTTTGAACAAGGTGAAAAGTTATCTAGTAATGCAGACATTAAAAAATTTGCTGACCAATATAATGGCAGTAAATTTCAGCGCGAAGTCGTCGTCGGTTCTGGTCCTTATACTTTTGAAGACTGGCAGGTCAATCAGCGTGTTATCCTGAAACGCAAAGACAACTGGTGGGGAAATAATGTAAAAGACAGCAATCACTGGTTTCAGGCTTATCCAGATAAGTTGGTTTTGGAAACCATTAATGACCTGACGACAGCAACCGTTGCACTAAGAGGTGAAAAACTGGACGCCATGCGTGGTATCGAGCCTAAACCCTTTGTTACAGACTTGAAAGAATCTGACGATTTTACCTCTAAATATTCGATGCATACGCCTCCCCTCTTTTCTTATGATTATATGGCCATCAATCAGCGATTGGACAAATTTAGTGATGTGCGTACCCGTAAAGCATTGGCGCATATCATGAATGTCGATCAGTTGATTGAATCTTTCTGTTATGGACTGGGCGAACGGGTGGCAAGCTTTACGCATCCTTCACTTACAGAGCGTCTGAACCCTAATGTAAAACCTTATCCACATAGCATCGAAACAGCTAGAGCATTACTAGCAGAAGCTGGCTGGAAAGACACTAACGGTGATGGTACATTAGACAAAGAAATTGATGGAGAAAAAGTAGATTTCACCATTGACCTGAATTTTAATACTGGAAATTCACGTCGCGAACGTGCTTGTCTGATTTTCCAGGAGGAAGCCAGAAAAGCAGGTGTGAAAGTCAATATCCTGCCACTGGAATGGTCGGTCATGTTGGAGCGCAATAAGTCCCATAACTACGAAATGTTTGTTGCAGGCTGGATTTCTTCTCCTTTTGAATCTGATCCTAAGCAAATCTGGCACACCGATTCTTATAACGATGGTGGTTCTAATTACACTGGTTTTGGTAATCCTCAAACCGATCAGATTATCGAAAACCTTCGTAAAGAAATGGATGATGCAAAACGTTTTGCCATGTATAAAGAACTGCATCAGATTATCCATGATGATGTACCTTATATTTTCTTGTTGGCACAAAAAGAACGGATTGCTATTCACAAAAAATATGCAAACGATTATGCATCGGGCATTCGTCCGGGCTACTGGGATGCTGGCTTTCAAATTTCTAAGCCTACGGCTAATTAGGGTGTTGGTGTATTGGTAACTGGTTATTGGTTGATTGGTTATCTTCAATTAACTGATTTATAATTCGTAATTAACAGATTCGTCATTCGTAATTAAATTATGTTTAAATACATTTTAAAAAGAATACTGATTTTCATCCCGACCTTGCTGGTGATTTCAGTCATGGTATTTTTGCTCAACATGTACGCACCGGGCGATCCGGTGTATAGCATTGCGGGCATTGATCCCAACTCTAGTAAACCACTGTCTCCCGGAGCATATAATGCCATCAAAAAGGAGCTGGGACTGGATTTGCCAACCTTTTACTTTACCATGAGTTCTAAGGCTTATCCCGATACCTTGCACCGCATTCCTAAAAAAGAGCATCAGGCTACACTGAGCCGGCTTATCAATAGTTATGGTAACTGGGATGAGATTCGCGCTTATCATAAATCGGTAGAAAAGATGGAAGTCGCTGTGCTGGATATTCCACGGGACTCGCTAAACCCCAAGGCCTTGATAAAAATCAAGGAAAAAGTGCGGGATTTGTATCGGGAATACAAGGATGATAAGATTCAAAAGAATTTTGAAATTACGGACAAATTCATCACATCCACGCCTTCCACGATGGTCATGAAGGATTTGATAGACGAAACAAAAGCCAATTATGCAGCGATGGTCAATAATCCGACCAAGTGGAAGACCAAAGTACCTACCTTCAACTGGTATGGCTACAAAAATCAATACCACACTTGGTTTTCCAAATTCATTCGTTTTGATTTTGGGAAATCTTACCAAAGTAAACGCCCTATCTCTGAGGAAATTGGTGAACGGATATTCTGGACGATGCTGATCAGCTTTATTTCGATAATTCTGACTTATGTGATTGCCATTCCGTTGGGCGTATTTTCCGCAAGGAAAAAAGACACTACAGCGGACAGCGTGGTGACCACGATTTTGTTTATTCTATATTCTTTGCCGAGTTTCTGGATCGCTACTCTACTGATTGTCTTTCTTTGTCAGCCTGAGTACCTAAACTGGTTTCCGCCTTATGGAATTGGAGACCCGCCATCGGATGCAGGATTTTTTGAGACCTTTAGAATACGGTCTTACCACTTGATCCTGCCTTTGTTCTGTTGGACTTATGGTAGTCTGGCTTTCTTGTCGCGGCAGATGCGTGGTGGTATGTTGTCGGTACTGCGCCAGGATTATGTGCGGACTGCCCGTGCTAAGGGTGTGGAAGAGCGAAAAGTCATTTGGAAACATTCTATTCGCAACTCACTCTTACCTGTTATTACTTTATTTGGAAATATTTTCCCCTTGATGATTTCAGGTTCTATTGTGATTGAAATATTATTCTCCCTTCCAGGAATGGGGCAATATCTCTATCAGGCCATTGTTGCACAAAACTTTCCTGTGGTGAGTACGATAGTCATGATGGCTGCTTTACTGACCATGATTGGTTATCTGGTGGTGGATATTTTATATGCCGTTGTGGATCCTAGAATTACATTTGATTAACACATTACGTGTTAATGTGTTGATGTGTTAATGTGTTGATGTCTTTTGGACGATAACACGACAACACTTCAACACGACAACACAATTCTAATATTATGTTTGGAAAAAAGAAAAAGTCGGTACAAAATAAAGAGGAGAAGCAGAGCTACTGGTCGTATGTAGCGAGGCAGTTTAAGAAGAACAAGCGGGCTTTATACTCTTTGTATGTCGTTATGTTTTTGGCAGTTATTGCGCTACTCGCAGATTTTATTGCCAATGAAAAACCCATTGTTTGCAAATACGAAGGCAAAGTATATATGCCTGTATTCAAGCAATATGCCGTTAGTTTAGGTTTGGCTAAGTGGCCAACAGCCTTCAAGAATGGCGACTGGAAAGACAAGCAATACGATTTTGTGGTGTGGCCGCCTGTGCCTTATCTCCCCAATAATCTGGATTATAAATCGCGTTGGGTTGGTCCGTTTGATAAGCAGGATGTGAAATCGAAGATATGGCGGCACTGGCTGGGCTCTGATGATTTGGGGCGCGATGTGCTATCGGGCATGATACATGGAACGCGCATTGCATTTATGGTCGGTATTATTGCGATGGGAATTGCTTGTATTATAGGTATCTTTTTGGGTGCTTGTGCAGGTTATTTTGGCGATACAGGACTGGAATTATCGAGAGGTGGATTGATGCTGAATATTATTGGAATTTTGCTTGGCTTCTTCTATGGTTTTTATTCCCGTTCTTATATCATGAGTGATGCATTTGGGGTATCTTTTGGCAAGGCTATCGGGGCATTTTTTATCGGGATACTTATCTTTTTGGGGATTCTGATTATTGTCAACCTGATTTCGGCTCTGCTCAATAAGTTTATTCCATTCTTAGCCAAGAGAGTTGCCTTTCCGGTAGATATTGCGATTACGCGACTTATTGAAGTCATCAACTCTATTCCGCTGCTTGTACTCATACTGGCGATTGTAGCGATAGCCAAGCCTTCCATTTTCTTGGTCATGGCAGTTATTGGAACAGTCCGCTGGACGGGCATTGCACGTTTTATACGGGCAGAATTATTGCGGGTCAGGCGATTGGAATATATAGAAGCAGCCAATGCTTTGGGCTTTTCGCAAATGCGTACCATGTTTAAACATGCAATACCCAATTCGCTTTCTCCAGTATTTATTGCGGTAGCATTTGGTATTGCCTCCGCTATATTGATTGAGTCATTTCTATCCTTCTTAGGCTTAGGTGTACCTGCGGAAACCATTACCTGGGGAAAGATGTTGGCGATATCGAGAACCAATCCATCAGCCTGGTGGTTTGCAATTTTCCCTGGTCTGGCTATCTTTATTACCGTGACTTTATTCAACCTGATTGGTGAAGGACTTACAGATGCACTTGACCCAAGATTAAAACAATAAAGTTATATTTATTAAGCAAAAAGATTACAAACATTAGGTTTTTAAATCTAAAGGTCTTATCTTTGTGCAGTAAGCAAAGGCTTTCTGGTCATTTTGACCATAGCATAAGTAAGGTTACATCCCTTTAGGAAACAGTTTGCTACTTTTTTTTCTATTGGCTTTATAATTACCATTTTTATCCGTGTCTGGTCCACCTGTTTTACCATAAGCAGGACAATGTGCTTTCCTATTACAGGAAGTCTGCGTTATAGTCGTCATGGATAGAAAAACCAGTAAACAAAGTAATCCGAGCAGCTTTTTCATAAGAATATCAATTATTTAATTGTTGGGTAAAAAGGATATTTAGGTTTTCAAGGTACAAAAAATATACCTTTTAGAAACAAAATAGCCTTATAACCCCCATATTTAAAGGATTTTAGCCATTTTTTCAAGCAAAAAATTTGGTTTTCTATTAAAAGGGTATAATTTTGCCGACGCTTAAAAGCAACACAACTAAAAAAACTTTAATGAGTAATATTTAGACTGTTATTTAAATATTACTGTAACCTAATTTTTTAAATAAAAACTAGTTATAAAATGAACAAAGGCGACGTAATCAACAGAATAGCTGAAGATGCAGGTATCAATAAAGCTGAAGCTACTGATGCTCTTAATTCTGTTTTGGACTCCATCAAAAGTACGCTGAAAGATGGCAAAAAAGTAACTTTAGTTGGATTTGGTACATTTTCTGTCAGCCACCGTGCTGAACGTCAAGGTAGAAATCCACAAACAGGTGCAGCAATTACTATTAAAGCTAAGAATTTAGTAAAATTCAAAGCAGGTAAAGAACTTGGCGAAGCTGTAAACTAATCTTTGCATTAGGTTTTAAGATCTTAAGCGATGCTTCAATTTATTGGAGCATCGCTTTTTTAGTTTTAGTAAGGAGCAAAAAATAAATTTACATCTTGACTCGCTCTTTTTCCGTATTCAATTGATAATTAATTATTTTTGTGTTTTAAAAAATACAATAAACAATCTAATGAAAACAATATTATGCTCCTTAGTGTCCTTGTTATTTATCGTGACAGGTAATGCGCAACAAATAAGCTATCCTATCTGCGGACACGACCTTCTGATGAATACCATGGAAGAAAAACATCCCGGCTATCGCGATGTTGTGAATGCGACCTTTGAAGCTGCCAAAGCAAGAGGCGCGAACAGCCGTGCAGCCGGCGGCAATGATGTATATACTATTCCGGTCGTCGTTCATGTCGTCTGGAATCAGCCAGAAGAAAACCTGCCTGACAGTGTGATCTTATCGCAAATGGAAGTACTCAATGAAGATTTCCGCCGCCTGAATGCCGACACAATAAATACGCGTGCTGAATTTGACAGCATCGTTACTGACCCCATGATTGAATTTGATTTACAAGAAATTATAAGGGTACAAACGAGCACAACTTTTGAAATAGGACTTTTGGGCGGCTTGCCCGATGCTGCTATCAAAATGACTTCAGGTGGCGGCAGCGATGCCTGGGACACCAATTGTTACCTCAATATCTGGGTGGTACACATGACTTCTGCACTAGGTTCTATTCTGGGCTATGCTTATCCTCCTGATGGACTTCCCAATTGGCCAGCTGGTTCTGCTGCTACACAGCCTGAATTTGAGGGCGTGGTCATCGAATACACTGCTATGGGCAGAAACAATCCTAATGCGCCTCCTGTTGCGGGTTTCGACATCAAAGGACGCACACCTATACACGAGGTTGGACATTATCTTGGATTGCGCCATATCTGGGGAGATGGTACAGGAGCAATTTTTGGTATTCCGGATTGTGATGTAGATGATGGCGTAGCCGATACACCAAATGCAGGGACTAACTCGCAGGCAGAAGGTTGTGATTTTACTAAAAATACCTGTACAGATGGCAGTCCCGATTTACCAGACATGGTCGAAAATTATATGGACTACTCTACTGAGGTTTGCCAAAATAGTTTTACACAAGGACAGGTCGACATCATGCGTGGCGTATTGGAAGGTCCGCGAAATGGCTTGCTGACTGGTGGCTGTATGCCCATTAACATTGAAGATATTGCCCACGAAAAAGGGCTGTCAGTATATCCAAATCCAACGCAGGGTGTATTGAATATTGAAGCAATCGAAGCGCCCATCAGTATCGAAGTATTTGATATGCTAGGTAAGCAAATTGCCTTGTCGGAAGATAATCATCTGCTGAATCAAGTGAACCTTTCTGGTATGGATTCAGGTATTTATTTGTTGCAAGTCACTTTTGAGACGGGTGCAACTACGATGAAGATTATGGTGGATTGATGAAATTTTTCTCGCGAAGACGCAAAGACGCAAAGTTTATTTTCTTTAGCGGCTTTGCGCCTTCGCGAGAACATTCTTCTTTCTATTCAGCCTTCAAAACTCCTTCGCTATTGCCTGAAACATCGTGATGTGTTTGACTTTCGAGTCATCATTAGCTTCTTTAAAATGGTAATTCGCTGAGGTTTTTACGATGACCAGGTCTTTTTTGGTGTTATTATAAATGTACTGATTATAAATCCCGGAAGCAAAATAGTCCCCATCCGGTTGTTCTGGTAGCCACCATTGAAAACCATAGCCAAAAATATTATCTGACATCGGATTGTCGGCTCCTGGCTGAAGGTGTGGTGCATCGGGCGTGATAGACTGTTGAATCCAATCTTTACTGACAATTTGTTGTCCATTCCAATTTCCCTCTTTCAAATACAACAACCCAAATCTAGCATAATCGCGAAGTGTAATATTCAGCCCACCAAAAGCCGCTTCCATTCCGGTTTTATCAATAATCCACTGGGCATCATGCTCCATTCCCACAGGGTTCCAGACTTTTTCCCCGAGATAAGCAGATAAGGTTTTTCCAGTCACCTCCATTACGAGCATCCCTAAAACCTGTGTATCCATACTCACATAATGATTATATATTCCTGGTTCACGGTCGCTTTTCAGGCTCTTTACAAATTTTTCCAGTGACTTGCCCAAAGCGAAGCCTCTCCCAAAACGGTTGATATCAGAATTAAAATCTCGATAATCTTCCGTAAACTGTACGCCTGAACTCATTTGCAAAATGTCTTTAATTCGCACACCATCGTAGGCACTTTTTTTCAGTTGGGGCAGGTATTTAGTCACGGGGTCTTCAATACTTTCAAATAAGCCATCTTCCAACGCGATGCCTACCAAGGTGGCAACAAAAGACTTGGCTACCGACCAGGAAATGTGTGTCTTTTCTGGTTTCATACCATTGAAATACTGCTCGTACACTATCGTATCTTTATGAATAATTAGTAAGCCAGTTGTATTGCTGTATTCCAGGTATTGCTGCACATCCATTGCCTGTCCTTCCCAATTAAAGGTCTGCATCATTTTATACGACAAATTTTGCGGCAACTTTACAGGCTGGTCACTTTTTTTTATTTCCCGAAAAGGAAAGCTTTTTTCCATATTCAGAAAATTGTCGATTATTTTTTCCTGATCAAAAATCGTGATTGAGTGGTGTAGTTTTTTTATATTTCCCAGATTGAATAAGATTATGAGACCTAGTAATAACAAAAAACCAAGTATAACTTTAAGCATTTTTATTCCTTAAAAGAGTGACGAATAGTAAACTGTGCATCTAATTAAACACAAGGGCATGACAAATAGGTAAATATGTGTTTATCTTCTTATTAAACTTGAAGATAATCAAGCTTATGTCATTTTCATCCCAAATTTGACGTTTCTTTGTTTTTATTTATTAATTTGGCATTGAAATTTCAATTTAAAATAAAATTTCAATCATCTTTTATCTAACCAATTTAAATTTTTAATTATGGGAAGTTTACTGCCACAAATTATTTCTTTGCTTAGCGGTGCCATTGGAGGCAACGTAGCTGGTTCATTAATGAAAGGTTCTTCTATGGGTACACTATGGAATTCTGTTGCTGGAATTGCTGGTGGTGCATTAGGAGGCAATGCTCTGATGGGCATGCTAGGTATGTCCACTGGAGGCATGGATTTGATGGGCATTCTTGGTACTGCCGGAGGAGGCGTTCTCGGAGGAGGCGTTCTGATGGCTATCATTGGTGCTGTACGTAAAGCTATGGCTAAGTAAGTACATTAAAAATGAAATTAAATGCCCATAAGTGGTGTTTAAAATTTATGAAGGGAATTGCTGTAAAGCAGTTCCCTTTTCTGTTAACAAAAAACACCCTGCAAAACGCAGGGTGTACTTTTCATAACAATCAGGGTGAATTGATAAGGTTGTATTAAATCTTTAGCTAGAGCGTTCCTCTTAGCTCTTGTTCTCTTTCTAATGCTTCAAAAAGTGCTTTGAAATTTCCTTTCCCGAATGAAGTTGCTCCTTTTCGCTGAATGATTTCAAAAAACATGGTCGGTCTTGCTTGCACTGTTTTTGTGAAAATTTGCAGCAAATAACCTTCTTCGTCCCGGTCGACCAAAATACCCAGTTCTCTAAGTGGTGCAATATCCTCATCTATCTCCCCTACGCGCTCATGCAAAACATCATAATAAGTACTCGGCACTTGCAAAAACTCAATGCCTCTATCTCGTAATTGTCTGACCGTATCAATAATATCATCTGTCGCTAGTGCAATATGCTGTACACCAGCTCCCTCATAAAACTCAAGATATTCATCTACCTGCGATTTTTTCAAACCAGGTGCTGGTTCGTTGATGGGGAATTTAATACGCCCATTGCCATTGCTCATCACCTTACTCATCAGCGCCGTATATTCTGTCGAAATTTCTTTATCGTCGAAAGACATAATTTGCGTAAAGCCCATAACGTCTTGGTAGAACTTTACCCATTCATTCATTTTACCCAATTCAACATTACCGACCATGTGATCGACGAATTTTAAACCGACAGGAGTTGGATTATAGCTAGTCTTCCATGCTTTATAGCCGGGTAAAAATATGCCCTTATAATCTTTCCGCTCTACAAAAACATGCACGACATCTCCATAAGTATGAATACCTGAACGCACGACTTGACCATATTCGTCTTTCTCTACAGTAGGCGTCATAAACGATTTTGCACCCCGCTTCATCGCTGCTTTATAAGCATAAGTGGCATCGTCCACCCAAAGAGCCGTCACCTTTACACCATCTCCATGCTGGTCAATGTGTCTGCCAATTTCCGTACCACTGGTCAGCGGCGAAGTCAGTACCAAACGTATTTTGTCCTGTTCCACCACATAAGATTCTCTGTCGCGCAATCCCGTTTCCAAGCCCGCATAAGCCAGAGACTTGAATCCCATTGCTGATTTATAAAAGTGCGCCGCCTGTTTTGCATTGCTCACATAAAGCTCCAGATAATCTGTGCCATTGATTGGCATAAAATCTCCAGCATCTTTATGTAGTTTGGGCATTGTTGTTACAGTATCAAACATGGCATTATTTTTAAATTGCTTTAGCAATAGTTGTTGTGGCAACAAAATTATTTAAAATAATTGACTTATGCAAATAACTTGCTAAATAATCTATGAAATGTACCCTAAGACTTAAACTTCTACTTAGAGCTTACGTCAATATTTTTAAAATGAAAAGGAATAGTCTGTCTACAATTCTCGTGTCCATAAATCATGACCATTTTCCAGTCTTTATCTGGTTTTTCATCCATAAAACCAGTCCTTAAAAGATAGGTTGTTTCGGGTGGGCGATGCCCATATCCGTCACCACTTTTACCTCGTTCTTTACCACTACTATCTTTAAAATATACATTAAAGAGAGACCTTTCCAGATCATCAACTTGAAAAACCATATTATGTACTAAGTGATTATCATTAAGCTCCTCTGTACTATAAGCAGGCTCTTCTTTAAAAGATATAATACCCCCATTAAATTCAAAAGGCTGCTCTGTGAGTTTTCCCTCAGCGAGAAAATCTTCAACTTCGCATAAACATTTATTTTCTTCTGAAGCCACGATAAGTGTTATTTCACCTTTTAAGTCAACAGTATTAATGGCTTCGTCAATCCTGGCATATATTGGTGGTACATAAAATATATTTTCTTTCACAAACTCTTTTACATACGGATCATGTGGCTGCCGTCTACTAACGGACCTAAACCACTTGCCTCTTTCTTTAAGCTCTATACTTCCTCTAGCTAGTGCAGTAGGTGACTCCCCTCCTTCTGACAATTTTAATTCCTCTCCATTGCTTAAAAGAGACCGCTCTAATTTGTATCCCTTAATGTCCTTTGCATCAAATCCTTCAACTTTTAATTTAATCGAAACACGTCTCGTCTTGTTCACATACGCCCCAACCTTATCAATTGATATTTTCAACTTACCTGATTGATGACTATCTGAATCAGGAGTTATTGCCGCTAATGAATCTGGCTGACGGTTTATAGCAAGGTTGGTAGTACAAGCAGTAAAAATAAGACTGCTGAATACAGTGAATATCCATATATTGGTTGATCGCATAATAAGTTTTCTATTCAAAATTCTGAAAAATCTGATTCATGATACGCAGAAAAACCTCATAGTCTTCATCAGAAAGCCCTTCCCATCCCTGTCGTCTCAATTCTTCTACAATAGGCAATGCTTTTTCATACGTAGCTTGTCCTTCTTCGGTTAAGAATATTTTATATCGACGGCGGTCATTTTCAAATCGCTGCCGCGTAGTTAAGTTCTTTTTACACATCAGGTCGATGATGCGGGAAACAGTTGGTGCATTTTTGAAACTTCCATTGGCCAAATCCGTCTGTGAAACGCCATTATTTTTATACAGGCTATCCATGATAACCCATTGCTCTGTCGTTAAATCAATCCCTGCCTCTTTGAAGGCTTTCAGATAATTCAGCTTAATTACTTTTATCGTGCGATCAATGTACGCCCCGAAATTTTTGGTGTCTTTATTTACTGCCATAATGGTAAAAGTACAGAAAATATCAAGAATAAAAATTATACCTTACAAAGTAATTCTCCCGCCCGTTCCAGCATATCTTCTGTTTTGGCAAAACAAAACCGTACCACTTTTTCATCTTTTCCTGAGCTATAAAATACAGAAACTGGAATAGCACCTACGCCATGTTCCCGTGTCAGTCGTTTAGCAAATTCGGTATCTGGTTCGTCGCTAATCGCACTATAATCCACAGCCTGAAAATAAGTGCCTTTACAGGCAATAGGTTTAAATCTAGACGCTTGAATAGCTGATCCAAAAAAATCTCTTTTCCTTTGATAAAACGGACTCAAATCCAAATAATTATCAGCATTTTTCATGTAATCAGCAAGCGCGTGCTGCATAGGTCGATTGACACAAAATACATTAAATTGATGAACCTTTCTAAATTCATCCATCAGATATTCAGGAGCTACGGCATAGCCCATTTTCCAGCCAGTATTATGAAAGGTTTTCCCAAAAGAATAGGTTGCAATACTCCGTTCAAATAAGTCGGGAAAACGCAATATACTTTGATGTTCCTGTCCGTCAAATACAATATGCTCATAGACTTCATCGCATAAAACAATGATGTTCGTGCCTTCAGTGATGCGCTGTAATTCCAGCATATCTTCCTTTGAGAAAATTGTCCCCGAGGGATTATGTGGGGTATTGAGCATAATCATTTTTGTCTTTGGAGTGATGAGCTGCTCAAAAGCCTGCCAATCTACTTTATAGTCGGGTTTCGACAATTCATAAGGCACAGGAATCCCGCCACATAACTCCACAGCCGGGCGATAGCAGTCGTAAGCAGGCTCAATCAAAATGACCTCGTCACCCGCCTGCACAAAAGCCGTCACTGCTGTATAAACCGCCTGCGTTGCTCCTGCGGTAATCGTGATTTCTGTTTCAGGATGTACCTGCACATCATATAGCTTGGCAATTTTAGCATAGATTTGTTCATTGAGTTCAGGCAGACCGCCCATAGGAGCGTATTGATTATAACCTTCCTGTATATACTTTGCGACTAGGTCTTTGAGGACGGGATCACAGTCATAATTTGGAAAACCCTGAGACAGATTAATTGCCTTATGTTGATTGGCTAAAGCACTCATGACGGTGAAAATCGTCGTGCCGATATTGGGAAGTTTGGAAGATAACTGAATGCTCATGGCGTGGTGATTGATAACTTGTGACCAGTAATTGGTTTGATGCGAAATGAATGGCTTTCCTCATTTATTCTATCATTTCATCATCCACTCATTATCCTTTTCCAAAGGTAAGGAATGAGGTAGACATAAAAAAACGGATGAAAACCATGGCTTCATCCGTTTTTATTGCCTTTTGGCATATCTTATCTTCTTCTGCTCTGCAAACGAGTAAGCAGGTAAAGCACCATAATCAATGCAGATAAAGCCGCTGCCACATAAGTCATCGCTGCCCATTTAAGCGCATCTTTAGCTCCGTCGTATTCTTCGCCTTGTGTAATACCTGTTTCATCCAACCATGCTAATGCACGCTTACTGGCATCAAATTCAACAGGCAATGTAATGAAAGAAAACAAAGCTGTAATACTAAATACAGCGATAGCTGCCATCATCAAGGTATTCCCTATAGCCTCTCCTAAACCAACGCCCATAAAAGCACCCATCAGAACAAATTGCTGCATTTTTGAAGAAAATTGTACGATAGGTACAATGGCAGAACGCATTTTCAAAAAGCCGTAAGATTCGGCATGTTGTACTGCGTGTCCACATTCATGCGCTGCAACCGCAGCAGAAGCTACACTTGTTCCCTGATAAATATTTGGACTCAGGCTGATTGTTTTTGTTTGTGGATTATAATGATCTGTCAAAAAACCCTGCCCTTCTACAATACGGACATCGTGTAAACCGTAATGTTCCAGCATTTGCTTCGCTACCTGTGCACCAGATAAACCAGAGCGCATAGGCACTTGAAGGTATTTTTGAATTTTCTTTTGTAATACTTTGCCTACAAGTCCGCCTATGGCGGCTGTAATAACTGTAATGAGCATATAGCCCATGTTCATACCGTACATAATTATCAGATTTATTGTTTAGACTTTAGATAATGGTTTCGTCACTGTGAATATGCATTAAAAAAGCCGCACCCCTTTCGAGATGCGGCTTGTATAATTATCAGGTTGCTTTATTTTCTAACAACCTTTTCAACTGATTGCTGCGTTCCGTCATCCAGTACAATGAAGTACATGGCAGAGGCAAAACGAGATAAATCAACTACTTTCGTATTCAGTCCCAATTCAGGCGTAAATCCTTC
>CALFBH010000005.1 GCA_937951615.1 uncultured Saprospiraceae bacterium | reverse complement strand
GCTTCATTGCTATTGTTTTTTGCTGCGCAAAAAATCACGATAACAATTTAACAATCATAGCAATAGAACAATTTGCACCAAAACCTGACTCAAAAGATATAAAATTTAATTTACCCGACATTATTAACTGGAAGAACTACTAGTGCATTTTGCAAAGCAAAAGATTCACTCAATCCACTTAATAACTTAATCACTCAGCCTCCCTACACACCAAACCTGTATCCTTTTTCGTTTTTTACGTTGTAATTCAAATGTAATTATTCCTAATTGCCTCATTAGTAATTCGTAATTTACAGATTCGTAATTCGTAATTAACCAAGCTATGCGTTCAATCCAAACTATCCTACTGCTACTCGTCCCTTTATGTCTGATTGCCCAACAACGTCATCCTGTGAAAATCAAAGGAAAATGGGGCTTGATGGATACAAAAGGAGTACTTGTTGTAGAACCTGTCTATGACATCATCGGTGCATTTGATGGCGCTTATGCTATTATTCAACAAAACGGATTGGTTGGGCTCATTGACCGTAATGGCAAAATAATCTTGCCTGCCAATTATGATGATATTAATATCCTCAATGACTTTTTATTTGCTGTTTATAATAATAAAAAATGGACGGTCATCAACCTCAACAGGCAAACTATTCTCGATGAACCTTACCAATTACTCGAAGTCCGGGACAACCAATTTATAGCTTATACTAATAATGAAAAATGGGGCATGGTACATGCTTCCGGTCGTCGAATTTGCGCGCCTTTGTATGATGAACTTCGCATTTATAAAGATGATTATGTACTAAGTCGCGACAGCCTGCTCGGGCTAGGCTTGATTGATATTCAGGGTAAGCTTATTTTACAAACGGCTTATCATGATATTGCAATTCATAATGACAGCCTGTTTTTTCATAAAAAAGGAGCATACTGGGGAGCTAGTAGTCGAGCTGGAGCAGAACTGCTACAACATGAATGGCAGCAGTTTGAAAAACTAAATGACAATTTTATTGTCCTGGATGGCAAAGACGAAACCGCGCTCTACTCCTCCCCTGCCCGAAAGGTCATCACGCAAGGCGATTTCCATCATTTTCGTGTCCTGTCGTCCCAATATGCTTATTGTCTGAAAAATGGTAAAACCGGACTGATGGACACGCAGGGTAATCTACTTTTTCCTGCCGAATACGATGGCATAGAATATTATGGACCCAATCTTTTCAGGGTACAACAAAACAGAAAATGGGGCGTCGCGCAGGTTGGTGGCGAAATTATTATTCCTATTGAATACGATTATATTGCGCCCCTTTCGGGGAATGTTGCCACTGTTAGAAAAAACGGACTTTTTGGTGTCGTTAATTTGCAAGGCAAATTGGTCATCCAGCCAAAATATGAGCGAATCAGCATTGATAATAATACCGCCAAAGCTTATCTCAATGAGCAACTCAGCATCCTTAGTTTTGATGAAACAGGCGAAATTACAGAAGAAGATAATTTTAAAAAATACGGGACGATAAAAATCAAAAGTAAAGCCCGCCCTACTCGCACAAACCGACGTGGCTTTGGTGATGAATGGGAACAAAATCTGCTTCCGAAATACGAGTGGTATGTTAATGTGGTACAAAACAGATGGGGTTTGCGTGAACGGGAAACAGGCAAAATTGTGATTGCACCCACTTATGAAAGCATTCAGATTTATCGAAATTTAGGTTTTACGCTGGTCTCTCGAAAAGCTGTTTCTGAGCAATCTTTCGATCGCACTCGCTTCAAGTTTCATACTGTTTTTGGACTGGTCAATAATGACAGAGGGATGCTTTCTACCCAGCTCAATATTGTGGACATTCGGATGGAAGATATTACAGACCGCAGCCTTCCTGCTGCCCGTTGTATTTTTGTAGATGGTCGGCAGGGACTCATTTCCCGTAAGGGTGGCGTCATAGAAGACAATTGTCGCTGGATTGGTGAATTTAAAGACGGTCGTGCCCGCGCAAGCTGGAAAGGCAGGATATTAGTGAAATCCCCCAAAGAAAAATATCACCTGGGGACTTTAAAAGAACATCTGGATGGAATCATGGCTGGAAAAACCATGGAAAGCATGACCAAGTACGACCTCAATCTGCTACGCGAAGGGACGCTCGAATGTGAGGATTGCGAATGGGGCTATATAGATACGCTGGGCAAAATCATCATTCCACCTGGCTACGAAATGGCACGTGATTATGAAAAGGGCATTGCATTGGTCAAAATCTCAGGTAAATGGGGTATGATCGACCAGGATGGCGGCACATTATTAGACCCCGAATTTGACGATATTGCTTTTGTAAGCGATGCTGAAAATCAGATTTTACGCATTGTGGCCAACAGAGAAAAATACGGCGTGATTGACTCCACAGGCAAGGTCATTATAGAGGCTGTTTATGATGAAGTGGCTGCTTGTTCAGAAGATAGAATTGGACTAAAGAAAGGCAATAAGTGGGCTTTTGCCGATACACGTGGAAAACTAATTACGCCATTCAAATATGAAAAGGTACAGGCTTTTAGCGAAGGTCTTGCAGCGGTGCGGCATCAACGAAAATGGGGCTACATCAACACCAATGGCGACTTGGTGATTGAGCATAAATTCCGCAAGGTTGGCAACTTCCGTGAAGATATGGCCTGGGCACGGGAAAGCGGCAGTTTTATTGGCTATATCGACAAGCGCGGCAATACAGTTATTAAACCAACTTTTCACGAATGTTTTGATTTTGATAATGGTATGGCCAGGGTGCGTGTCAGCAATGAATATGCCCTCATCAATCCTCAAGGCACGTTTATCTTAAAACCTAAATATCGGAAAATCGAACCCTTTTCAGAAGAAGGCGTCGCCATTGTACAGCTCAACAGCAACAGTCTGGCTTATGGATTAATTGATCGTCAGGGCGAAAAACTAACGTCTCAGCGATACCAAAAAATAGATCCGCTCAGCGACGGCGTAGCCCTTGTGAAGGTCAATAATCGCTTTGGTTACATCAGCAGTTCCGGTCAGGAAATCATTACACCAAAATACACTCGTGCAGAGCCTTTCAAAGAAGGTCATGGGCGATTTATACAAAAAGGTCGTTGGGGTTTTGTCAATAAAGAAGGACAAGAAGTCGTGCCTGCTCAGTATTCCAAATGTCAGGATTTTGAGCAGGGCAAAGCAGTGGTCTATATGGGTTACCGCAATTCGGGTTTAATCGATGCCTCTGGAAATTATTTCATCCAACCCAAAGTTACCAGTTTGCTGGCTTTCACGGAAGGTCGTGGCTTAGTGCGCACTCGCAATCATCAACATTATTTCATTACTCAAAATGGCAGTTTGTACAAAGGCTACTTCCAGGATGCTATGCCTTTTCAATATGGCGTCGCCCCCATCAAATATCAAAATCGCTGGGGGCTGCTGAGTCATAAAGGCATCATGCTTATCGCACCCAAATTCAATAAGATTTTTCCATTCGACAAGGGTTATGCGACGGTGCAAGTGAAACGTTTTTCAGGTATCGCCAATATACGCGGCGAAGTTCTCTTAGAGCCAGAGTATGAGTTGATTCGTTATGTAGGTGAAGGTCTGCTCCGCATTGAACAGGGAAATAAGATTGGTTATATGGATGTGAGTGGAGGCTGGGTTTGGGCTTTGGGGGAGTGATGGTGGGTTGGTGAGTTGTGGGTTGCGGGTTGGTGAGTTGCGGGTTGGTGAGTTGCGGGTTGCGGGTTGGTGAGTTGCGGGTTGCGGGTTGGTGAGTTGCGGGTTGCGGGTTGGCGGGTTGTGGGTTGCGGGTTGGCGGGTTGGCGGGTTGTGGGTTGTGGGTTGTGGGTTGTGGGTTGCGGGTTGCGGGTTGGTGAGTTGCGAGTTGTGGGTTGGCGAGTTGCGGGTTGCGGGTTGCGGGTTGTGGGTTGCGGGTTGTGGGTTGTGGGTTGTGGGTTGTTTTTGGAATTTTCTTTTTTGGATTTTTTTGAGTTGTGGGTCGGTTAAGTAATGGACTTTGGACGAAAAGAGGCCGGAAGCGAGAAGCGAGACTATATAATGCTGGTAATCAGCATTTAAATGATTTTGACTGATTTTTTCAAGGAAAAAATAAAATACTGATTATAAACTGTTTAGTGTCTCGCTTCCCGCCTCTCGCTTCTCGCGTCCAAAGTCTAATAAATTACTTCGTCATTCGATATTCAATGGGGTTGCGAGTTGTTGAAAACTAACAATCAGAACTTCCTTGAATATCCGAACAGCAATTTCTCATTTGAGCAGAAAGTCTGAAATATTCATAAAAATAATGACTGAAATACTGAATTTCCCCGCCAGCGGGGGAAATTCAGGAATAGTGTATAGCAGTTTAAAATGCTTGTATGCTGTCGGAAAGAAACTATGAGTCATTCCGTTGGCAGATTATCACAAGTGTCAATATAAGCTCGAAATACAGACCCTGGGACAGCTCTAAAACCGGGATTGAGTGTTATTCTCTGTCCCGCTTTAAAAACATTCGTTTCACTATTATCTGCTGTCGTTGTTAAAAAAGTGGTAATGGTATTTCCTGCGCTATTGTATTTTTTCATTATACTTTCTGTTAATATAATATTAGGTGCGCAAACCGCATCATTATAGGCAACGCGCATATTTGCAGCATGATTGGTATTGTTGGGTACTGTTGAGGCACAATTCACATGGATATTCATGATGACATTATCCTCGGTCAGCATCATACTGGAATTATATTGATTGCCGTTGAGCCACCATCCACCACCATGTCCGTATCCCTCACCAATATCTGTATCCTGATTTCTATTCCACCCTAGTGGAGTTGTTGTGGCACTATTGGGAAAATCATTTATCCTGCTGACAGAGGCCGCCGTCAGTATGTTGCCTGGCAGTTGTGGATTGGTCCATTTTTGAATAAATCTTGTCATATCCGCTGTCGACCAGATCCAGCCATTTGACATGCAGGTGGGTACATCACCAATATGGAATCCATTTTCATCACTTTCACTACTGTATTGATAGACCTCTGCTGCGCTGGGATTTGCAGCATATAAACCACAGGAAACATTGATGCCAGCTGGTTGGAAGATATTATTTTGGACATAATCCTCATAGAGACTCATCATATTTGCCTCCATTGCTGCATCATAGCTGGCATCAGTAGAATTGGCTAAAATTGCCTCTAAATTACTCATAGTGACTGGATAGGCCAAGTAGATAATCATGATTCCAGCCAGATCAAAGTTCACGTTTTTGTAAAGATATGGTGCAGGTAAAGCATTATTCATAGTAGCGGCTAAGGCAGGCTTAGGATTCCGCGACCCTGAACCTCCAATGCCGGCATATATACCACTCTGATGGTTCATCAAATGCCGTAAGGTAATCTGGTCTTCATTTCCATTTATCAAGGCTCTCCATCGTATAGGGATATAGTCTTGTAGTAAAATGTCAAGTTTATCATCTAGTGTAGGTGCACCTGATATTGCGGTTGATTCCAATATGTTCATGATTGCAACTGCACAGACCATTTTAGCCGTACTGGCACCAATCATTTTATTAGAACTTGTCCAACTTGCAGCAGTTCCTCCATTATCTGTAGCACTCCTTCTATCGCCAAATACCTCTGTAAAAAGCACCCCATTTTCATCGCCTACGGTATATTGATAGCCTTTCACATTACCATCTAAAATACCGGACATCGTGTTTTCAAAGGTAGGCTGATGGATGTAATGTTCCCGATTTTGTACCTGTGCAAATAAAACGTTAACTATGCCGCATAAAATGCTTGAAAGTATAAAAATATATTTTATCATTTTGATTGATTTTTAAGTGATGATAATTCAGCTTTAATGGCTTGATTTTCCTCGGACAACTGAATGACGTAGAGCGTCAGTTCTTCAATTTTTTCCATCATACGTTTTTGCATATCGCCAAGATGTAGTCCATCATTCTCAATCTCTTTTGCTGATGGAACACCTGGTAAGTGTCCGTTTTTTTCAATGGACTCTTTCAATTCCTCAACAGTAGGTAGTTGGTAATCATCCTGAAAAACATAGTCAGGCCAGGAACCAGATAGCTCAACACGGACTTCTTCTGCAATTACATTCCCATCAACAGCTAATAGATAGCCAACAGGAATGTTGGCTGAACTTGAAACGCCAATACCAACACTTCCATTTTCTAAACCACAAAGTAAGAGATTCCCTCCTGCACGTTGCATCATTAAAGTGCTGGTAGCACCGTTATTTCTAGCTTGTATTTCATTTTCATCAATCCCCATATTGAGATCAGAAGAATTTCCTAATTGTATTAAGCCACCGCCTGTTCCAGTAACATCTGTGCCGTTGATGATATGCAATTTTTCAACAGGGGTAGTCGTCCCAATTCCTATATTACCAGTCGGACCATCAACAGTCATTCTTGTACTCGGTGTCCCCGCATCACCAGAACGGAATCTCAAATCTCCCCAGTAACTTTCTAAATAGATGATATTGCCGTTTTCTCGTAAAGAAGCTTCTATTCTGTTTTCGGCAGCGGCAGTATCATATAATTCCAACTCAGGAACGGTAGAAGAAGAGCGCATGACACCTGCAACATCCAGTGGTGTTTCAGGCGTATGTGTGCCAATACCAAGATTGCCATCTCTGTCGAGTACCATTGAGGAGGCGCCAAGCCCGCCATCAGCCAGTACATTCGTGTACCAACGATGTGCGCCTTCCGCTCTCGAATACAGGTCGTCGAATTGAGAAATAGTGCCATCGAGATTTGTATAAGGTGAAACTTCATAACCCAGTCCGGTCATACTCGTTCCATCAATCGTATTACCATTCAGCGCAATTTTGTCGCCGGGGTTGCCTAGAAATCCTGCATTAAAGTACATTTCAGCATTCATTCTGAGCACGTCGGACTCCAGCCTCATTCTTTCCGTACCAGCTATGTCAAAACGAATCAGGTCTTCATCAGGTGATTCTTCGGTGTGTACACGGGTGTCACCATCCGCGTCCTCTATCCGGTCGCCTGCTGCTACTGAACCGCCGCCAAGCTGTGTCCAGTTATTGCCATCATAATAATAAAATCCAGTATTACCATCGGTCTGGAAAATCAATAAACCCTGTGCTGGGCTGAGAATAGCGTCACGCTGTAGCTGGCGCATACGCGGAATCAATACACCTCGATCGGTAGAGATTACATCCAGCAAAGCACTCGCATCTGCACCAGCTACTGCTATCCCGGTATTATTGATGGCTGTAGGGAGTTCGATGACGTTGTCATCTTGTGCTTGTGTAAACGAGGAGCTTATCATCAAAAGGGTAAGCATCAGAAGAATTGTTTGTTTTTTCATTTTATAAGTGTTTTGTATAGTGAAAAAAATGTGTTTCTATTTAAGCGCGAAACTATATGGAAACAACATGAGGTGCAGGACAATAAATGAGGGAAAATTAAGAAAACAAAGCTGTTTTTCAATTGTATGAATATGGTAGTCAGGAATTTAAATCATTTACTTTTTAATAATTCAAAAAAGAATTTAAATTATTGAAAAATAAAAAACCTATTAAAAATACCTGGAATGGAGTATTATAGTAGAAATGTATACATGCAACATACGAATATTAAAATTATTTAATATTACAAATATATAATAAATTCACAATAAGTACAAATGTAGGGCAGGCTGTTTTTTTGTTAATAGGATTGCTTAAACATAATCTCAAAATCAACTAAATAACTCATAGATTGTTACTATTTTTGCAGGATGATTCAGCATTTGAGTTTGAATTTGATATTTGAATTTGTATTTACAAAAAATGGCAATAGAAAAAACAAAAATTATAGCAGCATTGGAAAAGGTCAATGACCCAAAGACGGGCAAAGACCTCATTTCTATGAGAATGGTGGAGAACTTACAGGTAGAAGGTGATAATGTCAGCTTTACCGTTGTGTTGCCTAATGTGGATGGAGATACAAAATCGCAGGTCAATTTTGCCTGTATAGCGGCTGTGAATGAAATCTATCCACAGGCGAATGTACATGTACACCTCAGCATGAAAAGCCCTTTTGCAGATGCAGGTGAAAAAGCATTGCCACAGGTGCAAAATATTATTGCAGTAGCTTCAGGGAAAGGTGGTGTAGGGAAATCTACAGTTGCGATCAATCTAGCTTTAGGTTTGCAACAATTGGGGGCAAGAGTGGGTTTGATAGATGCGGATGTATATGGACCGTCCATTCCCACAATGTTGGGCTTGCAGGGTCAGCGCCCTAAGGTGCAGGAAGTTTATGGACAACATAAAATTGTACCTTTGGAGGCTTATGGTTTATCGGTGATTTCCATTGGCTTTATTATAGAAGCAGAGCAGGCAGTGGTTTTGCGTGGTCCAAGGCTAGGCGGAATTATCAAACAGTTTTTCAATGACTGCTTATGGCCAGAATTGGACTACCTGATTGTCGATTTGCCACCAGGGACAGGAGATGTTCAACTGACGATGGTGCAGACTGTTCCTGTCACAGGCGCAATCATGGTCACTACGCCACAGGAAGTTGCGGTAGCTGATGCGATTAAGGCAATGAATATGTTTTTATTGCCAAATGTCAATGTGCCGATACTGGGAGTTGTAGAAAATATGTCTTGGTTTACACCAGAAGAATTACCGAATAATAAGTATTACCTGTTTGGTCAGGGCGGTGGCAAGCGTCTGGCAGAAAAAGCCAAGACTGTCTTGATGGGACAAATACCGATTGTACAAAGCATAAGAGAAGCAGGAGATGCCGGGCAGCCCGCTATTTTGCAAGCGGGCATAGTGGCAAATGCTTTTACAGAAGTGGCGAGAAATGCCTTGCGACAAATTAATTTGAGGAACGAAAATATTGCGGCAACAGATACGGTGAAGATTGTTACTGGGTGATTTGGGGTATTTGGTAACTAGGGTATTAGGGAAATAGGGATTGGTAATTAGTTTCTTTTTTGCTGCGCAAAATACTTTATTCGACGACTAAAAAACGAAATAATAAAATTCAATCAATACAGATGTCCATTACAGAAAAAGAACAACTGATTCAGAAGATCAATACGGCGATAGACACCGTTCGTCCGCATCTTGTTGCCGATGGTGGCAATGTGGAAGTGGTAGAAGTCACCGAAGATATGAGGGTACAGGTACGTTGGCTTGGGACTTGCGAGAATTGTCAGATGAGTATTATGACCATGAAAGCAGGATTGGAACAGGCGATTAAAAATAAAATCCCGGAAATCACTGGCGTAGAAGCGGTGAATGGGGTGGCTTTTGGGTAAATTCAAACTCAAAACCAGATAGCGAATAGCATTATTGGTATGAACAAAACTAAAGATACATCAGTCTATATTTCTCATGTTGAATTGGGCGGTTATAAGTCTATTTACAAGATGGAAATTGACCTGCTGCCTGGACTGAATATTATTATTGGTCCGAATGGGAGTGGGAAGACTAATTTTGTGGATTTTTTGTGTGAGGGGTTTAAAAGTGTTTCTCGTAATTTTGATAATGAAGAAATTTTGTTTAAAAGTACAATTAAAGACGACTCAAATAGTAAATACTCTACATTCTCATACGAAATTCTTCCCTTGCTAAATAATGATACGTTTATATTTGAATATAAACATTCAGTAAAAATAGATGATGTTGAAGAGGAAAAAATATTAGAAAAATCAACATTTCAGATACATCCAAATTCACTTGTGTTTATGATATTGCATTCTGGGTTTAAAAGTAGTCTTTTAAAAATATCAAACTCACTCCCAGATTTACAAGGTATTACAGAAGATGTTCACTTCAAGGCTAGTGGCAGAGTAAGAGGGGAAGAAAATAGGGGAATTACCTACACAATTAAAGGATTGAAAGTCGGACATTCATCGGCTCGTGCTTTAATTGAAAGTATTTGTAAGAATTTTTTACTTTCACTTCATCAGATTGAGGAAACGGTGAGTGTTATAGGTGGGACTTACAGTCTTAGTAAAATAAAACTTGACAATAGAATAATAAATAACTTACATAGATATACTCCGATAAAAGACTTGAGAATCAAGGAAGGATACAGAGTTTTAGAAAAAAACGGAGAATACTTGTTTGATAATATAGGCTATGAATATTTAATAGAAGGACAATGGCTGAGATGGCATCAGTTATCTGACGGCACAAAGCGTCTCTTTTATATTGTAACGGAAGTGACAGCAGTATCTGCTTATAAAGGACCAATACTTATAGAAGAACCTGAATTAGGGATACATCCTGACCAACTATTTCGGTTGATGGATTTCCTGCTGGAACAGGCTGAAGATAAACAAATCATTCTTACGACTCATGCACCAATGGTATTGGATGTACTCGGACAAGATGATTTAGATAGGATTATCATCACAGAATATGATAAGGATAAAGGGACTACTATGCGCCATCTTACAAAAGAGCAGAAAGAAAGGACTCAAACTTATATGGATGAGGAGGGGTGGCTAAGAGATTACTGGATTAATGCTGACCTTGAAAGAGCAATTGTATGATAAAAATAGGTATCATTGGTGAACATCCGAGTAATGACTCCAAACCCATCAAAAGTATACTGGAGAAAGAATATGAAAGTAAAAATATTCAGTTTTTAGTGTTATTGGGAAATATAAGAGGCAGTCAATTAGATGGTAAAAATGGTAAGCCTTCAAGAAAGGCAATTGATGAATTGGGTAGGAGGTTTAGATTAGAAAAGCTCAATTTTGTCATTTACATCCGAGATCTTGATGGATTTCCTTCGGAGGAAAAGAAAATAAAAGCCAGACAAAATTGGTTTGAAATACTTGATGAAAAAGGTGCTAATGGGAAAGGTGTTTTCTTGCTCAATATTTACGAACTGGAAGCCTTAATACTCGCTGATATCAAAACTTTTAATCAACTTTATAGCGTTAATATTGCTTTTAAAGGGAATCCAATGTATCAGGCTGAACCCAAAGAATTATTGAAAACAAAGACAGCGAAAAGTCCGAAAGGGAAATATAAAGAATCAGACGCTGCTGATATTTTTGAGCAATTAGACATTAAAAAAATAAAAAACCATCAACAATACCATCAGTTCATTGAAGAACTGAATCAACGGTTTTAAAAAAAATAAGAAAATGAAAAAAACAAATATCATAGCCATCGGCGTTATCGCGCTCGGCATGTTGGCACTTGTTTTCGCGGCAGGTGACATGAGTACGTATTCCAATTTTGAGAAAGCCATGAGCCAGCCAGAAGGCAAACATCAGATTGTTGGTTATTTGTCGAAAGACAAACCAATGGAGTATAATCCTGAAGAAGATGCTAATTATTTTTCCTTTTATATGAAGGATAAAAAAGGTATGGAGAAAAAGGTCGGCTATATCGGCACCAAGCCACAGGATTTTGAACGTTCTGAAGAATTGGTATTGACGGGGACAATGAAAGGTGACGAATTTATAGCGACCGATATGCTGATGAAATGTCCATCCAAATACACGGATGAGGAAATTCAGTTGAAAGAGAAAGTTTACACAGAGAATAAATAAAAGCACCAAAGTTGGAAATTTCAAATTCCAAAGTACATCAGGCTTCCAGCCTGACCCGTTTTGGAATTTGGAATTTCCCATTTTGGAATTTTACATTAGTATGGAATACTTAAACGAACACCTACTCCCAGGACAATTAGGACACTTTTTGGTCATTTTGGGTTTTGTGGGAAGTATGCTGGCTGCGGTCAGCTATTTTTTTGCGACACGTATTGGTCTGCGCGATGAAACTGCTGAAGGCTTGGCTGTGCAAAGCGGCTGGTTGCGTATTGGGCGGGGTGCATTTACGGTGCATAGTCTGGCAGTTTTTGGTATTGCGGGTACGGTTTTATATATCATGCTGAATCAGTATTATGAGTATAATTATGCGATGGAGCATGTATCTTCCGACCTAGATTTTAGTTATATTTTTTCTGCTTTCTGGGAAGGACAGGAAGGAAGCTTTATCCTCTGGCTGTTCTGGCATGCTGTCTTGGGGATGATTTTGATTTTTGTGGCAAAACGATGGGAAGCCCCTGTGATTTCTATCTTGTCCTGCATTCAGTTTTTTATCCTGACCATGATACTGGGGGTGTATTTTTATCATGGCAATGATTTTACCAAAATAGGTTCTAGTCCCTTTATACTAGTACGCGATATGTTTGATGCGCCTATTTTTTCGCGCCCCGATTATGTAGGACTGCTGAAAGGAAAAGGACTGAACCCACTGCTACAAAATTACTGGATGACCATTCATCCGCCGACTTTGTTTTTGGGTTTTGCTTCTACAGCAATTCCGTTTTGTTATGCAGTAGCTGGACTATGGACGGGCAAACATAAAGAATGGCTAAAACCTGCTTTGCCCTGGGCTTTATTTTCCGGTGCGATTCTGGGAACAGGAATTTTGATGGGTGGTGCCTGGGCTTATGAGGCTTTAAGTTTTGGTGGTTACTGGGCTTGGGATCCTGTGGAAAACATGTCTTTAGTGCCCTGGATTGTTTTGGTTGCCGGCATTCATACTGGACTGGTGGCGAAAAACACGGGTTATTCTATCAAAGCAACTTATCTGTTTTTTATCCTGACTTTTGTACTGATTTTATATTCTACTTTCCTGACTCGAAGTGGTGTGCTGGGCGATACTTCCGTTCATGCCTTTACAGAAATGGGGCTGGAATGGCAACTGGTCGCTTTTATTCTGACCTTTCTGATTCCGCCTTTATTTTTATTATTCAAAAAAAGAAAAGAAATTCCTTCGCCTAAAAAAGAAGAGAGTGCCTATTCTAAAGAGTTTTGGATGTTCATTGGTTCTCTGGTGCTGATTTTTTCTACGGTGCTGATTTCGTTTACCACTTCCATTCCTGTTTTTAATAAAGTAGGGACTTTTTTCTCAGAACTGTTTGGCGGAAACGCGATTGATATGAGTCCGCCAGTCGATGTGGTGGCACATTATAATAAGTACCAACTCTGGATTGGTGTTTTTGTGGGTATTCTTTCTGGTCTTGCTCAGTTTATGCGCTATCGCGAAGATAAAATGACGGATAAACGACGGCGGAATTTTATGAAGCATATTCTTATTGCGCTTGTGTTAAGTGTGGTGGGCGGCGTGTTGATCTCTTACCTAAGTGGTATTGGTGTCTGGCAATATGTTTTATTGATGATTGCTGGCTTATTCACGATTGTTATCAATCTGGATTATGTCATAACCGTATTGCGCGGCAAGATAAAAATTTCGGGTTCGGCAGTTGGACATATTGGTTTTGGGCTGATGCTGCTAGGCATTATTTTTTCTGGTGCAAAAAAAGAAGTGATCTCAAAGGGCTTTATGGACACGAGTGCGATAGAAGGATTTAGTGCGGAAGATTCTCGGATTAATATGATTTTGCCCAAGGCAACGCCTGTCGTGATGAATGATTATGTGGTGACCTATGAAGGCGATAAAATGGATGGATTTATGCGCCATTTTAATGTCAATTACAAAAAGTATAACGACGATAAAAGTAAAATTATTGAAGAATTTACACTGAATCCCAATATTCTGTATGATAGAATGCTGACCAAAGTAGAAGCCTCCAATCCTTCTACAAAGCATTACCTCACAAAAGATATTTTCACTTATGTATCCGCTTTGCCGATGAGCGAAACTGACCCGGAAGCTGCCAAAGCCGCTGAGGACAGCCTGCAATATATAGAGCATATAGTAACGGAAAAAGACACGATGTTCACCAGCCAGCATTATGTCGTTTTTGAAGGATTTAATCAGCAACCAGGCAATAAAGACTACACGGCACAGCCTGGCGATATTCCCGTCGCTGCAAAACTATTGGTTCGCAAAATGACTTCCGACTCTGTCTGGCGAGCTGAACCTGTTTACCTGATTCGCGATAATTTCGGCATCAGCGTAGATGATGAAATCGAAGAACTTGGTTTGAAATTTCGTTTCAATAAAGTCAATCCGAAAGCTCGGACCATGACTTTTGAAATTGCTGAAAAAGAGCCGAAACGCGAGTACATTGTCATGCAAGCTATCTTGTTCCCTGGCATCAATCTGGTGTGGCTAGGCTGTATTATGATGATGCTTGGGCTGGCTATGGGGATGTTGCGACGGTGGAGAGATTAATCTTCAATTATTTAATTACGAATTACGAATTTTTTAATTCTTGAATGTCGAAGTGGGTTGAAACTTACTTCGACATTTTAAAATACTGTAAACTAATTAAAATATGAACTATAAACTTCTGATTGTATTATTACTGATTACAAGTCCTTTGTTTTCTCAACAAGTGAACCCAAATCCTTGGGTCATGCAAACTGATAGTAATGCTCAAGTTACTTACACCAATCCAATTATACCTGGTTTTTATTCTGACCCAAGTGTTTGTAGAGTTGGAAAAGATTACTATCTGATTACAAGTACTTTTGAATATTTTCCTGGAGTACCTATTTTTCATAGCGAAGACTTAATTAATTGGGAACAAATCGGTCATGTGATACATAGGAAAAATCAGATTCCAAAAGACCTAAATATATTCGCTGCAACCTTGAGGCATCATGATGGTGTTTTTTATATGATTACTACCAATGCATCTGCTAAAGGAGGTAATTTTTATATGACAGCTACCAATCCTAAAGGACCTTGGTCAGACCCTATATGGATTAATGTGAATGGTATTGACCCAGACCTCTTTTTCGATGATGATAACCGGGCCTATGTAATAACCTCTACTTTTGAACTAACAGAAATCAATATAATAACGGGAGAACTAATTGGGGAAAAAAGAAAAGTTTGGAACAGTACAGGAGGAAGATATCCTGAAGCCCCTCACATATATAAAAAAGATGGATTCTACTATCTAGTAGCTGCAGAAGGTGGAACTGAAGAGGCACATTCGGTTACTATTGCACGTAGCCATAATATTTGGGGACCCTATATTGACAACCCCTCCAATCCAATTGCTGCACACCAGCATGTAGCTGGTATGGGAAAGCCCATTCAAGGAGTTGGACACGCTGATTTTGTATTAGCTCACAATAACAGTTGGTGGATGGTTTTGCATGGATATAGGAGTGTAGCAGGGTATCCGCCACATCATACCTTGGGACGTGAAACATGTATGGTGCCTGTAAACTGGCCAAAAGGTGCTTGGCCCGTCGTCAATGGAAATGGAACGGTAAGTGAAAACATGACTGTTCCAACCCTTCCTCTACATCCTTTCAAACCTAAACCTTCCCGTATAAATTTCAAAGAGGAGTTGGGCTTAGAATGGAATTATGTCCAGCCTTTCGAGGATATGAATTTTGAATTAAACAAAAATAAAGGTACGCTAACCCTCATTGGCTCCGCTAATAGAATAGGAGAAGAGAGTAGCCCTACATTTACAGGAAGAAGACTCACTGATATATATTTTTCTGCAACTACGAGACTAAATTTTGATACAAAAAACGATAATGAAGAAGCTGGAATGACTTTGTTGAATAATAATAGTCATTTTGACATCTTAGTATCTTCTAAGAATGGCAAAAGATATATGGTTGTGAAATTACAGTTTGGCCAAACTATATATAGGTCAGAAGAAATTGCCCTTGACCCTGGATTTGTCGACTTGAAGATAGAAGGTAATGGGCCTGAATTTATCTTTTCTTATTCCCAAGATGGACAAAATTTCAAGATGGTAGAAAAAGCGGACGCTCGCTTTTTAAGCACAGAAACTGTAGGGGGTTTTACTGGTGTTTATGTTGGTTTGTATGCAACGGGTAATGGGAAGAAATCACAGACAGATGCTACTTATGAATGGTTTGAGTATTCAGGTGGTGTTAAATATATCAACGCTGGATTTTAGTCGCAGTCTCATAGTATATAAATATTCACTCCAATAGTTAAAGTGAGCAATGCAATTAATACGAGTCTAAAATTATCTAATTTCATAATCATTAAAGGTGAAAATAACATTCTTGAAAAAAGCATGAAGAAATTCAATAAATTTGTGGACAAAACGTGTAGCAGTGCAACTATTCAATAAAAAAGTTATCCTTAAGCATGAGATTAGAAAATAAGAATCACTAAAATCTATAAAGATGTTTAAAAGTCAAATTAATTCAGGGTTAAAATGGATAGCAATAATCGCTTTTTTACTTTTTTCAAATTATACGACTGCTCAGTTTAAAGTAATAGATGTTGAAACTTTTGATAAGATCATCGTTAGTCCGCATATAGAAGTTATTTTCAAAAAAGGAGAAAAAGAATCCGTTAGCATAGAGTCTATGACAGAACCCATTAAAAAACTAAATGTGACCGTTAAAAACAATACGCTTAATGTATATTTAGATGGAGCAAAAATAACTGCGAACAAAGAGAAAGAAGTCATTGATGGTTATAAACGCAAAATCCCTGTTTATAAAGGCACAGTGGTTAAAGCCGTTATTACCTATAAAAATATAACCGTATTAGATTTAAGAGGAGAAGAAAAATTTGTATTTGAAAGCAATTTAAATACTGAAAAATTACGTTTAAAAATTTATGGCGAATCTCAAGTTTACATCAATGAGGCAAATGTTCAAAATTTTCAAGTGGCAATGTATGGCGAAAATTATTTGGAGATAAAGCAAGGAAAAATTAAACATCAAAAATTCACAGTCTATGGGGAAAGTGAGGTGAATACTTTGAATGTGAAAAATATGGAAACCAAATTAACCGCTTATGGCGATGGCGTTTTTCAGTTCAATGTTTCAGAAAAATTTAAAATCACTTCTTTCGGAGAAGCTACAATAAATTATACGGGTAACCCAAACCTACAAAAGGGAATTGTTATTGGAGAAACCAGTATTTCAAAAATGAATATTTAGATATTTGAGTTTGTTTTCCCTTAATTCAAATTAGGAATATTATAGGAATTAAATGTCCATCTCCCTTTGCTCGCTGGAATAGCCACGCCACCTACCGTAGCAGGAGACTGCGCGGTAATCGTCCAATCACTTCCGCTAAGATACCAGGTGTTATTAAAAATCGGATTGCCATTTTGATCCACGGCCATTGCCATTAGTTGATTAATGATTTGATTCAGATCGATACTGAAATCCATTGGGCTGGTATCTGAATAATCACCTAGTATCGGACTTCTTTGTACCATCGTCAAACCATCCTTTCTTGGGACAAGATTAAAAGAAGCCTTTTCCCCTTCGTCACCTGGACGTTGAATCACATCATAGACCAAGCCATTATCATTGATCGTACCGATTAAATTGAAACTAGGATTGGCACTCATATTTCCGGAATTGTCCCAGCTATGAATAATAATATCACATCGCTCAGTCATCGGATCATCAATGTTGTCGGTAGAGCTGATCCAAGTGGTCAAATTGATATGCGCCCGTCCTGCGCTCCCTGCTGTCCACTGTCCATTCGCCGTACAATTTACGGTGGCAGGAAGTGCGGAGAGTTGTTTGGGATATCCCCTTTCTGCACTGCCCCAAGCCCATTTATGTTTTTGAACCCTCACGTCTGTTTCCGAATGTGGCGCATTGCCATTGCCATCTAAAATTTGCATATTATGCCATTCCATCCAAAAGTTTAATCCACCCGTTTCAGAGACGGGACCAAAGAAAGCTTTTATCGGACCTTCCCAATTGCCGCCGACATACCAGTTGCTTTGATAAGCATAATAATTCCCACTATTTGCAGCATCCTGCAATTGTTTGCTTTGTGGATTCGGATTGCCGTGTTCAAGTGTATTGTATTGAATAGGGAAAACAGTATGATACTCCGTCAATGCTGGATCGCTACCATCAATCAATCCAAATTCCGGCGTCGAATTAGAGTTGATGGTGATGGCATATTGGATAACATTTGCACCCAGACCACCCCAACTAAGATCAAATAATTGTGCTTGCACATAATTATCTCCAATAGAAAGTGCGCCATTAACCGGCACATCAAGCGTGGCTATTCCTGGCCCGGGCGGCATACTGGTCCATGCTTCGCCAATTTTCACAAAATTTTCGTTCATAAACTGAACATAAACGAAGCCAGAGTCAGCCAGCTCATAGTTCACATCAAGACTATAAGTCGCGCCCTGTTCAAGCGTATCTAGTATGCTGAGCGCATTGATAATATTTGAATAAGGCGGGTCGATTATAATGGTATATTGAACAGGTGTTACACCGAGACTGCCCCAATTGGCATCCAGCAATTGTACCTGCACATAATTATTTCCAATAGAAGGTACACCATTCACGGTCACGTCAAGCGTGGTTATTCCTAGTCCGGCTGCTAGCGTAGTCGTCCATGCTTCGCCAATTTTTACAAAATTTTCATCCATGAACTGAACATAGACTAAGCCAGGTTCTTCCAATTCATAGTCTATATCAATGCTATAAGTTGCACCTTGTTCAAGCGTATTCAGCACCGTACCAAAATCAATAGCATTGGTATAACTGCTTTGTCCAGGAATGATTTCTTCCAGATAGTTTACACCAATCTCGACCCAATTGGTATTCAAAAGCTTCGCTTGGATGTAATTTGTCGTTATAGAAGGAGCGCCCGTCACGGTAAAACTTAAAGTTTGAACACCAGAACCAGCCGGCAAATTTACAGTCCAATCTTCTCCGATTTTAGTCCAATTTTCATCTGCCAGAATCAAATGAATGAGTCCTGGCTCTGCTAAGGTATAGCTGATTTCGACGGTATAAGTTTGATTTTCTGCGACAAGACTTGGATAATTTATCCATGAAATCGTATTGTCTGAAATCGGTGCGCAATTCTCAATACTTGCTGCAAATGTTGCATTTGCTTCCATAGCAAAACCAGTTTCCAGAGATACTTCATTGCCAGCCTTCAAGCTTACCGTATGGTTTTGTAATACGGTTCCAGAAGTGCTGATTGAATTACCAGCTTGAAAAATTCCAGTACTGAGGTCATCAGAAAGTTGAAGGTCGTTGGGGCATGAGGCGTTTTGTGCTGTGCAGGGATTTACATCCAGAAGCAAGTACAGCATTAAAAGTGAAATAAGTAAATGTTTCATGTATTTTTGTTTGACACAAATATACAAATCCGCTTTTGACACAGATGATTAATATGGAATTATCTGTTCTTTATTATCTTGCCTACATATTCCTCGTCTCCACTGATAACTAGCAGATATAAACCTGAGGGCAAATCTTTCAGGTCAATTGCCGAACCTGTAAAGTTATTGGTCGACAAGACTTTTTGCCCAGTCGCTGAAAATATCTCTACGCGAGCTTGGTATATGGTCTTTGATAGATTGATGATGTGACTTGTTGGATTGGGGAAGACTTTTAGGCTATTTTTTGGGACTTCTTCTGTACTTACAGTGGGATCAAGACATTGTGTAGGATCGTCAATCCACCCAAAATAGATGCTAGTATAAATTAAGTTTTGTGGTGTAGAAACACAACTCAAGTCAGTAATCCAATCTACAACGCCCGATTGTCCAACATTAGACATTAGCAATCCCATTACTGAACCAATCCCTTCTATAACTTGGATATCGACACCATAGTTTCCATTGATAAAATAACGTTTCCGAAAATCACCATTAGTTATCTGAATAGAGTCAATCTCTACGACAATGCCAAATGAAGGTTCCGGAATTGGGAGTACATCAGGATCCCAGTACATCGTATCTCCTACCTCCAAATTAAAATCATATATCAAGCCTTCGTCCCAAAGCCCAGAAGAAGGATAAAAGTAAATTGATTTGTTTTCTTCTCGAATGTAACCCCTAGGTTGTATAGGATATCCATTAGAATATTGTGTTAGAAATGGCACTTCAGTCCCATATAAAATACTGTATAATTTTCCATTAATTATCGTGTCTCCAACCAAATAATGGTAGAGAACTCCCATATCTACGGTCTGTCCACCATCACCTGCCTCCCATCTCTCCCGCCAAACCGTACTATCCGTAGGAAATGGCGCATAAGCCTGACTAAAACCCAAAGTCCAGCCGAAAAAGAGTAGGAAGATTATTGTGATAAGATTTTTCATGGTGGATTTGTTTTTTATGATTAAATATATTTGTCAAATATAAACAAAATATTCTGTAGCTTCAAGTGAGTGTGTATAACAAATTGCACATTTTTTGCCGCTCAATTCGCCCACGGTTGAAACCGTAGGCTACCAGATTAGGTCGTGTCTATGACACTTTACAGAACTGTCATTTGGTGAGTTGTCCAAGTCGCATAGCGACGAATGATTTGGTAGCCAATGGTTTTAACCGTGGGCGGAATGGGGAGAAAGTGCAATTTGTTATACACACTTCAATGATTGAAACTAATGGAGTTCTAAGTTTTTCCTAAATTTGACCAAACAAAGCTAGACGTTCTGTAGAAATATTATCTTGAATTGAAGGACGGTGTAGCGATCCCACAGATGAGATGTGTCTTTCGTTTTATCAGTTATTTTTGTTGTAAAATTAAACCAAATGAAACATAAAATTGACCTACTATTACACAAAAACAAGGCGGTTATAAAGTTTATCTATGGACTGATTATCCTGAATGTCGTCTGTTTAATATTGGAATCATACGAAGAATTGGATGCTAAATATGGACGTATTTTTCAGCTAATTGAAATGGCATCTGTCATCATTTTTACAATAGAGTATTTGCTCAGATTGTGGGTTGCCAAAAAGAGATTTAAGTTTGTGTTATCTCCTCTCGGATTGATTGACTTATTTGCGATATTACCATTTTACCTGCCGATGTTATTTACGATTGATTTTCGGGTACTCCGAATATTGAGACTATTTAGATTGGTGAGGATTTTTAAATTAGGTCGATTCTCAAAATCTCTGAAAACGATTAGTGAAGTCCTAAATTGCTTTGATCGGAATTGGATTCGTAGCCTTACCAGCAGGCATTATTGCTTCTGAATTTGTAGAGAAGATACAAATCAAAAAAGCAAAGAAAAATAGTGCGCAATGTGAATGTCCTAATTGTGGAACAAAATTTAGAATATAATTTAATGGTGATAACATCTCCCGCTACAATTCTTTGTGCGCCTGCGACATCGAGTACCTTTTTGCGTCTTGCCAGTACATTGAGATGCCGAACAATCGCTACTGCTATAGGTGCTTTTAGAGATAGGAGGAGGCGAGGAAATATAAACTGGCGTACTGTATTTAGGTGTATTATGGTAAGTTGATGACTTAGATACAACCGTCGGCTTTGACTGCACAGTATACCCACTTAAATCGTTAATGAATGTGCGATGCTTCTGGTCGTTTAGTATCGTTAATGGAAATGGCATAGAAGCACTTGACATATACACATATCCGGTTTTATTATTGATACGAATTTGATAATAGACCTTATACTTTCCTGTGACGAGAACTTTATCACCATTATATAATGTTCCTATTTTGCTGCCTGAGCCAGGATAGGAAGTTACAATAATACCAAATGAGGAAGCTGTTGTGAAAGTTGTCTCATAGCCCTTATCAGCTATCTCTTTGATAATTGACTCTTCAATTAGTTTGTAGTGGAACTCACCTGGAACATGTTGTGAACGTAATTTAATGAGGCTATCTAATTTACTTATCTGTGCCTGAATGCAGGTTGTGGCTACAATTACGAGGAATAAGGTTAACAGGTTTTTCATAATGGATTTATTTTTTACGATTAATAAGAAATCAAATATAAGAAAAATAAAAACGGTCGATGATTGTTTAGTGAAGAAAACAAGCATCGACCCTTCAACTTATTTTTCAAGCAGAGCCTCTATCTTGGACAAACGGGCTTTTAAATCAGCTATTTCAGCATCTTTTTCCGCCCTTAACTGCTCATTTTCTTCCTCCAACTCCTGCACCGCCTTCACCAAAGGCACGACAAATTCCGCATAACGCAAACTATAATTATCACGCTCATGTTGCGGCTTATCCACGCCACTAAAATCGTAACCGATAGACTCGGCTGCTTTTTCTACATCTTGTGCCAGAAAACCTGTATAACGAATAGTAGCTTTTGCTCGTTCTGAATCCATGAGGCGCAGACTGTCAGGCGTGTGGTGGAATCTTGCTATGGCATTCATATCCATCTGGTAAGTCACCGGATTTAATAGGCTGATGAATGCCAGTCCGGGTACATTAGGGAAGGCGAAAAAAATAACCTACCCATTTAAATGTAAATAAATCGTATATTGTCAGTTGCTAAAATCAAATGCTTATGCAAATATATCTGGCAGCTGAAGTTATATCAAGTTTTAATTCGGCCTTAAATAAACTGACGGGCTATAATCGTCGTCAGTATGCTGCTGAATTATGTGAAAAGTTCTTTGAAAATTCTCCCCGTAAAATGGAGCGGCGTCTCAATGTGAGTCGGGGCATGGTAGAACTGGCTCTCCATGAACGTCGTACTGGTATGCGGTGCATAGAAGTTTTTGAACAGCGAGGGGCAAAAAAAAAGAAATCCTCCACGAAGGGTTAGGTGATGCGATCAAAAGCATCGTTGATGAAGAAAGTCAAATAGATCCGCAGTTTAGAACCCGACGCTGTTATGTCAGACTTACAGAAAGGTACGTGTATGACAAACTGATTTCCGAATGTGGCTATACCAGTGCAGATTTTTGTTCCCGCACAGTAAATAATATTTTGAATCGTCTGGGATACACCTTAAAAAAGGTGCTAAAAACTAAACCTTTAAGAAAAATACCTCAAACGGACGCCATATTTAATAATGTACACGAAAAACATCGTCTGGCTGCTGCAAATCCTCGTATTTTACGTATTTCTTTAGATGTAAAAGCTAAGGTGAAAATAGGTAATCTGAGTCGAAAAGGCTATGCTCGCACTCTGACTGCTCCTATAGCAGACGATCATGACCAACATTGGACTGATGTACTCGCTCCCTTCGGCATACATGAAATCAACACCGGACAATCCCATATTATCTTTGGAAATTCCAGAGAAACTTCTGATTTCATCGTCGACTGCCTCGAAAAATGGTGGATTGAAAGCCCTCATCTTCATCAAAACTATGATACTTTGATGATTGATTTGGATAACGGCAAATCACTTGCGGGCAATACTAAACGCTTTTTGCAGCGTATAATCGATTTTGCACAAAACATTCAAATGCCCATTCAACTCGTTTATTATCCTCCTTATCACAGTAAATACAATACCATCGAAAGATTCTGGGCGGCTTTAGAACATTACTGGAGCGGACTTATTCTTGATACCATTCAAAATACCATCGAAATTGCACAAAAAATGACTTGGAAAGCAATCCACCCAATTGTACACTTTATTGATAAAGTCTATCAAAAAGGGGTAAAAGTAACTTACAAAGAATTCAAAGAACTTGGAAAATCAATTATCCGAAATCCAGATTTACATAAATGGGACATTCTGATTAAATATTCACCCGACGGGTAGTTTATTTTTTTCGCCTTCCCTAA
>CALFBH010000004.1 GCA_937951615.1 uncultured Saprospiraceae bacterium | reverse complement strand
GAACAGGGTTTATTCAACCTATCAGAAGTCTATGCAACGTTACACACTTAGAAAAACCGCCAAGTACGAGAGTACGCTTGGTGGTGTGGGAGGACGAAAAGACCGATACTTAATAATATCGCTCTTTTCTCCTACCCGATTTAATTTTACTTCATGGCAATCAGTAAGAAAGGAAAAAGAAAAATAAGCGTCAATTCTAGGCAATATTTGTGGTGGGTTTATGATGAATACAGTCAAGCAGATTTTAATGGGAATCAAATAGAAATAGTCGCAGTAAATCAGGCTGGCTACTTCAAGTATGGACTTGAACAGGAAGCCGAAAAAAGATATGTTGTGATAACTCTGCGGCATCAGGCTTATAAAGTCCATGTAAAATGCCCGCAATTTGAAGATGATAATGGAATAATTAAACCATCAGGCATTGCGCGATTAATAAAATGGTGTTTTATGGAATCGACAGATGACAATCAAGAACTTGTCCATGCTTATAGTGCTCAAACAGGCATTATTCCAGAAGCAGACAGGCTGAAAACGCTTAAAATTATTTTAGATCAATTACAAAATGTATAAATACAATATATGACAGGTACGACCATAGCACTCCTCATATTTATAGCTGCTGCTTTAATTTTCGCTGGCAAAAAGTTCTATGATTGGTTCAACGATCATTCAGTCGATTATGCTTTCGGCTTGAAAGAAGCGATAGACATCAGAAAACGATTGAAAAATAAGCAATATGCAGAAGCTGAAGCTCTGATTGCAAAATTAAATGCTGATAATTTAACACAAGTTGTGGATTGTGTCACGCTGTCGCTGGAAGAGGAGCAGTTGCTTGAATGGGACAGACGAGCTCAAAACAAAAACATCAGCCATCTTTTTCTTGGCGTGTATTATAATCATCAGGCCTGGCTTGCGAGAAGTTATGGGTTTGCGAAGGATGTTTCGGCAGCACAACGACTCGGTTTTCATGAATATCAGGAAAAATCAAGAGAAATGCTGATGCTCGTGGAGGACAGTTCGCTATTAGGCATTGAAACAGACGCTCGACTCATAAGATATTTTATGGGGAATGGCGAACTTGGACAATCGCGGAAGTACTTCAAAAAAGTAATGAAGCAGGATTCGGATAATCTTTGGGCGCACCTTCGTTATGCCGAAGTCATTCAGCCTAAATGGGGCGGCAATTTAGATTTGATTGCTGATTTGCGCAAATTGGTGGCTTCCAAACGACCGCTTATCCGGCAGGTAGTAGAACTGAAATTATTGTCGGACTCCTTCACTATATCACAAAATTATTCTGGCGGAACCATGGAGGAATTAGCGGCAGAGGCTGCCCAAAAAATATTGGAAATAGATAAAGAAGTTTCGACTCATCCGCCCAATTCGATACATAAGTATGTCGTTTATAATTATCTCTATGCTGTAGCTGGTGATTTGGGCAATTCGAGGATGGAACATAAATATCTGAACAAAATGAATGATTATTATACTTTGTATCCATTTGGTATTATGAAGTAAATGCACGAATGACAGACGAATAAGTTTTTTGAATTTGTCATTTGAATTTGTTTTTTGAGTTTGAATTTGTTTTTTGAGTTTGAATTTGTCATTTGAGTTTGAATTTGAATTTGAATTTGCCATTTGAGTTTGTATTTGTTTTTTGAATTTGAATTTAAAATTAAATTTCCTTCCGTACCTTTGCCCCATGAAAAACACTGCCGAGCTTCGTGAATTATTTCTCAATTATTTAGCACAAAACAGCTTTGATGACGAGCCGCAGGGACTTTACGCGCCAGTCAATTATATTCTAGATATTGGTGGGAAACGAATGCGTCCGGTCATGCTCTTGATGGCTTGTCAGTTATTCGATGAAAATGTGGAAAAAGCATTGCCGGCAGCATTGGCGGTTGAGATTTTTCACAATTTTACTTTGCTGCATGATGACATTATGGACGACGCGCCTTTGCGGAGAGGCAAAACGACTGTCCATGAAAAATATGATACCAATACGGCTATTCTTTCCGGCGATGTGATGATGATTCATGCCTATCAGTATTTGGCGAAAGCCAGCCCTCAACTACTGCCCGACCTGCTGCGCATCATGAACCAACTGGCTATTGGCGTCTGCGAAGGACAGCAATACGATATGGATTTTGAAACGGTTGAAACCGTGAGCATTCCCGAATACCTGAAAATGATCGAACTCAAAACCTCCGTCTTGCTGGCAGGCAGTATGCAGATGGGCGCATTGATAGGCGGTGCAAGCGCAAAAGATGCGGAGCAAGTTTATGAATTTGGTCGGAATGTCGGCATCGCTTTTCAGTTGCAGGACGATATTCTCGATACTTTCGGAGATCCCGAAAAATTTGGCAAGAGGGTAGGGGGCGATATTGTGCAAAACAAAAAAACTTTCCTGGTACTGAAAACACTAGAACTCGCCACAGCAGAAGACAGACAAAACCTACACCAACTCCTGCAAACCGCCCCAGCAGATGAAGCGGCTAAGATTGAGCAGGTCAGAACTTTATTTAAAAAATATAAAATCCGCCAGCAAGCGGGAAAGAAAATGAATGCCTACCTCGATACTGCTTTCCATCACCTTGATCTTTTGGAAATACCTGAAGCGCGAAAGGTCGAATTGCGAAATTTGGCACACTATTTAATCAATAGAGAAGTGTAAATGCAGGTTGTTTGTACCGATAAGAGCATGCTCTAAACACAACATTGCATCATTTTATACGTTCAAAAGAGCGTAATTTTTCAGACTTAAGGACATATTGCAACTATATCTTTTTTGTTGTAACTTGTACCTAAGCATAACTTTTTTGCGGAATATTTCGTTTCAAAGCATATACATTGACCTTTTATGTATCTTTGCTCTTTAGGCTGAAAACATTAAAAAACAAGAAATTGCATTTTATGAGAAGCAATATATCGCTTATAATCATAGTGATGATCTTATTTGCGGCAACGCAAATACAGGCGCAGGAAACGGATCAAGTCCAAAAAGCAGATAAATATTATGAACTATATGCTTTCGATCAGGCGATTAAGCTCTATGAAGAAGCATTGGCAACTGCTCCCGGCAATTACGAAGCCATGTCGAGACTGGCAGAATGTTATCGACAAACCAACCGACTGGACAAAGCGGGTTTGTGGTACTCCAAAGCCGCAGAAAATCCGAATGTCGATCCTGTAGATATTTTTTATTACGCGCAAGTGCTCAAGTCGCTGGGGCGTTATGAGGAGGCGAAAACTCGTTTTGAGGAATATGCCGCGCATGAGCCTGCACTGGGCAATCATTATGCTAAGAGCTGTGATTATGCGAAAGCCAATACAGGTGGTGAATCTGATTTCAGCATTCGCGCAGTCAATAATATCAATACGCCAGCTTCCGATTTTGCACCCAATTTTTATAAAGACCAACTCGTCTTTTCTTCTTTCAAAAAAACAGGCACAGAAGAAGGTGAGGCCTTCAATCAGTTGTTTATATCCAATATAGCTGATTTGCAGGTCGGCGCAAGTAAGCTACTCCGCAGCAGTTTTAATGCAGCAGTGAATGAAGGCTATTCAGCTTTCAGTGCAGATGGTAGCAAAATCGCTTATGTCAAAAATAATAATAATTTCACGGATGGTGTCGCACCATTGATGGGCAGCGGTGTCAAATTTGATATTTACCTGGGCAATGCACTTACGCAGGAAAACTGGGAAGAAGTGATGCCTTTTCCTTATAATGGACGAAAATATTCGAATGCTTATCCTTTCCTGACACCTGATGGCAATACGCTTTATTTTGCATCGGATGTGCCAGGCGGTTATGGTGGATTTGATATTTATGTCTCGCAGCGCGAAGGCAGTGATTGGTCAGAACCGGTCAATCTTGGTGGTTCTATCAATACGGGCGGCGATGAGATCAGTCCTTTTATATTAGGCACGACAATGTTTTTTGCCTCCAACTGGCATAATGGCTACGGCGGACTGGATATTTTCAAAAGTACACAAACGAATGCGATGTGGAGTGCGCCCAAAAATATGGGCAAAGACATCAACTCTTCTTATAATGATTATGATTTTATTTATAATCCAGGTAAAAAATTAGGCTTTTTTGTCTCGAATAGAGCAGTAGGCGGTAAAGGCAAAGACGATATTTATCAGGCAGTACCAACAGGTTATGTAGCAAGTCCGCCAATAACGACAACAACAACAGAACCGGTAGAAACAACGACAACGACAACTCCTGAGTCACCAACAACTACGCCCCCAACCCCAGCTACAACTAACACCCCAACACCCCAACACGACAACACCTCAACACCTCAACACACCAACACCCCAACAACAACAACGATAGCCAAACCAGATAATATGGTCTTGACTATTGTAGATGAAATTTCTCGCCAGCCCATCACCGATGTAAAAGTAGATTTTGCAAGATGTAATGGCCCGATTTATAAAACAGACGGACAAGGACAAGCCGAACTCAATAAGTTTAATGAAGACTGCATGATTATGATTAGTCGGGCCGGCTACGGTGAGCAACTGTTCAAATTTCCAATGGTGGCGCAAATGGAGATCAGCCTGACCAAGCGGGAAGGCGCGTTTACCGGAAGGGTCATGAATTCCGAAACAGAAGATCCACTGGCTGGTGTCCTTATTATAGCAACAAATAAAAGTACTCAAAGTGAAATCAAAGCGGTTACGGATGAACGTGGACGTTACGCACTCCAACTAGAACCGACTGCTGATTACGATGTCATTTATTCAAAAGCCAGTTATTTAAATACCGCCCGCTCGATTCGCGTCAGCGATACGAATCCTGACCTCGGCATACAGGAAATGGAGTTGTCTCCATTCTTTGATCCAGCGGCCGTAGTTGTGGCACCTGAACCTACTCGTCCTGGAGTGACGACGGCTGGACTAGCAGCACCTGTGACGAATATAGGCGGCGTCACGACAACGATGAAGCCTGTTGAGGAAGAAGAAAAACCTGTTGTGGTCGCACCGCCACCGCCACCACCAATTTCTGAACCAAGTAGGCCGACTGCGGTTACGACTACGATGTATGAGGTACAAGTTGGAGCATTCAGCTCACCTCGCCCCGAGAAATTCAGGGCATTGGCAGATATTGGTTTGGTGTATCCTGATAAACGCGGAGAACTGACTATTTATAAGGTGGGCGTATTCAAAACAAGAGAAGAAGCCGAAACTGCCCGCGCTCAAATTGTAGGACGTGGTTATGGCGGTGCTTTTGTGCGCACGGTCACGGAGAAAAATCCAGTCTACGATGCGATAGAAACAATATCTGATAATAAACCAACGCCGAGTACCATAAATACTGTACCACCAAGAGCTACTCCGCCAGTCGTATCTCCTCCAACTATAGTTTATGAGTCTGTTCCTGCGCCTACGGTTTCGCCATCGGGCAGCGTAGTTTTTCGCGTACAGTTGGCTGCTTATCGCAATCCTGAAAAGGCAGGTGGTTTTGATTATCGCCTGAATGATTTTGGAACAATTCAGCAAATTCAGCGAGCAGATGGACTGACAGTTTTTTTACTGGGGGATTATTATTCTTTGTCGGAAGCGAGTGTAGCGAAGCAGCGTGCGCGTGAGCTTGGCGTCTCTGCGGCTTTTGTGGTGGCTTATCGCAATGGGGTGAAAGTGGGGCTGAGTGAGGTAGCTGGAAATTGAGGTAGGAATATTGTTGAATGAATGTCGAATATCGAACAGAGGAATAACGAATGTCGAAGTGTTTTATACTCACTTCGACATTTGATATTAAATCTTAACACTACCTTAATAGTACATTCTTACTATTTTCCTTAATTTTGCATTCAAAACGATGATTTGTCAGTCATACAATTCAGCAACCACACAATTTAAAATAGACACTAAACTAAATTTATACACAACATGAGACAATTTTCTATTTTCTTAGCTTTAGCATTCTGTAGTGTCATACTGATAACTTCTTGTAAGGAGACGACAGCAGATACGGCAACCAACACAGCGACTACTCAACAACAAAAAACTATACAGCCTGTTGCACAGAACAAACAGATTCAACAAAGAACGGTCACAGCTCCGCAAGGAAAAACCCGCACCCTCAATGCAAATCAGGCACGCCCTCAGCGTCCAAAGCATGAACCCGGAGTACCAGGTGGAAAAGTGAACTGGATGACTTTCAATGAGGTAGAAAAAGCGATGAAAAAGGAAAAGCGCAAAGTATTTGTGGATGTTTATACCGAATGGTGTGGCTGGTGTAAAGTATTGGATAAAGCAACTTTTGCTGATAAGCGAGTAGCTGATTATATGAATGAAAATTATTATGCAGTCAAATTTGACGCACAAGACCCAGAAGATATTTCAATTGGAGGTAAAAAATACAGTAATCCAAATTTTGACGCAAGTCGTCCAAAACGTGCGCGTAATGCCACGCATCAACTAGCCGCCAAATATGGGACAAGAAGTTTTCCGACTGTTTTGTTCCTTGATGAGCAATTGGAATTAATTAAGGCTGTTCCCGGATTTCGTGGAGCGGAGCAGTTTTTACCTTTATTAGCGCAGTATAATCAATAAATAGAAATACGATTTCAAAATATAGTTTAAATCATGAAAAATTTATATAGCTTTTCTCTTTTGTTGCTTTTCTTCGGTGCTTTGTTGATGGGGGCTACATCATGCAATTCGTCCGCAAAAGCAGGTGCAGCTACAGATAACAAAAAACCTGTAGATCCCAATAAAATTAACTGGATGACCTTTGATCAGGTGCAGAAAAAGATGAAAAAACAGCCGAAGAAAATTTTTGTCGATGTTTATACTGAATGGTGTGGACCTTGCAAAATGATGGATAGGAATACTTTCTCTAAGCCTGAAATCGCTAAATACGTCAATGAAAACTTTTATGCGGTGAAGTTCAATGCCCAACATGAGACACCAATCAAGTTTAATGGTTCGACTTATGCCAATCCAAATTACGATCCAGCTAAAGGACAGAAACGACGCAATGCCAGCCACCAGTTATCGAGTGCTATGGGCGTGCGTGCTTTCCCGACGATTGTATTCCTGAATGAAAATCTGGAATTGATGCAGGCAGTTCCTGGCTATAAAGCACCAGAACAGCTTCAGCCTATGCTGGAAAAATTTGCAAATTTCAAAACTTTATAGCGTGTTGATGTGCTTGATGTGTTGTCGTGTTGATGTGTAAAAAACGACAACACATTAACCAGGGCAAACGCATCAAAATTTTAGTCGTGTTCTATCAAAGCATCGTTGAGCAAATTCCGTTGTCGTCAGACGAATTCAGTTGAAAATACAGCATATTTTCGGGGACATGTTGGAAGCTTTTGTAAATATTAAGAGTTAAGAGTGTGTTGTGGTGTTGATGTGCAAAAAAACGACAACACACCAACACTCCAATACTCCAACACATTTTCCCCTAAAAATACAATTCAGCTGCCAGCCGGAAAGTATTCGCGTGAGCTTCTATAATATGCGCAATACGTTCTGAATAACCACCTCCCATACTGACGGCTACCGGCACGTCACTTTTTTGACACATTTCAAACACAAAGCGATCACGTGCTTTGCAGCCTTCCATGCTGAGTCCTAGCCGTCCGAGTTTATCCGTTGCCAGGACATCTACGCCAGACAGATAAAACACAAAATCGGGTTGTACCTCATCTAAAAGGCGAGGCAGGGTATTTTTTAATGTTTTCAAATAAGGAGCATCCGGCATTTTATCCGGCAATCCAATATCTAAGTCAGAGCTTTCTTTGTGTAAAGGATAATTTTTTGCGCCATGCATGGAAAAAGTAAATACACGGGGTTCGTCCCTGAATATCTGAGCCGTACCATTGCCCTGATGAACATCGAGATCGACAATGAGTATCTGCTGGGCTAGTTGATGATCCAGCAAATAATTGGAGGCAATTGCGATGTCATTCAATAAACAAAAACCCTCACCTCTATCCGTAAAAGCGTGGTGTGTACCGCCAGCTATATTAAGCGATACGCCATATTTTTGGGCATATAAAGCACATTGCACTGTGCCATTGGAAATAATAGTACCACGATGCACTAAGTGAGCAGACAAAGGAAAACCAATTTTGCGAATCTCTTTTGGGAGCAGCGTCAGGTTTTTTAATTTGAGCCAGTAGGCTTCATCATGGGTGCGCAAGATAGTGGATTCTTTCAGAGGGGCAGCTTCAAAAAAACTATCTTCTGTTATCGTGCCTTCATATAATAATTGCTCTGGCAGCAACTCGTATTTTATCATAGGAAAACGATGTCCCTCTGGCAATTGGTACTTATAGACTGGTGAGTAGGCTATTTTTAGCATTGAAACAAGATAATGAAATATCGTTAAATTTGTCGGCTATTAGTACATTTATCAACATTTTCTGCTATTTTTGCAGTCCCACTTGCCCTGTTTATCAAGCAGAACCAATCTCCCATATACACGAGTTAATTTTTCTTTGTTCCAAATTAAATAGCGTGACAATTATGCTACATCGCGTCATTAAGTGGCGTTTTGATGTACATTGGTAAAGTAGTATAAGTATTTGAATCATATAGTAGTATGTTTAAACAATGCTGTAAAATTCAGATGTTAATGCAACAAAGTCTCCAAAAATCAGTAAAACATTAAGAACGTGTTTAAAATATTTATTCAAAACAAAAAACACACCCCTGACAAAAATCTAATCATGACGAGATTATACTTGATGCTTATTCTACTGCTAACATTTCAGCAGGCTTTTTCTCAAGATGGAAAATTTGATCTTCAATTTGAACTGAATAATGTTGATTGCAACAATATGAAAGTTTATGTCGATCTTTCTGTCAAGGCGAATAATAGTGCAGCTGTTTTTGATGTTGCGGAACAAAACTATCGAATGTCTTTTCCACGTTCGGTGGACAATCCTTTCATAGAATCGGAACTTACATTATCTGGCTTTGTTGTTGGCGCAGGAGGCGGCGGTAGCTTTTTTAATAACCATACCCTTACCGGAAGTATTGATACGGTTGTCTCTTATAATATAGAGTTGGCGGGCGGAGATGGCTATACATTATCTGAAACCACCTGGACACCTGTGGGTAGAATTGGTTTTGATATTATGAGTAGCACAGAATGTTTTGAATTGAAATGGCATACTTATGATGAAGTAGATTTTCCGAATACCGTCGTTATTGAAAAATTTGATGACGAATTGTATATAGCCGAAGAAGGCCTTTATACAAATCTTGGATCAGTTTGCTTGTTTGATATGTGTGCAATGGCTCCACTTGCTTACGACGATTATTACGATACAGATGAACAAACTCCATTTTCCATTGATTTATTGGGTAATGATGTTGATCCGAATGGCAATTTAAATCCTGGAAGTTTCAACTTGCTTTCGAGCCCGCCAGGTACTGAAGTTTCGCTTGCCCCAACTTCTGATCCAGGGTACTTTACCTGTACTCCAGCAGCTGGATTTACAGGCGCGGTTACGCCTTTTGATTACGAAATATGCGATACAGATAACCAATGTGTGACGGCAACGGTTTTTATCACAGTGTATCCATATACTGGTATCAGCACGCCGGAAGATGATTATGCAATTAACTTGTATCCGACTGTTGCAGATAATGAGATTGCTGTAGAATACCTGGATATTAATATGCAGGGATCAACTGGGATTATGATTACCGATGTAAATGGACGGACACTAGAAACGTATAATAAAAACATCTCGGGTAGTCCGGTACACCGATTTAATGTAGAAAAATTACCACAAGGCGTTTATTTCCTGAGTACAATGATTGAAGGGAAATGGGTGTCTCGTAAGTTTATAAAATTATAGTTTTTACACAAACTCGCTTTCACAAAATACATTATAGCGCATGGGTTTTACCTATGCGCTTTTTTGTTAACTAGCTCCAAATCAGTAATATTATGTTGATGCATTATTAATTCTTTATATTCTTTTTGTTTTTATGGAACTATTCTTGCCTACATTATGTATACAAGGATAAAAGAGTAATGAATATTTTTTATAATCCAACTGATTCATTGCTTTATAACAAAAAACAACACGCAAAATATGGAACGGCTATTTATTTTCATTTGTCTGGTGACTCTTTCGTTTAACTCTGGAATGGCTCAAAATGGAAAGTATTTCATTTCGGCAACGCTTACAGAGACCGACTGTACGAACAATACAGCTTACTTTGATATCAAAATCAAAGCTACTGACGCTAATAGCAGTTTTCTGCTGGCGGATCAAAATTACCGCATTTCTTATAGCAGTGAAGCACTTGTTCCCAACTCTGCCTTTATTGAAAGAGAAGGAGATGTTTCTGGTTTAGTCACGACAGATGGTTCTATGAATTTTTTTGAAGAACATAGTCTCAATGGAAGTCAGGACACCATCATCTCTTATAATATAGAGCATCTTGGAGGAGATGGTTACCTAGTAAAAGAAGATCAATGGGTATCCATCGGGCGCATTGGGATTGAGATTGCAGATCCTGAAGCATGTTTTACGCTGTTTTTTCATGATACAGAAACCTTTCCGCCAACTTATATCGGCGAAAATGTGCAGGGTTTATTGGTTGAGGTAGAAGAAGGAGCTTATCATAATGTAGAAGATTGTTTGTCAGATTATTGCGGAACACCCTCTATTATAGGTGTAGAATTTCCAATTAATGAACGGTATAGCACAGCCTTATATCCAACAACAACAGGCGGAAATCTTGTTTTTGAATATACTGGTGTAACAACAACGCAAGCACTGAATATTATCATTACAAATGCAGCCGGACAGCCAGTTCAGCGTCATCAGTCTAGGATCCAAAATAGCGATAAACTGCATTTGGATGTCTCCAATTTGCCGCAAGGCATGTATATATTTTCAACCTTACTGAATGGCGAACAGGTAACGGAGAAGTTTATCAAGATATAAGACGAATAAATGAAACAATATATTAGTGCGGTTTTATTCGTCGGAATATTAGTCTTTTCCGCCTGCAAAAAAGACCGCATTGAAATCCCATTGACGGAACTCCCAACACCTACCACTGCAAATTTATACGATATTGTATTTACAAATTTAGACACTGGATACGCCGTAGGCGGAACACGTTGGGAACATGGCGAATGGCTACAAACGACCGACGGCGGTGCAAACTGGCAATCCGATACCCTCACCAATACAGCTTTGCTGGATATACAGGTTTTGGCTGGAGAACAGATTGTCACATCGGGCTATGAGGGGCGTTATTTGTATAAAAATAATAATAATGCAGCCTGGCAATACAATGAGCAGGCAGAAGCTGAACCGATCAATGCTGTTCATTTTTATGATGAAAATACAGGCGTGGCGGTAGGCGGAAAGAATTTTGCTTTCGGCATTATTTATCGTTGGAATAATGTGAATGGTGCAAGAGATACGATTCATTATCCATTGAACCATGAATTGCGGGATGTGGAATTTACAAATGAAAGTACCGTACACACCGTAGGTTATGGTTATGTCGCCAAATCAACAGATGCCGGACTGACCTGGCAGGCAGCAGATATTCAGGGCGATTTTTTTTACGCACTTGATTTTCCGACGGAGGAAGTAGGCTATGCAGTAGGTGTAAGCGGAACAATTATCAAGACCACAAATGGGGGAGGGGAGTGGAAAAAGATTCGCAATGGCAACAGCGTTTTTATCAGCAATAAAAAGTTCAGGGATGTTTGGTTCTCTGATGAAAGCAAGGGCTATATCATAGGCGATGAAGGTTTGTTTTGGTACACCAATGATGGCGGCGATTCCTGGAAAGTGGTGGAAGACACGCCCGATACAGATTTTAACCGCATCTTTTATGACAACGGCATCGGATATATAGCCGCAGATGAAGGAAAAATTTATCAGTTTTTAGATTGATAAACAATTCAAATACCGTCCAATCGTATCCTCCAATCCATAATACAAAGCATCAACAACCAAGGCATGACCAATAGACACTTCCAGCAAATGGGGAACTTGCTGACTGAAAAAGCGAAGATTATCCAAATTCAAATCATGCCCGGCATTCAGTCCTAATCCCAATGCTCCAGCAAACTGACCAGCGGCTACATAAGGCGCGATGGCTTTGTCGGGCGCATGAGCAAAGGCTTCCGCATAAGGTCCGGTGTACAATTCGATTCTGTCTGTACCCGTTTTTTTCGCGCCTTCGATGTATTTTGCTTCCGGATCACAAAAAATAGACACCCGAATACCGGCTTCCTGCAATTGAGCAATCACATCTTTCAGAAAACCTTCATGCTTGATGGTATCCCAGCCATGGTCGGAAGTCAGTTGCTGTGGGTCGTCTGGCACAAGCGTACACTGATGTGGGCGATGTGCCAGCACCAATTCCAAAAAACGCGGCGTAGGATTTCCTTCAATATTAAATTCAGTACTCACGATGGGTTTCAAGGCAGGCACATCATCATACCGAATATGCCGCTCATCAGGACGAGGATGGACAGTAATGCCCTGCGCACCAAATTTTTCACAGTCTTTTGCGACCTGTACCAGATCCGGAAGATTGCTGCCCCGCGCATTGCGTATCAGAGCTATTTTGTTGATATTTACACTTAATCTTGTCACCATTTTTGAATTTGAATTTGACGTTTGAATTTGAGTTTAAATACGCTATTTCGTAAACCCAATTTGCAAACTCAGGATAACATTTTGTAAGACTTCATTGCCACTTTTACTCAAATTAGAAAAATCCCAAATCGCGAAACTGTTCAGTAAGTCCGCATCTGCGGGCAGATTACTGCTATAATAAGCAGCTTTTACGCCAAGTCCGAAAGACAGGTCAAAGACAAAATTGCGCATGGTAAAGTTATTCATAATACCAATCTTCGGCGTAAAGCCAATGACACTTCGATTGGCACGAAAATTAAATCGCTGGGTATAAGAACCTCCATCCCGCACAAAGGTCCTTGTACCATAGTTTTGGACAAATTTGTACAGAATCTCAGTAGAGATATAAAATGGACGCTCGCGTCTGGTCTTATTTAAATAAAATTTCATTTCAGAACGAGAACGAATACCCCAGATATCCGTTGAAGGGTTTTGGAAAATATAGCCCAATTGCTGCTGAAAACCTATCCGAGGTTTGAAAATATACTCCACACCCAACTGAAAAGTAGGCTCAATTTCAAACAGGCTGGTTACATTATATTTGTACAATACCTGTGGCGTATCGAAGAAATTTTTACTATCCTCTATTTCCTGCCCATAAGAGAACAGTCCCGTGAAAATCAATATAATACAGCAGATGGTTTGTTGAAATATCTTTATCATAATTATTCTAAGTTCCTAAGTTACTAGACAAAATCATCTATCATTTAAATTTTGAATAGAAAACTAATTGCCAGCGTTTTATGTCGTTTTAAACTTAAACTTAATCTTGTACTTAAACTTACTTACTAATACCTAAAAGTTGGTTTCGGCTTCGCTCAACCAACTGCTTGAATTGAACGCAGTCGAAATTGCAGTTGTCCGAGCGGAGTCGAGGACAACACTGAAAGTTATCCTCAATACCCCAACACCCCAACTCAAAACTGATAACTCAAAGTAGATACTTCCGTAATGTTATTAATATCGTTATAATCAAACTGATACAAATTATCTTGACCAACTGCCATCAGCAGACCATTCAGAGGAATTACATCAAATACCTCGACTGGAATATTACCAATCAATACAGCACCACTATTATAAGGATCACTAACATCAAAAACCTGAATACCATCTGGTCCATCTGTTACGAACAAATAATCACCATCCAAACCCAGTCCTGAAGGATTGGTCAAATCTACAAACTGAATAGTAAAAGGCTGCGTCGGATCAGTAATATCAACCAATTCCAACTGATTAATTTCGACTAAGCCACGACAGGCTTCAGCAGAACGGACAGTGACAAATGCAATAGAATCATTGACAACTACAGGGTCGCAGCCATAAAAATGATTATGTTCTGCCAGTAATTGTGGATTAGCAAGGTTCTCAATATCGTAAATATAGATACCTGTTTGCGAACCAATAAACAATTGGTCGCCATACGGGAAAATGGTTTCTATCCCAAATCCAACGTTAATAGTACCCATAGAAACAGGTGTTGTCGGATTGCTGATGTTGAAGACTTTGATGTTTTCATCATCTATAATATAGAGGTAATTATCAATAATCGTCATGGCTGCCAGTGAACCACCGGTACCCGTGTCGGAAGGAATGGACAAACTGTCCTCGCTGCTACATTGGACAAACAAAAGGCTGATGAGTGCGAGTAGAAATATAGTGAAATTTATATTTTTCATTATTATAATTATTTAAGTTGATGCTAAATGGTCGATAGACGATAGTCCATAGTCGATGGGAAAATATTAATGTGAAATACATTTTGCAGAGCAAAATGCAGATAGTTGAATCAAGTTATTTTTTGTTTAAAACAACCATGGACTATCGACCATGGACTATGGACACTATTTTACTAGCGATAACAAGCAGGATTATTCAGCAATGCAGGTTCCCATTTCATAACAAATCCTTTGGAGGGATCAACACATTCAAAATAACCCGAATAAAAATAAGGATGGCTTTGTGGCATTTCAGGATAGACATCTGCTACACGACTAATCTCCGCTATCGCATTGATGTCACTGATGTCCAATGTGATTAAATCGCGATAATTATCAGCATAGAGATAATTGCCTTTTATAGCAATATCAATATTGCCAGGAATACGGATAAAGCCAATACGCTCTGGCGAAAACGGGTCATTATTGTCAATAATATGTACCCCTTCACCACGCTCTCCGACATAAATGAGGTTGTCTTTATAATAAATTTTACCCAACTGACCAATGGGCTGCGGTGCTAGTGATGCCACTACATTGGCTTCTTCTGGCTGAATGTAAACAGGACGAACGCCATTGGCCGTAAAGTTTTCATCAAGGTCATCTCCACAAGAGGAGCTAGATAGAATGAATAACAAAAGGCAGGCAAATAGACATAGTTTTTGCATAATTGATTCTTTTTAAAATTCAAATTCAAAAAATAAATTCAAATACAAATAACGGAGTTTTAACAAATCCATAACAAAAACAGTGCCTTGTTGAATGTCCGTGTCATTTTTACCATAATATCAAAACATGACTATTTTGAGTTTGAGTTTGCTCTCCCTCGCCTCTAGCTCCTAAAGGAGTATCTGCCCACAGGTCAGTTTTGAGTTTGAATTTGAATTTGAGTTTCCCAAAATGTATCTTTTCAAAACGACTGCGTTAAGAAGGCATAACAATTCAAATATTCTCTCATTCTTTCACTTTCTTATTCACTCATTTTATAAAAAAAATGAGCGCTTGGGTGCTAAACTAATGCCTTATGTCTATTCCCAGAGAGCCACGCCAGATTATGATCAACCTGATGTACCTTGTACTCACGGCTATGCTGGCACTTAATGTGTCCGCAGAAATCATCAATGCTTTTTTTAAACTGCGGGATGGCATTGACAGAACCAATGTTTTGCTGGACAATGCCAATGCGCAAGTGATTAAATCGATGGAAAAATCTGTAGCGATAAAAACAGATTACAAAGCACTCGTACCTGCTGCAAAAGAAGTGCAAACGATCACCAAAGCATTTGTCGATTATATTGAAGACGTTAAAGTCCGTTTTACAGTGGAAGCTGGTGGCGAATATGGTGAAATTGCGAATCTGGATGCCATGCCTCCCATAAAATCTACACGAGACGCTACAAAATGGGGAAAGGCTGTAAAAGCTAAAAACAAAGAAATTCCAACCCGATTTTTTGTAGATGGCTACGATGGACCAAGTAGTCTTGCAGAACATATAGAGCCGGAAGCACCGAATATCAAAGCAAAGATTATCGAAACCAGGCAGAAGCTAGAAGCTGTATTACTCAAGCTGTCAGGCAATGGGAATTTAGGCATCAAGCAGGAAGAATTGAATAAAATAATAGACCAGTTGACGCTGGAAATAGATACAACAAATCTAGGTAGAAAAAGCTGGGAGCAGTTTAATTTTAACCAGATGCCTGTGGCAGCCTGTTTTCCTATATTGGCGAAAATGCAGAATGATGCCAAGACTTCCGAGGCTTCTATCATCAATTATCTGGCTGGAAAAATTGGCGTGATTGATATACCTTTTGATAATTTTGTAGTGGTGGCTTCACCTAAGAAAACATTCTTATTGAAAGGTGGTCAATACGAAGCTGATATTTTTCTAAGTGCAGCATCTAGTCAGGCTAAAGTAGATATAAGTGTCAATGGTCAGACCTTGAAAACGCAGGGCGGTAAAGCGACTTATTCCGCAACTGCCAGTGGCTTGGGCGAACAGTCCTATACGGCTAAGATTACAGTGAAAAATCCATTTAATGGTAAAGTAGAAACCTATACGAAGACTTTCAGTTATGAGGTTGGTACACAATCTCAGGCTAGTGTGTCGGCAGATAAAATGAATGTATTTTATATGGGAGTGGACAACCCGATAACAATAGCAGCAGGCGGTGATTTTAGTCAAATCAATGCAACATGCACAGGCTGCGATATGACTAAAAAAAGCGGAGGGAAATACAACGTGCGTGTTACTTCGCCAGGTGTAGCAAAGGTTACGGTTTCTGCTCCGGATGTACCTGCACAAACCTTTGAATTTCGGATAAAGCGTATTCCTGATCCGGTTGCCATGCTCGGCCCGAGGAATAAAAAAACTATGGGAACTGGCGAAATCAAGGCGCATAGAGGTATTCGTGCAGCATTGGAAAATTTTGATTTTTCGGCAGTCTGCAAAATAGCCGGTTTTGAAATAGCCCGTGTACCGAAAAAAGCAGATGCTATAGTAAGGATGCAGACAGGAACCCGTTTTGATGGAACTTCTCAAAATATCATTAATTCTGCCCGTCCAGGTGATGTTTTTTACTTTAGTAATATCAAAGCAAAATGCCCGGGCGACCGCGTTCCGCGTCCGGTTAATGACTTGGTGATTAAGATCAGATAAAAGCCTATTTGGACACAGGCTTACTTTGCCACGAATACACGAAAAACGTAAAAAAGGATTCGTGCATTCGTGGCTAAAATGTACACGTTACGTTTGAATAATTAAAAGGCTATTGTACAATTTGTTATACGCAGTTTGAATGTACAAATAGGGTTTATTCGTTTTTATTTTATAACTTAGGGTATTGTCAAAGGCAAATATTTTGAGCAACTGGACATCAGAGAGGATACCCAATATTGGGAAACTCGTGATATTGGCAAACTCGAAAGTCATTTTGCCATCATGAGCGCATTATTCGGCGTATTTGAAAATGGTGGAATGGATTTGATTAATAAATTGCTGGATGCCAGAAAGTGATGTTTCTTCCTAAAAATACTTCTTTTACTATAGTGTTGGATAATTTTAATATTTGAATTACCTTAGCTATAATTTAAGAAAAACAAATAATAATGAATTTTGATTTTTATGATTTATTTTCAAAAGTCATACCAGGCGGCTTATTAACTCTTGCGCTTATAATTTTTGGATATTTCACACCTACAGATAAAATTCCTGAGCTCGCCTATTTATTTCTTTCATATATATTTGGTTTTTTGATTGATGCGATTGCTGCCAAACGCCAAGTGATGGACTTGTTGTGGTATTTGTTTGGTGGAAAAACCGCAAATGTACTCTTGAGCGGAAAAGAATTTTACGGTAAAAAATATATGTTTTTAGAAGAACTTAAAGCAAAGGTTGCGGATGAATGGGAAGAAAATAATCTCGTAAAGACATTTGATTTGATCTATAGAAAAACGTTATCAAATGGAGCTAAAAGAGTGCAGGGCTTTAATAATCACTGGATAAATACTCGAAACTTACTAGTCTCTTTAGTAATATCGTTTTTTCTTATGATGTTTTATGTCTGGAACGGTGAATATAATTGGGAGGCTTCGGCTGTCCTTACTATTTTAGCAATTCTAAGTATTTATCTAATTTTTGATAGAGCAAAAGCAAGACAATATTATTTTATAAAGGAAGTGCTTGATTCATTTTTATATGAAAAAAAATAATGGGTGTCCGCAAAGGTTTTGACCTACGTTGTGATTTGCAACGACCAACAGCAATGCGACTATTTTAATGTTTGACAGCGGTAATTCTTTATTTCTGACTACATGAATTCCCACAAACTTAATATATATAAGGCTGTATTCTATTAGTGTAATCAAATATTTACTTCTCGTTACATGAATCGCTGAAAGTTATAGTATAAATAAAAATATATTATATCGATGTGATTAACTGTTTATCCTTTTTTATTGAAATACTTAATATCTTATTGATAATGAAATTGGAAGACATCATAAAATGAAAACCAGTGGACACCCAATTTTACTAGATATGAACCCGAAAAATTACAATGAAGAAGTAAGAAGACGGTTTAACAAAATGGAGTTTCTTCACGAGCTTGCAGATTTACTGCAATTCGTCTATGAGCAAAGAATTGGAATTGGTAAGGAAAAAGAAAATATTCGCATAGATGTGAATGTTTTGACGTATTATGCCTATGTATTGAGAAATGGAGAAGGTTATGTGGATTTTGAAATACCAAAAAAAAGTGGTGGTAAAAGAAAAATATCATCTCCGAAATATACTTTGAAACTTATACAGCAGTGCCTACTTGAAATATTGTCTGTTATATATACCCCACATCGTTCAGCACATGGCTTTGTTTTGAGAAAAAATGTAGCCTCGAACGCTTCAGCTCATGTAGGGAAAAAGTATGTGTTTAACATAGACTTAAAGGATTTTTTCCCAACAACATCATTTCACAAAATAAGATTTTTGCTGACTTTGAAACCCTTCTACTTAAATGATAAGCGTAAAGAAATTGGGCAGCTAATAGCAAACTTATGCTGCAAAGAAGGTTATCTTCCTCAGGGCTCTCCCGCTTCACCCATGGTTACCAATATTGTTTGTCGAAGAATAGATGCGAGATTAACACAATTGGCAAAAAGACACAAAGCAAGATATACGAGATACGCAGATGATATTTCATTCTCATGTAATAGAAATATTTTTAATGATAGTTTTTTGATGGAAATCTCGGCAATTCTTGCTGACGATAAATATGAAATAAATGATAAAAAGACAAGACTTAGTAAGTGGTATCAAAGGCAAGAAGTTACAGGAGTCGTTGTAAATGAAAAGATTAATTTGCCTCGTGAATACATAAAAGATATTAGGTATTGGTTATTCGTATGGGGGAAGTTTGGTGAAGAGAAAACTCAGGAAGATTTTGAAAGACGATTTCCCAATAAAAAAGGCTTCAATCGATATAAGGGAAATTCAGTAAAGTTTACGAATTATTTACATGGTAAAATTCAATACCTAAAAATGATTCGAGGAAAAGACGATAAAATGATTATTAGATTTACTGAAAAATATAATAGTTTGGATAAAAAGAATGAAAACTCTAATCAGAAAAAGATTTATCGTGATGATTCAATACATGGTGAATTAAGGAATATTAGAACTGCGCTCGAAATTAAAGGAGATTTCTCAATTGATTATACTTTTGTTAAAGAACTCCATTGGAGAAAGCAACTAATGGCTGATAATTTAAAAATGGAGCATTGTGGAATTCGAAATATTGGTGATGATGGTCGATTTAATAATCCTAAAGATGCATTTAATGGTTTTTGTATGTATGCTATTTTTCAAATTGAATTACTCTTGAATATATATTTTAAGAAAAGATTTCCAAACTGGAGTGATTTAGTAACAGAATGTAAGCTACTAGAAGGAACCAAATTGAAACAAAATTTTAAACTTAAAGCTTACAACAATACAATAAATTCAATGTCTTTATATTCAAAACTCTTTCTATACGCAGTTATGACATCCCTTTTACAAACAAATACATATAAAGGGGTTAATGCTATAAGAGAGATTCGAAATATAAAAATATCTCATAGACCTGCTCATAATGATGAACCAGCTATCGAACCTCCAGTACAGCGCAAATCAAATTTAGGAATTAAAGGAATTAGAGAAATTTTAATTCAGGAGAGCAAGACTGCACCAGTCAGGAATTATCTTACAGACTTTGTAGAGCATATCAAAAAGCATATGCCTGAGTAAATGCACTACAAAGCCTCAAAAGCAGCCCTCAAATCCCCAACCAAATCCTCCACATCCTCAATACCCACACTCAGTCGAATCAGCGAATCCGTCATACCAACTGCCAGTCGCTCTTCACGCGGAATCGAGCCATGCGTCATAGAAGGCGGATGTCCGATAAGCGATTCCACACCACCCAGCGATTCTGCCAGACTGAATAAATATGTGTTGCTCATTACTTTAGAAGCAGCTTCCAGCGTATCTTCATGCAAGGTGAAAGAAACCATAGCACCAAAGTCCCGCATCTGCGCTTTTGCGAGTTCATGCCCCGGATGGTCTTCAAAACCTGGATAAAAAACCTTATTCACTTTAGGATGCTGACGCAAAAAATCGGCAATGACTTTTGCATTTTCACAGGCACGCTGTACACGAATGTGCAGTGTCTTGATGCCCCGCAAAACGAGGAAACAATCCTGCGGACCTGGTACTGCTCCCGCTGCATTTTGAATAAAATATAAACGCTCTGCCAGTGCTTCGGTTTTTGTCACGACTGCCCCATGTATCACATCCGAGTGTCCACCCAAATACTTAGTGGCAGAATGAACGACAAGATCTGCGCCGAGATCAAGTGGTGTTTGCAGATAAGGAGAAGCAAAAGTATTGTCCACACAAGTCATAATACCATGCTTTTTCGCCAAGTCGCAAATCGCTTTGATGTCTATAATATTCAACATCGGATTGGTCGGCGTTTCTATCCAGATCAATCGCGTATTTTTATTGATTTTTTCTTCAATATTTTTGAGGTCAGCCATGCCTACAAAGTGGCTTTTTAAACCAAAATTGCTGAATACTTTAGTGATCAATCGGTAAGTCCCACCATATAAATCGTTGGTAGAAATGATTTCATCACCACTTTTCAAAAGTTTCAGGACGGCATCTATGGCAGCCATACCGCTGGAAAAACAAATACCATCTGTGCCGTTTTCCAAGGCAGCTAGATTGTTCTCCAATGTGATGCGCGTTGGGTTTTTTGTACGGGCATACTCGTAGCCTTTATGTCGTCCAAGTGACTCCTGCACATAAGTAGAAGTTTGGAAGATCGGGGTCATAATTGCGCCCGTGCTTGGGTCAGGCTCTATACCTGCGTGGATAACTTTAGTAGCAAATTTCATAAGAATATGTTCTAAAATATATTAATGCTCAAAAATTGGTCGGCAAGGTAGTAAAATTTATTAATTTTGACTCAAAGACCTGACAGGCTTGACCTGATAGATCTCAACTTAATATTAAAATGACACAATGAAAATACCAGTTTTACTCCTTATGTTCGCTACGCTCCTAATGACTGCCTGTAATGGGCCACAAGAACCCGAATTTAAAGCTCTGAAAAATGTAAAAATCTCTTCCATCAATATTACGGAAGGCTTGAAGATACAATTGTCTGGCGATGCCGTTTTTACCAATCCCAATGCCCTCGGTGTAGATGTGTCAGGAATGGATTTGGACGTCTATGTCAATGGCAAAAAAGTATCTACAATAGATCAGGATTTGACAGCCCGAATGACTGCAAATTCCGATTTCACGCTGCCACTCAAATTTAATATCCCACTCAAGTCGGTTATTGATGAAATAAAAGGCGGCTTGATTAAAGATCTATTTAGAAAGAAAAAAATAGACCTAAGACTGGATGGTATCATCAAAGTGAAAACGGGCAGCGTAGAGTTGAATGTTCCTTTTGATTATGAAGAAGTGCATGAGATTTAGGGGACTGGAGTACTGGTAATTAGTTATTAGTAACTGGTTGATTAAGTTGTTGAGTTGATTGGTACATTATAATAAAATTTTCTTAGTGAACCTTCGTCCCTTAGTGGTTCAAAAAACGCCCCGATGCGCAACCCAGAACCTTAATGACTATTATTGATACTGCCATTGCAACAACTACTAATACCCCAGTTCCCAATCCCCCAAGCCACCACAAATGAGAAAAAATGAAACAATACCTAACATACTATTTATTAATAAGCGTTTTATTAGCAACAGCCTGCAAGAAAAAACTAACCGCCGAGCAACAAGCGGCGAAAGATGCTTACGCGCTTTTATTGGAAGAGTATCAATTTCCATACAAGCTGGATGCACCGGATAAAAGTTATGCCTTGCCGAATATATTGAGGGAGATTTCCGGGTTGGGCATTACGCCGACAGGTGAATTGGGCTGTGTGCAGGATGAGCGGGGCATTATTTTTATTTACGATACCGAAGAGCAGGAAATCAATCGTAGAATAGCTTTTGCCAAAGATGCGGACTACGAAGGCGTGACTTTTGCAGGAGAAGATGCCTTTGTGCTGCGCAATAATGGGAATATTTATCGCGTCAGTACCTTTGATACCGGAAAACCGGACAAGGAAAAATATCGAAGCCTGCTCAATAAAAAGAACAACACCAAAGGCATCGGATATGAGCCTGCTCAAGACCGAATTCTTGTCGTATGTAAGGACGGATATGGTGCTAGTGATGATTATCGGGAGCAGTTGGCGGTATTTGCTTATGCTATTGATAGCAATACCGTTTCAGATTCTGTCATATATTCTGTAAATTTGGAAGATATTAAACGATACTTGACGTTTATTGGACTGGAAAAACCAGCAGAAAAATACCCCGAATTTTATAGCAAACTGGTACAAACATTTCCAGTTTATCCCTCCGCTATAGCTGTGCATCCCCAAAGCGGAAATATTTATATCAGCTCTACTGTCGGAAGATTATTGTTTGTATTGCATCCGAATGGGCAACTCATCCATATTGCTCGCCTGCAAGAAAGGTTGTTTCTACAGCCTGAAGGCATCGCAATTAAAAAAGATGGCACTTTGTTTATTGCTTCAGAAGGCAAAACGCAACCAGGCACTATTCGTGAATTTAAAATGAAATAAATTTAATTACGAAGTAACAGTTTAGGTCGATGGTCAATAGTCCATGGTCGATGGCTGCTTTTTAGTATTCAGGTCGTTTCAGCATTTTGCTTTGCAAAATGCGTGCAAAGCTTATAAAGCAGGAATGAATTGCAGCTATGGACTATCGACCATCGACTATGGACTAAACTGTGTTGAATTTAATTACGAATCACCGTGTTAGTGATACTTACTAATCAACCAGTCACTAATCACCAATCACTAAATCACTATGAAGACCTACGACTACATCATCATTGGAGCAGGCTCTGCGGGCTGCGTATTGGCTAATCGTCTGACTGCTGACGGCAAGCATACTGTTTTGTTATTGGAAGCAGGTGGAAAGGATAAAGGCATGAACATACACATGCCTGCTGGTTTTCCCAAACTGTTTAAAACAGACGTGGATTATGCCTTTAATACGACTCCTCAGGAAAATATGAACAATCGGGAATTATACCTGCCAAGAGGTAAAATGCTCGGGGGGTCGAGCAGCATCAATGCGATGATTTATATTCGAGGCAATCAGCAAGACTATAAAGAATGGGCTGTTCAGAATCCGGATTGGTCTTATGAAAAAGTATTGCCTTATTTTAAAAAATCAGAAAATAACAAAGCCATCAAAGGTGGCTATCACGGCAACACTGGACCACTACATGTAGAAAATCGTCATTATACCAATGAACTGTCGCATGTTTTTGTCAAAGCAGGTGTAGAGCTGGGCTATACTGAAAACAAAGATTTTAATGGCGCAAAACAGGAAGGATTTGGACTCTATCAGGTGACCAATCATAAGGGCGCGCGCTGGAGTACAGCCGCAGCCTATTTGAATCCTGCCAAATCAAGAAGCAACCTCAGCATTGAAACCCATGCACAGGCAGAACGAATCATCATAGAAGATGGGCAGGCAACAGGTGTTGTTTATCAACAAAAAGGACAATCCATAAGGGCAACAGCAAGCAAAGAAGTACTGCTGAGTGCTGGGGCGTACAACAGTCCGCAAATCCTCATGTTATCAGGTATTGGAGATGGAGAAGAATTGAAAAAACACAATATCCCAGTCGCCAAACACTTGCCTGGCGTTGGTAAAAACCTGAAAGACCACTTGGTTTATTTTACCGTATTCAATAGCAGCTACAAACACACGCTGGATGCAGTAGAACGTTTTCCGAATATTCTTAAATGCCTCTACCAATATATGCTAGGCGGCAAAAAAGGACCACTCGCCACCAATGTGGGAGAGGCAGGAGCTTTTGTCAAATCTTCACCAGAGCAGCCTGCTATAGATACACAATACCACTTTGGTCCAGGCTATTTTATGGAACATGGTTTTAGAAATCCGAAATCAGGCTTTGGTTATTCTATTGGTGGAAAAGTCTTGAATCCTGGCAGTAGTGGGACTGTAAAATTAGCTTCTGGCAATTTCAATGTCGCGCCTGCAATTGATCATAATTATCTAAGCGATGAAGATGACATGCGTCGTTCTATATGGGGCTATAAATTCGGACAAGGCATCGGCATGACCAAAGCCTTTGAGCCTTATCGTATTGGATTGCATGAGCCTGACCGTTTGCTCGATGACGATAAAGAAATTGAAGACATGATTCGGGCAACTGGCGAAACACTGTATCATCCAACATCTACTTGCAAAATGGGACGGGATGAAATGGCGGTTGTCGACCAACAATTGAAAGTACATGGCATCCAAAAACTGAGGGTGGTAGATGCGTCCATTATGCCTAATGTAACAAGAGGCAATACCAATGCACCAACCATTATGATTGCTGAAAAAGCAGCAGATTTGATTTTGGAAACGGTGCAAAAAGCTGCGCAAAGTAGCTTGGCTACTGAAGTTGGGTAATTGGGATATCAGGGTATTGGTAATTGGTCAGAATTGATTTCGACTCCGCTCAACCAACTGCAATTCAGTTGCCTAAGCGGAGCCGAAGGCAACACAGAGTTGATGTCGACTCCGCTCAACCAACTGTTCGCATTGATTAGAGTCTAAACTATAGTTGTCCGAGCGGAGTCGAGGACAACACAGAGTCGAAGGCAACACCTAAAATTACCAATACCCCAACCTAATATCCACTACTCCATCCGATAATTCGGACGCAATTCAGAATTAGTACCTTCTGCATAGAATTTATTAATATACTCGGCAACTTCCTCAATATCATCAGTCACTAGAAATAAATCTAAATCGTCGGCACTGATATTGCTATGTGTTTCCAGCATGGTTTTACGAATCCAGTCTACTAACCCAGACCAATACTCCACACCCATCAAAACGACAGGTACGCGGTCTATCTTCTTCGTCTGAATCAAGGTCAGTACTTCAAAAAGCTCGTCCATAGTACCAAAGCCGCCAGGTAGCGTGACAAAAGCCTGTGCATACTTCACAAACATCACTTTGCGAATAAAAAAGTAATTATAATTGAGGTTTTTATCTACGTCGATATATGGATTATGACTTTGCTCAAAAGGCAATTCAATGTTCAGCCCTACGGATGACCCGCCACCGAGGTGTGCGCCTTTGTTGCCCGCTTCCATGATGCCTGGACCACCACCAGTGATGATGCCGTAGCCTTCTTGTGTGAGTCTTTTTGCCACATCGACTGCCAACTCATAATATTTTGTTCCGGGTTTAGTACGGGCAGAACCAAAAATAGATACGCAGGGTTCTATTTTATTCATACGTTCAAAGCCTTCTACAAATTCGGCAATCACTTTGAACATCGTCCACGAATTTTCTCCCTTGATCTCGCTCCATTTTTTTTGTGATTTATACGGAACGTTTGTTTCTTGTCCACTCATATTTTTTTTGTTTAAATTGTAAGAAATGGGATATACTTGCTTATACGGAATAAACCGATAAACTGTTTTTTAATAAAGCCCACATCATTAGATGATATTTTTTAAAAAAGGATACACATATTAAGGCTTTATTTTGTTATGTCCAAATAGAATAGAATACTGCTGTCGAATAAAGTCGTTTTTGCATAAAAAAAACGGCTTCCCTGTAAATCAGAAAAGCCGCCCTTAACCCAAAACTAAATGTGCTAGTACTTCTTTAAAAACAATTTATGACTTAATCATCAGCGATAATACTGATAAAAATGTTTTAGTATAATTCTTTTGAACAGAAAAATAAGCTAATGTTTCTGTGACTATGTTTTAGAACATTATTTGAAAGCAAGTTATGCATTATTTTGTAAAAATCTATAAATTGTAAATTTTTATAATGCATTTGTGTGAAAATTAGTAGTCACGTTTTTTTGCCAATACTATGGTTTTGCGATGTATTGAAAATGAAATATACTGTTTTGTTCTGTTATACAAAATCACGAAATGAGTGTTTAAAAGAGGTTTTTAATTGATGAAATTTTAGTTTGAAGTAATTTGGCAAGGAAAGTATTCAAATCAATTCTATCATGTTTTGGGATTCAAGTAATAAATGCAACATCGAATTGCTATTTGAGTTTTTGAGCGAATATTTCATTGGGAGCTTTGTACCCAAATCTCTTTCTTGGTCTGAATATATAGGTATAAGATATTGTTTTTTGATAAATTTTAAAGGCTTTAGTAACTTTATAATCAGTTTTTTATGCTTAGAGTACTTAATTATACACAGTGATATAAAAAAAATATAGACGTTTTTTTGTAAATTTGATATAAATATAGACTAATGTTGCTTGGATTAAGATATTCCAGGACATGGTTTTTTATTAAAGATTTTTTATGATGGAGGGTGTAAAGGGAGCGTATTGCCAATTTATTGACAATACCTCCCTTGCCTTTTCTAGCTTGTTTTATTTCCTAAAAGATCCAATATCTGTGGAAATTCCAAACTGATGTACTGAACCTGCAATGTGATAGACTGCCAACCCATAGTCCAGCCGAAATTTACTCACCTTCAAGCCTAGTCCAGTAGAAAAACCAGCCAGCGTACGTAGGTTATTGACATTCAACTCAGAACGACGAAGATGATTATACCCAAAACGAATCCTGAAATTATCAGCTTTCCCAATGAGCAATTCTCCATTAAAAGTAAGGTGACGGAAGAAATTATCTATACCAATAACAAATTTGCTGGTCTCCTGTGGACTGTCTTCAAAAAGTGGCGTCGGTTCCACTGAACTGGGATCATCATAACGGATATTCCAGCGTTGGAGGTTATGCGCGATGACAGAAAAACGGAAAGGTAGATAACGCAGCCGCTTCGATACGCCAGCCTGTATTTCAAAAGGCAGAGGCTCTCGATTGTCAGCCGTAAAAGCGGACAATTGTGTACCCATGTTTTTCAAAACCAGGGTAGCCGTAAAGTTTGTTGCCGTATCAGCATACATGACCGCCGCATCTGCCGCAATGCCCACAGAATTATAAGACTCTAGTCGGGAATAAATTGTTTTCAAATTCAGTCCATAAGAAATCTGCTCGCTGTACTGCCTGCCTGCGCCCACATTCAGTACATACTCTGCCGCTTTAAATTCTCCTACGGACTGTCCAGTGACATCAGCCGCTGTGAAATTGCCATAAGAAGCATATTGAATACCGCCATTGAAGGTCGTCGCCAGTTTATCCGAATGTACCGCATAACCAGCATAACCATGATTGATACCTGCGACATGAAAAGCTGTATTAAAAGCAGCTTGTTTGTGCATCAGTGGATTGAGCGCAGCAGGGTTGGAATAGCCTAGCACCGCATCATCATCTTTCACCGTAATCAGGTTGCCACCCAAAGCACCCACCCGCGCAGAGGACGAAAGGTTGATAAATTCATAGACATTATCACCACCAATTTGCGCAAAAGCACTTGTAGTGAAGAGGGCAATAAGCAGACTTGTATATATGTGTTTCATGTTTGGTATTTGAGTTGCGGATTACGAGTTGTCGAGTTACGGTTTTTGAGTTAAGTTGGATAAGCTAATCAATTACCCAATACCCTAATATCCCAATTACCCTAATCACCCAGTTTCCAGGTCGTTTTACATTCGCTGAATCTCTCGCCAGCTATCATTTTTATTTCGCAATTCATTTTGGCGAACAGCGTACCGGATTCATCATATTTCTTTAATTCGCCCACCTCGTAATTGCCATTTTCATAAGTACCTTCTATGCTGATTTTTCCGTTTTTATGATATTCCTTAAACGGACCATTTTCGTTATTGTCTTTAAAAAAGACCACTTCTTTCAGCACACCTGTATCGTGGTAAAATTTCCAATCGCCTGACATCGCCCCGTTGATATACATACCTTCCTGACCCAGTTGTCCATTGGGATAATACATTTTATAAGGGCCTTCAAATACACCGTTTTGGTAGATTTCTACAGATTCTGGTTTGCCGTTTTTATAAAAAAGTATTCTTTCACCTTCTAGCTTATTGTCTTTATATTGTGCTTCTTCACGCAATTGCGGACCATCTGTATAATAACCCTTATACCAGCCATGTTTAGAAAAATCTGATTTTCGACGTTCATATTCTACAATCACTTTTCCACTGTCATCTTTCTCCTGAATGACTTCTACTGGTTTTGAACAGGCAGTTATAAGGAGCAATAAACTCCAGCAAACAATTTTTTTCATGTATTTCATTTTCTATTTGGTGATTGGTAATTAGGTATTGGTTATTGGTGAATTTTTATTTTGCTTCGCAAAACATACGCTAAAGTAACGTGTTCTATACAATAGTTATTTTATTATGGTTTCTTAACGACATAAAATGCAAAAGAAACATATTTTTGCGAAGTAAAAATTATCATATAACCAAACACTCCAATAACCAATCAACCAATAACAAACAAAAATAGAAACATCTAATGGAAAAGTTACAAAAAATCATAGAATCTGCCTGGGACAATCGGGAATTGCTCAAAGCCGACGACACAAAAGCCGCAATACGAGCAGTCATTGAACTACTGGATACTGGCAAACTGCGGGTCGCACAGCCCGACGGCGACGACTGGATCGTCAATCAATGGGTCAAAAAAGCAGTGGTGTTATATTTTCCGATTCAGAAGATGGAAACCATTGAAGTTGGTCCATTTGAATTTCACGACAAAATGTTGCTTAAGCGAGATTATGCAGCTAAGGGTGTTCGTGTGGTGCCTCATGCCATCGCACGTTATGGTGCTTTCATAGAAAAAGGCGTCATTTTGATGCCGAGTTATGTCAATATTGGTGCTCATGTCGGTAGCGGAACGATGGTCGACACCTGGGCAACGGTAGGTTCCTGCGGACAAATCGGCAGAAATGTACACCTTAGTGGCGGCGTTGGAATCGGTGGTGTATTAGAGCCTTTGCAGGCAACGCCGACGATCATAGAAGACGATTGTTTTATCGGTTCACGCTGTATTGTGGTAGAGGGCGTGCGTATTGGTCGTGAATCTGTGCTTGGCGCAAATACTGTGATTACACAATCCACCCATATCATAGATGTATCTGGTGAAGAGTCGGTAGAATATAGAGGCTATGTGCCACCACGTTCTGTCGTGATTCCGGGAACTTACACCAAAAAATTTACAGCAGGCGAATATCAAGTGCCTTGCGCTTTGATTATTGGCCAACGCAAAGAAAGTACAGATAAAAAAGTCTCGCTGAATGACGCTTTGCGAGAACACGCAGTAGCTGTATAAAATCAACGGTTTCGTAAACTTGCGGGCAAGCTTTGAGCAAAGGGAGTTTGCTAAATCTGCCTTTGAAGATCAAGTTTCTTAGAGCAGAAGGTTTAGGAAACTTGCCCTACGCAAGAACCTAGGCGCAAGTGTTTCAATGTTGAAGTAAAAACCGTATCTTTGGATAAACATTAGACTTAGAAATATGATAAAACGCCTGATAGTTAAGAACCTGAATGGTCGCTTTGATTTTGACTTGACCTTTAACCGTGACCTCAACATTATAGTTGGTAAAAATGGGAGTGGTAAGACGAGTTTATTGAAATTGATGTGGTATGTGTACAGTGGGAATATGAAAAAGTGTGCATCAAATACAATCTTTGATGAAGTCAAATTAGAAACCTTTGAAGGACGTAATATCAAAATCGAATATAATAAAGAGAGGAGGTGGCTTAATATTTTTATGAATGATAGAAATATTGGAAAACATGCAATCGGTACTAACTCCTCAGTAAATTTCTCTGACAAAAGCACTATTTTTATGCCCACTTTTAGACGAATTGAAGGTGTTTTTTCTTCTCCTATGATTAATGACGCTTTATCAGGGTCTTTGAATAATCTAACCGAGTCTCAAAAAAGAAACTATCCGAATAATGAAATGGATAAAATTATTTCACATAGTTTAGTAGCTTCTGTTTCTAATAATGATATTATCAACGTAGTCACCGCTAAATACTCTGACATTTCTCAACAACTGAGAAAAATAGAAGAAGAACAATCCGAATTTATCTTATCTAATACGCAAAATGGTAATGGAAGCCAAAAGGCATTAAAGGAAATAGAACAGCGTGTTTTAGCTGACAACAAAAAGCGAAAAAAGATATTAAACTCCATGACCGTTCTATCCAATCTGGTCAATAAAATTCTAAAAGGAAAGAAAATACAACTCACCGAAAAACTATCGCTTGGAGAAGGCAAAGAAGCCATATCACCCGATAAATTGTCCTTTGGCGAGAAGCAAATGTTGAGTTTCTTGTGTTATAATTTCTTTTCGGACAATTCCATTATATTCATTGATGAACCAGAAATGAGTTTGCACGGAGACTGGCAGCGATTACTTTTTCCTGTATTGATGGAACAGGATACGACCAATCAGTTTATCGTAGCGACCCATTCTCCATTTATTTACGCAAAATACCCCGACAAACAAATCGTTTTGAGTCAGGATAAAGAAGTTATTGCATAATGGCAAATGTAGAGTATAATCCTGACGAAATTATTGCCTATTTGAATAATACAGACTTGCCGACAGTCTTAGTGGAAGGCAAAGGCGACCAGTTTGTTTATCGGGAATTACAGGATGAAATAGGCTTATTAGAGATTGATTTTCTACCCTGTGGCGGGCGAACTGCCCTGTTGAAAATATTTGAACGCAAGGAAGAATTTGCCAATAAAAAAGTGATTTTCATCGCAGATAAAGACTTATGGGTTTTTACCGGAATACCCGATGAATATGAGGAAGTATTCTTCACCCTTGGCTATAGCATTGAAAATGACTTATATAAAGATGGGAAAGAAGACCTAGAGATGCTATTGAAGAAAAAAGAAACCGACAAGAAAGATAAAATGATAAAAAGTGTTTGCGATTGGTTCGCTTTTGAAGTAGAATTGTGGAAAAGCAATAATGCACACGATAATCAGTTTTCAAAGGTGTTGTTAGATACGAGCAAAAACAATTGATGGACATCTGTCTTCGTAAAGGCATGTCAGATAAAGAATCGGATACCGCCATGAATCGAATCATAAATTATGTCAAAGAGGCTCTTGCAATAAGTTGAAAATTTCAACAGGTTTAGCAAACTCGCTTCACACCAGCCTGCGCGCAAGTTTACCAAACCGTTGAAATTTCCAAAACAACAGCTTTGAGCCTCTGCGACTTTGCGAGAAAAAATCCACCCACCATTCCAGTAAAAATCCCTATCTTTGCATTTCATTCGTAATTAAAAAATTCGTAATTCGTAATTAAAAAATGACACCAAAATCCGTCGCATTCTACACTTTGGGTTGCAAGCTCAACTACTCCGAAACATCGGCTATCGGTCGCATGTTTGAAGAGGCAGGCTATGGGGTGCAGCCTTTCAATCAGGGCGCGGATATTTACGTCATCAATACTTGTTCAGTGACGGAGTTTGCTGACCGGAAATGCAGGAAGGTGGTTCGACAGGCTTTGCGACAAGCTCCTCATGCTAATGTCGTGGTCATCGGCTGTTATGCCCAACTGAAACCGCAGGAAATTTCAGAAATACCTGGCGTAGATTTGGTGCTCGGAGCGGCTGAAAAATTTCGCATTCTCGACTATGTAGATAGTTTGGCGAAAGCCCCTGGAAACGGCTTAGTACACGCAGGCGAAGTGCAGGAGGCAAAAGACTTTATCAATGCCTTTTCCTTTGGCGACCGTACCCGTTCTTTTCTAAAAGTACAGGATGGTTGTGATTATAAATGCTCGTTCTGCACCATACCGCTGGCGCGGGGAAAAAGTCGAAGCGACACGGTAGAAAATGTCTTGGAAAATGCCCAGAAGATTGCCGAAATGGGCGTAAAAGAAATTGTACTGACGGGCGTCAATCTCGGTGATTTTGGCAATGGAATCCCGATAGCTATCGAGACCATAGAAGGCATGAAACCCAAGAAGGAAGCCATGTTCATCGACTTGGCAAAAGCATTGGATGAAGTGGAAGGAATTGAGCGTTTTCGTATATCTTCCATTGAGCCCAATTTGCTGACCAATGAAGTCATAGAATTTGTCGCACAGTCCAAGCGATTTGTACCACATTTCCATGTTCCGCTACAATCAGGTAATAACAAACAACTCAAAGCCATGCGCCGCCGCTATAAGCGTGAACTCTATGCCGACCGAGTAGCGACCATCAAGCAATTGATGCCGCATTGCTGCATTGGCGTGGATGTGATTGTCGGCTTTCCAGGTGAAACGGAGGAAGATTTTCTGGAAACCTACCGCTTCATCAACGAACTGGATATTTCCTATTTGCACGTGTTTACCTATTCCGAAAGGGAAAATACACTGGCTGCAACAATGGAAGACGTTGTTCCCATAGAAGAACGCCGCCGCCGCAATAAAATGCTCCATATTTTATCTGAGAAAAAACGCCGCCATTTTTATACGCAACACCTGAATAGCGCCCGAAAAGTACTCTTCGAGAACAGCAAAGAAGCTGGTATGATGACGGGCTTTACCGATAATTATATCAAAATCTCAACGGACTACGACCCGCTGATGATTAATGAACTGGGGACAGTCGAATTGCAAAGCATTAATGAAAGTGGAACGATGGACGTGGAGTGTGTTGGTGTGCTGTCGTTGATAAAGCCAGTATAAGCCTTGTATCTTTCCCATTAGCTATTCTGAATCCCTATATAGTGGAAAAACAGCAACCTACACCAAAACCTTCAAATACGAAGTCATAAAACCCTGTAATTGAAAATCTTATGATGGTGATTGGTGATTAAGTGATTGGTTTGGTAAGTGATTGCTAATATTTTCTCATTGTTTTAGCCTCAAATCTTAGTGACCCTTCTCCACGATAGCTATCGGGATTAGTGGTTCAAAAAAAATGTCCCGATGCGCCACCGAAGAACCCACAACCCGCAACTCAACAACCCGCAACCCGTCAACCCACATCCCGATGCGCCACCCAACAACCCGCAACCCGATACGCCACCCATCCCGATGCGCCACCCAAGAACCCACAACCCACAACCCGCAACCCAACAACCCGCAACCCAACAACCCGCAACAAAAACTTAAAAAATCATTAATCTTTCCAAACAATCACTCAATTAACAAGCGTTTCCTATTTTTGCAGTTCAATAGTGTTAAAGTGCGATGGTGTTATAGTGTTACAGGAAAATAAACAGTAAGACATCAACACCACAACACATCAACACCACAACACAATAAAAATGTATCCAGATTTCTCGTATATAGTAGAAGCCGTCATCGGTGTCCGTCCATCCGGTTTATCCATCATTAAGACCTTCGGTCTATTCCTCGCACTTGTCTTTGTCGTAGGCGGTATCATACTCGCCTGGGAGCTCAAACGAAAAGAAGAAGAAGGACTCTTACAGGGGCAAACCGTCAAGCAATGGTTTGGAAAACCCGCTTCCATCTGGGAAATCCTCGGCAATGCGCTCGTTGGTTTCATATTGGGCGCGAAAGGATTCTATTCTTTCTTCCACTTCGACGAACTCAAAGCCGATGCCGCAGCCGTCATCTTATCCATGAAAGGACATTTAGTCGGCGGCTTGCTTATTGGTGGCTTGTTTGCCTTTTTAAAATATTGGGAAAAGAAAAAAGACCAACTGCCTCAACCGGAGTTGCGTGATCTCCATATTCGTCCATTCCATCAGGCGGGCAATCTGGTGATCCTCGCTGCCATTTCTGGTATCGTTGGAGCAAAAATATTTACAGTCATCGAAACGCCAAGAGAATTACTAGCTGACCCGATTGGGATGTTATTCTCTGGTTCAGGACTGGCGATTTATGGCGGACTGATTGGTGCTTTTGTTGCGATGCCTTTTTTTATTCGTAAAATGGGTTTGAAATGCCTGCCAATTATGGATGCTGCTGCGCCGATTCTCGCATTGGGTTATGGTATTGGTCGAATGGGCTGCCATTTATCAGGCGATGGCGACTGGGGAATTGAAAGCGATTTGGCGGCTCGTCCCGACTGGCTTTCCTGGCTTCCCGACTGGACTTGGACACACCATTATGCAAATAATGTACTCAATGAAGGTGTCCCAATAGAAGGTTGTACTGGTTTGTATTGTCATCAACTTATGCCGGGTGTTTATCCGACCTCCATTTATGAAATTATCATGGCCTTGATTATTTTTGCCGTGCTGTGGTCTTTGCGTAAGCGCATCAAAGTAGCAGGCATGTTGTTTTTTATCTATCTTATTTTCAATGGCTTTGAACGTTTTTGGATAGAAAAAATCCGCGTGAATCCGCAATACAATAAATTTGGGCTAGAATTTAGTCAGGCAGAAGTCATTGCCACCTGTTTTATGTTGGTGGGTGCTATTGGTGCGTATTGGCTGTGGCGTAGACACAAAGCAGGGCGAGCTGTTATGTTTTAAATGTAGAATTTATGTTGATATTGATATTGAAGAGACAATTCATGAATTGTCTCTTCAATATCAATACAACTAATCACCAGTTACTAATCACCAATAAACTAAACCCGCTTTCCACCAGCCAAAGGCGTGATAGGTTCCCCAAGCGGCATACGTCCTTGTGCGATAGGCATAGAAAAAGTCTTGAGTTGCGGCAAGACATAACGGGCAAACAATTTACACTCATCCGCATGAGGATAGCCAGAGAAAATAAAAGCCCGAATCCCCATATCCATATAGCGATGAATCTTTTTGACAATTTGATCTGGTGTACCCACCAGCGCAGCTCCGCAACCCGACCTTGCCCGACCGATACCCGTCCATAAATGCGGTTCTACAAAACCATCATCATCCGACATATCTCTGATTTCCGACTGGCGCGAAACACCATAAGACTTGGCATCTAAAGCACGTTCCCTGATCTCTTTGCCCTTCTCATCTTCTATGTAAGTCATCAGTTGGCGAGCAGCAGCTTTAGCTTCTCCTTCGGTTTCTCTGACAATGACATGCACTCGAAGTCCAAAATCTACTTCACGATTATACCCAGCAGCCTTTTGGCTCATATTGCTCATCAATTCCTGTAAGCGTTCTTCCGTTTCTGGCCACATCAGATAGACATCACAATGCTCCGCACACAAATCGACTGCCGGTGGAGAATAACCACCAAAATATAAGAGCGGACCACCATTTTGCTGATAGGTTTTCATAGGAGCAGAGGAAGGCAATTGTATAGTATAAAACTCGCCTTTAAAATCAATATGATCCTGTGTCCAGCCCTGTTTCAAAATCTCAATGACTTCCCGCGAACGCTGATACCGTTCAGCCGAACCCAAATCCGTTCCTGGCAAATTAGATGAAATAATATTAATCGTCAGCCGTCCCCGAAGGATATGATCGAGTGTCGCAATCGCCCTGCCCAGCATTGGCGGATGCACCTCTCCACAACGAATCGCTGCGAGAATATTGATATTGGAAGTCAGTGGAGCAACTGCCGAAGCAAAAGTCAGCGTATCCTGCCCAACCTGATAAGAAGACGGACACAAAATATTGCGATAGCCCAGTCGGTCAGCGGTGAGCAGCACATTAGAAGTATTGCTCCAATCGCTTTTATAGCGCATGTCATGATGACCCAAAAACTGGTCGTCTCCATTACAAAGTGGTGCAAACCAGGCAACCTCTGCGCCTTCAAGATGAGGGGAACGAATTTTTATAGAATCAGTTGGCATAATGGAACTATTGCACGACAAATATAACAAAATCCCAAACTAAATGTAAACCTTTACATTTGACTTCTGTAAAAAAAATGTAGTTGTCGAGGAAAAAGCGTGAAGTATTTGTTTTTAGCCACGAATGCACGAATTAAGAACGAATATAATTCGTGTATTGGTAAGGAAAACGTAATGAAAGATTCGTGCATTCGTGGCTAAATTTATTCTACGAGATTTATCGAAGGACTTATTACACATCAATTATTTTTTGAATATCGAATATTCGAAATTCAAAAAAATATACCATTTTATTTAGTGCGGATGGCACTAGTTTGTTGATTTAGACTCCCTTCCCTTCCCTTCGCAAGCCCTAAGGGCTGGGTTACTGAAACGGTGTATCATCATAAGCAAAACCCATCCCACGATTAAGTTGGGCAACTCCTGTATTGGAACGAATGCTCTGATAATCAATCATATCGTAAATCGCAGGCGAAGCAGGTGGTGCAGCTTCAAAACCATAAGCTACTTCCAATTGCCCGCCAGGTATAGATGTAGGGCGATCAGACAGTGCTGTGCTGCCACTGCCCGTGACAAGATTCCAAGGCCACATTCTGTCTTGCTGATAATGTCCAATATGAGCTACAGCAAGGGCTTCGCTAGGGAAACTGCCTTGCGGCGAAAAACTACTGATGGATTCTGGATCAAGACGACCTTCCACCCATTGCCATTTCGCCCAGAGGCGATCCACATTGGTGTGCAGTAAAAAGAACAATGGGTCACGAACGGCAGTTGGTATAGCAGCCATCCAGCCACCAGACGCGCCATGAGCGCGAGCATGTGGTCCCGTTTCGACTGTACTATTAAAAAGCTGATATTGAGTAGTAAATGCCAGTGTAGCAAATTCGCTGATGACGCCGGGCGGAGCTTCATTTTGTCCAAACTCAGGCTGCCGGACAATCCCTGTCAGCCCATCCACCCGCCACAAAGCCAGCGGATTTCCAACTGTAAATATAGGTGTTGTACCACCAGAAGGTCTACCCATAAAGTCAGGGTCAAAGACATTTGGTGCAGGTTCATCAAATTGCCAATAAGGAATAGCAACCGAAGGATCAATGATTTGTAATAGCCTTTCTAAATCCAATAGAAAAACCCGATGCCAGGGCAAAAATGCGGGGCCAAAATGAGCTTCCTGAATAGCAACACTATGTATGTCATTGAACATGCTGTACATGTCCATTGACTGGTTAAGCGTGGTGAGGGCATCGAGAAAACGGTCGCGTTCGCCAGACGTTAGGTTATTGGCGTCTTTGCGGATGCGTACCATTAGGGCAGTTCTGTCCAGTCGATTTCCGGTATTATCCGTGACCTCTATGATGGCATCTTTATCGCTGATACTTGGGCTGCCGAATTGCCCTGCAATATAAAAATTCACCCAGTCGCCATTTCCTGGAAGGTTGAGATTATTGAGTGCCGGGCTGGTGGCTGTGCTGTTGTGTGGAGTGAGTGTGCCAGCTAAGGCAAAGAGTACGCGCCCTGTAGAACCTGCCATATTGCGCAGGTTTACCGTTTGATTACTACTGCCATTCAGGAGTCGGATTCGGCAGGGCGTAGGTGACCAGGTAACATAATCATCGGCAGTGGAAGCGGTATTATTGATTTCCAATTCTACTCGCGTATTGCTGAAACTGGGTGGATTATTGGTGACCATCATGGCTTTTCTGCCAACGACTGTACCAGGCCGCGGGCCGCCTGCGGGATTGGAACGGACCAATGTCATTTGTACCACAGCTTCCTTGTCTCTGCTGCTTTGTATGCCCTGGAAGGGACGGAGATAGACCTGCGCCCAGTCTCCATTAGCAGGTAGCATCAGTGTCAAAAAGCCAGATTGGGAAGCATTGGGCGTATAAGAAAATACAACTTGTCGATTATCGCCATCTACATTTTCAAGGCTGACCTGTACATCCGTTACAAAATCGAGTTGATTAACAATCCGCAAACGGCAAGGGACTGCATCTGTGCCGATATAGTCGTCGCTGGAAAAGTTGGTGTTATTGACCTGAAATTCAATGACGGGCATCAGACCACGGTCTACCGAAGTATCTGTGGGAGGATCAGGTGGGTCAGGTGGACCAGGATCATCGTCTTCGGGTGGGCGTGGGCAACCAGTAATGACCAATACAACTAAGCTTAAATAGAACAGATGCATACATAGCTGAATGGTCTTTTTCACATCTAAAATCATACTTTAGTCGTTTTTGAGTTTGTTTCCTTACATTTTACACGTTATGACGTGTGGTTTTGAAATTGATACGATAAAAAAAGCTGCCAATAAATGAATATCGACAGCTTTAAATAAGTTTGTATTTTAGAATACGATTAAGTGTTTGGACTCGACTAAACGCTACTTTCAATTTAGGTAATTGGCTTATTATTAACAGTTTTTTGAATTTGAATTTGACGTTTGTATTTGTATTTACACTTACTCCTGTTTCAAATAATCGTCGCTACGACGAACAGTTTGTCCTGAAAAAGGATCAATAAGATTGTACTCTACCGTCATGGAGTCTGTAGTAATCCCTATCAAGTCGAGCGAAGGTTCGGTCGTGAAAATGATTTTGTCATCATTTTCAATAGACCAGCCATCTTCTACACTTTCTATTTCTGTTCCATCATTTTCAAAATCAGAAATCGTAACCGTATTGTCCGCTCTAAAAGTCATTTCTGTATAACTGTCTGTAGTGACAACGTTTCCGTCATCACGACTTAAAACGGATTGCCATTTCCCTATAATCAAGACTTCAGGGGGATCAACGGTTGGCGTTTCATCTTCTTTACAACTGTAAATGGTGAGGCAGCCTACAGATATCGTTAGTAATAAAATAGTTTTGAAATTTGCCATTGAAATTTAGTTTATTTAGTATCGGGTGTGCATAATGAAAGAATTTGTATAAAAGTACTACAAATATAGATAGCTGTCAAGTAGAAATATAATTGAGTGAAAAATAAACAGATTCTTAGTTGATGATACCCTTTATTAAACGTTATATAAACTGATATTATTATTGAATGCTTTATTGAAATGTCTAATTTTTTAATTTTAACGTCTAAATAATTGTACTATCTGGCAGTTTTTGGTTAACTCGTATGATCCGCAATAATCAGCCACTTCCCTTTGATTTTTTTCACAATCAATAAGAAATGCCCCTCTAAATCATCCAACTCTTTCCGCGCCAGCATAAACTTTCCAGTCACGGAGACGACCTTCCTACTTTGCGCTGTTACATCAATCAAATCAAAAGTCAATTGTCCCATAGCTGCCACATCGGGATAAGATTTTTTATAATTATCCAGCGTTTGCTGCCAGCCATAAGTTACACCTCTTGAACCGATAAATTGCAGTTTTTCCGATTTCCAGTAGCCTTCCATAAAGGCTTCAATATTGCCAGTATTCCAGTCTTGCGACTGCGCATTCAACAGCTTTTTGACTTCCTGAATGGCTTTGGTGGATTGCGCTTGTGTGGGCATGGTGAATAGCAGACTGATGATGGAGAAGAGTAGGAATTTTTTCATGTTTGTAAAAGTAGTTAAAATCAAATGTAAATTCAAACTCAAACTCAAATGTCAAATTCAAAAAAAATATTGATTAAATAATTAGGGTAATGTTGAAATAATGGAAACATAAATAAGTTTTAAGTCTGATATTTAAGTTCATAATAATTGATTATAAGTTTTTTATAAAAATAAAAATTCACTAATTAGTGGTATTTAATGTAAAATGTGTGAAAAATACTATAAAAAATAGCCCTTACATTTGTCATGTAATTACGATGACCGCAAAAAAATAACAAGAGACCATGTCTTCGGTCAGGTTATCCGCGGGATTTGCAGAAGGGCAGGAACAATGATTATTTTGTCACAATTTTTATTAAACATTTTAAAACATTGATTATGAAAATTTTAAAAGTAAAATCCATTCTATTCAGCTTGCTCGCTGTATTGATGGTATCCGTTTTTATGATTTCCTGTGAGCAGGAAGCTATTATTACTGACCAGATAGAAGATTTAAGCCCTGAAATGATTATGCAGGATGCTGATGTTATTGCTTTTATAGTAGCCTATAATAAAGCAAAAAGTGCAATGGATGAGAAAATTCAGGCTAATCAGGCAGCTTTTGATCGTTATATTGCTGCGGAAGACTTTGGTGCTATTCGTGAATTATTAAACTATGATGTAGACATTTTACCTTTAGCAAATATAGTAGATGAGAAGCGTGAAGTTGTGTTAGAAAAATATCCAAATATCACGGAAGTTGGTGGAATTACGATAAAGTATGAATTGGAAGAGGTGAATTCAAGGGGATGTTGGAGTGCTTATGTGGGATGCTCATGGGGATGTTCCGCTACAACAAATCCACAAGCATGTTATAATAACTGCTACTGGATATGGTGTACTAGCGGTGGATTCTAGATTCTAATAGAATAAAAACAAAACCAAGTCTGCCCAAATACTGACGAGTATTTGGGCAGGCTTGTGTCATTATAAAAACTTATTGTCGGTATTGGTCAGTTCCCAGTCTGCTGTTAATTGTGAAACGTTTTATCCTTAAATATTTTTTGAAAAATGATGGATATGATGTATATTCGTATAAGCATTGAATAACTTTGAAGGGGCACTCTTTTTTACTTCATTCTATCATCTCTCAAATTACCTATAATTGAATCATCTCTATAGATTCCGTTGAAATAGGCGTTTTTTACGCTGAAATTATATAAATATGAAAAAGGAAATTGTTCACAAATTGTATATGTGTTTCGTCACTCTATTTTGTATCACGTCTATTTTTGCCCAGCAAGAGATCATGCCTGATACGATGAGATACAGGGTTCAGGTAAATGTTACTTGGAACTCAACGAGTCCCGGCTGGCCTGACCAAAATGCCCATTTTTCATGGATGGGCGGTGGTACACATAATGCGAATATCAAATTTTGGGAAGTCGGGACATTGGCTTCGCCAGGAATTGATAAAATGTCTATTAATGGTGTTACCAACCTGCTTGTTGGGGAGGTAGCGGCTGAAATTGCGAACGGCAATGCCGAATATGTGATACAGCAGCAGCATTGGTTTTGTCCGGATGGGATTACGCATCCAGCTTGTGGGTCTTTATGGTTTGACATCACAGTGAGTAAGGATTTTCCTTTGGTCACGATGGCTTCTATGCTCGGGCCAAGCCCCGATTGGTTTATTGGTACAGAGAGCCTTTCTATGCTTGACTCCAATGGGGAGTTCATTCCTGAAATCGTTCACGAATTATTTCCCTACGATTCGGGTATTCTTTCGGACAACAGCGTGATAGAGAGCGACTGCTGCGCCAGAGAACCCTTATCTGTACCTCAGCAGGATATTCATCTGATTACGGTAGCAAGCGGAGAACTGATCGGGCCAGGATCATTGGGGCAGATAACATTCACGGCACTGCCGCCGCGCATTAGAGCTACTGTGGATTGTCTGACATTATTGACAACGTCTGACAGCAAGCTATATCATCTCACAGGATTATTGGATCAATATACGATTGAGATTTTGGACGCCAATGAGACAGTCATCAGTACCCACACAAATGTGGGTGACAGCTTCGTGATAGATACTATGGAACTTCCTGTAGGTTTACATTTTGTACGTGTGACTAATCTAAATAATGGTGCGGTAGTTTTGCAGCAAATTATTAAGGAATGATCTGGTACTTCCAAAATCAACCAATTTTATACAATATGACACCACATTTTTTTCCAATATCTGCTGACTTTCGTCAATGGCTGGAAAAACATCATGAAACCGAAAAGGAATTGATAGTCGGTTTTTATAAAAAAGCGACTAAAATTCCGAGCATGACTTGGTCGGAATCAGTAGATGAGGCGATCTGCTTTGGCTGGATTGATGGAATCCGAAAGTCTATTGATGATAAAAGTTATACCATTCGCTTCACACCACGTCGTCCAAATAGTATCTGGAGTGCAGTAAATCTCAAAAAAATAGAAGAATTGACTCAAAAAGGCTTGATGAAACCTGCTGGTATTGCTATTTTTGAAAAAAGAAAAGAAGGGAAATCAAAAATATATGCCTACGAGCAAAAACAGCAGATGAAGTTGGACGCCGCCTACGAAGCACAAATCAAAGCCAACAAAAAAGCCTGGGCATATTTCGATGCTTTAGCTCCATCTTACAAGAAAGCAACGATCTGGTGGATCATGAGTGCAAAACGCGAGGAGACAAGAGGGAGAAGATTAAAAGTGACGATAACATCTTCTGAAGATGGGCTAAAAATTCCACACTTGAGGAAGAGAAAGTAAGGTAATTGCGAATTACGAATGAAATCATTGCTATTGAAACTGCCACTGCCCACGCGCGCCTCTAGCTCCTAAATGAGAACCTGCCCGCAGGTATTTTAACTGATACTGCCACTGAAACCGATTATTCCTTCAAAAACACCAGCAAATCATCCGCGGACTGCTCTGGAATTTCCACCATAGGCACATGCCCTACATTTTCATACATCTGCAAGCGACTGTTCTTGATGTCGTGTTTGAATTTCAATGCATCCACATAATGAATCACCTTGTCCTTAGCTCCCCACATGATAAGGGTCGGCTGAGTGATGTCTTTAATCTGGTCGGTATGAGCGGTCGGTTGTTGGGTAGAATATTTGATAAGCGATGCCAAGTTGCCTTCCTTATTGGCTAGTCCATAATACCGATTCAGCATAAAATCATTAATCTTCGTATTGTCGGCAAAAGCATTGGTCAGCAAGTTTTTGACCAAAAAACGGGGGACGCCTTTGGCTAATAATTTTTTAAAAAAAGGCTTATTGGCATAATCAACAGTCTTGGCGCGTGTGCCTTTAGTGAAATAACCAGCAGAATCAATGAGCACCAGTTTATCAACTCGCTGCGGATGTGCCAGCGCAAACTCCCAACTCACCCAGCCGCCAAATGAATTGCCTGCAAAATGACAGTTTTGTACGCCTAGTTGATCCAAAAAAGTGGTCAGAAAAGTATTAAAAGAGGCCACGTTAAGTTGTCGACGCGGAGGGGAATCAGAAAGCCCAAAGCCCGGCAAATCCAGTCGAATAACCCGATAACCTTCGGCTACAAGTCGATCAGTCCAGGGCTGCCAGGTATGCAAAGAAGAAGCAAAACCATGCAAAAGCATAATCGGTTCGCCCTGCCCCTCATCGCGATAATGTATCCGCAAGCCATTGATGTCTGTAAACTTAGATTTGTAACTACTGAACAACTCTTCGGCCTGCTCACGAGTAAGAATATGATTGCCATATCCACCTCGTGCTGCGGAATAGACATATATTCCGGCAGACATAAAAGCATCCATGATATATTTTCGCATGAAATCCGGTTAAATAGGTGTGATGATATGCGGGCTTAATGTGTTTGTTTCTACATCAAATATTATTCCGCTTTGCTTTGAGACCACTGCGTTGAGAGACCGCCTTTGGCTGAGAGAAGAGAGAGAATGCTTCGCTGAGAGAGATGCTTCTAAGTACGCAAGATCTTCTCCATTTTGCGTCCTTTTGCCAATTCATCTACCAACTTGTCCAAATACCTGACCTGTTGGGTCAGCTGATTTTCGATGTCTTCTACCCGATAACCACAGATTACGCCAGTGATGAGATGAGCATTTTGATTTAAGGACGCCTGCTGGAAAAATGTTTCAAACGTTACTTTTGCTTCAATGAGTGCTTGTAGTCTTTTGTCATCATAGCCAGTCAACCATTCGATTACCTGGTGCAATTCATCTTTTGTTCTGCCTTTCTTCTCGACCTTTGTAACGTAATGTGGATATACAGAGGCAAATGTCATTTTTACGATACGTTCGTCGTGATGGCTTGTTTTGCTCATGTTTTTTATTTCTGTATTTTTTGTAGAAAGCAGTGATTAAACATTACTCCTCCTCCAAATCTTTCAAATGTTGAATGTCATTAATATCCTTTGGTCTATTAACCGCTTTTTTTAGTTGTATTAGGTCGTCAATATGAATTACTTTAATCGACAAATTATCGACTTCATGTATTATTGCATTTTCAAAAGCATCTTCGAAATCCAAATCTTTAGCCTTAGTCATTATATCTATGCTTACTGGCGGATTCCCAAAGCTAAAGACATCAACATCTTTATTTTTTAGAAAATTTTCTTCTGTCATATCAAAAGTAGGCATTCCAAATTCTCGAAAAGCGGCAATTATTTTTTGGTAATTCTTTTTGCTTTTTCTAACGAGAATATCCATATCTCCCGTTGTTCTTGAATAGCCATGAAGAATTACTGCATATCCACCTAACAAGATGTAATCAACATCATTATTATTAAATGCTTTAAGAAAGTCCTGAAAATCGGAATTAAAAATATTAGCCATCAACCAGTATGTTTTCGCATAGAAAAAATATCCCTATCCATTTTGGGAGGATTATCTGCATCAAAATCAAAAGCGACACTTATTAAATAATTTGCTGCTCGAAGTCTTTCAGTTATACTTTTTTTACTCCAATACGCATATTGCATATCTGCCTCCTCGAAAGACTGCATTTTAAATTGGGTTCGGTCAAGACGATAATTTTTGTTTTTCATAATACTTCATTCCTGCTCTAATACTTCCAATACATTTTATTTCACAATTACTGCTGGTGGACATTGGTTGTACTTAATAGAGTCATTTTAGATGATTACGTACCAATTCCATTATAGTCTTGAACTCTTCTTCCTTATACTCTAAAACAATAGTATTTGTATTTCTATCCATCTCTTTAATTTTCATTTCTTTCATATAGTTGGCGAAAATCTGTTGATTCCTGTAAAATTCTACTCTTTCAATTCGTTTTCCATTTACATTTGCTAGGAATAAATCTATTGAACCTGATTTAAATTGTATTTCTACACTTTCTTTTACATCACTAATTGGAATCATAAAGCTTCTATCTGAAAGATAAATTACCGCAAATTCACCTTCTGGCATTCTATAATTCCTGTAGTTACCTTTCTGTATTCCCCGGTTTTTCTTTACCTCTCTTAATTGGGGGTTTTGAGAAATAATCTTTTTAGCAAACTCAAAATCATCATCACAACTATAAATGAATCTTGAAGAATTTCTGACCTGTAAATCATTAAACGAAGAAATGTTTTGTACTGGAATTGTTCCTTTATTTCCACATAAAAATTTAAAAAGCGACAATTCCTCCTTAGACACCTTTTGGGGATAAGATGAGAGGTTTTCTTTGACCGACTGACAAATTAATCCAAGAATCAGTTTTGGAGAAATGGGATAAAAAATATGTATTCCTAATTCATCTACACCTATTTTACCATAGGGCAAATAGTTTTCCATTACAACAGGGTTATCAGAAGTCCAAATCTTATCTTTTGATATGTTCTTGAATAAAACAACATCTTTATTTAGAAGAGAGTTTGCAAAGCCATCTACTCTTAACAATCCACTAATGGTTATAAGTTTAGCTTCTTCTTCGTCAAGTTCTTTTTGTGCATCTCTACCGTATGCTTTTCTTGCAACATCGTTTATATCTTTCACTAACATTTGGCGATTAGTGCGTCGCATTTTTACTCTCAAAAACTGAACTGCTACGGAATAAATTAAATCGATAATCTCATCATTAGATAAATGATGTAGAGATTCTGACTCGATTATCTTTGGAAGAATTTTTGCAAGCTTTCCATCATAATTATCAAAAACATCCTCGAAATTAAATTTAGATTGTTCGTTCCTGACAGTATTAAAATAGTTTTCAGAACCTACATTTTTGATATTACACGGAGGAAGATTCTCCCCACTTTTTTTATCAAATACGTATAAGTTGTTTTTGCGTTTGTTATTGCAAAACCATTTTAATTGATTCTTTGGAACGTAATGATGTTTTTTAGATTCTGTACCCATACGAATAGTGTTATTCATGACTTAACGGAACTGAAATAATTTTAGTTCCATTTCTACCATCAACGGTGACAATTGTCAGTCATCCGACTGTTCTAGCGCATGTAAATACAAATTCCTCACCTCCTCTACATGCTGGTTGATTGTCTTTACTTTCCAGCCAGACGTATCAACGGGATCCAGCACGACGACTTCAATATTGGTCGATTGCATGAGTCCACTTCCTTTAGGCATGGCATCGTGGGCATTTTTGATGACGATTGGTACGATAGGTACGCCAGCCTGCATCGCAAGATGAAAGGCACCTTTTTTGAATGCACCCAATTGGCGTGTTCTACTGCGTGTGCCTTCTGGCGCGATGGCTACCGAAATACCACTTTTCAAGGCAGCAATGGCGGGTTTGAAGGCTTTCAGTGCTTTATCTTTATTACTGCGATCAATGAAAATCGCGCCCATTGCTTTGAAGAGTGGACCAAGCGGCGTAGAAGCCAATTCTTGCTTAGCCAGTGCAGTGAGGTCTCTTTTTACCAATTTTGAAACAATGAAAAAGTCGGCATTACTTTGATGATTAAAACAGAAAACAGCAGGTCGGGCAATTTCCAGGTTTTCTCTTCCGCGTACTGCGACTTCCAAGCCAGCCATTCTACAACCCAAATCGCCTATGCTTTCTATGGTCGCGTTGATACCTTTGCGCTGTGAGCCATTCAATGTACCGACCACCAAGCCTTTCAAAGCAGAAGGATAAATACTGCCGATTGCCAGTCCTGTACGCAGACTATTGACCAGCGGCGTACCAGAAAGCTCGGCAAAACGATGAATAGCCCAGTTGTTTTCAAAAGCCATTTGCGACAGCTCTTTGTCTGGATTCACTGCCTGCGGCTTGCCGACAATTTCCAGCAAAGGATAATCTTCCATGCTGTCGGTATAAAAATAGCTTTTTGATAAATCAATCTTATGCTTTTCTGCAAACTCGCGTCCGGCATTGGCTTTGCCTTCGCCCCAGCACATTTCCTTTACCTTGCCGGTAAATTTTCCTTTTTCTACTTCCATCTGGGTGCAATAGACATCCTCCACACCAAGGTCTCTGGCGATAGGATTGACCTGATAAGGCGTGGCCGCAGATATAATGACGACTTTGTGCCCCTTGGCAATATGGGAAGCGACCAAAGCACGGGATTCGGGATAAATAGCTGCTGCAAGGTATTTCATATAGACCTCTTCTCCCAAGTCCACAAACTCCTTCTCCTCAATGCCTTTGATGCCCTGGGCTGATATGCTGGTCAGCATTTCAAAATCCCGATTGCCAGAGGCATAAACAAGAACGGCTGCAAATTGCGACAAAATTTCTCTGGCTGAAGATTGTCCACTCAGTAGGCGGGATTGCATGAATTTTTTGACCGAAAAGTCATTAATAAGTGTTCGGTCTAAATCGAAAAATGCCGCAATATGACTACCGCTTTCTTCTTTGAGGATTTCATTGGAAATACCTTCCAATCCAGAACCAGGCACGACCTGCATTTTGAGCGGCACAACGGCAGGTTCTTCTTTTATAATGACCTCTTCAAAACTATGCAGCTGTGTCAGGCGATTGTTGGTCGCTTTCAGTTCGGTCAGCCACTTATTCAGTTTTTTAGCATCAACTTTTTTATCAATCGGAATAAGTGCCTGATTTTTGGCTAGTCGATAACCATTGGTCAGAAAAGGCTTGGAAACACTGTCTAAACGGCGAATCTGTCCTTGCCAGTGCAGGTCTTTTCCTTTGAATAAACAGGCTTGTATAAATGCTTTTTCTGTAAAATCATGTTCCAGATTCCAACCAAGCAAAGTATGACAAACGACCTGATAGGCTTCCAGATAAATCAGCACCACCGATTCGGAAACAAAGAGTGTTTGCTTACGCAATAAGGCTTTGATGTCTCCTTTAGGATTGCTGATGATGTCGCGCCATTTGGGATCGAATCGGGACAGCTCTGCTTCTATTTCATCGCTGAAGTTCTCTTTATTAGTGTAAAAAAATTCAAACTTAAACAAGTCGCGCAAGCGCATAATCTCCGCCCAGAAATGTAGAATGCGGTCAGGCGAAGTATCGTCTGCAACTTTGACCAAAGCCAGCTCAATAAAAGCACGATGGTACAAATGCCCTGAAGACATGTTGGCATAATAATTCGCAGGCAGATATTCAGTAGGTGCAAGGCAGTATTGTGCATTCAAGCCCGATTGTGTTTTCTCAATAACACCGCCTTTGATGAGCAGGTTGAGGGCTTTTTGAATACTTTTTCCAATAGGTTTTCCTCTATCCAGCAAGACATCTTCCCGCCGTTTTTCGATAAAACGCATCAACTTGGATACGCGAACTTCCATTTCCTTTTTGGTCAGCGAAAAATTATTCAGCAAGACATGACAAACCAGTGAAACCGTCGTCACAGGCGTAATGCGATTGGCTTTATGAATGACTTCAAATGCAAAACGTGGCAAGGTGTTTTTGTCGGCATAGCTGTCTTCTTCCATATCAGGAATAATTGCCTGATGAAGCCCTTTAGCATCTACAGGCTCACCAAAACGAATGGCGGCTCTGCCAAACTGGTCGCCGAGTTTCTTGACATAATTGGCAAACCAAGCCAGACTTTCCGCTTTTTTAGCCTGTCCTTTGCTCTGTTCCGTCATTTCTTTTACATCGGGAATCATATCATACACGATTGACACCGGAATGTATTTGATTTCCCGCCGACTCTGCTGCTCGCCTTCCATGATGTATTTTAGAATGCCCATTTTTGGCCACACAATTTTACCTGTCCGTGAGCGTGTGCCTTCAATATTCCAGGTAAAATGTTGTCCTTCATCAATCCGTGAACTGATGAAATGACGCAGCGCAGCCTTATAGACTTTATCCGCCTTAAAATCGCGTCGAATAAAAATCAAACCGACCTGTTTGCCAATCTGCTTCATGCCCAAAAAAGCCATATTGTCACCACCAAAAATATAGGGCGTTGGCATTCCATATCGAGCCAGCGTTATCATCAAAACCATCGTGTCCAGATAGGTTTTGTGGGTCATGATAAAGGCAACGGGATGCTTGCGAATCAGCTTCATCAGCGTCTTGATACCCTTCGGGTCAATATCTATTTTATTTTCATAAGCCCTCGACAAGATGTACTGAATAGCCTGACCCGACAGCATATTGGCGACGGGATGTTGCTGGGTGTACAGCTCTTCCATACAGGCTGCACCATCTTTTTGGACTTCCGAAAAGCTGCGCCCTTCCTGCTCCGCGATTTCTTTTAGAGCCAGTTGAAATTTTGAATCGTTGATTATTTTTTCCATAATGTTAGTTCAGTAGCAATGTTAGTGGCAGTTGCAGTCGCAATTGCAATTGCAATTATTTGTCAAAGATATGATTTTTTGCCGGAGCTTAAAAGTTGCTTTGTATATTGTGGCAAAAAACAATATAATGATAACAGAAGGAGCAATTGGTGATGCTTATGGAGCAGGATTTGAATTTGCAAATCTGGAAAAGATTAGAACAAAAAACACTATTTCTACTTACGAAACGCACCCTTTATTTGAAGAAATTCAAGGAAAATACACAGACGATACTCAAATGGCGATAGCCATTGCAGAATTATTGATCGATGAAAAAGAATGGACAGCTTTGAAGGTGGCGAATAAATTTGTTGAAACCGTACCGACGACTTTAGCCGTCGAAGAGCGTAAGATAAAAATCACTTGACGGCTAAAGTCGTCAGTACAGTTCTTATAATGAAAAATACAAAGATACAAACACTCCGTGCCAGCATGCAGACACATCAACTTGCCGCCTGCATCCTCCCCAATACCGACCCGCATCAAAGCGAATACATTGCTGAATACTGGAATATTATTCAGCATTTATCTGGCTTTACTGGTTCTACAGCCAATATGGTGGTCACCAATGATTTTGCTGGGCTGTGGACAGATTCTCGCTATTTTATACAAGCAGAAAAAGAACTGCAAAATTCGGATGTCGAGCTGGTCAAACTCAAAGTCCCGCATACACCAGAGTACATCAACTGGCTGGCAGAAACCTTAGCAGAAAACAGTAGGGTAGGAGTGGACGCCCGCTTATTCTCAGTGGCATTGGTGCGAAGAATGGAGCAGGCTTTCGCCTTAAAAAATATCCAAATAGAAGAGGTCAATTTGTTTTCGGAAGGCTGGTCAGGTCGTCCCTCGCTGCCTGCTCATCCGCTTTTTATACACGATACCCAATATACTGGAAAAAACTGTGCAGATAAATTGACGGAAGTCAGTACAAAAATGACACAGCTTGGCGCGACGCATCACCTCGTCACGACGCTAGACGACATTGCCTGGTTGTTCAATATTCGAGGAACTGATGTGGCTTATAATCCAGTCGTGACGAGCTACGCGCTGATAGAAGTTGATCGCGCGACTTTATTTGTACAATCAGCCGCACTAAGCGAAGCCGATGCGCAAGCACTCAAATCACAAGGCGTCACCATTGCTGAATATGAAACGATACAGACTACACTGAATAATTTACCAGCAAGTGCAACAGTTTTGTATGATAAGGCAAAAACCAGTCTATGGCTACGCCGGGCAATTGCAGGAAAAACCATAGCCGCCAACAATATCAGTACAGGCTTAAAAGCCATTAAAAACGAAAAAGAAATTGAAGGTATTCGCAAAGTCATGGAAAGAGATGGAGTGGCTTTGGTGCAGTTTTACAAATGGTTGGAAGAAAATATTGGGCGAAAGCCCATCACAGAAATCTCAGCGGCAGCACAACTGAATGCTTTTCGCGCCCAACAAAAAAACTATGTGGGCGAAAGTTTTGGAGCAATTTCAGGCTATCAGGAACACGGCGCATTGCCGCATTATAAATCGACGCCAGAAAGCAATGTTGCCCTGCAAGCCGAAGGTATGTATCTGCTAGATTCAGGTGGACAATATCTGGATGGCACCACTGACACGACTCGTACCATCACATTGGGCAAGCCAACTGAGGCAGAAAAACGAAATTTCACGCTGGTGCTGAAAGGCATGATACAATTGACCTGCGCTATTTTCCCGAAAGGGACAAAAGGCATACAACTGGATATTCTGGCCAGACAAGCCTTGTGGCAGGACAGCAAAAATTACGGACATGGAACTGGTCATGGCGTAGGCTTTTTTCTCAATGTACATGAAGGCCCACAATCCATCGGTACAGGAGCGACCGCCCAAAATGCACCGCTGATGCCAGGCATGGTGACGAGTAATGAACCCGGTTTTTACCTAGAAGGTGCGTATGGAATCCGCATCGAAAATCTAATTCTGACCATACCTCACAAGACAACAGCTTTTGGCGAATTTTATACTTTTGAAACGCTGACGCTTTGCCCGATTGATAAGCAATTGGTAGACAAAGCCCTATTGACGGCACAGGAAATCGACTGGCTGAATGATTATCATCAATTGGTTTTTGAACGGCTTACTCCGCTTATGAATGAAGAAGAAAGTAAGTGGCTGAAGGCTAGGACGACTCGGATTTGAAGGTGTGTATGACAAATGACACAGTTTTAAAAAAAGCCACGAATGCACGAATTGAAAACGAATAATAATGTTCAGCTATCCAGCTAATGAGTCGCATCGTGACGGACTGTCATTTGGTAGCCAATGGTTTCAACCATGGGCGAATGAATGCGTAATTTGAATTGTTTTAAAAATGATTAACTTTGTAAAAATGAAAAAATGATTGACCATTTACATATCGAAAATTTTATGACTTTTGAGGAGTTGGATATTCCGACTTTGAAAAGGGTTAATTTGATTGCTGGGAAGAATAATTCGGGGAAGACTTCTTTGCTGGATGCGATTCGGATTTTGCAGGCAGAATGCGATAGCTCTGTTGTAAATCATATTTTGGATAGCCGAAATGCATTTAAACAAAGTAGAAATGAATCCTATAAAGCATTGTATAATAGACATTGTGGTAGTGATGAACTAATTATTAATAACCTTATTATACGAAGAGAGGAAGACACAAGTGAATACGGCTTCCAGTTTGGAGATAATGGAAGAGAATATTCTTTACGCTCTAATACAGCAATACATCCGCCAGACGATACTGTAGTCCATGTCCCCTTTCATTCAGGATTTGATACACTAAATTCATTATGGGAAAACATAGTCTTAACTCCAAAAGAAGATGATGTTTATGAAATCATCAGAGATACGGTAGAACCTGATTTAGTCCGCTTTGATGTTGGAAATAAAATGGTAAGAGTTCGTTTAAAGGATACCGAAAAACCTGTGCCACTCGGCACACTCGGCGATGGCGTTTACAGAATTTTGCTTATCGCAATGAGTCTTGCCAATGCCCAAGACAGCATCTTACTCATAGACGAATTGGAATTAGGACTGCACTACTCCGCCTTAGAAAAACTATGGGGCATGATCTTTAAATACGCCAAAAAATGGAATATTCAGGTTTTTGCAACTACGCACAGTCAGGATGCTATTCGAACTTTTCATTATGTTTCATCTGATGCACAATATAATGATGATGCACAATACATTCGCCTGCAACGCGGCAGAACTGGAAAAAATGAAGCCATTATTTTTGATGGAGAACGCCTAAAAGACAGCCTTGAACTAAAACTTGAAATCCGATAAAACAATGGCACAACGATTAATAGTGGAAGGCAATGATGCCATCGCGCTTTCTGAATTGCTGATAAAAAGAAGTGTAAAACCACCAAAAGGTTACAGCACTAAGGAAAAGTACAAGGAAGAATTTGTCAAAAGGGCAAATAGCATCAGTAAAGTCAATAAAGTGCTTATGGAAGAACTGCAAAGTACTGATGTTACTAATATCGGTATTATTGTTGATGCCAATGATGTCGGTGTAGAAGCAAGATTGGACAGTTTGAAAGGAGCGATTGAAAAAGTATTAAACCTTTCATTTCCAAGAGATGCTGCTTTGACTGAAAATGGTTTTGGTTGCCAACTGATGGACAATCTCTACATCGGTATATGGATTATGCCTGATAATATAAACGAAGGTTATCTGGAACATTTTTTAGGCAAATTAATACCCAAAAAAACTCAAACAATCTGGAAGTTTGCTGATGAGAAAATTGAAGAATTAATACAGCAGAAACATGTTCTATTTTCTGCACCGAAAAGGCAAAAAGCCTTATTACACACCTATCTTGCCTGGCAGAAAAAACCGGGTGAATCCATGGGGACTGCTGTCAGAGCCAGTTATTTCGATGTTTCCTTACCGGCAGCAGATAATTTTGTAAAATGGTTTGAAAATACTTTTGAGTTAGAGCCATAAAAAACTGTGTTCCCCAACCTTTTGGGTTAAGTCCCATTAATATATTAGTTTTGTGAACTAATATTCAAACCATCCATGTATATTCGATTACTACTGACGTTCTTCCTGCTAAATTTTTGCTTGGCAGCTACTACCCAACCGATAGGTTTACAATCTTTCGATGCGCAGTTGATGGCCTTGCCAGATGTCGTAGAGGTAGAACGACTGGAACCCACCGCTCCCTTCCGCAGTGCCTACAAGATTATGCTGAGGCAGCCATTAGACCATAAAAACCCCGATGGCGAGACTTTTACACAGCGCATTTATTTGTCTCATAAAGCATTTGGCAAGCCAATGATTATGGTGACAGAGGGCTATGCTGCCGAAGAAAATTATACTTCTGAATTAGCAAAAATACTGAATGCCAATCAACTGGTCGTAGAGCATCGCTATTTTGGCGAATCTGTACCCGACTCTCTCAAATGGATCTATCTGACCACCGAGCAGGCTGCTAATGATTACCACAGAATCATCGAATTATTCAACAAAATGTACAGTGGGAAATGGTTGAGTACTGGTATCAGCAAAGGTGGGCAGGCTGCTTTGTATCATCGGTATTATTATCCAGATGATGTGGATATTTCTGTGCCTTATGTCACGCCACTCAATTTTGAAGTAGAAGATCCGCGCATTTACAAATTTGTAAACTATGTAGGTTGTCGGAAAGATATATTTGATTTTCAAAAACGCCTCTTGGAAAAACGAGATGAAATTCTGCCTTATATGAAATGGTACTGTTTTGGTCGCGGGCAGACCTTTGCTATTGGCAGGGAAACGGCTTATGAATATGCTGTACTGGAATATCCAATTTCCTTTTGGCAATGGGGGCATGAATGCAGTAAAATACCCGACAAAGATGCGAGCACAGAGGAAATGTTGGAATACCTGATTGAAGTCGTGGGCTTTGGTTTGTATTCTGATAAAGGAGTGAAATATTTTGAGCCGCTGTTCTATCAGGCCATGACTGAGTTGGGCTATTATGGTTTTCAGACGAATGGCTTGCACCACTTATTGAAATATGCAACAGAACCCACCAATACCATTTTTGCTCCTGTACCACAATTGAAATTTGACGGCAGTCTGAGCAAAAAAGTTTATGCATGGATTCGAGAATCCGGTGATCGTATTCTATATGTCTATGGCGAATTGGATACCTGGTCGGCAACAGCCGTAAACCCTTCCCGAAAAACAGATGCCCTCAAAATCATGATGAAAGGACGGGCACACCACGATGCAAGGATTCAAAATATGGAACGACAGGATAAAGAGAAGGTATTGGAGGCACTCAACCGATGGTTGAATGAATAGTAAGTGGAAATTCAAATACAAACGTCAAATTCAAATTCAAATTCAAAGATCATAATAACAAACAAGTACGCAATCATGCAATTTTACCATTACTTTAGCGACCAAAAACCTAAACATTCGTCTCATAATAGACGTTTATATAAATAGCAGCGAAAGTACGCTAAATTCATTTGGAAAAGTTCCATAAAATTTACAACTTACGAGCCGTCAATTGACCGATGACAAATGAATAACTACAATTTCATTAATAATATAAAAATAAGTATAACTAATAAATGGATCCGCTTAAACAGAAATTTCAGGAGAAAGCAACGGCCTTGCGCACCGAGGTAAAAAGTATGCTAAAAGAACACGGCAATAAAGTCGTAGGTGATGTCAAACTCAGCCAGGTCTATGGAGGCATGCGTGGTGTGAAGAGTATGGTTTGGGAAACTTCACAATTAGATGCAAAAGAAGGCATTCGATTCAGAGGATATTCTATCCCCGAATTGCGTGATTTATTGCCTCAGGCAAAAGATTGTAAAGAACCTTTACCAGAAGGTTTATTCTGGTTGATGTTGACGGATGAAATTCCAACACAGGAACAGGTAGAATGGCTAAGTGCAGAATGGGCAAAGCGTAGTACCGTACCGGAACATACCTTTAAAGTATTGGATGCCTTGTCGCCTGATACCCATCCTATGACACAATTTAGTATCGCCATTGTATCTATGCAGACGGATAGTAATTTTGCCCGTCGTTATGCAGAAGGCATGAGCAAATATGATTACTGGGATCCGACTTATGAGGATGCGATGAATCTGATTGCCCGCCTACCGCGCGTGGCTGCTTATATTTATCGGAGAAGCCATCATGGAGGAAAACATATTGAACCGAATGAGTCTTTGGACTGGGGCGGCAATTATGCGAGTATGCTGGGCATTGATAATGAAGATTTCAAAAGTCTGATGCGTTTGTATCTGACGATTCATGCTGACCATGAAGGTGGAAATGCTTCGGCACACTCTGTTCACCTGACGGGGTCTACCTTGAGCGATTGTTATATGTCTTTGGCAAGTGGTATGAACTCACTGGCTGGACCATTACACGGATTGGCAAATCAGGAAGTGATCAAGTGGGTATTCAATATGTTGGAAACACTGGGAACAGATGATCCGACCAAAGAGCAAATCGCTGACCATGTAAATGCTACACTAGCAGCAGGGAAAGTCATTCCTGGCTATGGACATGCAGTATTGCGTGAGCCTGACCCGCGTTTCATGGCGCAAAAACGTTTTGCAGGCGAATACCTCGCAGATTCACAAATCGTAAAAGTAATCTGGAAAGTATTTGAAGTAGTGCCACCCATTCTACAAGGATTGGGCAAAGTCAAAAATCCATGGCCGAATGTAGATGCGCACTCTGGTGCATTACTGGTTAGCTATGGTTTGAAAGAATACAGTTATTACACCGTTCTCTTCGGCGTGTCGCGTGCGATGGGCGTACTGGCGCAAATGTGTTGGTCACGTGCCTTAGGCTTCCCGTTGGAGCGTCCAAAATCTGTCACTACAAAATGGGTGAAAGAGTATTTGGCAGAGCAGGCAGTGAGTGGATAAAAACGGTATAGTACCGTAAAAGATATAGCCACGAATACACGAATTAATCATTCGTGCATTCGTGGCTTTTTCTTTTTAAATAAGTTTTACTAATAAGTTTCAACTTCCCCAAACTCAAGAGAAGTTTCAGTCTTTGTTGTCGTTGTATCGCGATCTATATGTCGTGAATTGATCTTAAATTTAGGCGGCTGAAAAGGAGCTTTTTTGATTTTTGATACTTTAAACAGCGGAGTCAAGCCTTGTTTAGCGATGATTTCTGTTTGTAAGCCTTTGGAAAAAGACGGCTTCAGGTCTAAGTTTGCATCAGCGATATCCATTTGGGCAGTTTTTACATCGGCATTGGCTTTCAATTCAATTTTACCTTCACTTGAACTGGAAATAAGAACAGTTGCGCTATCTGCTTTGATGAGTTCGGTGATCACTGCCCATTCCTTTTCCCATGTTCCTGCATTATACCGTTGTTCAATTTCTTTTCCAAGGGCGATTTGATTTTTGATGCTGATGGTTGTAGTGCCTTTAGCTTTAAATAAAACAGCATTTTCTTTTGAAAACTCGACTGTAATATCTGCATCAGCATTTGTCAATGGACTATTGGGTAATTTTGCCGAACCAGACGCTTTAATAGTCAGCACTACTGCTCCCTTAGAGTTGTGCTTCATATCTGATTTGGTATTGTCATTTTCTTGTTTAAACTGGATGCCCAAATCAGAAAGGTTAGCTTTTTTGGTGAAAATATGGTTTTTAAAAGTACCAATGTCTCCAAGTTCCATTGGTGTGCCAGGAAACCAAGTCGCAAAATAACCAAACTGGCTGTGCAATTCCTGCGTATACTTTTTGTTAACTTTCATAATAAAATGTAACTTTAATGGAATAAAGTCCAAATTACATTTATTTTTTTACGCATTCAAATAATCTTTAATTTATTTTTTAAATATTATTTACCATGCGGGTTTAGCCCTTCACAAAACGCCGCCTCAATAAAATCTGCCCATTCTGCTCAATTGCCAGAACATAAGTACCTGAAGCCAGCCGACTAATATCAGTAAGCTGACTGTATTGTCCTGATAAAGGAGTGTTGAGCGACTGCGCCATAAGCTGTTTGCCTTGGGAGTCAAAAATCAAGAGTCGAGCATCCTGTAGCGGGTTGATGGTGCTATAGGAAATACTCAATTCGGCTTGAGCAGGATTTGGGAACAGTTGGAAATCTGAAAAGAATTTTTCTTCTTCAATAGCATCTAGAACATCCAATTCTACACAAACCACTGATGAGGTAGTCGTTGCTCCTTCATTATCAGTCGCAATGGCAGCAATGCAATAATTGCCAGCTATAAGCAAATCATAAGTGCTAGAAAATGGACTTGAAGTGACTGTAGCAATATTAATACCATTGATATAAAAATCAACTTGTGCAATCGTACCGTCGGGGTCATTTGCATCAGTGATGATATTGATAAGGTCTGGTTGAGTTAAAACTAGTCCATTAGGAGGAGAGATGATGGTGATAGTTGGTGCCTGATTGGGCAAATCAACAATAACATCAATCGAGCTGGTCGGAGTTGTTGCACCTTCATTATCGGTTGCTACAGCATATATGGTGTATGTAGCTTCAGCACTTGGCGTGAAATTAATGGTATAAGGCGAACCTGTGCTGCTTGTTCCGACGGAGATATTTTCTACAAAAAACTCTACTTGGGCGATATTTCCATCTGCATCACTGGCATTCGCGCTAAGCGGAATAGGGGCGAGTGAATTGAAAGTTGCGCCATTGGTCGGATTGGTCAGCGTGATATTTGGGGCTTGGTTTGGGGTGTCTATAATGATGTCGATTGTGCTGGTCGGAGTTGTTGCGCCTTCATTATCGGTTGCTACTGCGTAGATGGTGAAAGTACCTTCGGCAGTTGGCGTGAAATTGATGGTATAAGGTGAACCTGTGCTGCTTGTTCCGATAGACATATTATCTACAAAAAACTCTACCTGTGTAATGTTTCCATCTGGGTCACTAGCATTCGCGCTAAGCGGAATGGGGGCGAAATTGGTAAAAATTGCTCCATTTGTCGGGGTTGTAATTGTCACGCTTGGGGCAGCATTAGGTGCAGTCGTGAACGACCAATATTCTGACCATTCTCCGGTCGAATTATCTTGCACACGCCAACAATATTCAGTATTGGAGTCTAGTAGGCCCGCAGGCACAGTAAGCGAAGAACCTGTGCCCGAATTGCCAGAAAAAGCCAACATGCCTGTATTAAAAGGAGTTGGGTCGAAACTAGGATTGCTGAATTTATAAAAAGTATTGGGTTCGCTGACCACATAAATATTGCCCTGGTCATCAGCAGAAACCCCTTCTGCCTGAAAAAGTGCTGCGCCTAATGTTCCATTTGCACCACCTGCACTTAGATCAATGCGACTGTACTCATAACCCGTTTCATCTGTTTCTACGAGGGCAGTTGATTCATGACTTAATACAAGAAAATGATTGCTGACATTCATTTCGCTCAGCCCGCTGGTCATTCCCAGGTGATGTAGGCCCGACAAATCAGTAAAACCAAAATTATTGATAGCAATATTAAACGGATTTGTAACCGTAATTGGGTCTGATAGATTGGCAGGAATTTCAACAGCATATATTGTAAGTGGGGATTTTTCTTTTATAATAATCAACTCATTGGTGGATGGATTATAAGAGATGCCTTCCAGTCCTAGGTTATTTCCCCAGGTTCCGGGTAGTTGAATATATTCAGTTGGGTAAGAAATGGAAGTCGTAGAAGCATCGATAGTGATTTTGACAGCACGTCCTTTTCTTTCTTCAATGATAAAATAATCATTGCCACCCACCCAAACGAGCCCTTCTGTATCCTGGAATCCATTTAGAGTAATACTGCGTATAAAACTACCATCAAGACCCAGCTCAAAAACCATAGGGATACCATTCGTCGGAGCAAAAAAGCTATTGGTGCTAGAGTTGTAGGTCAGCCCAGAGAGATCGCCATAGACTTCCGAAATAGCTGTTGGTCCGGCGGCAAGGTCGAAATTATCGAGTCCGAGTGTGCCGGTACTGGCAGGGTCGGGATTGCAGGCGTATATTTCAACAGTATAAGCACTTCCAGTACCCGACCATTGAAGCGTAGGGGTTTTACTGATATTGGTGGACTGGTCAGTAGGAGCGATGAGTGTTGGAGCGGTTGCACTTAGTGTAGCAATAATGCAGCTTAGCCAAAGGCTGTAAATTATTTTTTGTGAAAACATATTTTGTTTGGATTTTTATTTCAAATTTTGAAAAGTGGATAGCGATTTAATTTTAGTATAAAAAGAAATAAATTCTGTTGTATAGACCTGAATTTTATAAACAAGGTTGTCTAAGCATAAGAAAACGATAAAAATGAAGCATTTTGATGTAAAATATTTTGCTTTTTATGACAGGACATCTTACGCTTTCCAGCATTTTATACGCTTCATTTGATTCTAGCAATGTCACATTTTTGAAATAAATGAAATGGTTAAATCCCCGTATAATCTAAATATTGCGGGTATCAATTTTAAATTAAAACAACGAAGAGATTGATACAACATATATTTTCAATAAAAAACAGCTGTATTATGGGAAAAGCAAAACACATAATTTTTTCACTATTACTGACACTTGTCGTAAGTCTTGCTATGGGGCAGGCGATTTATGACGTTCGGTTGAATGTAATAGAAGATCCCATTTGCCCAGACGTAAGTTTATTTCTTGACATTGAAATCAAGGCTGCTTCTGCTGCAAGTGAATTTAATCTGAGCGAACAAAACTATCGTTTCTCTTTCAATAGAGACGCACTGGCAAACCCTACCAAAGAGCAGGAATTGACAGTATCAGGTTTTGTAAATGGAAGTTTTTATAATGGCCATACGCTAACCGGGTCATTAGATACTGTAGTTTCATATAATATAGAATTGGCAGGAGGAGCAGGTTATCCAATCACTGCCGATCTTTGGGTGCCAGTAGGGCGCATTGCCTTTGATATTGTGGATAGTGATGCCTGTCTGAATTTGAAATGGCATACACTGACGGAATTTCCAACTACTTATATTGGTGAGGTGGCGAATGGTGTTCGCGGTACAGCCTCTGGAAATAATTATGGCATGCCTACATCTTGTATCGTTGATTTGTGCAATCTTCCAGTAGAGCTGGTTAGTTTTAGTGGAGAAGAAGGTGATTGCCAGGTTGAGCTATCCTGGACAACAGCTACGGAAGAAAATTCTGATTATTTTGAGGTACAAAGAAGCTGGGACGGACTAAGTTTTCAAGAAATTGGACGAGTACAGTCGGCAGGTAATTCTAACGTGACCCTGAATTATAATTTTACAGATACAGAAGTTGGATTGACAAATTATTATCGCCTGAAACAAGTGGACTTCGATGGTGCTTCTGAGTATTCCGAAATCATCAGAGTCAATTCGACCTGTTTTGAGCCGGGTATTCTGAGTGATATTATGGAAGTCTATCCGAATCCGGCAGGGCGAACGGATAATATGCATGTAAAGCTATACACAAGAATAGATGAAGCAGCTACGATTATGATTTACGACACTAAAGGACGGCTGATGTCTGAAACGACTGTTGAACTTATAGCTGGTCCTAATCTATTAGATTTTTCTGTAGCAAATCTGCCTTCAGGCACTTATATCCTTCGGGTGATTGGTGAGAGTTGGAGTTCTGCTGCACAGAAATTTGTAAAAATATCTCCCTGATAAAACATACGTACTTTAACTATTACTGCAAGGAAATGGTGTGAGAAAATGAAGTTATGCTTCATTTTTTTGCGCCATTTCTTATTTCACCAAAGTAATAGATCCCGACTTAACTCGGCTTTCCCCCCGACAATCATACCGCAACTGATACACATACGTACCAGGATTCAATCCAATGCCAAGATGTGTGCCGTCCCAGCCTTCAAAGGGATCAGCAGCACTAAACACACGAGTACCCCAGCGATCATAGACATCAAAACTTCCAAAATCAAGAATAGCCTGCGGATTGCTGATTTGGTAAAAATCATTCAGCCCGTCACCATTGGGCGTAAAAGCTTTTGGCATAAATATTTTATCACAATCCAGGGTAGCTGGGTCAATCACTGTCACCTCCAGACGATCTGTAATGATGCAGCCTTCAAAATCAGTTATATTTAAGGTATAAGTTGTCGTCGTGTCCGGCGTCAAAACCGGATTAGCAATATTGGTATCGCTGACCCCTTCGGCAGGTGACCAGCTATAAGACACACCGCAATTGGGCGTCAGAAAAGTTTCCAGAGAATTGCCGAGGTATAATAAGGTATCCCGTGTACCAATTTCATCAGGATGATAAAACATAGCAGTGATTTCATTGGCTGACAATTCGCGATCATAGACAGCCAGTTCGTCAATCAGTCCGCGAAAACGATTGGTACCATCCTGCCCGATGCAGGGACTATTTGCCAGAGAAAGCACTGAGCTATTATCAATGTTCAGCGCAGAAGCCGTAGTCGATTCCTGTGCCAATATGCCATTCAAGTACACCCGCACCGTTCCCCCAGAACGTCCAAGCACCAGATGCTGCCAGCAACGGTCGGAGTCGGTGGGAAGCGTCAGTTTGATATTCAGACTATCCGTTTCATTGAGTTCACAGTACAAATCAGTTTGCGAAGACTGCAATCTAATGTCCAGATTATTGGCATTATCACAGGAAGCTCTTTTGGATAAAATACTTTTGCGCGAAGCATCACCATAATTTTTATAATAAAAACTAATCGTGAAATCGTCGTCATCAAAATAAGTATTCACCAGTCCGCTGCCGAAGAAAATCACATAATCATCCAGCCCATCCATTACAAGTGCATTTCCACTCACGCCACAATCGCAATCCGGCTGACCATATAAGTTGCCATCTGAGCCATTGCCCGTGTCATCAGTAGCGTCACAATTGTCAAAAGAATAATAGGCTTTCAGTCCATTGGTAGGCTGGGTTTGTCCAATAACCCAAAACGGGGAAATCAGTAAAAAGAGTAAAAAACGGTATTTCATTATGTAGTTTGAGTTCTGTCTTATCTTATGTACGTTGTTTTAAGACGCTTTGTTTTTAAAAAAGCTTAGGTTTTTAAATATAAAAATAAAATTGTAACAATTGTAGGTCGATGGTCAATAGTCCATGGTCGATGGCTGTTTTTTTAGTATTCAAGTCGTTTCAGCATTTTATTTTGCTTTGCAAAATGCGTGCAAAGCTTATAAAGCAGGAATATTGTTGAATTGCAGCTATTGACCATCGATTATGGACTTAAACTGCGACTGATACTGCCACTGATACTGCCACTCATCTAGAGCTCATTTTTACAAAAGGAATAATCACCTCTTCAAGCGAAATACCGCCATGCTGAAAAGTATCCCGATAATAATTATTATAGTGGTTATAATTATTAGGATACAAAAAGAACTTATCCTCTTTGGCAAAAATGAAAGTAGAACTCACATTGGGGCGGGGGAGGAGTGCATCTTTCGGATCCCTAACGTCCAACACATCTTTGCGGTCGTATTGCAGATTTCTGCCGACTTTATAGCGTAGGTTCGTCGTTGTTTCCCGGTCGCCAATAACTTTAGAAGGCTGCCCAACGCGAATGGTGCCATGGTCAGTCGTAACAATCAGATTGACATCCTTATCGGAAATACGCTGAAGTGCCTGCCACAAAAATGAATTTTCAAACCAAGAGCGAGTGAGCGAGCGATAAGCTTTTTCATCACTTGCCAATTCTTTTAAAACTTCCATTTCTGTACGAGCGTGTGAGAGCATATCAATGAAATTATACACAATCACCGTCAGGTCATTTTGCAAATAATTTTGGATATTATCAATCAGGTTTTTGCCATTATGTGCATTGGTGATTTTGACATAATCAAAACGGATATCCTTGCGGAATGTCTTTTTGATTTGCTTGGCCAGCAAATCATGTTCATGTAGGTTTTTCCCGCCCTTATCATTGTCATTCTTCCACCATTCAGGATAAGTCTGTGAAATATCAAAAGGCATCATGCCAGCAAAAATAGAATTTCGGCTATACTGTGTCGAGGTCGGGAGTATACTATAGAAATGTTCTTCCTCGTCCGTTCTGAAAAATTCCTGCATCAATGGCTCAATGGTTTTCCACTGATCGAAGCGAAGATTATCCAGCAACAAGAAAATAGTTGGCGTTTCATTATCCAGTTCGCTGAAGACTTTTTTACGGAGCAGGTTGTGCGACATCACAGGCGCGTCTTCTGGATTATTGACCCAGTGTACATAATTTTTGGCGATATACTTTGAGAAAGCGGTATTGGCTTCTGCCTTTTGGGAAGACAAAATATCTGCCATCTCCATTGTATTGGAAGCATCCAGTTTGATTTCCCAGTTGATGATTCTTTTATAAATATCTGCCCATTCCTCATGTCCCAGCCCACTATTGATTTCCATGAAAATATGTCGGAAATCCTGTTGGTAGCCAGAAGTCGTTTTTTCGCTTACTAAACTTTTCTTATCAATAATCTTTTTTAGCGTCAGCAAAATCTGATTGGGATTGACTGGCTTGATGAGGTAATCCGCAATCTCAGAACCAATGGCTTCTTCCATCAGATCTTCCGCTTCATTTTTTGTAATCATGACCACTGGTGTATGTTGATCCAGCTCGCGAATACTTTCAAGCGTTTCCAATCCAGTCATACCAGGCATACTTTCATCCAGAAAAATGACGTCTATTTTGTTGTCTTCTTTGACTTTTTCCAGGGCATCATGCCCATTGCTTACAGTCAGGACTTCATATCCTTTCTTTTCCAAAAACATAATCTGCGGTTTGAGCAAATCAATCTCGTCATCTGCCCACAATATTCTGATGTTATCCATTTTGTCGTGTTGTCGTGTTGTCGTGTTGTCGTGTTGTCGTGTTGTAAAACGAATTACATCAACACATCAACACCACAATACCTCAACACAATTTTTTAAAAAACAAAGGTAAGGCTTTCTGGATGAATGAATGAGTTATTTAGCGAAGGAGTGAATTGCAATGGTTTTGCCCCGTCACTTATCACTCCTTTTTCCATTTATTTTCCATTCCAACCCAACCATTTTTTTTCAGCCCTCGTTGTTGAAGGTGTACGGTTATAAAAGGTATCTGTACTAACGTTTGAACCGAGAGGATATTATTATGTTGAGCTTTTTAGGAAATATTTAAGACATCCATGAATAAAAAGAAAATCATCAACGATCCGGTTTACGGTTTTATAACGATTCCTTACGGAATAATCTTTGACCTGATGGAGCATCCTTATTTTCAGAGGCTGCGACGGATACAACAACTAGGTTTATCGCATTATGTGTATCCGGGTGCTTTGCACACGCGCTTCCACCATGCATTAGGCGCATTGCACCTGATGACCCAGGCGGTAGATGTGTTGCGTTCTAAAAATGTGGACATTAGTGATGCAGAAGCGGAAGCCGTGACCATTGCTATTTTATTGCATGACATCGGACACGGACCTTTTTCGCATGCTTTGGAACACACGATTATAGATGTGCATCACGAGGAATTGTCGCTGATGTTTATGGAAGCCTTGAATGAAGAATTTGAGGGAAAGCTGTCGCTGGCGATTGATATTTTCAAAAACCAGCATCCAAAAAAGTTTTTGCACCAGCTTGTTTCCAGTCAGCTAGACATGGATCGTATGGATTATCTCAATCGGGATAGTTTTTATACTGGGGTGCATGAAGGCGTAATTGGCTATGATCGCATTATAAAAATGCTGGCAGTGAGCGATGGAGAATTAGTGGTAGAAGAAAAAGGTATTTATTCTGTAGAAAAATTTTTAGTGTCCAGAAGATTAATGTACTGGCAGGTTTATCTGCATAAAACAGTCGTGAGTGCCGAACAAATGCTGATACGGATTTTGATGCGGGCAAAAGAGCTGGCAAAACAAGGCGTCAAATTTTCGGTCTCTGAGAGCTTGTACTTCTTTTTATATGGAAAAGCAGAAGAAAAGCAGGGAAAAAAACTGTTGGAACAATATGCAGGTTTAGACGATTACGATATCATGATGTCCATAAAAGAATGGGCAAGTTGTGAAGACTATGTGTTGTCTTTTTTATCCAAAGGGATATTGAACCGAAAACTATTGAAAGTCCGCTTACAAAATGAACCGTTTGAAGGTGACTACATTGAAAAAATGCGTCATAAGACCGGAATTAAACATCAGATAGAAAAAAAGAATATATCATATCTTGTTTTTGAGGGAAAAGAGACGATTAGTAGTTATAGTAGCAATGAAGAAATCAAGATATTATTCAAAGATGGACGGGTCGTCCCAATTTCAAAATGTTCAGACCACGGCATCGAACCAAGAACAGTTATCAAGCATTACGTATGCTTCCCGAAATAAAATGCCATGTTGAATAAAAGTGGCAGGTTAAAATTCTGTTAAACAAAAACTATTTTTATTAAAATTGCAAAATATTTTTAAGGGTAATTAACTTCATTATAGGAAGTTTTACTTATCTTTGCCGAAAATATGCCCCACGCCCAAAGAAACCACTAAACTGAAATTTAGTCCTTAATCATTTTTTTTTAATTCTTAAAACTCTTTTTTACCGTTATGAGAAAAGTCAATTTAATTCTGCTTATTGCAGCCTTGGCTTTAACTTCTGTGTCTGTTATGGCGCAGCCAGGTGATTACCCGCCAAACGCGGAACCTGGTAAGTGTTATGCTAAATGTATGATTGCTGACCGTTACGAAACTCAATCTGAGCAAGTATTGGTAAGCGCAGCATCATACCGCACAGAAGTTATTCCTGCAACGTACGAAACTGTTAGTGAACAGGTAGAAACAGTTGCTCCATCATCTCGCATCGAGGTAGTTCCTGCACAATATGAGACCGTTTCGGAAACATATGAATCAGTTGCTCCTTCAACTCGCGTGGAAGTAATTCCTGCGAAATACGAGACTGTTACTGAGCAATATGAAATTTCACCAGCTTCTACGCGCATCGAAGTAATTCCTGCACAATATGAAACCGTTACGGAAACATATGAATCAGTTGCTCCTTCTGCTCGTTTAGAGGTTACTCCAGCTCAATATGGTACTGAAACAGACACCTACGAATCAGTTGCTCCTTCTACTCGTTTAGAAGTTGTTCCTGCTCAGTATGGTACTGAAACAGAAACCTATGAGATTTCTCCAGCTTCAACTCGTATAGAGGTGATTCCTGCACAATATGAGACCGTTACGGAAACATATGAGTCAGTTGCTCCTTCTACTCGTATTGAAGTTGTTCCAGCTACTTACGAAACTGTTACAGAAACTTATGAGTCAGTTGCTCCTTCTACTCGTTTAGAAGTGATCCCTGCTCAGTACGAAACTGTTACAGAAACTTATGAGTCAGTTGCTCCTTCTACTCGTTTAGAAGTTGTTCCTGCTACTTATGAGACTGTTACAGAGACGTATGAGATTTCTCCAGCTTCAACTCGCATCGAAGTAATTCCTGCGACATTTGAGACAGTTACTGAAACTGTTGATAATGGTGATGCTGGTACACGTATCGAAGTAGTTCCTGCAACCTATGAGACAGTTACTGAAACTGTTGATAATGGTGATGCTAGTACTCGTATCGAAGTAATTCCTGCAACGTATGAAACAGTTTCTGAAACTGTGGATAACGGTGACGCTGCTACTCGTTTGGAAGTAATTCCTGCAACGTATGAAACAGTTACGGAAACTTACGAAATCGAAGCTGCATCTACACGCATCGAAATTATTCCTGCAACCTATGAGACAGTTACTGAAACTGTTGATAATGGTGATGCTGGTACTCGTATCGAAGTAATTCCTGCAACGTATGAAACAGTTTCTGAAACTGTGGATAACGGTGACGCTGCAAGTCGTTTGGAAGTAATTCCTGCAACTTACGAAACAATTACAGAGCAAGTTCTTGTTGCTGAAGCTTCTACTCGTTTAGAAGTCATTCCTGCAACTTACGAAACTGTTTCTGAAACTGTGGATAATGGCGACGCTGGTACGCGCATCGAAGTAATTCCTGCGACTTACGAAACTGTATCTGAGCAGTACGAAATTTCTCCTGCGACTACTCGCTTGGAGGCTATTCCTATGAGCTACGAGACTGTTACTGAAACTATCGAAACTTCTCCTGCCACTACTAAGTGGGTAAGAAGAAAAGCCGATCGTAACTGTCTTTCTGCTGATCCTAACGATTGTCTCGTTTGGTGTCTAGTAGAAGTTCCTGCTGTTTCTCAGACAATCACTAAGCGTATCCCTAGTGGCTGTGCTGGTGGTTCTTCTACTGGAGACGGTGGTTGTGTACGTACTATTGATGTACCTGCACAATATGGTACTCGTACGCGCAAAGTGTTGAAAACACCTGCAACGACTCGTGAGATTGCCACTCCTGGTACATCTTCTACGATTACGCGCCGTGTGTTGAAAACACCTGCAACAACTCGTACAGTTGAAGTTCCTGCAAGATATGAGACTGTATCCAAGAAAGTGTTGAAAACACCTGCAACGACTCGCGAAATTGCAATTCCTGGTACAACTTCTACTATCACGCGCAGAGTGTTGAAAACACCTGCAACAACTCGTGAAGTAACTATTCCTGCAAAAATGGGAACTCGTACACGCAAAGTGTTGAAGACACCTGCATCTACTCGTGAAGTAGCCATTCCTGGCACATCTTCCACGATTACGCGCAAAGTGTTGAAGACACCTGCATCTACTCGTGAAGTAGCCATTCCTGGCACAACTTCAACGATTAGCCGTAAAGTGTTGAAAACGCCTGCAACGACTCGTGAAGTAGCCATTCCTGGCACAACTTCTACGATTACGCGCAAAGTGTTGAAAACACCTGCAACAACTCGTGAGATTGCGATTCCTGCTCAAATGGGAACTCGTACACGTAAAGTGTTGAAGACACCTGCATCTACTCGTGAAGTAGCGGTTCCTGGTCAAACAGCAACTCGTACTCGTAGAGTAATGAAGACGCCTGCTCAAACTCGTGAAGTTGCGATTCCTGGTCAAACAGCGACTCGTACACGTAGAGTATTGAAGACGCCTGCAACAACTCGTGAAGTTACGATTCCTGGTCAAACAGCGACTCGTACTCGTAGAGTATTGAAGGCTCCTGCATCAACTCGTGAGATTGCGATTCCTGCTCAAATGGGAACTCGTACTCGTAAAGTTATGACGGCTCCTGCTTCAACTCGTTCTGTTGCGATTCCTGGTCAAACAGCTAGTCGTACACGCAAAGTGTTGAAAAGCCCTGCTTCTACCCGTGAGGTAGCGATTCCTGGTCAAACAGCGACTCGTACACGTAGAGTTTTGAAAACACCTGCAACAACTCGTGAAATAGCTATTCCAGCTCAATATGGTACTCGTACCGTTAGAAAACTGGTTACACCTGCAACAACTCGTGAAGTTGCGATTCCTGGTCAAACAGCGACTCGTACACGTAGAGTATTGAAGGCACCTGCTACAACGCGCGATATAGCTATTCCAGGTCAAACTGGTTCAACAACTCGTAAAGTATTAAAAACACCTGCTTCAACTCGTACGATAGAAATACCGGCTGAGTACAGAACCGTTACAAAACGTATTCTGGTAGAACAAGGTGGCTTTACTGAGTGGAGAGAAGTTATATGCCCTGCTGATGTTACTGCTGCTACAGTTCGTCAGGTACAAAGTGCTTTGAGAAATCTTGGTTATGATCCAGGTCCATCTGATAACATCATGGGTGCACGCACAAAAGCTGCTCTTGTGAAGTTCCAGAAAGACAAAGGTCTTCCTATCGGAAACTTAGACTTCGAAACACTGAGAGCCTTGGGCTTAAACTATTAATACCGTTAATTCTACCTGTTCGGTAGCATTAAGAGACTAAATAGTTTGTCCCCGCACCTGCGGGTGCGGGGACTCTATTTACTCGAATTAAAAAAATGAAGGAAAAAATTAGTTGAACTTTTAATATACTGGCAGGTATATCATCAACTATAAAAATAACAAGACCCGGAAAGTTTTAGGATTTTTCGGGTCTTTTCTTTGGACATTGGTCAATTGGAATTTGGTGATTGGTGATTAGTAACTGGTGACTGGTAATTGGTAATTGGTGATTGGTTGATTGGTGATTAGTAATTGGTAACTGGTGATTGGTGGGGAATCCCAGCATTACTTTTCTTAGCAGTCAATTATTTACAAATCTAAACCCCTGATAAAGGCTAAACCCCTAAAACAAACTTGGTAAGACGGAAAAATTAGACAAACAAGAAGGGATGGATTTTTTTAATAATTTTAAATAAATTTAGATTTATGAAAAAGATCAATTTCGTGCTGCTTATCGCAGCCATCACGCTATTAAGTACAAATTTAATAACAGCACAAACTGGCGATTATCCGCCCAGTGCTGAACCAGGAAAATGCTACGCTAAATGTTTAATTGCCGATCAGTATGAAACGGTGAGTGAACAGGTGCTAGTCAAACCGGCTATGACTAAAATGGAGTCGATACCTGGTACTTATGAAACTGTGCAGGAAACATACGAGGTCAAACCTGCTACGACTCGTATTGAAATTATACCTGAATCCCGCGAAACAATTACTGAAGAATACGAAATGGAACCGGCTACAGTACGTTACGAAAAAGTGCCTGCTGTATATGAGACCATACAGGAAAAAGTGGAATCTGTACCTGCCGGAACAAGAAAGAAGTGTGCGCCAATGCAGTACAGAAGTGAATCCGAAATGATAGAAGTTTCTCCTGCTACGACCAAATGGGTAAGACGAAAAGCAGACCGCAATTGTCTCTCTGCTGATCCGAATGATTGCTTGGTTTGGTGTCTGGTAGAAGTGCCTGCAAGAACAGAAACTGTCACTCGTCGTATTCCCAATTGCCCAGTAGGTAGTATGGAAGATGGTGACCAGTGTTGTACCATGGAAGATGTACCTGCTCAATACACCATGATTACAAAAAAGGTGCTGAAAACGCCTGAAACAGTCCGTGAAATACCTGTGCCAGCTAAGATGGGAACACTGACTCGAAGAGTGATTAAAGAACCTGCGCAGCAAAGACAAATTGAAGTGCCAGCGGAATATGGAACGCGGAGTCGTAAAGTACTGAAATCAACGGGTTCTACAAGAATAATTGACATTCCAGCTGAATACAAAACAATAAATAAGCGAATATTGGTACGCGGAGGTGGTTTTACAGAATGGCGAGAGGTCATCTGTGGAGACAAAATTACTGCTGCTACTGTTCGGGAAGTACAAGAGGCTTTGAGAAGCCGCAGCTATGATCCCGGTCCGACTGATAATGTTATGGGTAAACAAACCAAAGCAGCTTTGGTGAAGTTTCAGAAAGATAATGGACTACCGATTGGCAATCTTGATTTTGAAACGCTGAGGGCTTTGGGGCTGAATTATTAAGAGGAAAACTCAAATTCAAACTCAAATACCAAATTCTGATTGACTGATATATATTGTTGGGATTGTTGGATTGTTGGATGGCTATATTGTTTGATTGTTATATGTTTGTTGTTTTTTGCGTAGCAAAAAAACAATTCAACAATTCAACAATTCAACAATTCAACAATTCAACAATTCAACAATTCAAACAGGAATGTTTGAGCTACGACGAGTTAGTAAGTAGAGTATGCGGTCAGTTCCTTCGACTGCTTTTTTCTTTGTAATGGTAAAATGTTTGGCGAAAGCCGCTTCAAAACCTTCCTCTGTATAATTAGGGAAAATATCTTCACGAGTGGCCAGTAAGGTTTGCACACGCGGGTCGGCTTTTGGTACAAACTCAATCACCAGATTTGGCGAAAGCCCTGCAAAAAACGAAGCTAGTTTATCTAATGGTACATTATTGGAAATGGCAAGGTGGTGTATCAATGCGAGTGCCAGCACGAGGTCGGGCTGTGTACGCTGTGTGATGCTGTCGCGTTCTTCATTATTCCAACCGATAGCGGGACTAGGGTTGGTGAGGTCGAGGCGAAGCGGGAGGATATTCTGTTCTCCTTTTGCGCTGACTTGCTGGTAATTATATTCTACAGCAAGGTGGTCAATATCAAAAGCAATGGTGTAAGCTTTTTCAGCAGCAATTCGGCTGAATGTACCGTCATTTGCACCCAAATCCCAAGCTAAATTCGGCTTCAAATCTGCTATAAATTCGCGGACTAAATCTTGCTTTTTTGTCAGATATGCTTTGCTGAGGATGGTTTCTTCATAGTATTTGCCCCACTCGGTACGGCTGGTTTTTAGGGGTAGATTTTTGATGCCTTTTTCCAGGTTTTGCAATAAGCCCATAAAGGCTGCATGACTGAATTTACCTTTTGTATCGACTTTTTTACCTGTACCAGCATGTTTTTTCTGACTGCCTGCATGTACATGAATGTGTAGCAGTATAGGCATACGGAAACGACTTTTGAAAGGTAGTAACTGACTGGCAATGCCTAGTGGAATACCATCAATATACTGACTCATCATGCCGCTTAGTTGGGGGTCGCGATAAGCCATGAGCGCGAGCGGTGCGAGGAAGTGCCGACAAAACTGCCCATAAGCAATCCAGGGACTGCCTTTTTCATATTTTTCAAAAGAAAGGGTGTCGATAAAAACAGCTTTCCCTTTGTGAAACTGGATATTATACGCGCTGGCATCCTTGAGGGTCATACCTTTCGCCAATGCTTTTTGCTGGATGGCAAGGGTCGTGAGTGCAGCATCTTTGTACTGACTGAATGACCATTCGTAAGGATAAGAAATAAATGGAACGCGCTCTGGCTGTAATAGTCGGTAACGTTGTGGGTAGGTCTTATTATCAAACTTAATTTCAGTATGTGGAATGAGCAAGCCTTTTGCCTTTAGCGTATCGTATAAGCCCGACTCCATCAGGGCGTCATAATGCGGCTGATAAGATTGATGGACACTTCGCAGTAATTTGCCTTCTTCCTGAAAAACAAATCCACTGGGATCGCGAAAAGAACTATTGAGCGGCTTCATCACTGACTTCTTCGTCTATTTCATTTTTTCCCATGAGGCCCATAAACCAGCTTTTTACAGTGTCGCGGGCGAGTTTGAAATAAAAAGCTACTGCCAGAAATCCAGCGATTAGCATCTGGACAATAAAGCTGCCAGTGCCAGGGTCGAGGTATAAGAGTGTTGTGTAGTCAAGCATATTAGTTAGGTCGATGGTCGATAGTCCATGGTCGATAGAAAAACAATTATACATTTTGCATAGCAAAATGTTTTTGAAAATCGACTATTGAGCGTGGACTATGGACTGAAAATGATTTAAAGCCGCAAAGGTACTGATTTTATCTGAAACTTGTGAATAACAAAACCTTAACATCCTATTTAAAATATTCGTATATCACAGGCGTTTTTAGAATCGACAGTGGGAGATACAAGGGGAAAATATCGCCATTGTTGAATTGTAATACAGATTTTGTAACGTAGCAGCGTCTTAGGCATAAGACGCTGTTTTTAGTTTTAGGTCGATGATCTACTTAGTCCTTGTTTTGCTTTTCGTTCCCATATTTGTATTGTCCGGTAATTTTAGCGAGGATAAACTGAATCTCGTGTTCAGATTTTCCCGCCATTTTGTTTTTTAGTTTTCGGGCTTTTTCTTTTGTAATGGTCATAACCAGTTTGCCCTGTCTGTAGATGAGTATTTTGTCATCTTTAGCAAAACGATATTCAAAAGGCGGCTCAAAGGGGTAATCTGTTTTTGCTATAGACATTATGTTGGAACTTGAAGGTAAGAGCGATAAACCTTTGCAAAACGAAGAATCGTGTCTAACTGTTCTGGGGTAAAAGTATCGCGGTAACAATTATAACTCATATAGTTTCTACAACCATTGACATGTCCTAAGCCGAAAAAGTGTCCTAGTTCGTGGACTAAAACTGCGCCATCAGACAAGCCTTTATAGCTGACAAATACCCGATTCATATCAGGCAGATCGACATATTCTTCAAAATTATTGGCAAGCACAGGGGCGTAGCCTTCCAGGTCATTGGTGCTTCTGACAATATACATATTGATGGTGTTGCTGATGTCTTCTCCATCGCAGAGGCTGCTTTCTTTTTTCTTGTTTTGGCGAATATCAGCGAGTATTGCCTTGTTTTTTACATATTGAGAAGAGACCACTGAAAACTGCATTTTAGGGGAAAAGCTATTGGCTTCTTGTACAGATCGCTCAATGTCGGCACTGATGGAAGACATGGGCGGCTTAGTGCGATCATAAACAACATGAACGCTGATGTTGAAATTCATCGCCTTGTCATCTATTTTTGCCTTAAATAAGTCGCTAATGTTTTGACTGCCTTTTTTGTTTGGTGCTTTGGTCACGCAATTGCGATGACAGGAAAAGCAGCACATTAGGATAGTGAGTAGAAGTAGTATGTTTTTCATATTGTATAAATTCAAATTCAAACGCAAAATTCAAAAGTTTAATAAGCAATGGATTTGGTAATGGAACTTTAGTCATTCTATAAGAAATATAAATGACTTATGATTAATGCGAAATTTAATCTTCCCAGTACTGTCGTCCTCTGGTATCGACGATGCCCCATTTGCCTTTTCGCATGACTTTGGCGAAGCCATTTTGGAAAGGCTGTACACGATCGTACTTACAATAGACGGCAAAACGTCCGTTTTGGTCTAAAAATCCCCAATAATTTCCTAATTGTGCTGGGGCGAGCCCTTCTTTAAAACTGCCGCCATCCTTAAAGTTTCCGGAAATAATGGCTTTTTTATCGGTATTAATGAACAATATTTTTCCGCGTTTGGTTCGTACAAATGCTACACCTTCAGTGAATGACAGTGCATCTGAATAAGTTGGACGGATAATATATCGCCCACTTCGATTGATGAAGCCCCATTTGTCATTGAGAGATACACAGGCAATTTCGTCTTCAAAATCCAGTGCATTATCATATTTGGGCTGAATGATCCATTCGCCTTCTCTGTTGATGTAGCCCCATTTTCCATTGATTTCTACACGGGCGAGTCCGTCTTTAAACTTTCCGGCATAATCAAATTCGGGATGGATAAGCATATAGCCATCGGGGTCGATATATCCCCATTTATTTCCAGTTTTTACGGCTGCTCTGCCTTCTGAGAAAGGAAAAACAATCTCGTATTTACAGCGTATGGTTTCAACTCCTTTGGGCGTGATGTAGCCCCATTTTCCTTTGATTTTTACTGGAACTAGCCCTTCTTCTATGAGGTTGTGAAGTGCGTCTCGGTGTACGTTTTCAAGACGGTGGGAGATCAGTTCATTTTTGAGGTTGATAAATCCCCATTCGCCCCGTGTATAGACAGCAGCAATACCTTCATCGAAGGCAGAAATTCTGTCGTACATACAGGGAATAATTTCCTTGCCTGTTTTGCTGATAAAGCCCCATTTTCCTTTTTCTTTTACTCCAACCATAAAGTCAGAGAAATAGCCGATTTGCTGATAGCGGGGTTGGACAATCATTTTTTTAGCCTTGTCGCAAAACCCCCATTTATCTCCTTTTCGGTAAGGAATAAAATCGGAAGAAATTTGTGCAGTGATTTGGATGCTCAATCCTGCAAATAATAATATTAGCCAACCTTTTATAGTCATTGGATGTTTCCTTTTTTTCATAAAGGGATTGTTTTTATTATTTCCTCGTTACAAAAGTATACTTCTGAAGTTGAGTTTTGTAATCAGTCTGAATAATGGCTGTTTTTTTTGTGACATTCACTTATTCAGAATAGTATACGCCAAAAACCAATCCATATCATTATACAAACAAATGCCTTACTTAGCATGAATGCGCTAATGTAAGGTTTGTACAAAACAAATTAGCTGACTTGCCAAATATATACGTATCTTTTTGCGTGATTTTTCATATCTACAATAGATATAACGTGTTTTTGTTTTCTAACGATGCTTGTTTTTTATTTAAACACCATAAATTATAGTTAAGGCAAATTATTTCGGATGCGTGCTTTGTGACATTGATAAATATTGATTTATTGTAATGTCAAACTGTTCATTAAGAAGAAATTGTAGAAATCTGAGGATTTTGACTATCTTTGTCTGTCGATTTTGTATAAAATTGCTAAAAAAATGAAGAAACTAATCTACGGTTCTTTTCTGGTTATCTTATCACTCACACTACTGACCTGCCAGAATCAGGATAGAACCAACACCACTCAGGCTGTATCAAGCCCGATTACTACAGAAGCACCCCAAATTCAAGATGAAAAAGGAACCGCACAGCCAGAGGCGCAGTTTGTCGCTGCCCGTAAAGCACCGCGAAATCCTTTTAAAGAAAAGAAGTATGAAGATTCTACCGCCGTTATTACTGGAAAGATTATAGGTAAGCGTGATCGCAAGATTAAGTTAAGAAAAAAGGTGAATAACCTTTCTTATGCGAAGTCTAAAAGTTTTAAGGTAGATAAAGAAGACAATACCTTCAAAGGCGAAGTGGTCTTGCATGAGTCTGGTTATTACATCCTGTATTACCGGAGCAAAAAATATTCTATCTATCTAACACCGGGTGACCAGTTGGACGTGACTTTCGATTCTGATAGTCCTAATGGTATTTCGTATGCTGGTAATAATGCTGCGATCAATACCTATTTGGCTCAGAAAGAAAATTATGATAAAGACATTTCTTTGTCTAAAAGAAGCCTTTATAAAATGGAATACAGAGGTTTTATAGATAGTATTGATGAAGAGCGTGCTTCAAAAGAAGAGTTTTTGTGGAGCTTTATTAAAGACATAGAGGATGTGCCTTCGAGATTTGTAGGCTACGAACTGGCAGATATTCAATTTGAATGGGCTAATCAGCAATTGAGCTATTATAATACACATCTTAACTATAATCCAAGTGATTTTGAATCGCTGGATAAGTTCAGTTATAAATTCACGAAGAAGCTGGATTTGAAAAATGATTTATTGCTTAATCTGGATAATTTCTCAGACTTTATTGATGATTATTTAGCTGTAAAGACATCTTCAGAAATTTATCAGTTGGGAGGAGATCCTTTGAGTGGGTATGTGATTACGGAAAAACACCGTATCATGTATGATAAAGTGGATGAACTGTTCAAAGGAAAGGAAATCAGAAGTTACATGAAGACGCAGATTGTAAGTGATCTGATTGGTGAAGATGGTACACCGACGATGAATCCTGTGATTTTGAAATTCCGCAAGGATGTAGAAAACGAGGACTATCGGGAAATGATTGACGACAAGTACGTGAAGTATGCGATGATAGATAATGGTAGTATTGCACCAGATTTTGAAGGCGTAACCATTGATGGTCGTGTGATTAAACTCAGCGATTTTGAAGGGAAATATGTTTATGTAGATGTATGGGCGACTTGGTGTGGACCTTGTAAACATGAATTGCCTTACTTCGATCAATTGAAACAAGAATATAGCGGGCGTAATATTGAATTCCTTAGTGTGTCTATTGATAAATCGAGATTTGCATGGGAAGAAATGGTTCGCAATAAAAATATGCAGGGTAATCAGTTATTCGTCCATGGTGACTGGGGATCTGATTTCGCTCTGTTTTACGATGTAAAAGCGGTCCCACAATTTATACTCATTGATCCGGAAGGTCAGATTATTGACATCACAGCGAGACATCCTTCGGGACGTATTCGCGAAGACCTTGCGATGCTGAATCTTTGAGGAAGAGAACATTTAAGCAACACTGCAAAAAGCGACTTTACTTGGTAGAGTCGCTTTTTTATATTATGCGTGCATTTTTACGAAAATATCTGCCCTTGCTGCTGGGGCTGTTTGGATTTTTACTTCCCTTGTCTCTAGCGGTTGCTGAGGTTTTGTTGCCTGTGCTTGTCTTGTGTTGGTTGTTGAGTGTCGATTTTCGGGCTGCTTATGAGCGATTGCGACAGCCGATTCCATTAATTTTTGCGGTTTTTTTTCTTTTGCACCTCACTGCTCTGTGTTATACAGAAGACTTATCGTTGGCTTGGTTGGAATTGAAAATGAAATATGGACTGCTCTTTTTTCCACTGCTGTTGTTTTCTATACCATCCTTTTCTGAAAAAGTATTCAAGCGAATATTATATAGTTTTGCATCAGGCTGTCTTCTTACAGGGGGGATTTGTTTTATTGGCTCGCTGATTAATTATTATGAAATTGGTGCGGTGAGTTATTTGCACTATTCGTGGTTGTCAAATATCATGGGATTTCATCCTGCTTACCTGTGTCTATACATGAGTTTTACTTTTTTTATTCTGTTGAATGGATTATTTGAAGATTGGAAAAAGCATTCTATATCGATCAGGTTATTGGGAATTGTATTGTTATTATTCACAGCTTATATGGTGGTGATGCTTTCAGCCCGACTTGTTGTGATGACCTTTTTGGTCTTACTGTGTATTAGTTTTTTAGTTTGGCTAGCTCGGAAAAAGCAATTATTTGTGGGGCTGGTCATTGTCTTGTTGGGGGCGATTGCTTTTCAACAGGTCATGTCCCATTTTTTTATTACAAGGACACGTGCCAATAAAATATTTGAATCGAAAGCCAGAAACCAATATCCGCATAATTTTTTTATTCCTTTCAATGACCCTCGTGGGCAGATATGGGAAGCTGGCTTTGCAACAATCCCGAAGATGCCTGTATGGGGGTATGGAATTGGAGATGATGTGCAAAATGTTTTGTATGAGATGTACGACAAAAAATCTTATCCTCATTTGCGTAAGATAAAAGCCAATGCTCATAGTCAGTATTTGCAAACTTTTCTGGCGATAGGATTGCCAGGCTTGTTTTTTTTATTGCTTATGTTGCTGCATCCTTTGTTGCTGAGTTGGAGGGGGAAGCTGTATTTGCATACTTGTTTTCTATTGCTTTTTCTGATTCCGATGTTGACGGAAACATTACTGGAGACTGCTCACGGGCTGTTGTTTTTTGCTTTTTTTAGCGGGCTGTTGGCTAGGCGCGCCTCTAGCTCCTAAAGGAGAATCCTCGCGCAAAAAATGTTAAGCGGTCAGATTACCTTTCCTTTTATGATGACTGTTTCTATGAGATCAGTTCCAAAGGAATAAGGCATGTAAGCTACTGAAGGCATAGGTTTGGTGATGAAAACATTGGCTAATTTTCCTCTTGTGATACTTCCTAGTCTGGTTTGTTCTTCTATGGCATAAGCTCCATTAATTGTAGCAGCATTGATGGCTTCTTCCGGGGTCATTTTCATTTTTACGCAAGCCAGAGATAAGACAAAAGGCATGCGTCCGGATGGAGTAGAACCGGGATTGAAATCGGTCGCTAGTGCAACTGCTAATCCTGCGTCAATCATTTTACGTGCAGGCGGATAATGGTCATTCAGGAAAAACGGTGCAGAGGGTAGGAGGGTGGACATCATCTTTTTATTTGCTTTCAGGCAGTCAATTTCTTCTTCATTCACGACTTCCAGATGATCGACTGATAAGGCATCATATTTGGCGGCAGCCTGAATCCCACCCATGCTGTTGAACTGGTTGGTGTGTATCTTGGCTTTCAAGCCGTATTTTTGTCCGGCTGCAATAATGCGTTCTGTTTCAGCCACGGAGAAAGCTACTTTTTCACAGAAAACATCACAATAATCAGCGAGTCCTTCCTCTGCAATACGCGGCAGCATTTGATCTACAATCAAATCGACATAAGCAGTTCGATTCTCTTTATATTCCTGCGGGATAACATGTGCACCGAGAAAAGTAGCTTTGATGGTCATCTCCGTCATTGTTTTTAAACGCTGAATGACCCGAAGCATTTTTAGCTCGCTGTCGAGGTTTAAACCATAACCACTTTTTATTTCCAATGCACCTGTGCCATAAGATTGTACTTCAAGCAGGCGTTGGTAAGCATTTTCGAGCAAAACCTCTGCGGGCGTATCGCGAAGTCGCTTGGCAGAATTCATAATACCGCCGCCCCGTCGGGTAATCTCTTCATAAGTCAAACCTCGAATCCGATCAACAAATTCACCTTCTCTGCTTCCTGCATACACGAGGTGCGTATGTGAGTCGCACCAGGTAGGAAAGACCATTTTTCCACTGGCATTGATGATTTTGTCAGCGTATTCTGGGCAGTTTTCCATTGCACCAAAATCAGCTATATAGCCATTTTCAAGCAATAAAAAAGCATTGTCTATAGAGGGAAGATCAGCCATCGCGCTGCCGCTGACCATAGATGTGGGGCGTTCTTCAATTTGTACTAGAGTTTTGATGTCTCGGATGAGTAGGCGCATGGTGTGGTGATTGGTTGATTGGTGAGTGGTGATTGGTAATTAGTGAGTAGTGATTGGTTGATTTTTGGCTGTTTATTTTACACCTTCGATTCTATCTTCAAATACATTAATGAGTTTGTGGTTTTTACTCATTTCCAATACCTCATCCCATATACTATTTATTATAGTATAAAATTCTTTCATCTTCTTATTGCCAAATTTTATGTGAATTACTTTGGGAGGTGGTATTTGGACATATTATGCAGCTAAACCTTTAAATGTGTACTTATTGTCCATTAATAAAAGTGCGAATTGCTTACTGGCTTCTATGTCTTCTGTTTCCAGAAAGGGGTATTGTTCTAAAATTTCTTCTTCGGGCGTTCCTGCAAATAGAAATTCAAGGACAGTTTGAACCGTTAATCTGTAACCTCTAATGGTTGGTTTGCCATTACACACGTCATCATTTATCGTAATTCGGTTGAGCAGTGTATTATCCATGTTTAGTATGATTTTGTTTCGTACAAAGATACGAAATTTTAGGTTCGAAAAGAGTGGTGGTTCTGTGAGTCACATATTACCTTATTTTTCATCAATCCACGTTGTACCCCTACCTCAACAAAGAAAGATCAGTAACATAACCGGCCACTCCTTTGGATGCCATGGTGCTTTTGTATGAATCGGCGGAATTGCGGGATGAAAATTGGCCTACGATGACTTTATACACCGTTTTGTTATTGAGTTGATTAATATTGACCAGTACTTTTTTATTAAATTTTGCTTCCAGTTTTTCTACTTCGCGCAGTACATTTCCGTACTCTGCAAAGACGCCAATCTGTACGCCGTAACCAGAAGAATTGGCGCGATTTACACTGAATTCAAACAAACCTGTACCGGCAGGGGCGGGTGCGGGTGCGGGTGTTGAGGGTTCAGAAAAGACTGGCGGTGGGACAGACGTGGGAGGTGCTGTAGTGCTTGTTGTAGTAGTAGAAGTCGGTGTGCCATGATCCGCATATACTCTATTGGATGGAATGTTGTGTTGTTCCAGAATGCCGAGCAATTTTGTACCGCCCATAGACTCTTCGTAGCGGGCTACGACTTCTCCTTTAGAATTGAAAAGCATGATGGTGGGCAATAGGCGGACATTATACTTTTGTTTCCACATAATACCATCAAAATCATCGACATTAATTTTGACAGGAATATAATTTTCTTTCAAATAATTGACAACTCGATAATCAGTGAAGGTGGTTTCATCCATCATTTTGCACATGTAGCAATAATTGGCTACAAAGTCGACCATATATAATTTACCTTCTCTGCCTGCCTGCTGTTTAGCACTTGTCAGACTACCTTGATAGAATTCCACTTTGGTCGTTGAGGTGGTATTGCCCAATAAAAGAGGGAATGCCAACAACATAAGAAGGGGAATAAAATTTTTCATAGAAAGATGTTTTAGAAAGCAAGACTTTAAAATCATCACAAGAATACAGCCAATTTGCTAATATTTAAAATTTTTATGGATAATTAAAAAGACTGCTTTGGGGTTACGAAAATAAGTGTTCAAATGTTTCAGAATCAGTTAGTATAAAAATTTAATTTATGCAAATATAGAAACATTTTAGATGTAAAGCAAAAAACGGGTCAGACTTTTAAACAAGCACTTCGTCTTAGAACTCAGAGAAATTGAATACTTTTATGCTATGCTTATTCAATTAAAATCAATACTGACGACCCGATTGTTGCACCCGTTTCTATTGATTAGCTTTTTTATTCTGTATTGCTGGAAACAAACGACTTGGTTTTTTGATGTTTCAGATGGTCTGATGGCTTGGCTGGCGGGGATTATAATTGTAGGACTGGGGCTTATTATGTTTCATCTGTGGATGTGCCATCCTGTACGAGGGGCTATTGCCTTTACATTTTCGCTGCTGCTTGTGCTGTTTTATTCGCCGATGTATAATATGGTGAAAAGTACCAATCGGTATTTGATGGTTGTTGTTATTTTGGCTTTGCTTGGTCTGCTCATTTATTTGAAAACAAGTAAAAAAGAATTTACTACTCTGAATACTTATCTGAATACGCTTTTTCTCTTGTTGGTGGTATTTGAAATGTTCAATGTTGTGCAAGGCTATATCGTGGATAGAAAATGGTATCAGCCGATCAGCGCAGAATTGAGTCATCAGGAATTAGTACCACTACAGCCTAATACAGATAGCCTACCCGATGTCTATTATATTTTGTTGGACGCTTATAGCAGCCCGACAAGTCTGAAAAAATACTGGGATTATGACAGTGACGAGCTATTAGGTTTTTTGAAAGACAAAGGCTTTTTTGTAGCGAATCGTGCATGTGGAAATTATGATTTTACGCCTCAGTGTATGTTATCTACCTTTAATATGTCTTATATTCCACACTATACCACTGCGAGCAAAGCTAAGTTGAAGACGATGGCTTTGTATCGAAAAGGTATTGAAGAAAACAAGACCATGAAATATTTTGAATCGGCAGGCTATCAATTGGTTAATTTGTCTCCATTTGAGGTGCTTGATCAGCCGCGAAAATATCATGTTATTCGTATTCCTGATGCTTCCCGTACCTGGCGTTATATGGCAGAAATGACCCTGCCTGGGAGAGTTGCCCTAGATTTACTCAACCCTAAACCTTATCAATCTAATATAAATGTTATCGAGGAACTTAAGGAATCCTGTATCCAGCAGTCTGATCAGCCGAAGTTTGTGTATGCACATCTATTATTGCCGCATGGTCCATATTATTATAATGAAAAAGGTGAGCTAAATAAAGAGGGCTATCGTGGCAAGGAAAAAGGCTTATATCTGGCGCAACTGCAATACACAGAAACCGTGCTGCGCGATATGGTGAATCATATTTTAAGCCATTCTACTAAACCACCGGTCATCGTTATACAAGGCGATCATGGTTCTAGAATTAAACATCCGAGCATTCCGGTTGAGGAACATTATTCTGCTTTTTACACCGTTCATTTACCAGATAAAGATTATGAGATGTTTTACGACAGTATTTCTTCAGTCAATACTTATCGGATTTTGTTCAATAAGTATTTTGATGCTGATTTTGAAATGTTGGAAGATAAGACGGATTATTATACTCCCTTGGATTTAGATTAATCGCTTGAAAATTAGTTGCTTACAAGCAACCCTGTCACAAAACGACTTTTCTTAAGATAACTATCCCTTTGTATTTGGCGTAAACTTGTAATAGAAACACGGCGGATACATTATTACCTATTTACCCTAATGATGTGATGTTAAAAACTCAGGAAAAACACAAATGAAACCCAGTAGTTTTCTGGCGTTCATTTTTTAAAAGGCTAATTGAAGAGCTGTTCCTTAACCGGAACAGCTTTTCTTTTTCTTACTTGTTTCTTTAGCTTTCCTCCGTAATCAAGCCAAGTCGCTTAGCGCGATCTTCCCACTTTTTACGGGCATAAGATTGCATATCAGCCACATTATCAATCTCGTCTAAAATCTCCATGCCTAATAAGGTTTCTATGATATCTTCCATGGTGACTAGCCCAACTGTACCGCCAAATTCATCGATAGCCAATGCGAGGTGTTCGCGTTTTTCCATCAATTGATTGAAAATTTGAGGAATCGGTGTAGTATCCTTTGTAATGATGATATCCCGACGAATAGAAGAAAGTGGCTGATCTCCATGTTTTTTTATCATGGACAATAAAAATTCATCTTTAAGGAAATAGCCTGTGATATTATCTGTTGTGCCTTCATAAATTGGAATACGGGAAAAGCGCAGATTTTCATTTTTATTATAAAATTCTTCTATACTGACACCTTGTGGCGAGGCCACAAAAACAGTACGTGGAGTCATGACATCTTTGACCCGAATTTTTTCAAAACGCAGGAGGTTTTGCATAATACGAGATTCGCCTTCGCGAAATACGCCTTCTTTTTTGGCAATTTCTGTCATCGCGAAAAAGTCTGCGCGACTAAGTACACTCTTGTTCTTTTCTTTTTTGAAAGTTTTGGTGATCAACTGGCTGATCCATACAAAAGGCATCAGTACAAAACCCAGAAATTTTAGGGCACGTACCGTAAATGGAGTCAGTGATTTCCAGTTGTTTGCACCTATAGTCTTTGGAATGATTTCCGAAAAAATAAGAATGGCCAGTGTCATTAGCGTCGCAACAATGGCTTCATAAGAAAGCGGTAAACCAAAAATATCAACTGTATTGTCAGCCCATATTTTACTGGCTGCCGCGCCTACTCCTATTGCACCGACGGTGTGCGCAATAGTATTGAGGGTAAGGATGGCTGATAAAGGACGATCTATATCTTCCTTGAGTTCCTTTAATTCATCAGCAATGCTACTGCCTTCCTGCTCTTTAATACTGACATAAGATGGCGTGATACTCAGCAAAACAGCCTCAAGTATAGAGCATAAAAAAGAAAAGAAAATAGAGAGAACAAAAAATGCAATTAATAAGCCCATTATAGTATAATAATTTTTTTACGAATGAAATTGAGTTAAACGTTTATCCTGCAAAAGCAATATTTTTTCTAAGATGATTTCGGGTAATTTCTTTTACAGATGTACAACCAGATAATCGCATGGTCAGTTCAAAATCTGCCATGTAATTTCTGAGTAAAGCTTCTACACCGGCACTGCCGGCAATGGATAAAGCATAAACATAAGGACGTCCGATACAAACCGCCTTTGCACCAAGTGCAAGTGCCTTAAATGCATCTGCGCCACCACGAATTCCGCTATCCATTAATATCGGTATTTTGCCTTCTACAGCACGTATAATGGAAGGCAACGCCTGAATCGCACTAATTGCGCCATCAAGCTGCCGGCCGCCATGATTGGATACAATAATGCCATTGATGCCATGATCTAATGCCTTAGCCGCATCTTCGGGATGTAAAATACCCTTCAGTAGAATAGGGAGTGCTGTTTGTTTGCGCAGGAAAGCCAGATTTTCCCAACTCAGAGAAGGACGTGAGTATATATCAATAAATTTTCGAACAGCTTTCATAGGCTTGCCCGACTGTATATTATTAAAAATTCCGCCTGGAAATCGGTTGGCGAGTTGAAATACAGAAGCAATACCAGTGGGCGTCAGTTTGCTTATTTTGGGCGCGTTGCTGTCATCTTCTTCCAGCATTTTTGTAAAAATAGGATCGCTGGTATATTGGGCGATACCCTTACCATGCATAAAAGGCAGATGCCCGAGGTCTAAATCTTGAGTACGCCAGCCGAGCATCGTCGTATCCAGTGTCACCACAATGGCTGTGCAGTCTGAATTTTCTGCCCGCCGCACAAAACTGCTGATGAGTTCGTCGGATTTGCTCCAATATAGTTGAAACCAGCGCGGGGAGTTTTCCATGATACGCGAGCAGATTTCCATAGAAATAGAAGCCTGATTGGAAAATATCATAGGAACACCTGTTTCACGGGCGGCATTGGCTACTGCGAGGTCGGCTTCCTGATTCACAAGTTCCAGGGCACCAATAGGCGCGAGTAGGAAAGGGGAGGGGAGCTTGTGTCCGAATAATTCGACGGAAGTATCAGCCTGAGATACATCATTCAGCATTCGGGGCAGGATATTCCAGTAGTTGAAGCCAGAACGATTCTGTGCAATAGTATCCTCCATACCCGCGCCACCAGCCACATAAGCAAAAGCTTCGGGCGTCATACGTTCTTTAGCCAGTTTTTTCAGCCTGGCCTGATTCGTCGGAATAAGAGGTATATTGCCCCGCATACCGTCCGTGTATATTTTACGCTGACGGTCAGTAGCAGAAAGACTAAATTTTTGTTGGTCTGACATTCTTTTATCATTACTTAAAAAACGCCGTGAAGATAAGGAAACTAGCTGTAAGGAGTGCATGAACGGAGTGTAGTTTTCTGAAAGAAAACCAGAAGTCCAGTGGACTTGCCCCAAAAAACATAGAACCACTGTCGGGGAGACAGTGGGCTATGTGTGTCACTAATTGCCGTTAGAAAGGAAGGTGTTAAAAAAACCTGCCACGACTGTTGGGCGGCCGGGCAGGTAACAAGCGGTAAAAATTTAACAGGCTGAATAAGACAGCTTATTGTTGGTAAGAACAACATTCTGATCTTTTTGACAGTAGAAAAAACTACCCTTCAGGGAAGTATCCTGCGTACCAATGACGTAGTGATATAATCCTGATTGCAAATTGTGCGGGCAGTAATGATATGTCGTACTGTCAGTTTTTAGCACTGTTTTTAGTATTTTATTTTCGTTGCTGTCGATGATATACAAAATAGCTTGTTGTGCTAAAGGTCTTTCAAATTCAAATTGTATATGTTCGACAAAAACTTCATTGTTTAATGGGCTAAGTAGCGGAAGTTGGGCATTGCATTTTGCGGTCTTCTTCCGTATGGTGGATACTTCGGTCTTTATGGCTTCGCGTATATTATATATACGTTGTTTGTCCAGTTCATGTTCCAATAAAAACGATATTTTTGAACGACACTGGTCAGATTGATTTACATGATTGATAAGGCAGGCAGGAAGGTCTTCCAACTGTCCGATCAACATTTTTTCAACATATATAGCCACGCCTACCGGAGTGATTCCTCCTTCTTGAATGAGTAGGTTCTGTTTAACCATGTTTAAAGGCATTTTAAATATTAACAACAAATTTAAATAGATTGCTTCTTTGGCGTCAGGGATGTAAGTGTATTAATGCTATATGGTTAAGTGGATTTATCGCTGGAGCAGTTTTAAGTCATAGGCTTAAGAATTTAGAGGGTGATTAGAATAATTTTTGAAATAATAATTGACCAGTTCTTCAAAATAACTGATATTTTGTCGGCCCCTTCTGTTGAAATTAATCTGGTGTCTTTCGGTAAAAACACCCCAGATTTTATCTTCTTTTCTTTCGTAGTTTTTTCGGAACGAGTCTCCTTTCTGTACTTCTGTCTGTTCAATACGCGCGAGCATATTCCCCAGAAAACCGAAAAAATAGTCTTTATTAAATGCACTCTCCTTACTATTGGCAAATGCAGTAATTTCGTCAGCAAGACTTTGTGGGCAGTTAGGAAACAAACTGATAATACATTGATTTTCTATGACTTCCGTGCCATAAAGCACCATCAATGTAAGTTTGAATCGCTCTACCTGTCCTGGTTTTCTACAGGTAATTCGCATAGCAGCGTCAAGCGTTTGTGCATGTGCATTCAGGTAATAATTTAATTGATCATTACCTTCAAACTGCTCGGCTTCGCTATCTGTGCAGTAGTTGTGCTGATAAGGAGATACCGGAATTGTATCAATTTTCGGGCGTTGTTTTTTCAATGCCGTGAAAACGTCGCGGTAGATAATTGTATTGAGATATGCCGAAACAGTCCCATTACCATTATAGTTTTTCCGCAGACTGCCTTTTTCAATCTTTTCGAGCAACATTAAAGTGACGTCACTTTCAATGTCCTCTTTTATGGTTGCTGTACCATCAATGTACCGATGTGTCTTGATTTTGATAACGGGCTGGTATTTTTCGACCAGTCGATTATTACCATTTTCAAGTAATTCGGTGTCCTCTGCATGGCTAAGTTGGGTTAGCCATTCTTTGGATACAATTGCTTTTAGTAGCATACCTGGCGATGCAACGAGTTGGTTAGAGAGATGGCTGTATGCCGTCAGCTCTTCGTGCAAGGCTTGATAAACCCTTGAGCGAAATTGGTGTCCGAAGTTCAGAAACTTCCCTTTAGCATAGCGTTTTACTAAGTCTCTAATGTCCCCTCTATATTTGTAAATTAATAGTGGAACAATATTCTTTAGTAAATACGCATCGTCATTCAGCAGTTTGTTGCTTTCTTCAGAAACCATTCTTCTGACAGAAATTTTTTCTGCCTGCCTGTTTCCCATGCGTTTTTTGAGCGATTGTTGGAGTGCTCCAAAAAAACGTTGGGTACTAGCATTAAATTCGGTTTCAAATCCGACTTGCAACAAATTGCACTTAATGCGATCTTCCGGCTTTTGCCGGTAGCTTTTAAAAAATCTTTCGGGGTCAGACTCTAATAAATAAGAGTCAATTCTACCGTCTTCGTAGTGGTTCATTTTGCGTTCCCTGTTTTGTCATCGAAATATTGAATCGGTTTTCTTTCGTTTGTAGTAAATCAAAACTAGGGGGCGAAATCGACTATTTGATATTGTGGATATCAGGAACGTTTGCTACTATAGACTGTCCGGCAAATCATATTCGGACACTTTTTGTAAAAAAAATAAAAAACTAAGTCTTGCAGGTCATAAGTATCTGATGGCAATCATCAGCTTATAAGCTTAACAAAACACTAGTCTTAATCTGTTATTTTTAATATTTGTAAAACGCATATTGAAAATAACAACTAAAAATTACAAGTTTTTAGTAGAAAAAAATTCCTACTTAAGAGATTTAATGTCAGCTATTTATGAGAGGTGTGGAGGAAAATTGTTCACTTTTTTAATAAAAGAGTTTTCAATTTTTTCATTAAAAGTGTCCAAAAAGAAGCGTTGTATTTGTCTTTATAACAAATCAACGAACAAACGAATTAGCGACCATTAATAAGAAATGCTTTAGGTAAAAAATTAACGATTGCTTTCTTCAATTGGTTGGCAAGATATTAAGTTTTATCCACTAAAGCAAGACCTGCAAAGGGAAGCAGGTACTCTTTCTTAATACTCATTTTAATTATACGGTATTCCTGAAGACTGACGGATTTGGATAATTACCTAGGAAATTATTCAGATTTTTGGTGAACTATGCGCATAGTTAACTACTAGGTTTTCAATTATTTACCGTAAAAACGTCCTCGAAATCCAACAGGTATCGTATGGGAGCGATATCGATTCAAATTTGAGGGAATTTTGAATCTTTTTTTAAACGCAAGAAACTTAACAAATCATGAGAAATTTATTTATCAGCTTAACTTGTATCGTATTATTTGCACTTAGTGCAACTACTGTAACCGCAAATGCAAAAATTTACAGCCCACAGGAAATAACCGGAGGCTATGTCGTTGTTATATCGCAGCTTAGCTTTGAAGGTGAGTACGATGTCATGGCCAGTTTTACTGAATTGGGACAAAGAAGAATGGATAGCAATATGATTATAATATCCGCTTATCCACTAAAAGGAGGGGATGAGGTCGTTTTAACAATGAGAGAATATACACCAGGCGATACAATAGATGTTGATCTTGATGATTATCCAGAATTGGTGAGTGGAGACGATTATGCCCTAGTCATCACACAGGGTGGTAGATTAGTGGATAGATTTGAATTCCTAAAACCTTGATTTATTTTCATATCCAAATAAGATAACTGTTCTGTCATTTAATAAATAAAAGTCCTGTCGCATTATACGCGATGGGGCTTTTTTAGTTCCGATACTTTTTCAAGCAGCCATTCACGCATATTGAGCGTATCCATACTATCTATTTTATTTTTAATTTTATCCGCATCTATTTTAAACATTCCCCGAGATCGGGCTAGTTGCTCAACTATAGAAATGAAATTGCGATTAAATTCAAGAATATGTCTGCTGATAATGTTGTTCTTATTTTTTCTAAAAATATAGACATTAAAAGCATTGCATTTGTCGAAGATGTCCTCTGACTGAAGTTCGTAAAGACTTCGAATCATTAAAGTGTAATGGCGAATGCCGTAAGAAAAGTCTTCAAATTCAAGCCTATATAGTCTAGATACTGTGTCGCTAAAATCTTTTTGCGCAAAAGCGAGTTGTGCATTATAGAGCTGGGCGATATTTTCCGTTCGATCTTCAATTTGTGGTAGATGGACATAATATTCCTTAATGAAGTTTTTAGTCCATTCATACTCTTTAAGAGATGAAGCAACCGATACAATATTGTTGAAGTGATCTGGTGATATAGAACCATTTTCCAAAAAGATGTCTTGAGCTAGCCCATATCTGTACCAATATAACATTTCTTTTCGCCCTTGATTCGTAACCGAAGCTGCATTAATAAGGAGCGTAAGAAGACTGCCTGATTCTTCCCCGTCGAGGTGTTGGAAATGTGCTAAAGCCAGCAGCTTTATGTTTTCATATAAATGGTAAGTTTTTTCTTTAAATATTCTGCCAATCATGCTATAGATATTCAGCAGGGTATGGTCTACATTCTGAACGGCCGATAATTCATCCAGTAGATTAGTAGGGATAGGAGAGGGAATGGATACATCTTTAAAGTGCTCCCATATAGCCGTTTCGCAGCCATGCCTTAGTTTTGCTGTAGCATAATGAAAATCTAAGTTTTCCATGATGCCTGTCAGGTATTCTTTAGCATCATCCTTACCAGAGTATTTGGAAATCTGAGGATGATAATATAACATGAGGTTCAATTGTAGCTGATCGTAATAATAGTCCGTACCTTTTAGCGGTTTAGCATTAAGTGCTTTATGCAGGTCTTGAGCATTTTTGAAAAAATACTTTTCTGCCTTCTGTCTTTTTCTGAGTGATTTGATCAGTAACATTTGCTGCGTGTCCTTTTGTGTAGCCTCTTTCCACACAAAATATTGTTCTATCAGCAAAGATAAATCTGACATGAGTTCCCGCATTTTCCAGTCAGCATACTTTTCTCCTTTGGGAAATAACTTTTTAAAGGCTGTTTCTTTGTTCAGTTTTGGACTAGATAGATCATCCTGATACTTTCTTAAGTATTGATATAAAGCAATAACACGCTCATTTTTATTGTGAAACGGACTTTTTGAAAACTTCGCAAATTCGCGCAATTCGTCGGTTTCTAAGGCTCTAAACAAGTGAATAAGTTTGGTTTTTTGCATAAAAGAATGATTTTTTGAGTTGAAAATAACTACATTTTTTTTAGATATTTTTATTTTAATTGATTGATTATTAATTTATTGAAAATGCATTAAATTTGTTATTTTATTGTTTTTAAGGCTACATTTTAAGAAATCTGTGCCTTTTTTTGTAATAGATTAGCCCCTATATTTGTAATCATAATAAGCAATCAAAGAAGTTTGGATGCTCCACAAATTAAGAAAGAAAATATAAAATATAAAATTTTTGGTTTAAATTTATTTTTAATTAAAAATCGACTACAAATAAATTTACATAAAACACTGAAAATAAATAGTTTAAGATAAAAAATGAATTTAAATTAACTTTAAAAATAACTACAATTTAATTTAAATGAAATTTTTAAAACTTAAAAACCTCCGTAAAATTGCAGTGTGGAAGAAAGGAAAGAGGAGGAAAACAAAATAGAAATAGCTTTCATTTCAAAGGAATTGAAAAATATAGTTGGAGCGTCTCACGCTCCCACAAATCTTGTCACATTTTAGGTTAGGGGAAGGTGCTGCCGATTAGTCGGTAGTACCTTTTATTTAGGAATTTTTTAGGCTGTCTTACAGCCGACTTTTATATAGAGAAAACACTTGTACACAACACAGAGAGGTCAAATAACGCGACTGAGTTTAATGAAATTAAAAAGCTAAAACAAATCAACAAGAAGGATTTAAACTCATCCAGAGAAAAACAACAAGCAAGCGGTTAAAGACACCTTTGTATTTCTCACTGTGAAAATCCGTTCGGAAGACTGGGACCTTCCGGCGGATTTTTTTTTGCTCGTTATGTTATATACGGGATACTCACCTTTATAGTTTCGTTTTTCATATTTTTTTTATAATTTTTATTTCAATGTATTGTTAATCTGTTAAAAGGGGTAACAATTTACCGCTGTTTTTGATATATTAGCGGTATATTTAGATATACTATAAAATTGCTATGGAATGAGGCATAAATAAATTTACTTTCTTTGACGAAGTTGTTTTTTTCTCTTTCGAGGCGTGAAAACCGCACATAGCCTAGCTACGTAAGGGTTTTCGCAACGAAGAAAGAGGGGAAAAGAACGAGTCAAAATGTAAATTTATTTTTGCGTCATTCCTATGCAGCATCTCATCTCCATAAACTTGGATTTGAACACCAAAACGAAACATTTTTTCAGTGCGTATAACGCCATAACCAAAAAGACTTGCTCAGAATTGGAAAACCCTGCGCAAAGTCCAACAAGCCATAAATCATGCGAAAATTCCTTACAAACGGACTTCGATTAGTCCTACTATTCATTTTTTTTCAACTTACTTTTACACCAATACTAGAAGCACAAGCACCACCATTAATCTGGGGTATCGTCCCTGATGACGACCTTGCGATGACCAGCTATACACTCGACCCCGATGCCGATAAAGTCGTGCTTTGTTCTTATGGTACCACGACCTTGGTGAAACGAGAAGCATCAGACGATTTGGAAGTTGTTTATACCCGCCATATACGTATAAAAATACTGACTGAAGAAGGCGCGAAAGATGCGTCTGTAAAAATGTCTTACCATAAGAAGGAAAAAATATTTAAGTTCGAGGCACAGACGATTAATCCGGATGGCGTTTCTAAGGTACGCAAGGAAGATGTATTCGATGAAAAACAGGACGGCGGACGATACTATACGCGTAAATTTGCTTTTCCCGATGTACGGGTTGGTTCGATTATAGAATATAAATACAGTCAAAATTCTCCTTTTGTGGCTATTCCTGATTCCTGGTATTTTCAAAGCGATATCCCTGTGAAGTGGAGCGAATGCCGCTTTACATTGCCCGAACACATGGAATATGTCCAGGTATCAAGAGTCACTAAACCCTACGATATTAAAGAAGTAGAGAGTCGGAATACCCGTTCTTTTGGTGTTAGTGCTACAGAAACAACTTTTCGATTTGTACTGAAAGACCTGCCAGCTATGGAGGAAGAGTCTTTTATTACCACAATGGATGACTATAGAAGTAGAATACAGTTTCAGTTGGCGCGCATTGATTATCCTTCGCCGCCCTATTCGGCGGGGGCAAAAGATGAATTTATGACAGACTGGGCCGACCTGATAAGAAGGTGGATGAAAGCCGAAAGTGGCGGGCGTCAGATAAAATATAAAGCCAATCACAAAAAAATACTGAATGCAGCTAAACTCGTTACCGCAGGTATAACGGATAAAGAAAAACAAATGGAGGCTTTGTTTAATTTTATTCGGGACAGCTACTCCTGGGATGGAAATTTCTGGAGGTATATGGAAGAAAAAAATCTGAATACTGCTTTTGAGAATAAATCAGGAAACGGTACTGCAATCAATCTGAGTCTGTTGGCCTGTTTGCAGGCAGCCGATATCGAAGTTTATCCTGTACTGCTGAGTACGCGGGACAATGGTAAGCTACAGAAGATTTACCCAATTATTCAGCAATTTGACCACATCATTTTGTTGGCGAAAGTAAATGGCAAAGAGTTTCTATTAGATGCCATTGATAAGGAGTTGTCGCCGAATATGATCCACCCACAATCTTTAAATAAAGAAGGCTTATTAGTGGATGAAGACCTCAAAAATCCTGCATGGGTCACGCTGCCTCCGCAAGCCAGTGATGAATTGGTGAACATCAACCTGAAACTGGACGGAGATGAATCGGAAGCTGAATTTACTGGAGTATATAATGGCTATCGCGCCCGCTATAAGCGTAAAAGCTACAAAAACGAAAAGGAGGAAGATTATATCGAAAACCGCCTGGGCAATCTATATGATTTCGAAGTAGAAGATGCTGAATTTCAAAACGCAGACAAACCTGGAAAACGTTTTGTAGAAAAAATGACACTGACAGTTACTGATGCAGTAGATAAATCGGGAGACAATATTTATATCAATCCGCTTTTGATGGAACAAACAGAAGAACGGGTATTCAGTCTCAAAAAACGGACTTATCCGGTGGATATTGCTTATCCTTATGTCGAAAAATATATCCTCAATTTTGATATTCCCGAGGGTTATGAGGTCGTCTCTACACCAGAAAGTATCAAGCTTAAATTGCCAGATGGCGATGGTAGTTATTTGTATCTGGTGGAAGTCAAAGACAAGCGTATTCAGCTTCGTTCCGAAGAAAGATTGAACAAACCGGTATTTCAGCCAGAAGAGTATGACGGCTTGAAAGAGTTTTTTGATAAGATATTCGACAAAGAAGGGGAACAAATTGTACTGAAGAAAATGTAATTAAGTTGATTCGGTTATTGAGTTGATTGAGTGATTAGAAGAGATTTTGCAAAGCAAAATCAAATAATCACCGAATCAACTCATTCTCTCATTCAACTCATTTACTCATTCTCTCATTCAACTCAATCAACAATGAAAAACATACTCAACGTCATCCTCATCAGCCTGCTTGCACTATTAGCGAGCGAAGCGACAGCACAAAAAAAAGGCATGGCTTATCCTGTGGCAGCAATACCTGCCAGCCTTATGGAAGCAGATGCTATAGTGCGCGATTATCAGATTGATTATACCGTCAAATCTGCATCACGGGCAAGCATGTGGGAGAAACGTGTCATCACGATTATGAATGACCAAACCTATCTGAATGGACTGGTGATTCATTATAACAGCTTTTGTCAGGTCAAAGCAATTACAGGCAAATTGTATGATGCGAATGGCAAATTAATTCGCAAAATAGATAAAGAAGAAATTAAAGACTACAGCGCAGTGTCCGATTTTTCTATTTATGAAGATAGCCGCGTGAAATTTCTGGAAGTCAATTATCCGAATTATCCCTACACCGTAGCATTTGAATACGAATTGGAATACAAAGGGATTCGCAACTATCCCGATTGGTCGCCGCAATTTGATTATGGCATAGCCGTGCAGAATTCAGCCTATCGCATTAGCTTGGGGAAAGGAGTGGATATGCGGCATAAGGCAAATTTTGATACAAAGCCTGCAAAATCGGAGAAAGACGGAATGACGGTTTATGAATGGACAACCCGTAATTTAAAACCAATAAAAGAAGAATATTATTCACCGGTCGATAGAGAAATTTTACCGCTCTTGCGCGTCGCGCCAACTGTTTTTAGTGTAGATGACTATGAGGGAGACATGTCCACCTGGAAGTCCTTTGGCAATTTTATTTATAAATTGAATAAGGGGCAGGATGTCCTTTCGGCAACGATGAAAGAAAAAGTGCAATCACTGATTGCAGATGCCAAAACGGATGAAGAAAAAATAGCCGTATTATACCAATATTTACAAAAAAATACCCGCTATGTGAGTGTACAACTCGGCATCGGCGGCTGGCAGAGTTTTGATGCCAAATACGTGGAGCGCAATAAATATGGCGACTGCAAAGCCCTCACCTGGTTTATGAAATCCATGCTTCAGGAAGCTGGTGTGGAAGCTTATCCAGCACTTATTGCAGCAAGCAGCAAACCCGAACCTATCGAAGCATCGTACAGTGATTCCCGTTTTAATCATGTTATACTATACGTACCTGGTGACGAACCGACTTGGCTGGAATGTACCAGTTCTTACGATCCGCCAGGGCATGTAGGTCGCAGTTTGGCAAATCGCAAAGCCCTGCTCATTACCCCCGAAGGTGGTCAGTTGATAGATACGCCAAAAAGCGAGTCTGGACAAAATACAGGACATGCCAAGATTGAAGTTGCACTAGATGAAGAAGGCACAGCTGAAGTGAAAGTGCGCAGCACAAAAACAGGTACTTCTCAGGAGTGGCATCGCTATGCGGGGAGTAGCCTTTCGGCAAAAGAACTTAAAGAAGAACTGGAAGAATCCTTGAGTGAATTGCCATCACTTACAGTTACTCATCAGGAAATTAAGACAGATGAAACCCGTCCGATTAGCGAGTACCATTATGACCTTGAAGTTAGCAAACTAGCCACGATACAAGGTAATCGCCTTTTTATTCGCCCAAATGTTATTCACCAGTTTACCCGTGTGCCAGATAAGGAAAAAGAACGCAAACAACGCATCATCAATCAGCATCCTTATACACAAAAAGACGAGGTAGAAATTGCACTTCCAGAAGGGTATGCTTCTGAAAGCATACCAGAAGGCGTTGAAATTGATACGGATTTTGGACGCTATAAGATTTCCTGTGAAATGAAGGACAATAAGCTGTTCTATCAACGAGAATTTAGCGTTAAAAACTTCGATTTGCCAGCAAACCGCTATCAGGACATGTACGACTTTTACAAAAAAGTGAAAAAGCATGATAGGGTGAAAGCTGTACTAGTCAAGAAAACCTAGGCAGTATCAGTTACAGTTACAGTGGCAGTACGAGTTTTTCTTATTGTAACTGCCACTGCTACTGATACTGATACTGATATTGATATTGATATTGCTACTGCCACTTAATAATAATCGTTTCCTCCAAGTCAGGATGCAAACTCTGTTTGACCGGACAGCCATGAGCTGCCTTGTCCAGAATTTTCTTTTCCTTTTCCGTAAAATTCCCTTCAGGCATCTGAATCATGACTTCCAGCTTACCAATACGGCGTGGATTGGCTAACATCACCTTATTGACTTGTGCCGTCGCGCCAGTCATATCAATATTGTGATTGCGGGCTGCAATGCCCATAATCGTCAGCACACATGAACCCAATGCCGCAGCTACCAGGTCGGTCGGCGAAAAAGCTTCTCCTTTTCCATTATTGTCAGTTGGTGCATCGGTCTGAATGATATTGCCAGATCGAATATGCCTTGCATCTGTATGCAAGTCGCCGGCGTAAATAATTTCTGTTGTCATAAAATTGGTATTAGTTATCTGTGGACAGTTTGTCAGAAACCAGAATAAATGTGCACAGGGTGTCAGCATAAAGTTTGGTGAAAAATCTCTTGCTAAGGCGCGAAAACTTAAGAGAAAACAAACTTTGCGGCTTTGCGTCTTTGCGAGAAAAATAACCCATCTACAAATTTGTCCTGTACCTGTGTTCCCAATATAGCCATTTAGCAGTCAATTTAGCCAGAAAATTTTGGAGAATGACACCACCCCGACAAACAAGCATGGCTTTATATTGTTTTATTTTGTAAATTTGGGTATTGGTAATAGTAAAAAAATAACTTCCGCATTTGATGTATTAATTTTGCCGCTGCACTTCGTTGCTGCATCAGTCACTATGCTAAGGCATAGCTCCTTCTTTGCGCCTCGTTCAGCATCAAAATTAATTACCTGAAATAGGGAACTTATTTTTTTACCATTACTGAGTAAAAACTAAAGCATGCATATTTTTATAAAAATAACAATACACCTCATTCTGCTTATTTGTTTGGCGGCCTCTAATATAATGGCACAGACAGAAACCTACGCAGATTCAAAACTGAGTAATGAATTGATTTTTTCAGTGGCAGGACATTCTGCGGGTATGGGTATCGGGGTGGATTATGGCATTGTCAAACAACTCAGATTTACCCATCTTTTACGTTTTGAAGTCGTATCTTTGCGGCATCATCGGGAAGTAAAACAGCAGGGGAGTGGAGCCGTAAGTGGTCCGTTTACAAATGCCTCTCACAGTTATGCTTTCGGAAAACAAAATAGTTTTTACGGTATTCATGTTGGTTATGGCGGAAAGTTGTATTTTTCCGACAAAGCGAGAAAGCAAGGTGTTGCAGTTGGGTTTTCCTATGCCATCGGTCCTTCTTTGGGCATTACTAAGCCGTATTATTTGGATTTAAAAGTATTGGATGGGGTGGTTTCTCAATCATACAGCGAAGAAAATCGTTCCTGCTTTTTGAATCCGGCTTGCGTGCGTGGTGCAACGGGTTTTCTGTCTGGTTTTGGAGAGTTGGGTATTGTGCCGGGCGGTTTTGCAAAAGCTGGATTAAATTTTGACTGGGGTGCGTATAATCATTTTATAAAAGCACTGGAAATGGGCGTGATGCTGGATGTTTATACAGAAGCTGTCCCGATTATGCTGACGGAAGACAATAAAGCTATTTTCCCAACGGTATACATCGCTTTGCAATTAGGGAAAAGATGGTGATGTATTTAATTACGAATTATGAATGGGTTAATTACGAATTGCTAGTTACAAATATTCAATTACCCAATCACCCCAATCACCCCAATCACCCCAATACCCCAATACACCCAACCCCCAACACACTCAATAAAAGAAAATGATAGACTTACCAGTAGTAGATAGAAAAGAAGAGCGGAAAAAAAAGCCCGATTGGTTGCGCGTAAAACTTCCGATGGGAGAAACGTATCGCAATGTGCGGAATATTGTTGATGAGTATAAACTGAATACGATATGTCAAAGTGGGCATTGTCCGAATATGGGCGAATGTTGGGGAGAAGGTACAGCGACTTTTATGATTTTGGGAAATACCTGCACCCGTTCCTGTTCGTTTTGTGCAGTGAAAACCGGGCGACCAAATGAATACGACGAAGATGAACCCTATCGAGTAGCCGAAGCCATCAAACTAATGGGTGTCAAACATGCCGTCATCACTTCTGTCAATCGGGATGAGCTGAAAGACCGAGGTGCAGCGATTTGGCATGCTACAGTACAGGAAGTCAAAAACCTATCACCCGATACGACTATTGAAACACTAATTCCAGATGTACGTGCTAATTGGGAAGCATTGGAAACGATGATAAGCCCTGGACAAGAAGTCGTTTCTCATAATATGGAAACGGTCAAAAGTCTATATAGAAAAGTACGTCCACAAGCCAAATACGACCGAAGTCTCGAACAAATCCAACGCACCAAATCTTATGGCAAACGCACTAAATCCGGCATCATGGTCGGCTTAGGAGAAACAGACGAAGAAGTATTAGCTATCATGGATGATCTAGTAGCCCATGGCTGCGATGTCCTCACGATTGGTCAGTACCTACAACCGACCAAGCTGCACCTGAATGTGGAGTCTTTTGTCCACCCTGATACTTTTGCGATGTATAAGGAAGTTGGGCTGAAAAAAGGTTTTGATTATGTAGAAAGTGGGCCGCTGGTACGCTCTTCCTATCATGCGGAGCGTCATATTTGAACGCAGTAAACACAAACTTAATTCAGCTTTAAGCTAAAAAAATATCCAATATCATCCTGTCTGATTTTTATTTTTTTTCTGAGTGAAGCTGTTTTTTCAATTAATGTTGATTTCAATAATTCCATCTCTATTTTAGAAACAAAATGGGGTTGATAAGCTGTAAGTTTGTTATTACTCACGATTGGGTATATGTTTGATTCAATTTCAATTCCGGACTGAGTACGCACCAATTTCAATTTTAGAATAAAACTATAAGGCATGGCATTTTCCTGCTCATATCTGCCGGTGGAGTTCATGACGAGATTGCCTAAGTTGTAAAAAATCCATTTACCCTTTACCTGTTCTATTTCCTGAAATTTGTGGGTTCCATGACCGATGACTAAATCTGCACCTGCATCAATGAGAACTGCGCCCAGTGCTTCTTGTTTTTCATCTTTCCATTTATAATTTTCGCCCCAATGCGGAAAAGCTATAATAAAACCAGTAGGGTCTGTTTCTTTTATTTGCTTGATTTGGCGTTCAGCTTCTTTTTTAGTCCATTTATTAACGCCTGTTTTGTCTGCGGTGGCATAAAAATCATATACACGTCTGTACTTGCTCCTGTATTGAAAGCCGCCTAAAATGTATAGCTTTCTTCCAGTAATTTCATCTTCTATTATCATTGGCTTTGAAGCCTCGTCCGCTGTTTTTCCAGCACCAAAATATTCAATATTAGCAGTTGTCAGGTGATTAAATGTAGTTTCTATACCTGCTATACCCTGGTCTAAAGAATGATTATTCGCAAGGCTCAGGTAATCAAAATCAAATTTTTCCAAAACAGCAACTGCTTCTTCTGCTTGACACCAGTGTAAATATTTCTTCTTTCCTTCCAATGGGTTTTTTTCTATCTGTCCGGAAATAGGTGTTTCTAAATTTGCCACGAGGAGTTCAGTAGAATGTAGTAGTGGACTTATGCTGTCGAAGCTATTCGCATAACCTTTTTCTTTAAGGATACAGTTTTTTACATGTCCGTTTTTATGTAAATGATAGCGATCTCCAAAATCAATATCTCCACCAAAAATAATTTCCAGAGTTTGAGTCTTCACATTTTTATCGGGCAACTTAGAAACTGTACAAGATGCAATTGCAAACAGATTAAAAGACAGCAAGAGCAATGTTTTTTGTGTATTAGACATTCTGTTTTTTTATTTAAAAAAAGGAAAAATTGAACTGTTATGTCACAAGGTAAGTAAAAACTGAAAGTTTTAATAAAGCCTTAAACACTTCTAGCATGTAATTTTATAACTCTTTAATATTGTTATTAATGCGCTTTTTTATTGAGTATTGTTTTGGTTTTATTGATGAGTAATATGTTTTTTAAATTTTGAGCCTGTAATAAATATAGGTCTTTTCACGAACATTATTTTAAAATAGCAGGTAAATTTGCTTTTGTAATGAATACAAGAACAATGAAAAAAATAAGCAGTCTGATATTATTGTGTAGCCTTGCAGTAAGCATAGCCGCGCAGTCTGGTGAGTTTCGACTTTGGGCTTCAACAGGTATGAAAGTTCGGGTACACAAAAAACTCTCCTTGAATGCGAGCTATTTTTTAGCTCATAGTTTCACGCAGCAATCGTTGAAGTATGATCAAATTAAAGCTTATGCGAGTTATGCACCCAATAAGCGTTACTACATCACTGCAGCTTATGTACGCGGAATGACGCACTCCAATAATCCAACGGTCAGTCATCGGGCCTTGGCAGAAGTCTCTTATCGCTTTAAGGGTTCGCCCTTTCGACAATACCTGACGACAGAGAAATTTTTTCCTCACCTGAAAAAATATGGTTGGCGATTAAGTTATGCCCTGCGGTGGAAAAAAACACTCCTGCGCAAACCCTTTGCTATCGCGCCTTATACAGCTATACGGGCTTATTATTTTCAGGGTGGACAGATTATAGAACAATATGATGAATCAGATAAAGTAATAGGTGAATTTGCGCCGAATGGCTTTCACCGGGTTCGCTGGACAACAGGAATACATTGCCGACCTAGCCGATACGTTCATTTTAAATTATACGGATTATTACAAAAAGAATTTAATCTAAGTAAGCAACATCAACTGAATACCACTCGCCCCCAAAGTAGCAAGACAAGGAATAAATTTAGCAATTACTGGGTACTTGGACTGAGTGCGCAGGTTCGATTAAAAACATACTAAGCTTCTCACCTAAACATAGAATAGACATGAAAGACAAGATTAAAAAAGCAATTATTTGCAAAGAAATTGGCGACTTCCAAATCAACGAACATTTGTCTCGAAACACGCTTCCAAAAGCAGGCGATGTTGGGATTTTTAAAGTCAAACAACTGGGCAAACACAAAACGCTTCAAGGAGCGCATGGTAGAAACGTTACTTTGTTTGAAGGAGATTATTTTATGGGTGCATTTGGCAATCGTTATGCGACTGTTGTGTTTCGTGGAGAGGTGCCGGTGGCTTTTCGTATGGAGTATCATATTTTGGGTAAGGGCGGTGTAGTTGGTGTGGTGAAACAGACACATGCTAATGCCGAAGATATCGGACCGACCACCGTCGAATTTGTAGGTTTTGCAAGCGATCATGAAGGGCAAATCTTGAATACTAAGCATAAGATTCTGCCTGCTAAAGAGTTCGTACGCCCGCCTTTCAAAGTCATTTTGTCGGTAGGGTCAAGTATGGATAGCGGTAAGACAACAACTGCAGGTTTTCTCGTGCGCGGCTTACAGAATGCCGGAAAACGTGCATCTTATGTGAAGTTTACTGGAACGGTATTTACTAAAGACAAAGACTTCGTGGCTTCTTGTGATGCTGATCATGTGCTGGATTTTTCAGACGTTGGATTTCCTTCTACTTTTTTATGTGATAAGCCGGAATTGATGGCTTTATATAATCACTTGATGCGACAAGTTGCAAAAGCAGACCCAGAGTATGTTGTGGTAGAAATAGCAGATGGTTTGTTGCAGCGCGAAACGCATTTACTCCTTACGGATCCAGATTTTAGGAGAAGTTTTGATTACATTATTCTTTCTACTGGAGATAGTTTGGGAGCATTGGGCGGACTGGATGTTTTAGAAAAAATGGGACTCACGCCTTTTGCGATTAGTGGAATATTTACAGCAAGCCCAATGCTGGTAGATGAGGTTCGACCTTCAGTGTCACAGCCGATTTTGAATTTAGATGATTTGAAAGAAGAAGCTGTCCTCAATCATTTACGCCCTTCGCATCACCAGTCTAGTCTACTGGCTAAAGCAGGATGAACTGCAGAAGATTACGAAAAAAATTCTTTTCATAGTACCTAAATTCATTGCTCTATCGGGAGGGTGAAATTTCCCGATAGACTTTGAATAATTGGAATGAAAAATCGTTAGTTAATTTTGAGAATGAATGTGATAGTAGATTGATGTCTGTGTTTCGGGACAATGAGCATGAGATATTGGTTCTGTTTTCTAATTCCTAAGCTTGCTTTATTAGTGTTTTCTAGGGCTAATATTTGTTAGGTTTTCGAGCAGTACTGTGCATCATAAGCATGGGACTGCTCTTTTTTAATATAAGAATAAATGCCAGCACCTGCGTCCTCTTCTTTTTCCAAAAAGGCACTGATCCTTCAGTTTGTCCAGCAGCACCCTGTGGCGATTGCCATAGCAGGACTGGCGGGGCTGGTGTCAAGTCTACTGACCATTTTAATTCCGGTGAGTTTTGGTAAATACTATGAGTTGGTTTTTGAGATGCGGGCAGTACGGGCTCAATTCTTGAAGCATCTTCCTTTTTTTGATGTTGCTACTCCGCAGGCTTACCTCCGCTTATTACTAGGACTCATTGTGCTGAAAGCCATTTTTCATTTTGTCGAACGATTTTCTATTGCCCGCCTGGGCGAATTATTTGTACACGATATACGCGATACGCTGTATGCTCGCCAATTGGAATTACACACAAATATTTATGATGAAAAAGGCATTGGACGTTATTTGTTGCGATACAGTGGTGACTTAAAAAGTATTCGAAATTATTTTACAAAAGGTACGCTAAGGTTTGCTGTTGATATCGTGTTATTGACCTTGACTTTAGTTGCCTTGTTTTTTATCAATACAGGTATTGGTTGGATTGTATGTGCTTTGTGGTTGGTGACGACAGGACTGGTTTATGTGCTGAATATTCCTTTGCACAAAGCAAGTTTGCAAAAGCGAAATAAAACATCTGGTTTATTGGGTTTTATCAATGGGCGATTCAAAGCAATGGAGACCATCAAGGCCTTCAATCGTTTTGAGCCGGAGATGAAAAGGTTTCGCAAGCGCACGGTACGTTTGTTGGGCTTGGGGATTGACTATCAGCGAATTTATAGCCTGATTTTCATTCTGGTGCCTACTTTATTATACCTGATGATTGCTGCAGTATTATGGTATGTTTTGTGGCAAAAACAGCAGGGGAGGGGCGAGTTGGAGGAAGGTGTATTGCTGAGTGTCATTCTGTTGCTCATTACGGTCTTACCTGTTTTTCGGCGTATTTTACGCACACCTGTCACCTGGGAACTGGGCAATATTTCTTTTCAAAAACTGCTGATTGTTTTGAACCTGCCTATCGAGTCACCGGGGACAGAAAATATTCGCAAACGTGCTTATCCAGTCGAATTGAAAGGGCTGACATTTACGCCGCATCATGCGAGTACGCCTGTGTTTAGTCAGCTTGATGCTCGTTTTGAATTGAATCAGATTAATGTGCTGGATATTCCGCTTGGAAAGCCTGCTCTTATTAAGTTGCTGCTGGGTTTGTATCAACCAGATTCGGGCAAAATTCTGATTGGAAAAACAAATCAGGAAAATATTTCACTGAAATCACTTCGACGTTGTATGGCGGTTGTTTCTGCTTCTTTTCCTTTATTGGGTAAAGACGTTTTTGAAGCAGTATCGTATAGCTTAGATAAGAGTCGTTTACCAAAAGTAGAGGAAATGCTGGCGCAAATGCAGCGCGGATTACCTGTCAATCAAACGCTTTTTGCGAAAGATAAAATTGGCGAATTTGGGAGCCGACTATCTGCTAGTCAGGAACGTATTTTGCAATATGTTCGGGCTTTATTGACCGAGAAACCAATTTTAGTTATAGAAAATCCTTTCGATAATATTCCGCCCATTATTATTTCTAATCTTGTAGAATTGCTTCACAAACAAACTGAAGACGGTATGGTCATCATTCTTGGTGACAAGGGGGAATTGTGATGATTTACATATTCGTTAAACAGTTTTAAGCTGTAACTTTTTACAATCCACCTGTTGCTGTCTGCGACCTAGTATTTTTTATTACAGTTAGATACAAATGGTTGTTTGTGTTATGTGAAATTATAAGCCGTAATAGATTGCTATCTTTTGCACAATATTTATAGAAAATAGTAAGTAAGTTTGTTTCATATTCATGAGCAATGAAAAAAGGAAGTGATTTGGTTTAAGCATAAACCAGATTAAAGTCTCTGCAAGTTATGCGCGGAAAGTTATTAGTTACAATAGATTGTGTGCGTTAGCTGAAGTATACCGGAATTGATTATTCGCATGCTTGTAGAGACTTCCTGTTTTATAAAAATTCTTTTCATAGTACCTTCACAAAACTGCTGGGATGTTTGTCCTGGCAGTTTGTGAGCCATACCACAATGCTTAAAATGAGATTTGTTAGTTCTCTTAAAGTTAGATACTAGGACAGGGAAGGCCAGTGATTACTTTGGGACAATGAGGTAAAGCTGGTCTTACTTTTTTCGGATTAAGAAAAAGTCCCCTTCTTGTTTTATGAGATTTGTTATTATAAGGTTTGAAAAATAGGAGAGCAATACTGTAGTGTAAAACGCAGACTGCTCTCTTTTTTAATGGATACATATACATAAAAAAGGGTAGAGAAAAATCTCTACCCTCCGCATTATTTTACTTGTTTATTTGTTTGGATTCAAGGAAGTTATAATGCTATTATTGGGTGATGATAAGATTGCTCTGGTATTTTAATATACCATTACTGTCTTTGATGCTAATAAAATATAAGTCTGGTGCTACATGACTTAAATTGAATTGCATAATAGAATTATTTATTTGACGCAATTCGGTCATTACATTTTTGCCTTGTGCATTATATACTTCTAGGGTGAAATCACCTGTTAGTTCAGCATTTGTCAAGTCAATATTAAATACTCCTGTTGATGGACTAGGGAATGTTGTAACTCTATCAAGCTCACCGAAATTCAATATGTTTGTAGTAGTGGTGCTTTCAGGTACAAATATCGAAGCACTGCCATAGTCATTACTGCCTCCAAAGCCCAGCATGCTGCCAGTTAATGGCCAAATGGTAATAATGTCTGTTGCATTCAGTGGCCAGATGGTGATGATATTATTTGTGCCAACCATAAGTTTGTGAGCCGGATTATTGACAAACAATTCTATTTCAAAATCGGTATCCTCACCAGGCTCTAATGGATCATCTTCCAGCTCGAGGATATAATTCAGATCAGGAGCAAAAGGCGGATTAGGAAAGCTCTGGCTTACAAATACGCCCAGATCGATATCTATGTCAATATCAACATTCCCTGTATTGACAAGTTCACCTGTGATAATAACGCTTGGTCCATCGTCGTCGTCGTCATCATCTTCTTCATATTCAATTTCAAAATAAATTTCTCCACTCATTTGCGCCATTGCAGGGCTAATAAGCATAAGGCTCATCAGCATAAGTAGCATCCATTTTATCTTATTCATTTTGTTATTTTTTTCAATTGGTAAAAGCAAAACAGTACATTTTAGACGGTGTTTCGGCTATTTAATTCGCAATATACTTAGAAAATTAAATCGATTTAGCTATTTTTACCTGTAAAAATTACGGGCTAAAACTAAACATGAAATATTTATTAACTAACTTTATTCGCCTGATGAGCGGGAAAGAGGTCCGTCATTACAGGATATTAAATTCTAATTTTCTGCAAAAAGGTCAGGAAAAAAAGACCATACAGCTCCTGAATACTTTAAAATTAGAAAAAATTGATGAATACGATGATCTCATTAGTCAGCAATTTTTTGAGAAAAATAAACGCAATTCATATTACAGGCTCAAAAATAGACTGCTTCATGATTTAGAGCATAGTTTATTGTCGTTTTATAAAGATAAAGACGAAGAAACTGTGGTGAACAACTACATCCGTTTATCCGATATTTTTATTGATAAAACAGACTATGGCATTGCTGAACACTATTTGAAAGAAGCAGAAAAACTTGCTTTAAGCCATGAACTTTATGGACTATTGAATATTATTTATGACAAATTAATTCAATTGTGTCACTTTAACTCCAATCTTGATCCAACACCTTACACCCACAAAAAGCAGGTTATACAACGAAAATACGAGCAAATTCAACACTTCAATTCTTTATTAGCGACACTAAATTATCGGCTTCATCGGTCCAATTTTTCTGTACAGGAAGAAGGAGTAGTAGAAATGCTGGAGGCTATTTTTGAAGAAATGCAGGTGTCTGTTGCGGATAGTCGACAGCCTGTTTTCAGGCTGAAAATTAATCAGTGTGCGCGGCAAATCTTATTGCAAAAACGAGAATTCGACACACTGGCAGATTATCTGATGCAAAGTTATGAAGAGTTTGAAAAAGATGGTGTATTTGACCGACATCATGAAGAAAAAATTATCATGCTGATCTGGCTGGTGAATACCTTTAGTCGTATTCGGGAAGTGGATAAGACCGTTGCTTTTACGCAGGAATTGGGGCGAAGCATAACTGAGTTTGACCATGTTTTTTATAATAAATATGTCTGGTTGTATTACCAGTCTGAAACGGTGGTGAGAATAATACAAGGTAGACCGCAGGAAGCGATTAGTATGTTGGAAGATTTATTGCACGCTGAAAAATACCGGGATATTTTAAGTTTCTTTTCTATCTATCTCAACCTGTCCATGCTTTATTTTTATGAACAGAATATCAATGTTTGTCTGGATTATATTGGGAAAGTAATTGTGTCGAAAGACTATAAAAGTATTTCTCCTCACCTTCAGTTGACCATTTCTATTTTGGAAGTGGTGTTTAGGATAGAGTCAGAAGATTATCAATTTGCAGAAGTGCGTTATAAAGATTTGCGTAGAAGGTTTAGTAAAGAAATTCGATTGCCAGGCTATGCCGAACAGAAAGAGTTTTTAGAAATATTGCGCGACTTTATCAGCAAACCCAATGCGGTTAAACAGGAAAAAACCAAGAAGAAAATTGAACGATTTGTAGAACAATATACCCATTTTGAAATTGGTTCAAATGAATTGCTGAATTATAATCTCTGGCTGACTAGCAAAAGCCTGAAAAAACCATATTATCAACTGATGCTGGATAGGTATTACGGCGCAGATAGGACGAGGGGAGTTTGAATTTAGCCATGTAGCAGACATGTTTGATGGAAAGCCTACGGTAATACCTATAATTGAAGTTTGTTATCTTTGAATTTGTATTTGACGTTTGAATTTGAATTTAACTATTTCTTTCCAAACATCTTTTCTCCTGCATAAATCGGCATGGTCAAATGATTTTCTGCTGGTGGATACGGGCAATTATAGCCAGTCGTATAAGCGCAGTAAGGATTATAAGTCTTGTTAAAATCAAGCGTCACTTTATCGTTTTTAATGTCCGACATTTCCAAGTCTATATATCGCCCGGCACTATAAGTTTCCTGCCCATTTGTTGAGTCCTTGAAAGGCAAAAACAGGTATTCTTTATATTGAGGCATGGACATAAGTTTCAGGCTTTGATATAAGGCAAGCGTGATAGCTGTTCCTTTAAGCTCAAAACTTAGCTCTCCATATTTTACATAACGTTTCTTTTTACCGCTAGAAGTCACCATATCAAATGGCTTTTCACCGAATGTACGTTTGAAGTCAGCAGGGACTTGATAAGCTTCGTCGGGCTTGTAGAATTTCAAATACCGAATCTCATTCGGCTTGAGCGGCGAACCTTCTTCTTTGAAACCTTCTTTATATTCTTTTCTGTGCTCACAAATTATTTTTTTGAAACTTTGTGCAGAAAGAGATAAGCTGAACAGGGTGGCGATAAGTAATGTAATGTATTTCACCTTATAATTATTAATGAATGAATTACGAATGGGTTTAACTATTTCTTGGGATTCGTAATTCGTAATTAAACCATTCATAATTCAAAAAATCACCAGCCAGGAAAAAAGGCATCTCTGAAATGTTTAATTTCCTGATTTGGATTCATGGTAATAGCGATAATGTCAAATCTGATTTCTTCTTCGTAGCCAATTTTGCGCATATAAAATCCGGCGGCTTCAAACATCATACGCTCCTTTTTGGCGGTAACGCCCTCTTCCGGATAGCCGAAAGTATTGTTTCGCCGGGTTTTGACTTCTACAAAAATAAGAATATTTTCCTTTTTGACAATCAAATCGATCTCAGCTTTGCCCACGCGCCAGTTGGTTTCCAGAACAGCATAGCCTTTTTTCAGCAAAAAAGATTTTGCCAATTGTTCACCCCGAATGCCTAAATCGTTATGCGCTGCCATACTGCTAAATTAAAAAAAAGTCTTGAAACCTAAATGTTTTTAATTTTAAATAATAAGATTTTCCGATGGGCAGACTGAAGAGTCTGTTTTTTTTATATTTAAAAACTAATCAATGTTGTATAATTTTAATACTTTGCGAGAGACTTTATACTAAAATCATGCATACTGCAAGCTTATGAGCAAATCATCTCAAAAACTCTACGAACTTATTCATGCTTTGGATAAACATGAAAAGCGATATTTTAAAATATACACTTCCCGCTACCAGAAAAAGAATGAGGCAAAAGTTATCCAGCTATTTGATTATATCGCACAGGCTAAAACACCCAATGAAGATTTGCTCAAACAAAAGATAAATGATGAGAAGCTTCTTAGCCAGTTTTCTTATTATAAAAATTTGTTATACAGTTTGGTGCTGAAAATGCTGTCAGATTATTATTATATGAAGACCCCGCATTTTGAGGAGATGGACAGTCGCAAGATGGCACTCATATTATTCAGTAAAGGACTCAATGAACATGCTGAAAAACTGATGATCAAACCCAGAGCAAAAGCATTAAAAAGAGAAACATTTCTGGATGTAGTAGAGTTTAATCGCCTGCAAGTATGGATACTTAAAGCTAAAACATCGGGAGAAGATTTTATCAAAAAACGCCATCAACTGTATCAAGAGACATTGTCCTGCTTACAGAAAGAAACCAATTATCAGGAAATAGAAAATATTGCTTCAGATCTGTATAATTTTCATCAACGCTATACTAGGCATCCCAAAAAAGAAATCAAAGAAGAAATGCAGGCACTCCTGAATAATCCTTTGATAAAAGATAAGGATAAAGCATTGTCTTTAAAAGCAAGATTACAGGTCGTTCAGGCTAAATTCGCTGCGGAAAGCGTGGTAGGAGAGTCGATGCAAACAGCAGAGGAGTGGGGAGAGATTATTGAGAAAATGAGAAATAATATGGAATTTTCCAGCTCCAGAATGCAGGCTTTTATTGGTTTTTATCTAAACTATATCACAGCATTGATATACAGAGGAAAATATGCTAAAGCAAAAAAAGTACTTCAGGAGTACAAGGAAATACCCACACGCTATCCAGATTTTTTTAATGACTGGTTGATTCAGACACATCGGCAAAAATATATCGTCAGGGAGGCCTTATTGTCTGTAGAGTCACGAGATTTTAAAAAATTTGACTCCATGCAAACCGATCTGGATGAAATATTTTCAGATGGTCTGCCTTATGATCAGGCTTATATGTATTATTTTTTGATCAAGGGGACATTTCTGCAAAGTCAGTATGAACATTGCCAGGATTGGATACTGCGCTTTATGCATGATTTTCCTGGCAAGGACTTTATGCAGTCTATCCAGGGCGTTGTGAAGCTGACACATGCACTAGTACATTTTGAACGAGGAAATGAAAAGCTTTTTCGATCATTATTGAACCACTTCTACCGTTATTGTCGAGAGCGAAATATATATGAAGAGATAGAGCAATTTATACATTCAAGCCTCATAAAAGTTGTGAATACAAGGATGACAAATAAAGAAAAAATAGCACATTGTCAGGCAACGTTAAATAAACTGAAGCCTTTTTTATCAAAGCAATCTCTACTAATAGACATTTATATATTCTGGTTGGAACGGAGAATTAAAGTGTTGGTGAGTGGTGAAAAATAAATAGTAAAAAGGTCTTTTCTGTTGTATAACAGCTTTTTATGTTGTTCTGTATGCAAATGAAACTACAAAAAAACATATAATACAAACGAAGGAAAGATTAGGAAAAAATAGTATAAAAAAAATAAAGCCTGTATCATGTAGGCATAATTCTAATTGGCGATGAAACCCACTTACACTAATTCTCATTTACCTTTTTAATGCATTCTTAAAGTGCCTATTCCCAAGAAAAAAGGACAGCGATTGCTGTCCTTTTCGTGTTTCCTTAATATCTTTTAAATAATTCTAAAGCCCATATTCTTGCTTAATCGTATTGTAGTCTGGCAGGTTGCGTCCATGCCATTTCTTGAGAACCGTACCATCTTTAAGCAACAAAACACCAGGATTTGACCGGATAATAGTTTTCAATAAAATATCATCTGCGGTATAAAACGGATAGCCTGCCTGCAAGTCATGTCGGAATTTATCTACATCAGTAGGATCGGCAATTTGTGTGATGCCAAAAGTGCGATGCCCGTCTTTCTCGGCTGCTGCTGCAATGGCGTTCACCGATTTGAAATACTTGCGATTGGCTTTTTCCATACTGTATGAAATAACCATGAATTGATAACCCGCTGCGCCGACTTCATGCGACACATCCGCACCTTCTGCATTGCTAAATTCAAAATCTTTAATCTTGGAATCACTACCTTTTTTGATGACAACCTCACGAGTTTTTTCTTTGACAGCTTCCCAGGGCGTCGGCTTTTTCCAAAGGTGCTGATTGTCCATCAGTGCATCAGATTTGATTTCGACGGCTTCACCAGTTTCACTGTTTTTATAGGTCAGATAACGATCTATAATGTCCGTGTCATCCAAGGCGATCTGTTTAGCTTCTGGTAGGTTGATGCCTTCGGCAAATGGGCGGAAATCACTTTGTGGCAAGCCCCAAATACTATTTTTCAAACAGAATAAAGTCGATAATACAATTGCCCCCCAGAAAAGTCCAGTAGCGATAGAACGTTTTTCTACGACTTCCGTCAAATTGCGCCAACCCATTACAAACCAGATAGAGATAGGTAGCAAAATCAGGTCTTTGATGAAAGAGACTTTAGGTTCCAGCTTCAAAAAATCACCAAAACAACCACAGTCTGTCACCTTCATTTTATTCTTATCATACTCCCAATCAGCAAAATTGAACCACCAGGAATAGCCTTCTTTCATCAGTAAATTGATAATCACAATGGCTGCAATCGCTCCAATCCCTAAGCCGATTTTGGTCTTGCGTTCTCTTGCAAATAAAGCCCCACCACCCAGCAGCACAACTGCCGTGATGATAGACATAAAAGCCAGCGACTCGACCGAGTAGGAAGTCAGATAAGTGAAGCCAGTAAGCAAAGTAAAAAAGATCAGCATCGGCAATAAAGCCCAAACCGTAAATTTGCGCTTGATCCCAAAAATCAAACAAATGCCCAGCACGAGTTCAAGTACAATAGTGGCAATAGAAAAAGTCAGCCCCATTTCCGCCAGAAAGGGAAAGATGCCTGAAATCGGTGCCACAACAGCACTTTCAAATTCAGCAAAATATTGCTCCATTTTATAAACGGTTCCCTTCGGGTCAATAGCTTTCACATAGCCGGAAAAAATCAATAAAGAACCAACAAACTGCTGCAAGAATAGCATCAGCCAGTTGTGCGGTTTTCTTTTCAGAACTACACCGAATAAAACGGTCAATACCAGTGCTGCTACTGCACAAATTCCAAATATAGTGTATATGGTCATGGTTGTAATTAAGTTTAAGTGCAAGTTTAAGATTAAGCTTAAAACTACACGATTGCTTTCAAAGTTTTTTATGATAGTTTGTGGGTATATTGTTTGCTAATAATCAATTTTGCATTGAGGGTTTTCTTAAATTGAATTTTTAGTTTTTGACCTTGTGATGATGATAATGGATTTTTAGTACAAATAACAATAGCGTGTTTTGGCTTTTGTGTTGGATTGTCACTTAGTTTTCTGATGCTTGCTTCAAGTTGTTCGCAAGCATATTTGACTTTCCTGCCTTTCAATTCTACAAAATACTCATCATTCACGGTTTTCTTTTTGACTTTTTTAGGATGCAAAATGAGAAAATCACATTTTTTTCCTTCAGTTATTTCACAACCATCTACCTCAACTTCTTTCACCAATTCATTCTTGCTGTTTATAAAGGTCATTTTGCTTCTTCCGCCTTTTGAGTCTTTCAGCACGATAAGCGAATCCGTTCTTTCGGTGATACATTCTGTTTTCATATCAGTATAGATCCATCAATTTATCAAATTCAAGGGAAATATTCTCAGAAGCCTCGTCAATTAAATCAGCGGCAATCAATCCTGACTCCTTGTCCATAATATTTTTAACCCTGCCATTTTTCATCAGAAAAGCACTAACTGTGCCCGATTTTAAGACTTCAAATTCAGGGACTATTTTGTGTATTTTCTTCTTATCAATTCCCTCTTCTATCATAAGACCTGCCTGTATGAGGTTGTTGAACGCAGTTAGAATGTATGGACTGTGGGTGGTAATTAGGAAGTGTTGTGTGTTTTGGGCTACATTAAAAACAGTAGCGATGAGTTTTACGATTTCTTGTTGAGATACTGGGAAAATACTGGCTTCTGGCTCTTCGATTAGCATCATTGACTCTGGCTCTACCATAGAATTTGAATAAGCAGCCTGCCGAAGTATAAGAATCAAGGGAAGAGTTTCCTGCTGTCCTGACGAAAGATATTTTGCTTCTACTTTTCTTCCATCTTTATGTACGATATAATCCTTCTTATTTTCTTTGAGATATTCACCTTTAAGTATAGACAATGCTAACTGGTCTATATGTTGCGTTATAGAAGGATCAATTGTGTGGTCTTTATGAAAACCTCTTGCGCTTTCGTAGGTAACACCGAAATTGATTAAGAAAGTATCAATGGGGATTTTATTTTGTATCAAAGAAAAAATGCTTGCCTCAACCTGAGCAAAAAATGATCTTCCTGTCGGAATAAGTGTTGATCTATAACTAGAGGAAGCAGGAAATTTTTCTTTAACAGAGCGGTGTGGAATACCACTTAATATTATTTCATGGTATCGCCTTGCAGGGTGTTTTTTGTTGTGCTCACCATCTTCTGGGTCTAGTAGTTTCTCTATATCTTTGCGTAAGGCTACAAATTTAGGGCTATATTCAATGTTTACCTTACCTTGTTGTTTTATTATTGTGATGGATTCTTTATTAATTTGATATTTTAAATAAAAGTCATTTTTTCCTAAATTATTTGAAGGGAAATATTTTTCAAACCTAAGTGACTCTCCTTCTCTTATCGCTTCTAGTGTAACATGACTTAGTCCACCATCAATTAAGTTTCCAATAGAAGTCCGAAAAAAATAAACCAACTTCGCCACTACACTCTTACCCGATGCCTGTGGCCCGATAAAAATATTAATCCGGTTCAGTTGAATGGAGGCTTTTTTAATACCTCCAAAGTTTTCTATGATGATTTTTTCACTCATTTGACACAAAAATAAACAAAAGTGTTACATTTCACATAACGCAGCAAAGATAAAGAAGGTTGGGCTTTTAACTAAATTTTTAGTTAAAAAAATAAAAAAAGCTTTTCCCTTGTACAACAATGCTTTAAAACTAAAATGCTGTGGTGGCGCTGGCCCGTCAAAAATGGTCAATAGTCGATGGTCGATGGCTGTCTTTTTAGTAATCAGGTCATTTTAGTATTTCATTTTGCTTTGCAAAATGCGCATAAAACCTGTAGAAATTAGGAATATTGTTAAATTAGCCATGGACTATCGACCATCGACTATGGACGCAAATATTTACTTATCGTTTATGTCGAAATTTTAAAGACTCTTTTAAAATAACCGGATAACTCCTCAACTAATAAATCTTTATCCGTCTCCACTTCAATGCCGGCCAGAATAGCTGCCAGTCTTTTTTTATATTCCAATTGCATCAGCCGACCAATCTGTATGCGTTGTGCCTGTGGCGAACCTGCTCCGTGCATACTCTCGGTCAGGTAGCCCACCGCATTACGACCCATCGTTAAGTTTTCAATCAGTCGCAGTATGCGAACTCGGTCTTCTGTTTTTACATCTGCTTTGCCACGCAAGTATTTATGCAATAATTTTCCAATTTCAGGATGGTTTAAATCCTTCTCCGAAGGCAGTGTAGAAACCAGTCCGCCAGCAATATCCTGCGCGAGTCGCGCCAACTCAAAAGGCATTTTGGTAACATGATGTTTGCAGACATTCGCCAGCATACCATCACATATATAGTTGCCCGACTTCGTCGCATAACCCTGATGAGATGCAGCAATTCCAGTGGCATAAATAGTTTCGTTTTGATGCGTCATTTCCACCAATTTGTCTTTGATATGAGAAGCTTTGGGAATGCCATTCATCTCTGCAATGGAAGCCGCCGCGCCAATCAATACATCGCCCAGCCCTGTTTTGCACACATAACTTCTGCGGTGATAAGCTGTAAATCGCTCGACCAGCATAGCAGCAAAATCGTATTCACCATCCATGAAAATATATTCATTGGGAATAAAAACCTGGTCAAAAATAACCATGGCTTCCTGTCCGCCATATTGTGCATTACCAACGTCTATGCTGCCGCCCTCCATACTGCGCGTATCACAGGATTGCCGACCATAGATGTAAGTAATTCCCTCAGCATCCACAGGAACAGCACCGACTATCGCAAAGTCCTTATCTGCTTCGCCCAGCCGCATCGTAGGCATCACAATCATCCAGTGCGAATTGATACAACCCGTTTGATGGGCTTTTGCACCACTGATCCAAACGCCTTTTTTGCTTCTTTTGACAATATGCACAAACATATCAGGGTCAGCCTGCTGATGTGGGGCAAGGCTACGGTCGCCTTTTACATCAGTCATTGCTCCGCCAACGACATAATTATGCTGATGCATCATCGTCAGAAAAGCCTTCATGCGTTTGTGATAAGTTGTACCATGATGTTCATCCATTTCATAGGTGACAGAGTATAATGAATTGAAAGCATCCATGCCCACGCAGCGTTGAAAACAAGTGCCAGTCAATTGTCCCAGTTTTCGTTGCATTTTGTTTTGCAAAACCAATTCATCTGCACTGGTACAAATATGTAAAAAACGACTGACTCGCTTTCCAGTAAATGGAGAGATGACGGATGCGAGTTCGGGAGCAGCTACCGCAAGATCATAAGTCTTTGCCAGCGCATTAATCGACGGGCGAATCATTGGGTGGTCGACGGGTTCTTCCACAAGTTCGCCAAATAGATAGACCTTTAAATTGCGATTTCGCAAAGAGTGGATATATTCTTCTCCTGTTTGAATAGGCATAAATAAGTTTAAATTTAAATGGAAATCAACCTGCATCGGTTTCGTAAACTTGTGCGAAGGCTTTGCGGGATGCGAGTTTGCTAAACCTGCCATTGGGAAACATAGAAGGTTTAGCAAACTCCCTATTCACCCCCCCACCCGCAAGTTTACGAAACCGACGAATCAATCAAGACTTCCCGGTATAGGCTACAGCTACAAACTCTGCTACACAAGCTGGCTTCTCTTGTCCTTTCAATTCAAAAACGACTTTCATAATATACTTTGCACCGCCTTCAATGGTTTCGAATGACAATAAAGAAATTCGTCCACGAAGAAAAGAGCCGCAAGTGGTCGCATTGATAAAGCGGACTTTATTGAGTCCATAATTTAAGCCCATGGTGACATCATCAAAACCGAAGGTGTCGTAAGCAAATTTGGAGGCAAAAGCCAAGACCATAAAACCATGCGCAATGGTGGTTTTGTAAGGCGAATGTTTGGCGGACATTTCAGGATCGACGTGAATCCATTGTTCGTCTTGTGTTACTTTCGCAAAAGTATCGATTTTCTCCTGTGTGATTTCAATCCAGGAAGAAATGCCCAGTTCTTTGCCGATGTGCTGTTCTAAGTCAGCTAATTTTTCAAAGCGTGTGGCGTAAGCTTCTTGTTGTATTGTTTCTGACATAATGTGAGATTTAAGTGTGTGGTCAATAGTTTATTGAATAGTAATATTGGTGGGGTCGATGGTCGATGGTCCATAGTCGATGGAAAAATAAGACATTTTGCAAAGCAAAATGAAATACTGAAATGACATGAACACTAAAAAAACAGCCATCGACTATCGACTGCGGACTATGGACTGTCTTATAATGGCAATACACCACCATTGGCATGCAAAGTAATTCCATTGACAAAACCAGCCTCCTTAGAAGCGAGGAATAAATAGACGTGTCCCATATCTTCTGGTGTTCCGATACGCTTGACGGGAATCATGGCGATGCCTGCTTTTACAATTTCATCCGGCATACTGTCCGTCATTTCGGATTTGATGAAGCCTGGTGCGACGGCATTGGCGGTGATGCCATATTTGCCAACTTCTCTGCCCAATGAACGGACAAAACCGCTGGTCGCAGCTTTGGATGCGCTATAATTGGTTTGCCCAAATGCACCATTAACAGCATTGATAGAAGAAGCACAGACGATGCGACCATAACCAGCCTCGCGCATGTGCGGGAGCACAGCTTTTGTGGTGATAAAAAGCCCATTGATATTGACATTGATAACCGTGTTCCATTCTGCTTCCGTCATTTTCATAATAGAACGGTCGCGAATGACGCCTGCATTATTGATGAGAACATCAATTTTTCCATGCTTGTCGATAATTTCTGCAACTACAGTTTCTACGGATTCTTTTGAGGTGATATCTACTTTTCTAAAAAAAGCATTCCCGCCTGCTGCGTTGATTTTGTCGGCAGCTTGTTGACCGCTATCCAGCACATCCCACATATATACGGTCGCGCCAGCTTTGCAAAATACCTGGGCAATGCCTTCTCCAATGCCTCTCGCGCCACCTGTTACGATGGCAATTTGATTGTCTAATCTGAACATTTTTTAAGTTTAAGTTTAAGAATAAGTTTAAGTGTTTACGTCCATAGTCGATGGTCGATAGTCCATAGTTGATTTTTTGCATTTTTATTTTTTGAACCACTAATGCTTTTTGACATTTTTTAATCACTCATTGCTCTTTTGGAATTTCTTTTTTCTGTTTTATAACCTTTTACCTCTATCATCATTTTTGAAATAATTTCACAAAGTATTTCTGAGGTGCCGCCGCCTATTTGTCCGAGTCTTGAATCGCGCCACATTCTGGCCATGGGATAATCTTCCATGTAGCCATAGCCTCCGTACATTTGAAGACATTCAAACGTTACTTTGTCGGATAGCTTGGTGGCCAGGAGTTTTGCCATAGATGCTTCTTTGACTAAGTATGCTCCGGCTTCAAATTTTTGGTATAAACTGTATATAAATTGTTTGTTCATTTCAATTTCGGCAGACATTTGTGCGATGCGGTGGCGGAGTACCTGAAATTTATTGATGGGTCTTCCAAAGGCTTCGCGTTCGCTCATGTATTGCAAGGTGAGTTCGATGGCATGCTCGGCAGCTGCGACAGAGCCAGTTGCCATAGAGAGTCGTTCAGATACAAAGTGTTCCATGATGTAATAGAAGCCACTGTTTTCTTTGCCGAGCAAATTTTCTACGGGGACTTTGACATTATCAAATGCAATTTCACCAGTGTCGGATGCTTTCCAACCGAGCTTGTCGAGCTTAGTGGCAGAGACGCCTTTGCGGTCGCGTTCTATGAGTATCATGCTGAGTCCGTGTGCACCTTTTTCTGGGGCGGTTTTTACTGCTGCGACAATATAATCACTGAGTACGCCATTGGTGATAAACGTCTTTGAACCATTGATGACATAATGATCGCCTTCTCGGACTGCTGTTGTGCGGAGGGCTTTGACATCTGAACCGCCGAAGGGTTCAGTAACCGCCATGCAGCCGATCAATTCTCCTGTTATGCCGGGGGGTAGATATTTTTGTTTTTGTTGGGCATTGCCTTCTCCGTTGATGTGTACGAGGGCGAGGAAAAAGTGTGCGCCCATAGCTGCTGCAAATCCGCCAGAATTGACTTTTGCCATTTCTTCGTGTAGAACGACAGTGTACCAGATGTCTGCATTAGAACCGCCATATTCCTCGGCGAACCCGAGTCCGAATAAGCCCATTTCACCGCATTTTTTGTACATGTTTTTTGGTACTTCTCCGTCTTTTTCCCATTGGTCAATATAGGGTTTGACTTCTTTTGCCATAAAATCCTGGACTGCCTGGCGGAATAATTGATGTTCTTCTTTGAAAGGGGAGATAGGATTCTCTGCATTTGAATTTGCTCGAATATTGCCTGCTGCTTTGGCGTAAGCCACATCGTCGATGACCATTTTTGCAATAATTTCCCGCATAACTTCTGAGCTGCCGCCACCAATCGTGCCGACTCGTACATCGCGATACATACGTGCCATTGGGTATTCTTCCATGAATCCATAACCGCCATAAAACTGGAGGCATTGTGTGGCTACTTTTTCGTGTAATTCAGTACAAAGCAGTTTTGCCATAGAGCAAAGTTTGACATCATAAACGTTCTGGTCGTATAATTTGCAGCAGTAATAAGAAAATGCTTTTAGGGCTTCGACTTCCGATGCGAGTTGGGCAATGCGATGGCGCAAGACCTGAAATTTATTGAGTGAACGACCAAAAGCCATACGCTCTGACATGTATGTTAAGGCTTCGTCAATAGCATATTCCATGTTAGCAACACTGCCAGGAATAAAGCAGAGCCGTTCCAATTGTAAGCCATTCATCAGATAATGAAAACCTTGTCCTTCTTCACCAATCAGGTGCTCTACAGGGACTTTGACATGATCAAAATTCAGCTCGGCAGTATCGGAGGCATGCCAGCCGAGTTTTTTGAGCTTTCTGCGACTGACGCCTTCTGTATTCAAGTCGATAACAAGTAAACTGACGACCATTTTGCCAGCTTCATTGGGTGTTTTGACCACTGCGACGACACAATCGCCATAGACGCCATTCGTGATAAACGTTTTCGCGCCATTGACCACATAATAATCGCCTTCCCGAATGGCTTTGGTTTGAATGTTTTGTACATCAGAGCCTGCGCTAGGTTCGGTGATGCCAATGCAGGAAATAAGGTCGCCAGAGATGAGTCCAGGCAAGTATTTTTGTTTTAATTTCTCTGTTCCGTATTTCAAAATATAAGGGGCAGACATATACTGAACGACCTGCTGGGTGATGACAAATCCGCCAGAATTCATTTTTCCTATTTCCTCATTGAACACCACATCATAGAAAAAATCTAGGTTCATGCCGCCATACTCTTCGGGGTAGGATAGGCCGAGGAAACCCATTTCGCCCATTTTTTTCCAGATGGATTTGGGAATTTTTCGTTGCTCTTCCCATTCATTGATGTATGGTTGGACTTCTTTTTGTAAAAATGTCCGAAGACTTTGTCTGAATAACTCGTGTTCTGCTGTGAAATGTATTGTTTTATTTTGAGTCTTTATCATTCCTATTGTTTAAAATTTCAAAATTAAAAAGTACCAAATTCCAAATGTGATAAATGAGCATTACCCATCACCAGTCCCTAATTTCTAATCACCAGTTACTAATCTCCAATCACCAAATTAATGTTTTTGAATATTGCTGAATGAATTTTATCCATATAAATGTCGGGTAGATCGTGTCCCATGCCTTCTACATACAAAGCCTCTGCATCTGGTATTTTTGAGGCGCATTTTTTGCCTTGTCCGATCAGTATCAAGGTGTCATCTGTGCCATGTATGATGAGTGTCGGTGCTTTGATATTGTCTAGTTCTTCCAGCCTTGATCCTGATAATTTTATGGCTTTTGAATGTTGGAGTCCAGCTTTTGGATTCAATCCGTTTCTGTGTCTGATTTCGTAAAACGTGTCTGTGATATATTTTTGGTCATCAAAATCATAATTGCCTTTTCCGACAAGGAGACGCTGAACTGCGACATAGAGTTTGACTGTACTTTCTTCGATTTTTGGATTGGGTTTATAAGCGACAACATTTCGGACAAAACCTTTGTAAAATTTGAAGGAGGTATTTTTTTCTTTTTTGTCAAAATAATGCCCGGTAGACATAATGGAAGTCAGAGAATGAACATGTTCACTGTGGCTAATCGCCATTCTTTGTCCAATCATCCCGCCCATAGACATGCCGATGATGTGTGCTTTTTCGATGTCCAGTGCTTTGAGTACCGCAATACCGTCTGTTGCCATGTCTTCGAGCTTGTAAGCATTTTGTTTTGTCCAGTTTTTCATCCAGTCGCTGTTGCCCATGCCGCGATTATCATATCGAATGACTCGATAGCCAGCATCAATGAGGGGCTGGTAGAAGTGTTTTGGCCAGGCGATGAGGGAATGGGTGTGTCCGTTTACGAGTAGGATGTCTCCTTTGGAACTGCTGCTGCCCAGAACTTCATAGAAGATCTTAATCTTGCCGTTTTGAGCAATGCCTGTTTGCCCGGTGATGCGTTCTGGGATGCTGCTTTCTTTTGTTTGCTTGATGCGTTCTATGGTACTTTTGGGAAGTAGGTCTGATTGGGTGAATAGGAAGAATAAGGCTATGCTGCCGAATATGAGGATTGCTAGGATGTAGAGTATTGGCATTTTTTCTATTTTGATTCTAATTGAGTTCTAATTTCTTTATATCTGCTGCGGCTGATTGGATACATAATAATGAAGAAGATTGAAGCCAGGTAAATTGCCAGCAAGCATGGACCGCCTATTTTGCCTAGTCCGTCTATCGCTGTTTGTGGTATCGCTTGTTCTGTTGGGGTATTGGGGAAACTAATCACTTTGAGTAATATACCTGCTACAAAGTAGCCTACACCGACCGTCATTTTATACGCAAAAGATAAGACGGAAAAAAACAAGCCTTCATCCCTTTGTTGTGCATTGAGTTCGTATTCATCTACGACATCGGCCATCATGGAATTGACGAGACTCAATACTGCCCACAAAAACATATAGCCCCCCATGACAGCTAAGAAAAATAACCAGATTAAGGCGGAATCACCGTTTTCGGGAAATAGACCTAATAAGCGGAAATTATAAGGCGCAGAAAAAAAGAAGGCAAATAGAATGGTACTGATAATGACCGTTTTTTTCTTATCAAATTTTCGGGCAAGAATAGGCGTAAATATAAGTGCCAATATACCACCTAGACCTGAGGCTATAGGTAGAATAATCATTTCAGTGCTACTCAATTTGAAATAATACTCCATAAAATAAGTCGTGAAAACTGTCCCTATCCCAAGACCGATATATACAATCATAGTATAAATGACTAGGGAATTGAAGGATTTCAACTTGATCATATTTCTTAAGTTGCTGAACAACTGCCCAAGAGAAACGGCACGACGTTGTTGTTGATCCAAAGCCGCCTGCAATCGGGGGATTTCTTTTCTGGTGCCCCAGGTACTTATAAAAATACAGATGATAATAACGATGGCACTCAGCAGGGCAAATTTGGGGTAGGCTTCTTTGTTCATCAAACCACGCTCGTACTCTTCTGTAGGCACAAAGTAGACTAAAAAACCGATAAATATAATGACTGTAGACATAAATGCCGAAAACATCACGCGGAAACTGGTAATGGAAGTCCGTTCCTCATAGTCGGTCGAAAGCTCCGCACCAAGCGACATCGCAGGGACAATAAATAAGGTGAGTGAAATACGAACAAGTATAGTAAAGACCACCATCCACCAGAATAGTTCCATCTGTCCAAGACCTTCCGGCGGAAGAAAAAGTAGCCAGATAAAAATGCCCATAGGAATAGCCGATAAAAACATAAAAGGATGACGTCGCCCCCATTTTTTTGATGTCCAATTGTCGGAAATGACGCCCACAAGCGGATCTGAAATGGCATCAAAAAGCAAGGCAATGATGGTTGCTGTACCCGTGAGTGCTGGGTCTAACCCCAAAATCTGATTGAAGTAAAAAAACAGAAAAACCTGAAACAATCCATCTTTTATACCCTGGGCAGAAAAACCTAGTCCGTATAATAATTTGGTGCTTTTTGATACTTGCATGATAATTCTCCAATGTTTTTATAAACCTACGTATTTAATTTTAAAAATTAAAGTAACTTCAACCATTCATACCTATTAGAATTTTATTGACGAGTATAAAAAAATAAAACAAGATGAAAGAAGCTGTTATCGTATCTACGGCAAGAACGCCAATTGGAAAAGCCTATAAAGGTGCTTTGAATAATACCAATGCGCCTACCATGGCAGGTTGGACCATTCGGGAAGCAGTGAAAAGAGCTGGAATAGACCCGGCACGAGTGGAAGATGTGGTGATGGGCTGTGCCTTGCAGCAGGGAACAACAGGCGGAAATATCGGTCGATTGGCTGCTCTGGCAGGGGGACTTCCTGTGACGACAAGTGGCATGAGTATTGACCGCCAGTGTTCTTCTGGTATGATGGGAATTGCTACAGCAGCCAAGCAGATTATGTATGATGGGATGGACATTGTGATAGGTGGAGGACTGGAATCCGTGAGCCTGGTACAAAACCAAAATATGAACTTGCACAGAGCATTGGATAAAAACTTGGTCGCCATTCATAAACACGTTTATATGCCGATGTTACAAACTGCAGAAGTCGTGGCGAAGCGATACAATATCAGCAGAGAGCAGCAGGATGCCTATGGCTATCAAAGCCAGATGCGCACCGCAGCAGCCCAGGAAGCTGGAAAATTTGATGATGAAATTATGTCAATTACAACCACCAAGGCTGTGATGGATAAAGCAACTAAAGAAATCACTTATCATGAAGTGACGCTTGCAAAAGATGAAGGCAATCGACCTGGAACAACAGCGGAAGGACTAGCAGGATTGCGCCTAGTGACTGAAGGTGGAACGATAACAGCAGGCAATGCTAGTCAATTATCGGACGGAGCTTCTGCCTGTGTATTGATGGAACGAAAGCTGGCAGAAAAAGAAGGCATTCAGCCATTGGGGATTTATAGAGGGATAGCGGTAGCGGGCTGCGAGCCGGATGAAATGGGCATCGGACCTGTCTTTGCTGTTCCAAAATTATTGAAGCAACACGGATTAAAGATAGAAGACATTGGCTTGTGGGAATTGAATGAGGCTTTTGCAGTACAGGTTATTTATTGCAGAGAACGCCTGGGAATTTCGGATGATATTTTAAATGTCAATGGCGGCTCTATTTCTATTGGGCATCCTTATGGAATGAGTGGTTCGAGAATGGTGGCTCATGCCTTGATTGAAGGTAAGCGTCGGGGCGCGAAATATGTTGTTTCTACCATGTGTGTAGGCGGCGGCATGGGCGCTGCGGGCTTATTTGAAGTGCTTTAGAACGTGTTTTGAATCTTATTTGAAATAATTTCGTATACTTGTGTTTATGGCTTGAATTAGGATATTGGGCTGTTGTCCAATTATTTAACCTGCTTTATAGTCTATTTGATTTGTACATTTAATAAACAAAAAACATTAATAATTTATGGAATTATTACTTGAGAAAGCGGAATCTTGGCTGGGGCAGCTCATTGACCTGGCACCACGTTTAGTAGGAGCAATTCTGGTCTTAATTATCGGACTCTGGATTATTGGCAGGCTGATGGTTGTCATTCGCCGTTCTATGGAGCGTTCAGGGTTAGATGGAGATGTTGTTCCTTTTTTATCTTCTCTGGTTAGTGTCATTCTTAAAGTTTTATTGATACTAAGTGTTGCCGGAATGCTAGGCATAGAAACCACGTCTTTCATTGCTTTACTGGGCATGTTGGGACTGGCAGTTGGAATGGCACTACAGGGGACACTGGGGCATTTTGCTTCTGGCGTGATGATTTTGTTATTTAAGCCATACAAAACAGGAGACCTCGTAGAAATTGAAGGAAAACTGGGGCATGTTGAAGAAATTGAGGTGTTCAATACCGTCATCCGGTCGCCTCAAAACAAGCGAATCATCATTCCAAATGGTGTCGTGACCAATGGTATTATTGTGAATCGCTCCGCATTTGATTATGTGCGTATAGACTTGAGTATTATGATGGCTTATGTAGAGGATTTTGAACGCATCCAAGGCGTTATTCTAGCAGCTATTCGAGCTACGCCAAAAGTGCTGGATACACCAGTTCCCGAAGTAGAAATCAGCAGTTTTGGAGAATATAATATTCATTTGGATGTCTATCCTTATGCCAAGCCAGAAGATTACTGGGCAGTTTATTATGGCGTGTATAAAAATATTAAATCTGCTTTACAGGAACATGGTGTTAAGATTGTCTTTCCTGAATATGAAGCTGTGGATGTGGGGGGGAGGTAGCTTGGTTTTGGTCGATAGTCCATGGTCCATGGTCGATAGAAAATGCATGTTATTTTGCTTCGCAAAATGTGTGAAAAATGAATGAATTCATTTTTTTATCCATCAAACAACCATCGACTGCGGACTATGGACTATGGACTATGGACAATCCGCAATAGCCATTTCATATAATTTCAAAACAGTCTTCCAATTTCGAGTTGTAGCAGAAACTTTGAGCTTACGCTCGAAAAAATTATTGGATAGCTTAGTTTCCCCATATCCTCCGGGGCAGTAGAGGTGTATCTTGTCTCCATCAATTTGAAAAAGATCTTCTTTATATTGGAAATCAGCAATGCTTTGAAGGGCTTCAGTATTTGGGGCTTCCGCCAAAAAAGTAACGTGAAATAATTTCAATTCCTGCTCCGCATCAAAAAATGGATGGCTATTGATGATGTGCTTAAAGTCGTCCGCTGTCCTGATGCGTACTGGAACATCAAAGCCAAAAGTATCCTGAATGGCTTGTTTAATCTGTGCTTCCAGTTCAGCGGGCTTCGTTTTTTTATAGTCAAAAACAACATTGCCACTTTGGATATAACTGTTCACGTCCTCAAAACCAAGGGCGACATACATCTCCCGAAGTTCAGCCATTTTGATCTTCTTTCTACCGCCGACATTGATGCCGCGAAGCATGGAAATATATTTCATAGTGTTTAATTACGAATTACGAATCTGATAATTACGAATTGGACGTAGATTCGTAATTCGTAATTAACACATTCATAATTAATTATTTCGGCACATTATTAGGATCAAGCAATTCGTAAAACTCATCTAGTTTTGGCAGAATGATAATGCGTGTCCGGCGATTCATGGCGCGTCCGGCTTCTGTATCATTTAGCGTAAGCGAATTATACTCTCCACGTCCGGCAGCAATCAGGCGATTAGGATTTACATTATGCTCTTTGTGCAATTTGCGAACAACCGCAGTAGCGCGTTTGACACTCAAATCCCAATTGTCTTCCATGCAAGGGCGGCTGATTTGCACATTATCTGTATAGCCTTCCACCATCACTTCTAGGGTAGGACGCGACTGAATAATTTTAGCAATTTTACCCAGTACTTCATCTGCTCTTTGTGTGACGATAGAGCTGCCACTGTGGAATAACATTTTGTCGGATAGGTTTACAAAAACCACTGTTTTATCCACTTCTACCTGTACATCTGCATCAGAAATGCCGTCTTCCAATACACTTTTCAGATTGACAGCCAATGCCAAATTCATAGAATCTGCCTTGGTTTTGGCTTCCTGTATATATTGGATGTACTTGTCTTTGCGCTCTAATTGAGATAAGGTCTTTTCAATATTCTGGTTGGCTTCCTGAGTCAGAACGGTCAGGTCGTCCACCTGATTGAACTGCTTGTCGCGTTGTGTGCGGACATCCGAAACCTGATCTTTCAAATCCTTAATTTGCTCTTCGCGCAACTTGAGATTGCCCTTGGCACTTTTTACCTGTCCTTTGAGTTTTTCTGCATTTCTTTCGCAGGCAGATAATTTTGTCATATAATCATTGACCGTCTCTCCATACTCATCCAGATTTTTATTGGCATCAGCGAGTTGAGTCTGGATTTTTGCGTATTCTTTTTTACTAATGCAGGCAGTCAATAAAATAGACATACAGCCCAACAAAATAATTTTTACTGTGTAATTCATAATTTAGTTCACTATTTTCAAATGTAAAAGCCCACTACAAACGGAAAGAAGCTGCTTTTCTTGTGTGGAAAGCACAAAAATAACAGTTTGGATTAGATTTTATAGAGATGTAGCCACTAATTAAGATTTTCTTAAAAGTGTGAAATGAAGTTTTCGGAATTGGAAATTAAGACTGCTACTGAGACTACTTAGTCTTTCAGCCCACGTCCTTCTTTATTGATTTTACCTTCCTCCTGTAACCTTTTCATCAGCTTGTCGAGTACGCCATTGATAAACTCTTTACTTTTTGGCGTGCTGTAAATTTTAGAAATATCAACGTATTCGTTAATCGTGACTTTGGTTGGAATGGTTTCAAAGTGAAGCAATTCGCAAACCGCCATTTTGAGCAGAATCATGTCCAGGATAGCAACGCGCTCGGCTTCCCAGTTTTGCAACATCGGCTCAATCAATTCCAACAAATCAGTATCAAAAGTCATGACCTTATGCAGCAGGTCTTCACCAAATTCTCTAACCGTTTCCGTTTCTGGAAGGTGTTGCTCATGGAAGTATTCTTCTCCGTTGGCCCGCTTGATGGTTTTTTTCATAGCACCAACGACAAGAGATTTGTCATCTTGCCAACTCGTGAAATAGTCTTCCAGACGCTCTTCAAACAGCTCATGCTTGACCAGAAATTTGTACATTTCCAGCAATAATTCGCGGTCATCTTCCAATTGAGTCTCCTGATTGCGTTGGTAGGTCTTGAAGAGATCTGACTTAGAAAACTCCAGATACATCTTTCGAGTGAAATCACTGTCCAGTAGCTTAGAGAGCTTATGCTTCTTTACTAAAGTATTAAACGCATCACTGTTGGCGATGGTTTGAATAACAGGATTGTGGAATAACTTAGTGGAAAGATTTTTATCTTCTTCGGTAGGCAGATGCTTTTTCTTGCGCAATTCGGCATCCTGCAATACATACTCTGCTAACTTGTACAATTGAAGTACATTAAGCAAATATATCCTGTACGAGGTTTCTACACTCTCGTCATAATGCTTTTTTGAAATCCGAGCAGTGACGGCTGCATCGCGATTCATAGCATATAATACTTGCATCACTTTGATGCGAACGTTTCTTCTACTTATCATTTCCCTATGGACGACTATTGGGTTGGAGGAAAAAAATACTCCTCAATGATTGTTTTTAAATTTGCACAACAAAGAAAACACAATTTTTTATATCCTGCTAGACATTGGCGGTTTTTTATGCGGAAATGTTGTATTTGGTTAATAAAACTAGATAATGACTACCAGTCAATCATCATCCGTCGCTCATGCCGCCCGTCAATATCCATCAGGCAGAGATGTTTGCGTTCCTCAATAATATAACTCGGCGAGCCAGGTGTCATATCGGAGCGAATGACCAAAATCGTACTTTGGTCGGGCGATACATCAAACTCTCGGTAAACCTGCGAAACACTTCCTTGTTTGATGATAGCACGCTCGCCTGTATCGACATTTGTACGAAACAAATACTGCTTTGTACCCCACAGAATACTTGCATCATCATACAAATAATGCGCCCCATATACGGTGAAGTGAAGATAAATAAAATCGATTGCGGTCATTTCAAAAGAAGCAATGTCAATAAATCCAATGCCTTCGCTGTTTCTGCCACATAATCTCCCATCTTCAAACCAATGCATCCTGTCCGAGCGCATAGGGCCACCGATAGTATCCAGATGAACACCGTCAAGGTTAGCAATAATCGAAAAACCCTCGGCGTCCATGATTTTTCTATACACATACTTATCCCCTGTAGAGTTGAAGAGTGCATTTGTGTTGTATATGCCATAAGTGGTCAATCGGGTCAGGCTGTCGCCATTGGATTTTATTTTGTACAAATCCATGCCGGTATTGGTATAAATCAGCCAGTCGGTCTTGCCCCAGTCCCAGAGGCTGGAGACATAGTCTGGTATCAGTAGTCGTTTTTCTCCTGTGCACATATCTATAATCCATATTTCCCGGCTTTTCTGAAAAGCAATTTCATTGAGGTTGTTTGGGTTGAAGTGCGGATGCTGGTAGTCTGGGCCGAGTACCTGCCATTGCTGCATTCCGCTACTGGACCCAAGTATATTATGGTCTTCTAAAAGTTCTGTGTTATTGAACAGACAATGGTCAATAATGTCATCCAAAGATTCTTGTTCGCAGGCAAAAAATGCGGAAGAACAGGCACATAAGCTGATGCTTATCGCAATAATAAAAGTTGTTGTTTTCATGTTCATTTGTCATTGAACATTTATCATTGACCATTTAACATTTATCATACAGAACTTGTACACATCTATTAGAAAATGAACACGCCCTATTGGAAATGATAAATGAACCCTGATAAATGAATTACTCTGGTACCAAAACCCTTCGTTCATCCGTGCCGTCCATATTCACCAGATAAATAGCTCGTTCCACTTTGGTGCAGCCGTTTACGTTTACCCTGTTCAGGCGTTCTATGGCAATGGTTTTGCCGTCGGGCGATACATCTATGCTTTCATACTTTCTGTTTTCATGTCCGGTGAGGATGATTTTTCTTTCGCCGGAATAGATGTCTTTCCAACCGACGCTGCGCTCCGTACTCCACACCAGTTTTCGGCTGTCGGGTGTCCAGTCGGTGTCGGTGACTTTGCCGTACCAAGGGTAAGCATTCAGGTCATCTACAAAAACTATTTCATCTAAAGTAAAATCATAATAAAATAAGCCGTATAAATATAGATAATCTACATAGGCACTTGCATCGCAAGCTATTTTTGTGTTGTCTTTGCTCCATGAAAAATGGTCGGCAATTTCAAGATTCAGATTAAAATTCTGAAATAGAACACCTCCGCTTGGAACTACCTTGCAAAACTCGGATATGGTGTCGACTTTCATACCGTTTTCGTTCATAATCACAAAACCACAGGTGCTGTTATCATAAAGTCCGTATATTAATGGTCGTTCATCACCTGACCAGGCTAAATGATCACCTGAGCCGCTCCAAATGGGAATGCGATTCTGGCTTAAACTAATATATGTATCAACAACTTTTGTTTTGGACTGACCGTTCGATTTTATTTTATAAATATCTTTGAACCATTTTCTGTATAACAGCCAGTCTTTACTACTCCACTCTACAGTATAACTTACAATAGAATCTCTATTTACAATACTTACTTCACCAGAACAAAAATCAAAAGTATGAAGCTCTAAAGCTCCCTTTTGCTGATATGGCGCAAGTGTATCAAAGCGTATATATGCAATTTGATTTGGATTGTTTGGATTGAAAACAGGAGAGTAGTAGTTATAGGCACTTAATGGTGGTTCTTCTTCATACCATATCCCAGTTGGACAAGGTGCTGGGAGTACTTTATATTCTTCATTCTTTACAACCTCGCTGAAATCGTGAGTACACGATGTTAATAGTGTCAATAAGTTTTCTTTCTTGCAAGTGCCTGAAATCAATAACACACACACCAGATAGAAGCATAATACATATTTGTATTTCATAACAGAGAAAATTATTTCCGATCCGGCTAAGTAATAGCTGGATCGGAATGAGAGTTAGGTTGTTACAGCTTCACAAATTTGTCAAGAGTTTGCCATCTGTCGCCTGTAATACGATAGAAATACATGCCAGGGGATAATCTACTAATATCATTGCTAATATTATTTTTACCCTGTGGCAATATACCTTCATATATAATGTGAAGTAGTCTGCCTTGCATATCATATAATGCGATATTAATATCAGTCGTTTCGGACAAATTCATTGATAAGGTGTGCGTACTCTCCGAAGGATTTGGAATAATAGAAAGAGAGACATCTTCCTTCTCAATTGTAGGAATGCTATTGGTATTGTTTTTCAATAGCAGCGAGTATTCTACACAAAGGCTATCTTCTTGATTATATGGATCGAACGGTATCCATTCATCTACCAGCATAGGCATATTATTCACGAATTTGTATTTTAAGTGATATACAAAACCATGCAAAATTGCCTCATTTGTAGTATGATTTTCAAGATACACCTGTTCGTGAGGGAGTAGGTCGTAAAAATTGGGAGGATTAATAAGTGGAGTTCCTTCTTTAAAAAGATTAGACATGGAATGTCGCTCCCATATACCAGCAATACTATCCATTCCGATGTTATGCTCAACGGTTGCCGTGACTTTGTATATATCCCCCTCATAAGCTGTACTATCTTCTATTGGATATTCTCCTACATCATAAGGTTCTTCGTAATAAATCGTAGCATTGACAGCGGTTTGCAAAATATTATAGTCTGTAGGCGAAGTCTTTGAACTGATATGTCTGACCTCATAAGGAAATTGCAATAATTCCATAGCTTTCCCTGCATTAATAAGTCCATGTCCTGTATAGTCATCATAGCCAGGATTAATATTGAGATTATTAATATCCGAAATATCTTTTGCCGTATTCTCTAATATCCATTCCACATCTTCGGGGGCGAGGTTGTTATAGGTAGCAGCAGAGTCATTGGCATGACTTAGCATAAGTGCAGCTACACCAGATACATGGGCAGTAGCGGCAGAGGTCGCATTAAATTCAGCATATTCATTACCGGTCAAACTTGATTTTAAACTTAGAATGACACCAGTTGAATCTGCTGGAGCTACAAAATCAAGATTATAACCAAATTCTGCATAGTCCCAATAATTTCCATTTTCACTAGAACCACCCACATTCATCACCCATTCATCATTATAGCAGGCAGGAAAGTCTGTTGTTCCGTTTGGACTAAGGTCATTTCCTCTGGCAGCAGCTAATATTACCTGCATTCTATTAGCAAAATGTACTGCGTCTCTGACCAATTGATTTTGCTGAAAACTGACGTTACCTCCTTTAAATGACCAGCTATGATTTTGAATATGCAGCCCATAATCATAATCCATGCTGTCCACATTATTTAAAGAACTACTCATAATCGCAGCGGCAGCGAAGTTTGTCTGACTAAAAAATAAATTGTTGTTGGAATTTAAAATTTTTAAAGCATAAAGAGATACTCCAGGTGTATCGGTATCTGTTCCTCCCGCAATGCCTGCAATACCTATACCATTATCTTTAACTGCACCAATAATTCCAGCACATCTGGTACCATGGTCGGTCTGAGCTGCAAGAGAAATATCAGGAAAATTAAACATGTCAAGACCCTCTACTGTTCCTGTGTTAAAAGACCAACCACCTTTTACCACAGAACTGTTCGGAGTAAATTCATCATATCCAAAGTCTTCGTGTTTCCAGTAGATACCACTATCAAACACCCCTACCTTGATTTCTGGTCTGCCTACGCTGACGTTCCAAGCAGGCTCAATATTGATATGACAAGTATCGCAACTTTGTGGATTTCCAGGAACATAATGGAGTGATAATTGTTCTTCGTAGCGTGGGTCATTAGGAGGTGTTGAAGCTTCTATGTCATAGCCTGTGACAGATGTAATATGGTTCGGATGTGCATACCGCACCACCGACCGCACCAGTTCCAACTCAGCCGAGGCCTGTGATACCGTCACCTGGTTTAGGGGAGACAACGTAGCAAATTGTGGAAGCACCACCACAAAACTTGTCCAAAAGTCGGGTACACGTACCTGTCTGCCCAGCCGATTTTCCGAATATTTGAGCGTACTGCTCAACTGTGGAAATATTTTGATGAGATAAGCCTGATTCATATCAAAACTCAGATTTTGGTTTAATATAGCTATCGCGTCGGGCGTCAGAAAAGTACCTGCCCGACCAAAAGTAAGGTCTCTGTTGTCAATGTTTTCTATTATGACGGCATTTCTGTGAAAACGGCTAATCACCATTCTGTCCATATATAAAGGTTCACCTTCATTATTTGTGATGACGTCTGTTGGTGGATTAAACCGGCTATACTTGGCCGTCGTGGTCATAATACTCGCATTGCCTTCCGAAGTTCCTGTAATAAACACCCCTTTATCAGCTTCCGCAGAGAGCGAATTGTCAGCCATTAAAATCGTTTTTCCGGTGCTTTCCGTACTGCCGGATGCCTGCTTTTGCCACAATAATTGATTGTCCGTGTCCTGTGCGCGGGCAAACATTTTGCTGCTGCCCGAAGTCTCCATTTTGCCTGTAAGCAGCACGATACTTTCTTCTACCTTAATATGTTCTATGGTCATTTCGGTATCAGCACTCGTATTTATCGTTTCATCGGAGACTTGTGTGCCGTCAGCGTCATAGCGAAGCACAAGTGCCTTTCGTGTACCGCCTGAATCGTGGATGTAACCGCCGACAAATATATTGCCCTGTGCATCCACATCTATACTGACGCCGGCATCTTCTAAACCTGCTGCATCATAGTCCTGTACCCAGGCGATGTCGAGGTTCGCCGTTAATTTTATGGTGCGAATGTCATAGTTCACGCCATCTGCACTTGTTTTTCCGGTGATGTAAAAATTGCCATTATCGTCCATCGTAAAATCGGCAGGCTCAGCTATGCCTGCGGACTGCTCAATGCGGCTTTCCGCAATTTGTGTTCCGTCACTCGCATCGTATTTTATGGTAGCAGACTCCCAGTTGCTTGTGTTTTCAGCACTCACACCCGTTACGACAATATCGCCCTGCGGGTCGATTTGTAAGGCAATCGGTGCGTCATAGAGGCTGTTATAATCGTAATGAGCCAGCCATAATTGATTGCCATTTGCATCATATTTTATCGTACAGTAATCAATAAGTGCTGTACCGTTCTGGCTGCCGCCTGTTACATATACATTACCTGCACCATCCACGGCAATAGCTACAGGTACATCGTTTTGTGCAGAAATGCCATCGTAGGTTTTGCTCCATTGCAAAGAGCCGTCATCTGCATATTTCAGCAGCACAAAGTCATAGCCTGCACCGGGAATATTAGCAGCACCAGCTACATAGACGTTGCCTGCTGCGTCTGTGGCAATAGCAGTACCATAGTCTTTGTCATTGGCGGGATGATTATACTCTTTTTCCCAAAGAATGCTGCCGTCTTCTGCGCTGACTTTAGTGGTCAGGATATTGGTGGACTGACCTGCTGTTGTCGTATTGGTCGTTATCAGAATGTCTCCATTGACATCCAATACCGAAGCCTGCCAGTCAATCGCTTCATCTGGTGTGCCAGAGCTTTGTACCCATTCTTTATTGACATAGGTCTGGGCAGTCAGCATACTTGTAGAAATGGAAAATAAACAGATTAAAAATAAGTTAAATTGTTTTCGGGGGGGGTAAAGGTGATTTTAGTTTTCATGGTCTAAGATTTTTAAGGTGATAAATAGCCGGAAAGATCCGGTGTGTTCTTTTATCGAGTTAAATGTCGTAAAAAAATATTACACTGACAAATAGCTGCTTAGGTATTTATTTTTTACTAAATGGTTTAATTAGAGAATATCTTGTCTAACTTTGTTGTAAGACTAATAAATTTGGACTTTGGACAAAAGGGAATTAGGGTATTGGGAAATTAGGTTTAAAATTTTAAAGTACTGATTATCAGGAATGTATTTTTTATTAAATAAAAAAGAATGTATTTTTTTTGTTAAAAATTAATAATCAAAGCTTTATCGAATACCCCAATTTCCTAATGTCCCATTGTCCAAAGTCCAAAATAAATAAAATGTCAAAATAATTTACATTTGAGTTTGAGTTTGTTTTTTGCATTTGAGTTTCAACCTATGAAGTACCTTTTTTATCTCAATAAATATTTTGTTCAGTACAAATGGCATCTCATCATCGGGACTTTGCTGGTGTTTGGGCAAAATTATTTCAGAATTTTACAACCAAGGATGGTGCGCCACGCGCTCGATTTGGTGGTAGAAAATATCAGCCTGTATCGCATGTATGCAGGCTTTGATGCACAGGCAAAGCTTTACGCTTCTCTCGCAGGTATTTTGTTGTTTTTTGGAATAACGGTCTTGGTGCTGGCCTTAATCATGGGCGTATTTATGTATTTTATGCGGCAGACGATTATTGTGATGTCCCGCCTGATTGAATACGACCTGCGCAATGAAATTTTTGTGCATTATGAAAATCTGGATTTAGCATTTTACAAAAAAAATAATACAGGCGACCTGATGGCCCGCATTACAGAAGATGTGGGAAAAGTACGTATGTACCTCGGTCCAGCCATCATGTATGCCATCAATTTGGTCGGCTTATTTGCGATGGTCATTTATGCGATGCTAAGTGTCAGTCGGGAGCTGACTTTATATGCTTTGCTACCTTTACCATTTTTATCCATTTCCATCTATTATGTCAGCAATTTAATCAATAAAAAAAGTGAAGCCATACAAAAGCAACTTTCTGTATTGAACAGCGCAGCACAAGAAGTGTATTCCGGCATTCGAGTCATCAAATCTTATGTACAGGAAGGACCAATGGGACGTTTTTTCGCAGGCGAAAGCGAATCCTACAAAGGTAAGACCATGGAATTGGCACGGGTGCAGGCATTATTTCATCCTTTGATGCTCTTGCTGATTGGCATGAGTACGATTATTACCATCTACGTTGGCGGTATTCAAGTCATCAAAGGCAACATTACACCGGGCAATATTGCAGAGTTTGTTATCTATGTCAATATGCTGACCTGGCCCGTCACGGCGATAGGCTGGGTAGCCTCAATTGTACAACAGGCAGCAGCCTCGCAAAAGCGGATAAATGAGTTTTTGGAGACTGAACCAGCCATAAAAGATGAAAAAAATACGATTTCTGTCGAACAGTTCGATGGGAAAATAAGTTTTCAAAATGTAAGATTTACCTATCCTGATACAGGTATTGAGGCTTTGCGTAATATCTCTTTTGAACTGAAACCCGGACAAAAAATGGCCATCATCGGGCGCACAGGATCTGGCAAAACGACGATAGCAGATTTGCTGGTGCGACTGTACGATGTGAGCGGCGGGAAAGTATTGCTGGACGGGCAGGATATTAAGACCTATAGCCTTGCTTCTTTGCGCCAACGGATGGGGTATGTACCACAGGATGGCTTTTTGTTTTCGGATACCGTAGAGACCAATTTGTCTTTTGGTACAACAGGTATAGAACGCGATAAAATCATTGAATTTTCAAAATATGCTGCTGTTTATCAGGAGATTATGGGTTTGAGTAAAGGTTTTGATACGATAGTTGGCGAACGTGGAGTGACACTTTCTGGCGGACAAAAACAACGAATTTCCATTGCAAGGGCTTTGGTCAAAGAGCCAGACATCATTATTTTGGACGATTGTTTGTCAGCTGTAGATGCCACGACAGAACAGACTATTTTGGGCTATTTGAACACTGCTTTATCAGATAAAACAGCCATCATTATCACGCACAGAATTTATGCTTTATTGCAGTTTGATAAAATTATTGTCCTCGAAGATGGGCAGATTATTGAAGCAGGTACACACGAAGAACTTGTGACAAGGAAAGGCTTTTATTTTGATATGTTGGAGAAACAAAAGTCAGAAGTCAGGGAAATTAAAGCGTGATTTTTTTTAAATTGCGATTCATTTAATTATTTTTGTAAAAATTATATCTAGACAAAAATCAAATTTTTTTACCCAAAACCTTTTTCAGCAGTGGACGATAGACGAAAATTTGAAAGTGTTTTTTCCGAAAAAATACGTGCCGGTAAACGGCGTACCTATTTTTTTGATGTACGCCAGACTCGTGGCGAAGATTATTATCTGACGATAACGGAAAGCACGCGCCGCTTCAACGGTGATGGTTATGAGCGACACAAAATCTTTTTGTACAAAGAAGATTTCAATCGTTTCATGGCAGGCTTAAATAAGGCTATTAATCATGTCAAAACAGACTTAATGCCTGATTATGATTATGATGAATATACACGTCGTCATGAAGAATATGAAGCCAAAAGAGCGGCTGAAGATGCCGCAGAAGCAGCAGGTATTTCTACCACGCCAGCAGATGATGCTATTCCAGAGCAAACAGATTCTCCCATTGACAGCCCAGAGCCAGAACCACCTTCTGAGCCAGTCGATGAGGATGATATGAAGTGGTAAAAACTTCGCTTGAAAAATATTAAAAAGCGGGATTTAGACTAAAACAGTCCAAATTCCGTTTTTTTATTTTATATATGTATTTTGCAGGAGAGTGTCGTGGCAACTTAGTTTTTTTGCTTTGAATGAATGTCAATATTCTGATTTAGCTACCAATATTCCAATCAACCAGTTACCAATAGCCAATCACCCATATGCCTCACCTAGCCTCTCCATCCTTCGGCAGAGAGGGACTTCTCCTGCGGCTGCCTACTTCGTGGCAACCTGGGATTTTTATCTTATTTATACGATATTGTATTCACCGATACTTCGCTTGTCCGAGCGAAACCGAGGACAACACGCACTCAATAAGCAATAACTTAATCAACTAATTTACCAATCACGAATCACCAATACACCAATCACTCCACCTTCCCACTCCGGTCAATCACCATGTTAGAAGCTTGTTGTTTTGAAAACATAGCCACATCCTGGATATTGACATGATCTGGGCGAGTAACGATGAAATAAATCACCTCTGCTACATCTTCTGCTGTCAGCGGACTGAAATCTTCGTAGGCTTTATCCGCTCTTTCTTCATTGCCGTCAAAACGGACTAAAGCAAATTCGGTTTCTACATGTCCGGGCGATACCGAACTGACTCGCAAGCCATGTTTCACCAAGTCCATGCGCATCCCTTGTGTGAGGGCTTCCACAGCATGTTTGGTGCCACAATAGACATTGCCATTCGGATACACTTCTTTGCCTGCACTAGAGCCGACATTGATAATATGCCCAACACCACGACCGACCATGCCCGGCGATACAGCGCGAGTCATATAGAGTAGCCCTTTGATATTGGTGTCGATCATCGTTTCCCAGTCTTCTAGCGAGCCTTCGTGGATAGGGGAGAAGCCTTTCGCTAGTCCGGCATTATTGACCAAAATATCTACATTTTTCCAGTCTTCATCCAGTGAGTCTATTGCTTTTTCGACTGCACTTGGATTGCGGACATCAAAAGCAAGCGTTTGAACCTGCACCTCATGGGCTTCTTGCAAATTGTTTTGCAAATCTTCTAAGCGTTCTTGCCGCCTGCCTGTAATAATGATATTATGTCCTTTTTTGGCAAATAACCTCGCCGTTGCTTCCCCGATTCCAGAGGTTGCACCAGTGATGAGGATCAATTCCTTTGGCGTTTCGTCTATGATTTCTTCCTCCTGAACATCTTCGACGACAGGCTGGAAAACCGGCTCTATATGGTGGATTTCCAATAACTCTTTATACTTCTTCTTATTTGCTTTTTTCTTTTTCTTCTTCTTTTTAGGCTTTTTAAAGAACTTATCATTGGTGTCCGTTTTGAAAATGCTATTCGTTTTTACGGCTTTTTTATAATAAGAATAAGCTGTTTTCTTTTTGCCTTTTCTTTGGTACAGTTTCGCTAGGTCATAATAAGCAAAAGGATGGTCTGGATTAATCTCGATGACTTGTTCCAATTGTTTACGCGCTTCATCATAAGATTCAAAATGCTCGCTCAATAAGGCAGCATATTCGTAATGAGCATCGGCATGGTCGGGCGCGAGTTCAAGCGTCTTTTTATAATAATCAGCAGCAGTTTCCGGCTGATCATCAAAATAACGGGAAACAAGATTGCCCAGCCGATAGTGCGCATCAGCATGCTCTGCATCTAGCCCAACTACTTTTTCATAATAGCTTTTCGCCAATAGATAATCTTCATCCTGCTCAGCTAGTCTAGCCAGTTGTACCCAGCCTTCAGTATGTTTGCTTTTCTGATTGACCGTAGTTTCAAAATGGCTTCTTGCACCTTCTTTATCCCCAAATTTTTCCAGCAACAGCATCCCATAATGAAAATGCCCGTCCGCATGATAAGGCGTTTTTTCCAACAAGGTTTCATAATGCGCACGCGCCAAGTCATACTCCCCTCGATCCTCAGCATCATAAGCATCCTGCCAACTTAATTTGCCTTTCTCTTCGAGAACAGGAGCTGCCTGAATACTATTTTCCATGATGATTTCCTCCTGTTCTATGAGGTCTTCAACTCTAAGTTCCTCTACAACTGGTGGTGCAACACCCGCTTCAAATTCAAGTGCGTCAGGAAGGGCAGTTTTTAATTCATCTTCTGTAGTGATGCTTTCTTCAAATTCGAGAGTCGGTGTTTCTATTTCTACTTCAGGTGTTTTCACTTCTTCCGCAATAGCCTCAAGTTGTGCGTCTACCTCAACTGTAGGTTCAGGAACTTCCGGCAAGACTTCCTCTACTTTTTCTGCCACGGTTTCAGGAATTTCGACTTCGGGAACTTCGGGCAAGACCTCCTCCACTTTTTCTGTGATGCTTTCTTGTACTTCGCTTACCGTTTCAGGAACTTCCACTTCGGGGACATCTGGCAAAATTTCTGCTGCCTGTTCTGTTACAACTTCTTCAAGCGTTTCTGTAGTATCACCATCAAGTGTAAGTTCTAGTATATCGTCTGTTTTTTTACCAAAAGGGTTTTTTACAGGAATAATGGGCGGAATAAAACTGGTCTTTTTTTCTTCGACAATTATGGTCTCTGTAGGAACAGAAGTGAAGCTCTGGTGAGCAGAACTATCAGCCAGCCCGTGTGCAGCAAAAAAGGATTTAAAATTATCCGCTTTAAAATCTTTATAGGGAACCGGATTGAGTTTTTTTAACTCCTTCATGAAAGTGCCAATTTCATTAGAAATTCGCCTGACAATCATTACACGCCAGTTGTAGGTCTCTTTTTCTTGTGGAGAAATATTGCCCTTTCGAGCGCGCAATTCCTTATATTCTTCCTCCCAATAGTCGATATACTTTTGAGCTTTTTTTATCTTGGTCGCATAAGTCGTCTCATCTGCTTCCACACCATCCACGATTATCGGGCAAATGTTTTTGGCAATTCCCATGTCAGTAATAAAAGACAATGCTCCGCGCATGCATTCTGCCGATTTCAGGAAATTATCGCTAATCAAGAGAAAAACCGGATTTTGATTTAATCGCATTTCCCGCTTGAGCCGACTTTGTTCGGTTTCATCGCGTGTGTCATGCGTAAATTCTGCTCCTGCCGAACGCAGGTTGCCTTCTATCTCTCTGGCTATTCTGCCATTTTCTTTGCAATATGTCAGGTATGAATTCATCTATGTTGTGTATTAGTGATTAGGGAATTGGGGTATTTGGTAACTGGGGTATTGGTTATTAGTAATTGGGGTATTTGGTTATTTGGTTATTAGTAATTAAGGGTAAGTAATTGAACAGAATTATCTATAATTTAAATTTTGAATAAAAAACTAATTACCAGCATTCTATATCGTTTTAAACTTAAACTTAATCTTGTACTTAAACTTATTCATAATTCAGCAATTTTACGAAAGTAATAATTTAAACTTAATCTTATACTTAAACTTAAACTTAATCCGTTCATTCCGCAAGCAATCCTTTTACAAAAGTATCAAACTCCTGAGTAAATTCTTGATAACGACTTGTTGCCGGACCTTCAAAGCCCGTATGAATACGTCGGACTTTATTATTTTTGTCAATGAAAATCATCGTGGGGTAGGAGATGACAGCATTAAGCATCGGCAGCGTTTCGGCAGCTTCCTGTTTGGACGAAGAACCATTGGCAAAGAGTACATCATATTGGACATCAAAACGCTGAATAAATCGTTCTATGGCTACTTTAGCTTTCTCTGGCTCACGGTGTTTCTCATAAGCTAGCCCGATAACAGCGAGGTCATCCGACTTCAGATTATTATAATATTCAGATAAAAACTGTGTTTCATCTGCGCAATTCGGACACCAGGTGCCCAGTATTTGTACCAGCTTGACTTTGCCTTTATATTGCTCGTCATCAATAGAAACCATCTTGCCATTGATGTCTGGAAATTTAAAACTAAGCTTATCATAACCTTCTTTCAAATAAGTCAGCTCATTGGGACTAGTCAGTTTGAAATCGGGGTCGCGTTTTGCCGACCAGGTCGTTTTATAATGTTTGCCCGACCAAAACGCTCCAATCAATGATTCATCTTCCAGTATTTTAGCTTCATACAAAAAAGCATGAGCGCCATCAAAGCAGGACAAATAGAGCTTATTTGCCTGTACCGTTCCTTCTAAATAACGAAAATCTCCCGTTTCGGTACGAAAAGTACCTTCCAACTGATTGCCATCTTGCTGAAATTCACCTACCGCAATATAAGGATCATCGTCTTCCGAAAAAGTCACTGCCCATTCACCTCCGACGTCTGTTTTGGGGGCTTTACGAAGCGTAGTAAAACGATGTTTTTGTCCATGCCAAGCGGTGAAATGAATCCGGTAATTTGGGCGGGTTTCTACGACCCATTCGCCTTCCATTACACGCTCTTCATAAATTGCTTTGATATAAGATTCGTAATGTGGAAAATTAATAAGCAAGGTGTCCTGACCTGTTGCCAGATTTCTACCGACAATAATATCTTCCTTTTTTACTCGAATGCGTTCTGTGCCATTGAAAATATCAATATGAAAGTCTTCTTTATTTTCATAAACGACTTCAAAATTAAAAGGTAATTCTCCATCAGTTACTTCTTCCATTTCAAACTCGGCAGTACGCTTGCGCGGCTGAAATTCTTTTGGCCCGACTTTCTCTTCCAATTGAAGTGTGGCCCGCCATTTGCCTGGAGCTACGTATTCAAAAGGTTCAGGCATGACGCAAGAATTTAGTTGAAATATTCCGAAAATTAGCAAGACTACCTTTACACAACGCAAAATATAGATTGAAATAGGTAAAACGATTGTCATTTTTTATGAATTTTAAATTGGCGTCAAATGTACAAAATAGTTATGTTATTTTAGACATACTCTAAATGGCAATCCTTTTCTACGTGATTCCTCGCTGTGTTAACGAATCCTTAACTTTCTAAAAAGATTGATATAATAGGGGAGTAAGGTGATTTAAAGGGTCTTAAAGGGTAATTGTAAAATTGTGACAGCTTTGTTTTCTGGCTTTGAAGTTGTATTTTTACACGCTTTTTGAAAAAATAACAAAATATTAAAGAATGATAAAATATGTTTTAAATATGTTTGTTTTGTGCATGATTTGGAGCTTTATGGCGACCAATGCTTTTGCACAGCAAAAAAATACACTTCAACCTGTTGCTAAAACAGCCAAAAAAGAAGTGCTTCAAGAAAATAAACCAATCGAAAAAACAGCAACTACTGCCCAGCCGCTCTATCAACAAACCCGAACACTAAAAGCAGTAAGCGCAGAAGAAAAACAGGCTAGCACTAATTCGCAAGGCATTGTGCTAAAATCTCACGCCAGCCCGAGCATTTATGCAGATATAGATGGAAAGATACGCAATTTTGAACTTAAAATTGCTGAACTCCAAAACACACCAGACACCAATCCAATACTGATGGAAAAAAATGAAGCTGCATTGGAAAAGCTGAAGCAAATCAGAAGTATGCGCCGCGACGGGCATTGATAAATACCTAAACACACTTTAACGAGACACCAGAAGTACCCTCCCTCATCCAACAATCCCGGATTTTATAATTCGGGATTGTTGGTCATATAAGGCCAGGATATAAAGGGAGATTGAATTTTTGCGATATTCATTAAAAGATAACATGAAAAACTACGCGCTATTATTTTTATTTATTATAACTGTATTACCAGCCCAGCTATTCGCACAAGGAGCTACCTGTGCCGCAATGGAGCCATTTTGTACAGATTCAGGAGCCTCATTTCCAGCAAGTACAAATACCACTGCTGAACTCGGCAATACTTATGGCTGCCTAATCGACCAACCCAATCCAGCTTGGTATTATCTGGAAATAGCTACAGCAGGTGATATTGAAATCACTTTGACCAATTCTAATAACCTTGATGTGGATTTCATTATGTACGGGCCATTTACAGATTTGGCAACAGCACAGGGGACTTGTGGAAGTTTGACAGCAACAGAAGACTTGCTGGCCTGTGTTCCGATTATTGGTAATGGCTGCCCGGACAATCCGGCATCCTGCACAAATGCGGGAAATAGCTGCGTGACAGGAGATGGACTAGATTGTAGTTTTGATCCACAGGAAACAGAAGTTGCAACCATTCCAAATGGACAGGTTGGTGAAGTCTATGTGTTTTTAATTACCAACTTCTCCAACATGCCCACCGATATTTTTGCCAATCAAACAGGCGGAACAGGCGCGACAGATTGCTCTATTATTCAGCCTTGCCGGACAGTGACTTTTGAAGCTTTGGATCAATCAGGCAATCCCCTTACCTTACCGACCACAGTAGATTGTACCGATTCACCAATTTCGATATTCGCTACGTCAGGACCTGACCCTGTAATAAATGGATTTATCACGCCTTCTTTTGGCGTAGAAGTAACAACAGACGGTTTTGGCTCAACACAAAATTCACTGGAAATATGGGATGGACCCAATGGTACAGGTAATCAACTGGGCTACTGGGGACCAACGAATATTGGTGGAAATTACCTCGGTGCTTTACCCAATAATACAGACTTTATTGGTTATGGAGAGTATTTTACGCCTGCTCCTGGCGGAAATTATTCTATCGTATGGTGCGATAATGCAGGTACAGGTGTATTTACCTATGATGTAGTGGATTATGCCAATGGCAATATCATGACAAGCGGAACATTCGATAATACAGTAATGAACTGCTTCACGGTAAATGTCGGCGCACCAACAGGAACAGCTACATTCACAGGGACGGGAGTAACTGGAGATGTAGGCGGCGGATATGCATTTTTTGATCCTTCAGGACTGACTGCGGGAACTTACACAGTCACTTATTCTTGGGATGACGGGGATGATTGTATGGGAACGCAGAGTATTGATTTCACCGTGACTTGTGCAGGTTGTACGCTTTCAGGTGGTACAATCGTAGCACCAACGACGGTCAATTTATGTGCAGATGATGCACCTTATGTTTTATCAACCACAAATGAAGTAACCAACGCGACCTTCCCTGATGTTGTTTGGGGATTATGGGTGCTGAACGACCCATTTGGCCTAAGCGGTGTACCACCTGGCGGCACACCACCGGATCAAAATCCGGGAGATGATGCTAATTTTCTGGGCGTTTTGGGCGTGGCAGGAACAAGCGTCACGCTGACACCTGATGGCTCTGGAATTACTTATTATGTAGCACCCTTTATAGCGAATAATACGACTGGATCATTTGATCCTGCTTGTACAGGTTTGAGTGCTGGTTACACCATTTATATGAACCCTCCATTATCCTTCAATGCGACCCAAAATAACTGTGATGTATCTGTTGATTTGACTGGTGGTTTTCCAAGTGTCGATGCAACAGCTGACTATTCTTGGTCATTCACTACACCAAGTGGTGGAACAGTGATGGGAACAGGAACACCCATTACATTCACAGGTGCGGAAGATGGTAATTATGTATTCTCGATTACCAGCGATGGACTAGGGACAGGACAATGTGATTTACTGAACTTTACTACACTTACGCTGACAGGCTGTACTTGTGTAAATGCACCAACAGCAGTAGCCAGTTCAACTGATGTGCTTTGTAATGGTGCGAATGATGGCACAGCTACCGTCTTGCCAGGAAGCGGCACAGCACCTTATGCTTATAGCTGGTTACCCAATGGCGCGACTACTCAGTCGGTCAGTAATCTAGCACCAGGAAATTATACGGTTACAGTGACCGATAATCAAGGATGTGTGGCTACAGATGAAGTAAACATTGCAGAACCTATGTTGCTTACGACCACAGCAGTTGCAGATAGTGTTACTTGTAATAATGGAATGGACGGTAGTATCACTGCCAATCCTACAGGTGGCGTTTTACCTTATGCTTACACTTGGTCAGGAACAGTACTGACCAGTCAGACGGTAGGCGGACTAACGCCAGGAACTTATACTGTTACAGTGACAGACGCTAATGGCTGCATGGCTTTTGCTTCTGATGTTGTTGAGCAGCCACCACTTCTTGGAGCTATTTTGAATAATGAAACCAGCCCGCTTTGTTTTGGTGAAAATACTGGAAGCATAGATGGAGTTGGAACAGGTGGAACACCACCTTATACTTTTGTCTGGTCGAATGGACAGACGACACAAGATATTACAGGTTTGGTAGCAGGTTTTTATGGACTGACGGTAACAGACGGGAATGGCTGTATGTCATTTGCGAGTACCACATTATTTGAACCTAATTTGCTTACCGCAAATATTACCCTGAATGCAGACGCCAGTTGCCAGGGCAGTCTGGATGGGCAGCTTACCACAAATCCAAGTGGTGGCACATTGCCATACACCTATGCCTGGTCACACGATAATACTTTAAATATTCCAAACCCAACTGACCTCAACCCTGGAAGTTATGAGGTAACGATAACAGACGCTAATGGCTGTACAACTACAGCCAACCAGTCTGTAGGCGCGAGTGTCACAATAACAGACAACGGTACAGCAACTGATGCACTGTGTAATGGAGTAGCCTCTGGAAGCATCACCACAGCACCGATTGGAAGTCCGAATTTGCCTTATAGTTTTACCTGGTCTGCGAATGCAGCAACAGGCAATACAGCAACAGCGACTAACCTCTCTGCGGATACTTATTTTGTAACTGTTTCTGATGCCGCAGGTTGTGAGGCAAATTTCCAATATGTCATCAATGAACCCGCTGCAATGACCATTGGAACAAATATAGACAATGAAGTCTCCTGTAATGGCGCAGCAGACGGACAAGCTACTGCCAATGGCGGCGGTGGAACACCAGGCTATACTTACGAATGGAGTGCCAGCGCAGGTGGACAGACGAGCGCGACTGCTTCCAATCTTCCTGCAGGAACACATTCGGTAACTGTAACAGATGCCAATGCTTGTACCATCACATCTTCGGTAAATATTGCAGAGCCAACCCTGCTCACCATTTCCACGACAGTGGACAATGATGTAAGTTGTAATGGCGGCACAAACGGACAAGCAACAGCAACAGCTACAGGTGGAACGCCTGATGCCGCTGGTAATTATACCTACCAATGGAGTGTAGGCGCAGCAAGTCAAACGACAGCAACTGCTTTCAATTTGCCCGTAGGCACACACGATATAACCGTAACAGACGATAATGGATGTACGGCAACGGGCAATGTCACCATCACTGAACCTACTGCATTAACGCTAAGTGTATCAAATGATAATGATGTGACTTGTAATGGCGGTATAGATGGTCAGGCAACAGCCACTGCCGGAGCTGGAACAGCTCCTTATACTTACTTGTGGAGTGCGAGTGCAGGCAACCAGCTCACCGCAACAGCGATTGACCTTCCTGTCGGAACACATGGCGTGACCATAACGGACGCCAACGGATGTACCATTGCTGATAATGTAACATTAACTGAACCAACTGTCTTAACCATTAGCGCAAGCGTAGATAATGATGTAAATTGTAATGGCGGTGCAGATGGAGAAGCAACAGCTACAGCAGCAGGTGGTACGCCCGATGCAGCAGGAAATTATTCTTACGAATGGGAGAACGGACAAACAACAGCCACAACATCAGGATTGAGTGCCGGCGTAAATGGTGTCACGGTAACTGATGCCAATGGATGTACTGCAACAGCAGAGGTCACACTGACAGAGCCTTTGGTACTCATTCTAACCATAACACCAGATAATCCAGTCAGTTGTCCTGGAGATGCTGATGGTGCTGCAACAGCCAACGTAGTCGGCGGTACGCCAGGCTACACGTATCTATGGAGTGCAAGTGCAGCAAGTCAGACGACAGCTTCGGTGACCAACTTGCCAGTTGGTACACATGACGTCACCGTGACTGATGCGAATGGCTGCGTAACATCTGGAAGTGTAACGATGTTTGACCCACCAGCCCTTGGTGTGTCCGTCAGTCTGGATAGCGATGTGAGTTGCGCAGGCGGCAGTGATGGAGCAGCTACTGTGAATGCTTCAGGAGGTACACCACTGCCAGGAGGTGTTTATACCTATCTATGGAGTGCAAGTGCAGGAAGTCAAACTTCAATAACAGCAACAGGTTTGCCAGCAGGCACACACGATGTAACGGTAACTGATGCGAACGGCTGTGCTGTACCAGCATCAGTAACGGTATCCGATCCACCTGTATTAGTGCTTAGCGCGAATGTGGACAATAACATCAATTGTAATGGCGGCACAAACGGACAAGCAACAGCAACAGCAACAGGCGGAATACCAGGTTATACTTACGAATGGAGTGTAAGCGCAGGCAATCAGAATACAGCGGTAGCGACAGGATTGGCGGCTGGTACACATGATGTGACCGTAACTGACATGAATGGCTGTGCATTAGTGGAATCAGTGATGATCACTGAACCTTCGGCTTTGAATCTTATTTTAAATATCAATGCCCAGGTAACTTGTAATGGCGGTAATGATGCCGAAGCAGCCGTTGTTGCGAGTGGAGGTACACCTGATGCCGCAGGAAATTATACTTACCTATGGAGTGCTGGAGCAGGCGGACAAACTACCGCAATAGCAACAAATCTTCCAGTTGGAAATCATATCGTCACCGTGACGGATGCGAATGGCTGTACAGATACAGGTGGTGTAACGATCACAGAACCAATGCCTGTGAGCGCAGCTATTACTACAACTAATGTAAATTGCAATGGCGGCAATGATGGAACAGCAACAGCAACAGCATCCGGCGGGACACCTGGACCAAGTGGTCTATATACTTACCAATGGAGTGCAAACGCAGGTGCTGCAATTACACAAACGGTGAATGGACTCGCAGCGGGTACTTACACAGTAACGGTAGCTGATGCAAATGCTTGTACAACGATAGAAACAGCAACGATTACAGAACCAACGCCTTTATTTGTCAATATGACCAATGCAAATGACGTGCTTTGTAATGGACAGGCAAATGGTGTTGCAACAGCACTGGTGACAGGCGGAACTGCGCCTTATGTGTATAACTGGGGGGGCAGTGGCGAAGTGACGCAGACCGCAGTGATGCTGCCCGTTGGCACACATACCGTCACGGTAACTGATCTGAATGGTTGTATAGAAACGGCTGATGTGACCATCAACGAGCCAACTGCATTAGGACTGAACCTGACTGGAATGGATCCGCTTTGTGCAAATGGAACAGATGGAAGTATCACAGCAAGCGTGAATGGCGGAACAATGCCTTACACTTACCTTTGGAGCAATGGACAAACTAGTGCAACAGCAACAGGTTTGGGAGCTGGCAATCATTCACTCATCGTAACAGATGCGAATGGCTGTACCATTAACGATAACTTGACCTTAAATGAACCTACTGCAATTACACTCAATGTTACCACACAGGATGCCACTTGTGTTGGTATTTGTGATGGAGCGGCTACTGTAGCTGCAAGTGGTGGAGCAGGGAATTATACCTATCAATGGGACAACGGACAAACGACGACGACCGCAAATTTCCTTTGTCCTGGGCCACATACGGTTTCTGTGACTGATGCCAATGGCTGCCTCGAAACAGAAGTATTGGTGATTGGTCAGCCTGCAGCCCTGCTGCCTGGCATCGTGACTTCTGAACCAGTCAGTTGTTTTGGTGGAGATGATGGTACGGCAACGATTACACCTTCGGGAGGTACGCCTTCTTATACTTATGAATGGTCATTTGGAGGTACTGTAATTGCTAATGATGCTGGAGCAAGTTCCAGCATTACCGGATTGATGGCAGATGTTTATGTTGTAATAGTAACGGATGCCAATGGTTGTAGCTTACCACCAATCAATATTACGGTAACAGGACCAGATACACCACTGACACTGACAGCGACAGGGCAAGGGCCGAGTTGCAATGGAGAACAAGATGGTTTTGTGAGTGTAGAGCCTGTGGGCGGTGTGCCGAGTTATACCTATCAATGGTCATCCAATACAGGTTTCCAAACAGCACAGACTGCGCTCAATCTAGGCTTTGGTACTTATGATGTAACAGTAACTGATGCCAATGGATGTACTGCAATCGCAACGGTAACAATTGATGAACCAACAGCGGTTGTGATGGATTTAGTGGCAACAGAAGCGACTTGTTTTGGTGATGAAAACGGTACGATTAGTATTGTGAGTGCGACTGGTGGTGCTGCGCCTTATACTTACTCTTTGGACGGTAGCTTATTTCAGCCCGATACAACTTTCTTCGGATTGGCAGCGGATAATTACACCGTATATGTGCAGGATATAAATGGCTGTATTTACACAGATGAAATACTGGTCAATCAGCCATTTGAAGTCATTGTAGGTTTGGGCGATGATGTGACGCTACTCTTTGGCGACAGCACAGAATTATTTGCTCAACTCAATATACCACCAACAGACACGGCTTTTGTTTATAACTGGACAGGCACAGACGGGACGATTTGTTCTGGTTGTTCAAATACGCTTACTGTGGATCCTCTGGACGATGTAACTTACACCGTTACTGCACTGGATACCATCAAGGGCTGTAATGCCACTGACCAGATTACCGTATTTGTAGATAAAGAAAGAAACATTTTTATTCCTAACATATTCTCACCGAATAGTGATGGGCAAAATGATTTCTTTATGGTCTTTGGTGGAGCAGGAGTGGCTAATATTCGTCAAATGAAAGTATATGACCGCTGGGGCGAATTATTGCATGATGCGTCGAATTTCAGTCCAAATAATCCGACGTATGGCTGGGATGGTCGCTACAAAGGCAAGTCGATGAATCCGGGTGTCTTTATCTATTACGTAGAAGTTGAGTTTATTGATGGACTGGTGATTCCTTATAAGGGGGATGTGACTTTGGTGAAATAGGAGAGCAGTGGCAATGTCAGTTGCAGTGGCAGTATCAATGGCAATTTTAGATTGGCCACCGATGGTTTACGATACAAATTGGGATAAATTAGATGGACTTTAGAGAGACCCCTTTGTTGGATAAAAGAGAAGATAACTTTACAAAGTAAAAATTTCTCTTTTATCAACAAAGTGGTCTTCAATCTAACTTCTAATTATTTTCACAACCTTCAATAATCGCATCAAAGTTAGTACTTGCAGGTATTTCAGTTCCTGATTCTAAGCTTATGATGTTTCCTGCTCTGAAATTAATAATTGTTCCGCCATCTAATGGGGCATGACAATTGACTTCCTGGTCAGCTTGATATAATCCCTGTGTAACAGGATCAAATAAATCAATAATTACTGGACAACTCGATTTTTCGCAGGATGATATATCTCCAATTAGGGCATCTACTGCACGTCCTGTATTACCATCTGCATCTTCAATACAAACAATCAACGCTGTCATTGGACCAGGAATGCTGACTGTTGCATTAGCTGTATAGACTTGATGAGTCTGGGTATTGCTATTGATATCCACGTATTGTACAGTTACCTGGTCAATATATCTATTATTCGGATTTCCCCCTGTTACACTTTCTATTGCTGATAGATCAAAAGTCACATTTATATTTTCAGCAGCGAATGGGATGTTTATACATGCTGAAGTACCATTTGAAGAGGAAAGTCCTTGTCCTGGTGTAGTAATACTTGTACAAACAACAGGCGTGCCTTGACAGGTACAACCATCAGCCTGGATCATATCATTTTCAGTGGACGGGTCCTTATCATCACAAGTCGTTCCTGCTGTTTGTGGAATTCCTACAGTATCGTCATTATCATTACAATCCACATCAGCACATATGCCGTCATTATCAGCATCTCCGCCATTATCATTACAGACAGCAAGAAGGGGCAGGGTATATCCGCAAGAAGTCAGACCTGCATGAATAGCTGTGATTTCTGCCTGTGTGTAATTTAAGTTCAGTGCCGCCTGATAAACAGCATTTGCAGCATCATTTTGATTGGAAGAGCCATTGGTCATACCTAAGCCTTCATAGAAAATCTTATCCATTCTCTGCTGACCGATCTCATCCCAAATTTCCATTAGACAAGATGCCCAGATTTGACCATCGGTATGGATACTTCCACTCAAGCCGCCTGGATAACCTACATTATGATTCGTAATTCTACCATTCCAACATTCATTATGTCCATCCCAGTTGAATACCCAGTTATAAGCAGGATCACTTGGAGTCCAATTGCCTAGACTACGATTATAAGATTGTGCGACATAATCTCCACAGCCTTCACTCAGTCCATCTGCCTGTGAAAGTCCGCCCGCAGTCACCCAGTCGTGCAGCCCATGTCCAAGTTCATGATGAATCACATCTGAATCTTCTGCATCATCCACACAACCTTCTCCAAAAGACAATTGCCCGGCACCTGAGCTATAGTAGGAATTGTCAGCCCCATTTGCTCCGTGCGGGTCATATTGTACGCCTCCCGAATATTGATAAGGCACGACATTACAGCCTAAAGTCAAATTGATATAACGCATCATGTAGTCAATGTGATAATAAGTATTCACTGCTTCAAAGGGCTGGTCTTCTCTGTTATAATTAAAGGTAGAAGAAGCCTGTTGGAACAAGCCCGTTGCAGGTGCGTCAAAATCAACAACTTCAGCATAAGGACCTCTTAGTGTATATTGGTTATTTGCAAATTCAATGTCATTTAAAGTCACACTAAATCGAGCTGCGTCCAATTCGGCAGAATTGACATCATTATTATCTACATAATTGCCTCCATAGGCAACCTGATTGGAAGAGAGTGGATCTGGGTTGAATACTAAACCAGTTCCATCTGCTACTAGGACAGCTGTTTTATTCGGCGGATCAGAGCAGGTGCTATGGTCATGGTCTTTATCATTATGTTTGCAATAATAAAAAGCCTGGTCTTCTACTTTAAATATTTCGCTGGTTTGAGCATCTACGAAAACATGCCATTCACCCAGCGGCCCAGCGCTTAGGATTGTAATTTCATAAGCTAGTCGGGTCGTTTTGTTGTTTTGATAAACCATCAGTCGGGCATCTTCATAAGTAATGTTGCCTTCAATCGGCAGATAACTTTTGGCTGCTGATTTGGCTGCTGCCAGCGATATAGACGGAGAAACTGTTGATAAGCTTTTTTCTACTTTGTATGAAAAGCTATTCATCACATACACCACTTTACTTTCAGGAGAAATAGCTAGCGTTACCTCGCTTTTATTGACAGGTACATTATTGTAAATTTGACGGTATCTTACTACTGAACCAGCATTTGTGTTTCGAGTAACATGATGTTTTAGTTGAGGAAGTTCCTTGCTTCCTAAACCAAGTGTCTTGCCATTTTGTAAGAGATAGTTCCATGCCATTTCTTCAGGAGAATTGCCAGTGACAGGTACAGCTAGTCCGTAATCTGCTATTGGAAACCCCGTTGCAACATTGATTCGCTGATTACCTTTATAAACGGTTTTGATAGTTTCATCCTTTTTTAATGAAATTTCAAAGTTTCTGGCAGGCATTGGCTTTTGAGCCATTAGTGTCGAACATAAGAGCAATGCAAATGTGAGACAGACAAATTCAGTAATTTTTTTCATAAAATGTATTTATTTTGCTTGGTGAAAAATCAAACAAATGTAACAAAGCTTAGCAGGATTATTATCAGTATAAAGTCAAATGATTTGATATTGAGAGAATTATGAAAAAGTAAATTAGAAATGACGTGAAAATTGGGACATGATTCTAAATTTATTTACGCCTCATTTCTTGGAGCAATCTATGTACATTTGTAATGAAAAAATTAAACAAAGATGACGATACCACCATTCAAGCTTGAAAGGTACTACAGCCTACATGAGTTCACCGCCGACTATTCAATTTGCAATTCTGATTGCGAAGCGATGACTATAAAAGATCTGCTGGCCTTAGAGCAGGGCGCGAGTGACAAGTTTCAGGAATTATGGCTTGGCTACACTGAAACACAAGGACAGTTGTCTTTGAGACAGGACATTTCAAGTATCTATAATAATATCAAGCCTGAGGATATGTTGGTTTGTTCAGGTGCGCAGGAACCGATTTATCTATTCTCGCAGGCGATGGTCGGTGCAGGAGATGAAGTCATTGTACAATCACCTTGCTATCAGTCTTTGCAATCTGTTCCTGAAAGTCTGGGTTGCAAGGTATACCAGTGGAAAGTGCGTTATGAAGGCAATCAACCTGTTTTTGATATAGATGATTTGAAGAAATTAATCAGTTCCAAAACAAAAATTATCTACCTGAATACGCCGCATAATCCGACGGGTTTCCATTTTACAAAAGCAGAACAATCAGCCATTATAGAAATGGCTCGAAAACACGGAATCCTCATTTTTTGCGATGAAGTGTATCGAGAATTAGAGCATGCACCTGAATATGTGATACCAGCTTTTGCAGATGTTTATGAGCACGGTGTCTCTGTAGGAGTCATGTCAAAATCTTATGGTTTGCCAGGGCTTCGAATCGGTTGGTTAGCGACGAAAAATAAAACGGTCTTGGAAAATGTAGCCATCATGAAAGAATACACGACCATCTGTAATGCTGCGCCCAGTGAATTTTTGGCTGGTGTTGCACTTAGAAACAGGTGGCCTATATTGATCCGAAACCTGACTATTATGAAAAATAATCTTGATTTATACGAAGGTTTTTTTAGCAGACATGCCGACTTATTCTCTTGGTACAAACCCAATGCAGGTCCGATCACTTTTGTGAAAATGAATTTTGAAGAAGATGATATGCATTTTGCAGAACGGGTTTTAAAAAAGAAAAAATTGCTCTTATTGCCGGGTGGGATTTATGATTATAAAGGTTATTTCAGAATAGGTTTTGGCAGAACAAAAATACCAGAATCGCTGGAGCAATTTGAGGCATTTGTAGTGGAGGAATTATGACCATAATGAGTAAATGAATGAATGATGAAAGGAGTAAATGTTTTTCAATAGATCAACATTATTCAAACATTCTCCCATTCATTCAATAATTTTACCATACACTCATTTTTTGCCCAAGATGTACAAAAGTTGAGAATTTAGGTATTGATAAACATGAAAAAAATGTAAATTTAGTTTTTGTTTTATTATTACCAAATCCAAATCATGCGACTACTCACTATACTATTCCTGCTACTTTCTTATCATGCTTTCGCACAAACTCAAAAAGTACTCATCATCGGTATAGATGGTTGCAGGGCAGATGCACTGGAAGCTGCCAATACGCCCAACCTTGATATGCTGATGGCAAATGCTACATTCAGCTATGATGCGATGAATGAAGATGTTACGTACAGTGGGCCGGGCTGGTCGGCTATGCTGACAGGGGTGTGGAGTGATAAACATGGTGTGAATGATAATACTTTTTTTGGAAGTGATTATGGGAATTATCCCCATTTTTTTCAGCGAGTAGAAGCTCATAATGCCGCTTTGCACACAGCATCTATCTGTCATTGGAATCCAATCAATGACCAGATCGTGGGCAATACAGCCGATTATAAACTCAATGTCGGTACCGATAATGAAGTTGCCAGTCAGGGCGCAGCTTATTTGCAAAATAATGACCCCGACGCGCTTTTTTTGCATTTCGACGACTGCGATGGGGTAGGGCATAGTACAGGATTTTCGCCGACTAACCCAACTTATATCAGTGCCATCGAAACGACGGATACTTATGTGGGCACAGTACTGGGTAGTCTCTATAGTCGTCCCAATTATGCCAATGAAAACTGGTTGATTTTGTGTTCTACCGATCATGGTGGCTTAGGTACTTCGCATGGCGGAACGTCTTTTGAAGAAGAACGAATTTTCCTGATTGCCAGTGGCGACCAGATTCCCAATCAGCAAATATTACCGGATAGTACGCTGACGCCCATTGCAGGAAACTGCCTGAATACGACAGACGAACTGACCTTTGATGGCAATAATGATTATGTAGAAATACCCAATCCAGGTAACTTTGATTTTGGCAGTTCACAGGACTTTAGCATTGAGTGTCGGGTACGCACCACACAAGCAGCTGACGTAGCTATTATTGGCAATAAAAACTGGGATTCGGGTATCAATAATGGCTTTGTATTTTCGTTTCGCTACGCTTCTGGACCCGAATGGAAAGTGAATATAGGCGATGGTTTTTTTCGAGCTGATTTGAATACTGGCGGCACCATTGCCGACGATGCCTGGCATACACTCACCGTGACCTTCGACCGAGATGGCGACATGACGATGTATCAGGATGGTGTTTATGTTGATGCGACTTCTATTTCGCTGATTGGTGATATTGACTCTGGTTATCCGCTTCGCTTTGGTACGGATCCACTGGATGATTATGCTTATAATGGAAGCATTGCAGAAGTGCGGGTCTGGAAAACTCTACTAGATGCCAATACGATTGCCGACTGGCATTGTAGTAGTTTGGATGCAACACATCCTGAGTATGGTGCTTTGATTGGGTATTGGCCCATGAATGAAGGCGCGGGGGCTGCTCAGGTACAGGATTTGAGTGGCAGTGCCAATCATGGAGCAATTAGTGGCGCGTCCTGGATGACTTCTCCGGCTTACACTGTTACTTACGATTATTCCGCTATGCCCCGGATTACGGATGTGGCCTTGAGTGCTTTATCGCATTTATGTATTCCCATTGACCCTGCCTGGAATCTGGATGGCAGACCAATGTACAGTTCTTGTCCTGTCTTTTTACCGACTTGTACGGAAACACAATATACGCTGCCTTATATCTATCAAAGCACTTACCAGGCCACACAAAGCATTTTTTCTGATGCTAGGATTGATGGGGCAGATATTCAATTCAAAGCAGGTAATCTTATCGAACTGAATCAGGGGTTTCAGGTGAATCCTGATGCGGATTTTGAAGCGGTGATTGAGGATTGTAATTGAGTGGAAATTCAAATTCAAACGCCAAATTCAAATTCAAAAAACGGTGTTTAATTGAATCTGGGAATTAGAGGTTGTTTAAATTTTCTTAATTGTATGGGCTAATTCTTCAATCTTTTCTTCCAGCCAGTCCCGTTCCGTCAGAGGAGAGATAGCAACAAGGTCACTTTGTAATTTCTGGATACTACTAAGGCTGACTTCCTGCCTGTTGATGAGTTTCTTTTTGCGTTCTAAAATACGTTTGTAAGTGTGAATTAACCAGTGACCGAAATCAAAGTGGCATCCTAAAACTACATAATGCCGAGGGGCAACAGGTGCATCAAGAAACACTTGAATGGCTAGGGCAGGACAGATATTTTTCTGTTCTGCTTTTTTGTTTTAAAACGAATTGATAAAATAAAACATGCAACCCAATGAACCCCAAAACCCATCTTACCCGTATAAAGATAAACATCAAATATGATTTTTTGATTTTTTGAACCACATAAGGGTTTCTTTTTATGTAAAAAAGCTCTATCTTGTATAGAGTAATCACCAACGAATACAAGCACCCACACGATGAGAGCACTAATTTTGTTAGCACTAATAGGAATTGTCTGTATAGGCTGTTCCGATGAAAATGAACTTTCACTCGCAGAGCAGGAAGCCCTGAAATATTGTCAATGTGCAAAGCCAATTGCAGACGTCACCTATAAAATGATGGCAGCTAAAAGTAATGCCTATGATGCCAAAAAAATAGGAGACCTGAGTCGGTCAAGATCAGCACTGAACGAGGAAATGAATGAATGTATCTCAGATAAACTTTTTCTCCGCCATAAAAATCGGGTATTGTCCAAAATGACTGGGAAAGAATTAGAAGCGTATTTAGATGAAAGAGTGGCAGCCGTCATGAAAAACTGTCCAGAAGTCGCACAAACCCTAAATTTCACCAATCGCTAAACAAGCCGAAAATTTGAGTTTGAGTTTGATATTTGTATTTGAGTTTGAAACTTACTCCTTAAACGGGCGACGCTGCGTCCATTCTTCCACAGGATTCAGATAATCAAAGAAATTTTTCAGGAATTTATTCGGAAAATTATTGCTGTGTCGCATATAGCAATACATTTCTCTTGGGGTAGCACCTACTGAGCTTTTAATTTCCAGCGCAGTACGTGCAAATACAATTCGATGCACCCGATACTCCAGTCCAATCTTTATCATATCGTACAACATATTCAGGTAAATCTGAGCGGTTCGGTTGAACTCATACTCAAAACCCAGAAAATGCGCTTCCAGTTCATCACCATCAAGAATTGTCGTGTAAAAACCAACCAGCCGATCTTCTACATAACAAGCAATCAGTTTAAACTTATCCGCTAAATTGCGCTTCAGTGAGGTGAAATATTTTGGATGAAGTACAAAAGTATTAAAGCCGGCATTTTTGGAAACGCCTTCATATAACTCATATATCCGAGCCTCATTGGCTTCTATTTCTTCTAAACTCATTTCCTTACGGACAATCTTTTTGCCTTTTTTGGCAGCGCGTTTTGCCCGTACACGGTACTTAGAACTCATGGCGGAAAGATAGTCTTCAAACTGCACCCATTCCGCACGCAAATCAAGCACCATGTTAGGTTGTACCGTAAATTCTAAAAATTTATCATTAACTAAAGGTGGAGAGATTTCAGTATGGGTATCTTCAAAGAAGTCTTTCAGCAGCGTTAGCGAAATAGGGATGTTCCTTTTACTCAATTCCTCTCTGGCTTGTTCCAGACCTTTCATGAGTACCTGAATCACTGTTTTTTTAGGAATACGTTCATCAAAAAAGTAACCATGCTCACCTGTCAGCAAAAGACTTCCACACACCAGCGTATTGAACTCTACCTGTCGGGCAACAAAACTTTTAAAATGCCGGGCAACTGCTTTAAAATAACAGGGATCTTTTTCTGCAACGGGTGGTTCATTCAGCGTTTCATCTCCTTTAAAATATTTAATCTGGCAGGCTGCTACACCTATTGGCTGCTGGTCGATAGAAAAAGCCAGATAACAAAAACGCATACCTTCTGGACAATTTTCCTCTAAGGTTTGGAGGTAAGTATGTCGAAGAAATATTTGCTTTTCAGGTACAAGTGCATCCCAATACGCAGGTAAGTCATTCGCAGTATGATAATAATCAATAGAAGTATGCGAAATCAGGTCGGCAACGTTTGTCAATTGTGGCAAAACCGGTGGCTGAAAAGGAATGTTCAATTTGGTATTGTGATAGGTCATCTGATGAAGAATGAAAAGTCTTTTTTTTATAGTGCAAATCTACTTATTTATAACGTCAATTGCTGTGAAAAGTTGGTAATTAACAGCAATTTAGGTTTTTCTTATTACCAAACATAATGTTGGTTGAGAAAAAAATGGACAATTTTATTATTATTATTTATAAAAAACCTTAACTTTAATCATCTAAAAAAGAGGGAACATATCAATTTAATCAATTTTCTAATTATCCACTGTTTCAAAACTAATCTATCATTTTCTGATTAGAATTCCAACGGTTTTGGAAGGAAACTCAACGTACAAACGAAATGAAAAAATTCAAACTCTTAGTGTTGACTTGCTTTGCTTTCTTATGGGCATTTGATGTATCTGCTCAATGTCTTCAGTATGCCGCAGGACCTTATGGCGACCAAGGTATCGACTTGGCTGGTTGCGATGGTGAATCTGTGAATGCACCTTACGCTGCCTGGCAGAATGAACTCTATTTTTCGGATGTCATTGCCGGAGGAAACTACACCTTCGAACTTGTTGGTTGTAATGCTACAGCCTGGGGAGGAGATGTTGAAATTACTGTTATTGATGGCGGAACAGCCACTGGCGGAACCGTTACAGGCGGTACCACAACTGTGGTGACAGGCTGTTTAGTTACTTTCACAGCTATCAATACTGGAACAGCTTATTTTGTTGTCACAACTGTCGGAGGTTGTGGAACTCCTGTACTCAATACCGATAATGGAGTCCCAACCATTACCACCAACTCAGGCGTAGCCTGTGGTACTTGCGGAGATGCTGTCTGCGAATCTACAGAGACTTATTGTAGTTGTGTGCAGGATTGTGGTTGTACGGGAGCCGATCCTGTTTTTGTCGGAGGTTATGATACGGGCAACTTTGTGATTGCTCCTGCCCCTGTAGCTTATTGCGAGCCGCAGGTAAATGGAGGTGGTGCTAATCCGACGAATGAAGTCGTTTATGTACCTTTTGCACCATTTGGTAATCAGGCTTGTGTGACAGCCTGGGATATTACTTCTGACTTCGGTTCATTATATGCGAGTACCAATCCTATTAGTCCTTATACAGATTCTATTGGCGAATTTAATATTGGCTTATTAGAAATAACAGATGCTGATCTGGCAAGTTCAGGAGGGATCTTCACGATTACTTTTACAGATGTTACAACTGGAAATGGCTGTACTTTTGATTTGGTGATTGATATGTCAACGGCTGTTGATGCTGCAGGCGCACCCTGGGCTGGTACAGTTGCTACAGCTTGTCCAGGAGTTTGTACACCACCTGCTGGAACTTTTGTCTCTTATGATTGTGCCACACCATCTGTAACTATTAATATTACAGATTTGGGTGTACCTAGTGCTGGTTCTACTGGATTTACAGCTGAAGTACGGACTGCTGGTGGTTTTGTAGTAAGTACTGGAATTCCATTAGCGATAGGCGATATAGTCATTCCGCTTCCGAATAATAGTCAGATTTATAATGTGGTGCTTACAGATGGTGTAACTACTGACTGTGAAGTTGGATTTTTTAATAGCACAGCTTTGTATGGCAACTGCCGTCAGGCGGACGGACCTGCAACTGATTGTGTCTTTGTTATGGATGAAGATAACTTAAGTGGAGGCTTTGAAGCTGATACCTGGACATATACGCCTTTTGTATTAAATACTGCGACTCCTTTGGATAGTTTCTCGCACGCCTATCTTGGTGGCTATGCAACGGTCAACATAGATTCAATTGGACAAAACATAACGATTCCTTTAAGTACATCAGCAATGATGCACTACTGGTTATTACTGCCTAATTGTGCTGATGCTACGGATGTCTTTGAATTTACAATCGACGGCACAGTTGTCCAAACCTTAAATGGTGGTGATGTAAACTGTAATGGTAATTGGTTTGAAGTCAGTTTAGATGTAAGTGCTTATGCTGATGGAGGCGCACATGATATACTATTTACGTTAAGCGAAATGGGTTCAGGTGCAGGTGATGGTGCTACAGAAGTTATGATTGATGAGATTATCCTTGAAGCATGTGGTTTGCTTTGCGCAACTGATTTGGTATTAACAACTTCGGAAGTAGGTACACAGACTTATGTTGCGGATAATAGTATCACTTCGACGGATGCAGTAGCAGCCAATGAAGATGTCGTTTATGATGCAGGACAGATTATCTGTCTGGAAAATGACTTTGAGGCAGATGCTGCCTCGGATTTTTCAGCTATTATTGGTGGTTGTCCAGTTTTACTGGCTCCAAACAGCGGAAATAGTAGTGCGAAAAAGACGACTAGTCTGAACAATACATCGTTTCAAAAAGCTGGACAGGCAAAAAAGAATTTTTCAAAAAATGCCGAACTACAGCCAAGTACAAGTAAAGCAATGAGGAGTATGGAAATGAAATCTTTGAAATAATCTGATTCGGAGATAAAATTTATTTTTGCAACAAGAAAAAATAGCTTACCAAAAATGGTAAGCTATTTTTTTATAGCATAAAGTTTAACGGAATTGACCATTAATTGATTTGCACGCCTATTTCGCAAAAGCGGTGGGTTTAAACCCACCGCTTTTGCGAAATAGGCGGATGGAAAGCTCATTTTTTAGCACCTGAACCAATTAATGGTCAATTCCGAAGTTTAATTAGCTACTAATATCTTTTGCTCTTTGTCCTACCCCTGATATGGAATTGTCATTGTAGGTTCACTTTTTTTTGTTACACTGACAAAATAGAGTCGATTTTTTTCTTTTCCTTTAATTATACTTAATTTGGTGTCCCCTTACGATAAACATCTGGTATCACGGAGCTTATTGATAAGTTCTAATTTATTAATTAATAACTATTTGTAATGAAAAGACTACTATTGCTGTTAACTGCATTTCTTTTGTGCAGTTATACCCACTCTAATGCCCAAATCAGCGAAGGCGGAACTCCATTGAGTTTTGATGTAACCGCAAAAAATTTCAATGACAATATCCCATCAGAATGGCTACCCACTTTAAATCTAGAACAAGTTCGTGCCGAAAGTGAAAACAACGGAAGATACAAGGTCGGGGAGATCATTCCAGTCGATTACACAACAAATAACAGCGGTTTATGGCAGACACTGCCAAATGGAGATCGCATCTGGCGTCTGAAAGTTCAGGCAGATAATAATGCCAAAGGACTGAATCCTTACTTTGACGACTTTTACCTGCCAGCCGGAGCAAAATTGTTTTTATACAATGAGTATAAAGAGCAGGTATTAGGCGCGTATACGCAACAAAATAACCCAACGAACGGAACTGAATTTGCGATTGATCATATCCGGGACAATAATTTTATCATAGAATATTATGAGCCGGCTGGCACAACAGATCAGGTAAGATTGAGTATGTCTGATGTAGGTTATGCTTACCGAGGTGTAAAATCCTTACGCGAAACACGTGATTTTGGCGATTCTGGTGCTTGCGAGGTGAATGTAAACTGCTCACCTGTAGGTGATGACTGGCAGGATGAGAAAAATGGTGTTGCCCGTATTCTCTTGCGTGTCAATGCAGGACAGTTCTTCTGTTCAGGTTCATTGGTCAATAATGTCAGACAAGACTGTACGCCTTACTTCCTCACAGCAATGCACTGTGGCACAGATGGAAACGTTTTGACTACTGCCGCTAATCTCAATCAATGGATATTTTACTTTAATTATGAAGCGGCTGCCTGTGCCAACCCAGCTTCACAGCCTACACTTAACACAGTGACAGGTTGTTCGGTTAATGCTAATAGTACCGGTGGCGGTGGTGGTGCCAATGGCTCAGATTTTTTATTATTGACATTGAATACCACTCCACCAGCGGCTTATAATGTATATTATAATGGCTGGGATGCAGTAAATGCAACTACAAATGCAGGAACAGGTTTGCACCACCCTGCTGGAGATATTATGAAAATTTCTACCTTCACCAGTAACCTGGCATCAACGAGCTGGGCTGGCGTAACTGCCAATACCCACTGGCAGGTTGTATGGTCGGCTAATTCAAATGGCTGGGGGGTAACAGAAGGTGGTTCTTCAGGTTCTCCTCTTTTTAATAATGCGGCCCAAATAGTCGGTACTTTGTCGGCTGGTAGTTCGCAATGTACCAATCAAAACGGTCCGGATATCTATGGAAAAACATCTTTTCACTGGACTTCTGGTGGTGCGGCTGCGGCTAGCCAGTTGAAGCCTTGGCTTGACCCTGATAATACAGGAACATTGGTTTTAGGTGGGGTATATGCTCCTTGTGGCGCACCTCCGGTAGCAGGGTGTACGATATATACGGGTGGGCCATACGGTGACCAGGCTATTGATGTAGCAGGTTGTACTGGCGAATCGGTAGCAGCTCCTTATGCGGCATGGCAAAATGAACTCTATTTCTCTGATGTAATAGCTGGTGGAAACTATACCTTCGAGCTGGTCGGTTGTAATGCTACTGCATGGGGCGGCCCTGTTGAAATTACGCTTATTGAAGGCGGAACTGCTGCTGGAGGAAACGTTACAGGTGGAACATCAACTGTTGTAACAGGTTGTACGATTACATTTACGGCAACGACTACCGGAACAGCTTATTTTGTTGTAACAACTGTAGGAGGCTGTGGAACGGCTTTAGCTCAAGTAGATAATGGTGTACCTACAATTACCACCAACTCTGGTGTAGCTTGTGGTACTTGTGGAGATAATATTTGTGAATCAACAGAAAACTATTGTAACTGTGCGGTAGATTGCGACTGTACAGGCGGTGAAGGAATCTTAGTGACTGGTTATGACACAGGTGCTTTTGCAGCTTCGACTGCTCCTGTCGCTTATTGCGCAAGCGAAGTAAGTACAGGTGTTGCCAACCCTGCTATGGCAGCAGTTTATGTGCCATTTGCGCCAAACGGTGGTCAGGCCTGCGTGACAGACTGGACAACAACAACTAATTTTGGGACATTATATGCAAGTACTGACCCGATTTCTGTTTCTACAGGAACTATAGCTGATTTTAATATTGGATTATTAGAATTGACCGATGCAGATTTAGCCGCTTCAGGTGGAACTATTACTATTACTTTTACAGATGCAACGACTACAGGTGCTTGTACTTTTGATTTGGTAATTGATATGTCTACTGCTGTGAATGCAGCAGGTACGGCATGGGCAGGAACAGCAGCAGCAGCTTGTCCGGGTGTTTGTACACCTCCTGCTGGTACATTTGTTTCTTATGATTGTGCTGGTCCATCAGTGACTATTGAGATTACAGACTTAGGTTCGCCTACTGCTGGTTCTGCAGGATTTACAGCAGAGGTTCGTACTGGAAGCGGCTTTGTTGTGAGCGGTGGAATTCCATTGGCTATTGGTAATGTAACGATTCCTCTTCCTGATAATACGCAGGTCTATGATGTTATTTTCACAGATGGCCTTACAGATGGTTGTAATGTTGGATTTGGTAATTCTTTGTATGGCGATTGTCGTCAGGCTGCCGGACCAGCTGCGGGTTGTAGCTTCATCATGGATGACGCTAGCCTTGACGGAAGTTTTGAAGATGGATTATGGACAGAAACACCTGCGGCTTCTGGTACTATATCTGCTGCGTTTCCTTTAGATGATTTAACGCATGTTTTCCTCGGTGGGTTTGGTACTGCTAATACCAATTCTGTCAGTCAGACCATCACTATTCCTGCCAGTACTGCTGCAACTATGCATTACTGGATTTGGTTTGGTGCATGTGCTGCTGCTGCTGATGTGTATCAGGTGACTATTGATGGCACTGTCGTGCAAACTTTCAATGGTGGAGATGCCAGATGTGGCGGTAACTGGGGTGAGGAAACAATAGACCTATCTGCTTATGCAGATGGTGGTTCGCATACTATTGTGTTTACACTGACAGAAACAGGATCAGTTGCAGGGTCTTCTACTGCTATTTTGGTAGATGATGTCATCATTGAAGCATGTGGTACTTCTTGTGCGACTGATTTAGTACTCAGTACTTCTGAAGTTGGTAGTCAGACTTATGTAGTGGCGAATAGCATCACTTCTACAGATGTAACGGCTGCTGGTGAAGTAGTAGTTTATGACGCAGGACAAATCAACTGTATGGAGAATGGCTTTACTGCTGTTGCCAACTCTGATTTCTCTGCAATCATTGGAGGCTGTGCGCCACTAGTTGCACCTCCGGTTAATCAACTATCACAACAACTCAACACGATTGTAAATACGAATACAAAAGCGAGTCGTACAGGACTAGTGAATCTTGCAAAAGAAGCACAACAAGTACGCACGATAAAGCAATCGAAAGAATTGAAATCTTTGAAATAATTTGAAGAAGATATTTTAAAAAAAATGCCATCCTGCTTTTGCAGGGTGGCATTTTTTTTGAATGTTGAATTAGGAAGCAAATGACAAAAAAGCAGAACAACTCACTCAATTCAATTCTACCTCAATGTCTTCCCGCAGCACATTCCCAAGACCTCGCAATTGTAAATGTACATGAGGTACAGGCGCGTCCCATTCTATGCGCATCAGTCCAAAATTGCGTTCTACCGTAGAATTTCCCATACGAAATTGGTTGGACTCGTTTCTTCGGGTTTTATAAGAATGCGTAAGACCACTGGAAGTGACTTCGTGGATAGCTTTTCCGCCTGGTACATGCAAACAGGATATTTCACCAAAATGCCGATCTCCGCTCAGTAGGAAAATATTTTTAGTTGTTGATTTACCCAGTAGCTTGAAAAGTCTTTCACGCTCTTCAGGGAAGTTTGCCCATTTTTCATATTTATGCTCCATTGGAAGTACCTGTGTGCCATTAGCTATAATAGTCAGGTCGGCTGTATTGTTTTTTAATTCCATTTCCAGCCAGTCCCATTGTGCCTTACCCAAAATCTCTGCCTCTGGACGTAGTCGATAACCTGTTTTCTTATCTCCAATATCATCTTTAAAAGAACGGGTATCCAGCAAAATAATTTTCACCTGTCGAGGCGATTGACCGTATACATAAGTCTGATAAGCACCAGGTCGAGTCCGCACTTCAGCCGTTTTGGGCACACCCAAAAAGTCCAACATCAACTGCTTGCTTTCTTCTTTTCTTGGATAAGCTTTACCGCCATTATTTACACCATAATCATGGTCATCCCAAGTACCAATAATCGGGCAGCTTGCTAATAAGTGTTGATAATCCTTGTGCTGTAGTTGTTGGGCATACTGCCGCTTCATCTCATTCATGTCCTCCGTGTCAGCATAGATATTATCGCCCAGCCATATCCACAAGTCGGGCTTGTTTTTTATAATATGCTCCCACATAGGCTGAGCTTTGTTTTGCTGATTGCAGGACCCAAAAGCAATGGTGGACAATGTGTCTTGCCCAGAATTATCAGGATTCTGGAAATTTAGTTTTCCTCCCCCTTGCCCGCTCCAAAGGGGGAGATTGATATCTAGTCTGCAAAGTGTATAGTAGCTTAGTTTAGCCCTTAATTCGTGTGTATTATAATTGCAGAAAAAAAAGAAAGCAATAAAGAGTAGGAAGGCGATGCGCTGTTTTTTATTCATTTATCATTTATCATTTATCATTCATCATTCATTCATTCATTCATCATTCATAACGTATATGACACGCCTTGTTAGCAATGATAAATGATTCCTGATAAATGATTATTTTAGCTCTACCTGAATATCTTCCCGTACTACATTCTCAATGCCCCGCAATTGCAAGTGCACATTAGGCACAGGAGAATCCCATTCTATGAGCATCAGCCCAAAATTTAACTGCCCCGTAAAATTGCCAAGGCGGTGTTGATTGGGTTCGTCTTTTATGGCTTCATAGGAATGAGTGAGTCCGCTGGAAGTGACTTCGTAAATGGCTGTACCATTTGTCGTAGTCAGTCCCGAAATTTCGCCAAAATGCCGATCACCGCTGAGAATGAATAGGTTTTTAGGTGCAACTTTGTCCACGAGCTGCATAAAACGTTCCCGTTCTGTCGGGAAATTTGCCCACTTTTCATACTTATGTTCTGCGGGTAATATTTGTGTGCCATTGGCAATAATGGTCAGGTCAGCGCTATTGTTTTTTAATTCATTTTCCAGCCAGAGCCATTGTGCTTCGCCCAGTATTTCTGCTTTGGCATCGGGGACATAACCGGTCTTTTTCTTTCTTTCAATAGGGTCTTTAAAAGAACGGGTATCCAGTAAAATAACTTTAACCTGTTTCGGAGATTTGCCATACACATAGCTCTGATAAGCACCAGAGCGATTGCGCACTTCAGCCGTTTTGGGAACACCCAAAAAATCCAACATCAAGTGCTTGCTTTCTTCTTTTTTGGAATATTCTTTACCACCGTCATTTACACCATAATCATGGTCGTCCCACATCCCAACAACCGGAGCCGCTTCCAGCAAACTCTGATAGCCCTTGTGTGCTAATTGTTTATCGTACATCTGTTTCATCACATCCATGTCTTCTGTGTCGGCATAGATGTTGTCTCCCAACCAAATCCAAAGATCAGGATTATGCGATACAATATATTCCCACATAGGCTGCGGCTCATCCTGATTATTACACGAACCAAAAGCAATGACAGATAAAGTAGCGTCAGCAGGTGTGCTATTAGCTCCAGGCTTTATTTTATAATTGCAGGAAAAAAAGAAGATGAAAGCGAGTAGGAGCGGGGGGAGGAGGGAACTTGTTTTAATCATGTCAGGAGAAGTTTAAGTTTAAAAAAAAGCTGTTGAAAGTATTGCCAAAGGCAACATTTTCAACAGCAATATATAGAGTTTAAACTTAATCTTCGACTTAAACTTAAACTTAATTAATTTAATCAGGCCATCACTTCTTCTCTATTATATTCTGCAATCAATTTTTCCTGCACATCACGAGGCACGGCTTGATAATCGGCAAACTTTCGGGTATGCTTGGCACGTCCCTGCGAAAGTGCGCGGAGGGTAGAAGAATATTTATACAAATCACGCAAAGGCACTCTGGCTTTGATGAGTTGATGATGCCCTTGTGCGCCCATACCCATAATCATGGCATTACGGGTCTGCAAGTCGCCCATAATGTCGCCCATGACTGTATCTGGTGTCAGCACTTCTATGTCATAAACAGGCTCCAGGATAGTTGGTCCACACTCCCGGAAAGCTGATTTGAAACACTGTGCAGAGGCCAGTTGGAAAGCCATGTCATTGGAATCTACGGCATGCATTTTTCCATCATATACACATACCCGCACATCGCGCACATAAGAACCCGTCATCGGACCATTTTCCATAGTATTGGTAATGCCTTTTATAATGGCATTTTGGTATTTGGCATCAATAGAACCACCAACAATACACCAGTAGAACATTAATTTTCCACCCCATTTTAATTCCACTTCTTCCGTTTTTCTGACGGTGAGTCCATCGGGCGGCGACATACCTTCGGTGTAAGGCTCTACCCGCATGTGTACTTCACCAAATTGCCCTGAACCTCCACTTTGCTTTTTGTGACGATAAGATTCACTGGCTGACTTGGTGATTGTTTCCCGGAAAGGAATACGTGGCTTACCATATTGTATATCGAGATTATACATTTTTTCCAGACGGTATTTGATAATATTCAAATGTAATTCGCCTTGTGCATGAAGAATAATCTGCTTGAGTTCTGGTGATTGTTCTACTATAATGGTTGGGTCTTCTTTACTCAACTGCCTCAGTCCATCCATCATCTTTTCGAGATCTTTCTGGTCGGCAACACTAACTGAACTACGAATACGAGGCGAGGGATAATCAATCGGCTCTACCTTCAATCCACTACCTTTGACAGATAAAGAATCATTGCTTCTGGTTTCTTTCAATTTTACAATTGCCCCAATATCACCCGCTTTGAGCGTGTCTGCCTTATCACGTTGTTTGCCACTAATAACATTGATTTGGCTGAGTCGTTCGGCTGCACCACTGCGCTCATTATACAATTCATCACCACTATTTAATGTGCCAGAATACACTTTGAAATAAGAAACTTCTCCCAGTCTAGGCTCGGAAAGCGTCTTGTAGAAAAACAGCAGCGCTGGTCCTTCAGAATCAGGAGCGAGTTCTTCACCGCTATCCAGCATCACTGGGCTATCAGCAGGTGCGGGTGCAATATCATTCAGGAAGCCCATCACGCGGCCACTGCCCATATTGTTTTCGGCAGAAATGCAGAACAAGGGAAATATCTGATGATTGAGCATGGACAATTTCATGCCTTTTGTCAATTCTTCTTCTGTCAGCGAACCTTTTTCAAAAAATGCTTCCATCAGGTCGTCGTCATATTCGGCAACAGCCTCTACGAGTTGTTGGTGCATTTCTTCTGCTTTGGCTTTTTCGTCGGCTGGAATATCCATTTTCTCCGGCTTACCACCATCAGCCGGAAATTTATAGACCACCATTTTCAGCACATCCACAATCGTATTAAAACCATCGCCTGCATTGAGTGGATATTGCATCGGAATGACCTTGTTTCCAAAACGAGCTTGTGCCTGTTCCAGCGTTTGCTCATAATTGGCTTTTTCATGATCGAGTTGATTGACGACAAAAATCACGGGCGTTTTGAATTTTTCCGTGTATTCCCAGATCAATTCTGTCCCGACTTCCACGCCTTGTTGCGCATTCAGTACAATGACACCAGTATCGGCTACTTTGAGCGAAGAAATCACTTCGCCTACAAAATCGTCATAGCCTGGTGTATCAATAATATTGATTTTAGTGCCTCTCCAATCTACGTGCAGTAAAGACGAAAAGATGGAATTGCCCCGATCTTTTTCTATTTCATAATGGTCGGAAACGGTATTCTGACCCTGGACAGTTCCTCGGCGTGTGATGCCGCCGCCCTCGAAAAGCATCGTTTCGGCAAGCGTTGTTTTTCCGCTGGAGGAATGTCCCAATAAGACAATGTTGCGGATGTCCTTAGTGGCGTATACTTTCATAATAGTGGTATTTAATAGGTTTTATGTTGAAATGCTAGCGTATGATTTAGTCTGTATTTTTGAGTAAAACAAACTTTAGTTTGCTAAAATACGAATTTTATAAATTTATGCAAGGTATTTTTTGCTTTTTGTAAAATAAAGTGGATTTTGAATTAATCGAACAGACGAGTTTTTTATATATATATTGTATCTTTTATAAGATTTTAACATAAAAAAGTAATAACTATGAAATACATATTCCTGCTTACTGTCGGTAGCTTACTGACAATTTCTGTGCTTTCTGCACAAAATACTTCCTTCGAAACCACTATCCGAAATGGTTTTTTCAGTTATGGTGAATACGTCTTGGCGATGGACAATGGGGAAAATATTATTGTCGGTAAAGATTACGTTAGCGGTGGATGGGGCGATGAAATTTTGAGGTTCGACAAGGTGGATGCTTCGGGCAATTTACTTTGGAGCAATAGCTACCCTGCATTGACTGGTGAAGCTTATAGTTTTATTGATGCAGTTAAAGGCACTGACAATACTTTTTTTATAACAGGCAATCAAGGAGGATGTGATTATTTGGACTATAATGACATCATGAAATTTGATGCGAATGGTAATCTGCTTTGGGTTAAAACGACCAATAGCCTAGGACTTTCCTCTATAGGTTCAGGTTCATTAAAAGCTGCTGATAATGGAGGGGTATGGATAGAGGGCGCTGGGGTGCTAACGGAACTGGACGCTAACGGAGATGTCGCACAGACGGTGTCTACAAATCTTGATTATGTTGCGAGTTATGACCATAGTCTTTCAACTGGTGATTTCGTGGCTTTTGGCTTTGTTAGTGGGGACAGCAAATTGCGGTATATAGAACAGACCGGAGGTAGTTATGAAGTAATGATGAGCGGCACTATACCAGGAGATGTTAAGTTTTTGGACAATAATTCGGTCGCTTTTCTGAGCGATGATGTCTTAGGAATTTATGACAACCAACTCAATTTAATAAACTCATTGGACGTTAGTGGCTTGTCAGCCAGTGGCTATAAGAAAGTGTTGTCGGACAATCAGTATATATATCTGACAACAGGGAGATGGAGTCTGCCATTCAACTTGATGAAACTAGACTATAACCTGAACATAATTGATGAATTGACGACGCCTCTAGCTGTAAATGATGTTGATATAAGAGACAATTATATAAAAATGGTCGGGTACGAATACCAACATATCTGGGTAAAGAATTTCAATAACGATTTTAATGATACGTATGCCAATACAGATATAGGCGTGGTGAATATTTTTGTCAATGCTGCCGATAGTACTTGTGCTGAATTCGTCTTTTCTTGCAATTGCAATTTTGAGGCAGAAGGAATGAGCGTAGTGGTGAAAAATTTTGGTACTGAAGTCATAGATTATTTTGAGGTAAACGCTCTATATCATTGTCTGAACGATTGCTATGATGCTCAGGCGATCGTGATGACTTATGATAACCAGAACTTATTGCCAGGGCAAAGTACTACAGTTAATTTTCCTGACCTCAATCTTTGGGGATATGAGGACACTCGCTTGTGTTTTTATACGACAAGACCGAATAAATTGACAGATAAAAATCATGATAATGATGAAATATGCCGCGACTTTTTCAATAATGATATTGTAAATGTAGAGGAAACTGGAGCGCATACAGCTATCACCATTTTCCCCAACCCCGCTACAGATAAAATTCAGATACAAGGCATTGCCGAAGGCAAGTACAGCCTTGTGAATACTGTTGGACAAATCATGCAAACCGGACAATTGGACAAGGAGGCTTTCATTGATATATCCGCTTTGCCACAAGGCGTGTATTTTATGTCTATTATTATAAATAATGAACAAGTAGTCAGGAGACTGCTTAAGATGTAAAGAGATGCTTTTTGTCGACAAAGGATTAAATTTCTACCTTGTTTTGTAGCTTATTTATAAATAAATTTGCCTTGATGCAGATTCTGAAACTTTTTAAACCAAATAAAATGAAAACAATTTTTTTACTCGTGTTCAATTTCTTATTTCTTACTACTGTGTTTGCGCAAAACACTTACCTTGAAACCACTATCCGAAATTCCTTTTTCAGTTATGGCGAATACATATTTGCAATGGACAATGGAGAAGATATAATTGTCGGTAAAGATTATATGAGTGGTAGTTATGGGAATGAAATCTTAAGGCTCGATAAGCTAGATGCTTCCGGTAATCTGCTTTGGAGCAATACTTATCCTGGGTTAACACCTGATGAAGCCTACTTTTTTAAAGGAGCAGCCAAAGGTACTGATAATACTTTTTTTATAGCGGGCACGCACGGTTTATGTGATGCTTTTGGTTATGGTGATGTCATGAAGTTTGACGTCAATGGTAATCTACTTTGGAATAAAACGGTGGACAGTTCGGGTGGAAACTTTATTAGATCTTTGATAACTTCAAATAACGGAGGTGTATGGGTAAGGGTTTTGGGAAATTTAATAGAGTTGGACAATGGCGGAAATATTTTACAAAATGTACCTGCTAATTTTAATGATATAGTGACATACGATTATAATCGCTTAACGGAAGACCTTGTAGTTTTCGGAGGGCCTATTTCAAATAGAAAGTTATCGTATATTGGAAGTTCTGGCAATAATTATGAGATAGGAATAAATGCATCATTCGGATATGTTAAGTTCTTGAATAATGGCATGGTGGCACTTTTGATTGATAATACACTGCAACTTTATGACAATCAGCTTAACCTGACCAATTCGTTGAATATTCCAAGCGTCTCTGTCAGTGCCAATTATACGGAACTGACATGTGACAGCCAGTATATTTACGCTGTGAACTGGGCAACCGCCGATTCGTCTAGCCTCTTTAAAGTGGATTACAACCTGAACATGATGGATGAATTTACAGTTCCTTTTCAAACAAGGGATATTGATGTAAAAGATGATTATGTAAAAATGATCGGGCATGAATATAAACATACTTGGATAAAGAATGTAAACAATGATTTTAATGATACTTATGCCAATGCAGATATAGGGGTAGTGAATATTCTGGTGAATGCAGCCGACAGCACTTATTTTAGTCAGTTTTATGATTGTAACACTCATTTTGAGGCAGAAGGGATTAAGGCGGTGGTACAAAATTTTGGAACGGAAGTCATAGATTATTTTGAGGTAAATGCCCTTTATGAGCCCTTTTGTTACTTTATATGTTATAATGCACAGGCGAGCATGATGACCTACGACAATAGAAACCTGCTGCCAGGACAATTAGATACAGTAGATTTTCCCGACCTCAATCTCTATTGGATTAGTCAATATAGCCAATTATGTCTATATACCACAAGACCCAACCAATTGACAGATAAAGACCACGACAACGACAGGATATGCCGAAATTTCTTTTATAATGATATAGTAAATGTGGAAGAAACCGGAGGCCTTGAACCTGTTGAAATTTTCCCAAACCCCACAACTGGAATGTTCAATATTAAAGGCATTGCCGAAGGCAAATATGAGCTGTTGAATGTTGCTGGACAAGTTATGCAAAGTGGGCAATTGGAAAATGATGCGTCCATTGATATATCCACTTTCCCGCAAGGCGTGTATTTTATATCTCTTATGGTGGATAATGAGCAGAGCGTTCAGCGCTTAGTTAAAATATAATTTATACAAACGTTTCGTCTTTAAAAGCTGTATCTTAGGCATTTGTAAACTCAAACAATTGCTATGAACAGAATTTACGGACTATTGCTCTGCCTTTTTTTCTATGGAAATATGCAGGCACAAACCTGTCTGCCTGGCAGTATATCAGCCCAAACTTGTTTGCCTGACGGCATCACCTTTACCACTCAGGGACAAATAGACAGCTTTGCAGTCAATTATCCGAATTGCAAAGAGATCCTATGTGATGTCCGTATCAGCACAAGTACTGCGAATAATTTGTCAGGTTTGTTGCCTGTTGAAATTATTGGCGGAAGCCTCTTGATATTCAATAATCCAAATCTCAGCAGCAGTATAGGACTGGACAATCTGAATGAAATCAAAGGCGATTTATACCTGGAATCCAATGCGCAATGGACAGATTTTGCAGGCTTCAATAGCCTGACTTCGGTGGGCGGCTATGTGAGCATTAGAGATCATGCAGGACTGCTGAACTGTGCCGGACTAAATAATCTGCAAAGCATTTCTAGTTTCCTGCGTATCCAAAACAATCCAGCACTGATAAATTTTAGTGGACTGGAAAATTTGTTGTCTATTGGTGAATATCTGGATGTATATGATAATGTCAGTCTAAGCAGTTTTCAAGGGCTGAATAGTTTGAACAATATTGGTGAATACCTCAATATACGCTATAATACCAGCTTGACAACACTGGCGGGACTGGACAATTTAAATAGCATTAGTGGGGAAGTCTATATTCGGAACAATAATGCACTGGTCAGTTTTGAAGGACTCAATAGCCTCAGTTTTATTGGCCGCCAATTTGAAATTATAGATAATCCTGAATTAAGTACATTATCAGGATTGGAAAGCCTGAGCGAAATTGGAGGCGACCTGACCATTCAAAACATACCAGGACTCAATAACTTAAACGGACTGAATGGACTGACCAATATTAGCGGAAGCCTGCGGGTTTATTATAATAGCGGACTAAGCAGCCTCACTGGATTGGACAACCTGACGACTATCGGAAACGACCTCATCATCCAAAATAATCCACTCACTAATTTGAATGGCTTGAATGACCTGAACAGTATTGGAAAAGGTTTGAGAATTTGGAACAGTTCTTCATTGACAAGTCTGGCAGGGCTGGAAAATCTGACAAGTATAGGAAGAAGCGTGTATCTTAATAATAATAACGCTTTGCCCAACCTGACTGGACTGAATAATTTGAATTCGATAGGCGGATTTCTGAATATCAGAGGTCATGCAACACTGAGCAATCTGATAGGTTTAGAAAACTTGTCAGGTTTAGGTGGCTACCTCCAGGTACACCTGAATCCTGCCTTAAACAGCTTCACTGGATTAGATAATTTAACTACTGTAGGCGGCAATTTAATCCTACAATCCAATGGAAACCTGACGAACCTAACTGGATTGCAAAATATTACGACTATCCAGCGCGGTATTTATATTGAAAATAATAATGCCCTGACGACGCTCAATGGGCTAGAAAATATCACTAGTATCGGCGAATCTATTCTTATATTAGATAACCCTGTTTTGCTCAATATTGCCGGACTGAGAAATGTAAATTATACAGGAATCAACGACCTGCGTATTTATAATAATCCACAACTTTCTTTCTGTGCGTATAGCAATATTTGTGATTACCTGAATAGCAATCAGCCTTCCGAAATTATGAATAATAATACGAATTGTGATAGTATCGCTGAAGTTTTAAATGCCTGCGCTGTTCCCGTCAGCAACATTGAAAAGTCAGCAGAGATCTTCATTCTCCCAAACCCGACAAACGGAATATGTAAGATCAAAGGCATTGCCGAAGGCGAATATGAAATACGGAACACCAATGGACAAATACTACAGACTGGACAATTTGAAAATAATTCTATTGATATATCCAATTTGCCGAAAGGCATCTATTTTATCTCTGTTTTGGCGAATGGACAAAAAAAAATCGGTCGAATAGTAAGGCTATAAGCCTGAAGTGTTGAATGAGTTGTTTGTTGTACTATTTTTTAATTGGGTGTAAAAATTTGTTTATTAGTAGTTTATGTAAAGATATTAGTTTAAAGTAATTTTATTTATAGCTATATTTGTGTATAAAAGCTCCAGAAAAACACTGCATCTTTGTGTCATTATTAATAATCAAAAACAATAATACACAATGAAACGATTTTATCTGACTATGCTCGCCCTACTTTGCTATACAGGAGTCTGGGCGCAATGTTACCCCACAGGCGTAACATTCACTACACAACAACAAATAGACGATTTTGCCATGAACAATCCGGGCTGTACGGAAATACTCGGTGAGCTTAGAATAGAAGGCATGCTGGACTCCACCGCCATTACAAACCTCAATGGACTCAGCCCGATTACGACAATAGGTGGCTCACTTGTTATTTACGGCAACGATGGTCTAACCAGCCTTGACGGACTGAACAACCTAGCGACTATAGGTGGAAATTTGGAGTTAGGGAAGGTTTACCAGTGGCAACCCGAATTAGTGAATGAAATGCTTTCCGATATTTCTGCCCTGAGTAATTTGATGTCAATAGGCGGGAGCCTGCATATTGAAGGAACTGCATTGATGAGTCTTACCGGACTGGAAAATATCCAGACCATACCAGGCGATTTTACCTTGTATAAAAATGATTTTTTGACCAATCTGTCGGGCTTGAATAATCTGACTATTATAGGCAATACTTTGGAAATAGGATATGAGAGTTTTTATAGTGTTTTTGAGGCTGGTAATCCAGCTTTGACTGATCTTACTGGGTTGAGTAATTTGTCCAATATAGGTTTAAATTTGCGAATTACAGGAAATGGTTCACTCGTCAATTTGACTGGATTGGAAAATATCACAACTATTCCTGGAGAGTTGGGGATTTATGAGAACGATGGACTTATTAATTTAACAGGTTTGGATAATTTGACGACTGTTTCTTTCTTGAAAATAGGTTATGTAGATGAAGAAGACTGGCAAAATGAACTAGGTAATATATCACTTGAAAGCCTTTCTGCTTTGAGCAATCTGACACTCGTTGGAGGTCTGGAGATTGCTGGAAACCATGCGCTCACTAATCTGACTGGGCTGGAAAATATTGATAGTTTGTTTTTTGATCTTTCTATATATCAGAATGACGGACTGATAGATCTTACGGGACTAGATGATTTAGAATTTATTGGGGGAAATTTACGTGTTGGGTATATAAATACTGGAGAATATGAAGCCTATTTGGGCAATGATGTATTGGTCAGCCTCAATGGACTGAATAGCCTGAAAACGATAGGAGGAAATCTTTATGTAGCTGATAATGCTTTGTTAGGCAATTTTTCAGGCTTGGAAAATCTGAATAGCGTGAACGGAATCAGTGTGAGGTTTAATCCATCATTAGGGAATATTACAGATTTGTCAGGTCTTACTTCGATTCCTGGGTATTTGTATATGTTTGATAATGAGTCTTTAAATAGCCTTGCGGGACTGGATAATGTTACATTTATTAATGATGTTTATATCGGAAGAAATAATGCACTTTTAGATTTCTCAGGTCTGGGTAGCCTCACTACAATTGGTGGGGGATTATCTTCAGGTCGTTTTGACGTTAGGTTTAATTTGTCGCTCAAAAATTTTAATGGACTGGAAAATTTAACGTCAATAAATTACTGGTTTGAAGTGGAAGGAAATCCAGCCTTAGAGCGTTTTGATGGCTTAATAAACCTGAATGTAATTGGTGGGGATACAAAAATTGCTGGAAACTATAATCTGACAGATTTTAGCGGACTGAATAATTTGGCAACAATTGATGGCAATTTGCAAGTTGATAATAATGGGTTAAACAATTTTAACGGACTAAATAATCTGGAAGCTATCGAAGGGCGATTAGAAATTTACAATAATGTTTCACTTACAAGCCTGTCTGGATTGAATAATATAGACTATACAAAACTGACGGATTTAAGAATGACAGATAACCCGAATCTTTCCTATTGTGCAGTAGCACCCGTTTGCGATTATCTGAATAATAACCTACCAAACTTGATTGGTAATAATGCTTTCGGCTGCGATGGAGAGATAGAAGTGATCAATGTCTGTGCTGTCCCAGCGACCAGCCCCGAAACGCTGCCAGAAATGTTGATATTGCCCAATCCAACAACTGGCATATTTGAAGTAGCAGGTATTCCTTACGGGAAATATGAAATAACCAGTACAACAGGGCAGGTGATACAAAGCGGAAAAATAACAGAAGGACAGTCTATTGATATTTCTGGACTTTCAAAAGGAATCTACTTTTTGTCTGTCACAACAAATGAAGTGGAGATTATTACTGAGCGAATAATTAGGATGTAATAATGTGTTAACCCAAGTTGAAATAGTAGCCCCCAATTTTACATTTTCACAGTCTGTCGTTTATAGGATTTATGATGTTTGAATAGCAAATTGGACAATTTTGCCGTTCGATTCGCCTACGGTTGAAACCGACCTGTGCGATTGAATTAAGTACCCATGAATAAATTCATCGGCTACCAAATAATTCGTCGCGATGCGACTTGGATAGCCTTTCAACTTGGATAGCTTTACAAAGTGTCGTAGACACGGACTATTTGGTAGCCAATGGAATTCTATGTTAAATGCAAGAATATTTGAGAATATTTTACAAAAAATATTATTTATAATTGCAAAGCTCTACATATGGCGTTCCCCGCTTAACAACGGCAAATACTCTGCTGATCAATTTGTTTTTGACTGCATTAAAGACGGAGTATTTAGACTTTCCTTCCGCAATTTTTCTGTGATAATATTTGTTTATTTCTTTATCATGTCTGATAGCCGCCATCATGCCATTGGATAAAAGGGCCTTGATCTTTTTATGCCCTAGCTTGCTGACTTTTGCCGGTACATTCACACTACTGCCACTTTTTTTCTTAAAAGGTGCAGTACCGATGTAAGCGGCAAACTGCCTTGAGTTGCTAAAAGCGGTAAAACAGTTCGTATAAACGATCATTTGTACCCCGATGATTAATCCGATCCCTTTGACCGAACTAACTAAAGTGTACAGCTTTTTCAATATCCGATCAGAGGCGATCAGAGCTTTGATCTGCTTTTCTGTTGCTTTTATTTGTGCTTTCACGTAATCTAATAATTCCTGACTACCTTTTACGATAAACTCCGTAGCATCCTCTTTACGGCTAAAAGCATGCAGTTCTTTCGAAGAAGTCAAATATCTTTTCTTAGTCGTAATCAGACGTGACCTGTAAGTCAGCAAATTTTTCAACTCCATCAACACAGGAGATAGTAATTCACTCTTTGTCAGACTCTCTCTATGTAGATAAGAATATCTGGCAATGTCCTTTGAATCCGCTTTATCGTCCTTGCCCCTCTTAATCCCCAGTGATCTTTGGATACGAAGGGCTGACTCCAATACAAAGTCTAAACCCTCGTTACTCAGGAAACTACACAAAGGCATGGTGTAGATGCCAGTGTGCTCCATACAAAACAACCACGATGAAGATACTGCCCCATTGCTCAGGGAGCTATTAGACAACCATTTTAGCATTTTTCTGAAGCCTTTTTCTGTATTGTCAAAACGACCATGCTGCATCCCCTTTTTATGCCCGTTTAAGGTCAGAGCAGCATCAATCCATTTTTTGGAGATGTCAATACCAATAAAAAGTACATACTTTTTCATAGATTTGTAATTACTGATTCGTAAATGCTCTTGCAATAAAGAAGATGTATGACTAATACCTTTAAAAGTCCTGGTTCTTCACATGAACTGACTATAATTCTATTGAGTACTTCCCTTAAACAATTAAGGGGCTTCTTTTAAGTTGATAGCGGACTAATTCCATTGATAGGGATTTCATGCCCTATGTTTTAACATAGTTCACCACTATCAACGCAAGAGTGTTTGCATCTGTAAGTTAGCAACTACTCTCCAAAAGATATACATCATTATTGTTTTAATTTGTACAATAGCCTTGTCATTGCAAAACTAAAGGTTTTAACCATGGGCGAGAGAGAAAGTGCAATTTGTCAAACCTTGTAAACACTAACTCCCTTGACCAGCGTTGATAAGATTTGGGGGCTACATATTCAACTTGGGTTAAGATATATTTAACTGGTAAAAAGATTGTTTAACACTATATAAGACATTGGGCAACAAAGCCCAAAACACTAAGTTTTTTTTAAGATACATTAATGATTAATTAACGACTAAAAGAGCAGCACAAAATTTTTGATTACCGTTATTTGTGATGTATTTATTCACAAATCAAAAATTAAAACTATGTATCTAATCAAGGTTTTCACCTTAACCCTTTTGTGCTGTATTTTATTATCGCTGAACAGTTTCGCTCAAACGGACAAAGGCACTTGGACAGTAGGCAGCGGACTAAATTTTAGCGGTGGGAAATCGGGCGCCCGGAGTTATATTAGCTTTGGTCTCAGTCCGAGAGCAGGCTACTTTTTAAAGGACAACTGGATGCTAGGAGCTTCTACTCTATATTCCATGAGGCGGGGAAGAGGCTCTTACGAGATTCAGGAATTTGGAGGCGGATTGTTCTCCCGTTATTATTTTGACCTTAAAAGACCAAAAATTAAACCCTATTTTAGTCTTGATATTTTCTATAATAGAACGGAGAGAACGGCTTATACGGTACCTGATATCAGAAGAGATGTCTTGGAGCAGTATACCTTTACTCCGGGAGGTGGGCTTGCTATGTTTTTGTCTCCTCATGTAGCCCTGGAATTGCAGGCAGATTATAAACCTGGTAGTCCTGCGAATACTGGTCTTTATAATGATTTGCAGTTCTCTTTAGGCGTTCAGGCATATTTGTTTAAGAAAAAGAAAGATTAACAGTAAAAGGCTATGCAAAAGAGGGCGGCAAAAGTGACAAATTGCCTCCCTTTTTGCTGTTTTATATCGTTGCTTTTCCCATGTTTTAATAAGAGTTTCACATAAAAAGGTCATTTATATTAGGTCTTACTGATAATCTTTCCTAATTTTGGGTTTCAATAATTTATAAGTCAGGATGTTGAAAAAGCAGTAGTTTTCACGATAAACGAAAATTGCATTCCTTTTCATCGCCTGTACCGAATCAAATCCATTCCTACTCGATGCAACAAAAGTGGTCACTCATTGAAGTCGAAGACAAACTGGTCAATAAACTCAAACGAGAGCTAAAACTGGAAACAGTTTTGTGCAAGTTATTGGTTCAGAGAGGCATAGAAACTGCGGAAGACGCCGAAAAATTCTTTAATCCAAGTTTGGATGAACTACATGATCCATTCCTAATGAAAGGAATGGACACTGCTGTAGCTCGGTTAGAAAAAGCAATAGAAGGCGGTGAAAAAATATTGTTATTTGGTGATTATGATGTAGATGGTACTACTGGTGTTGCCATGATGCATACTTTTTTTGAGCCGCTGAATGCTCAACTCGATTATTATATTCCAAATCGTTATGTAGAAGGTTATGGGCTGTCGCAAAAAGGGATAGACCATGCTGTGGAAAACGGACAGACACTTATTATTGCAATTGACTGTGGTATTAAGGCGCATGACTTAGTTGCGGATGCGGCTTCCAAAGGGATTGAAATTATTATCTGTGACCACCATACACCAGAAGAAACATTACCAGAAGCAGTAGCGATTTTAAACCCTAAACAGGCGGGTTGTGAATATCCATATAAAGAATTGTGTGGTTGTGGAGTAGCGTTTAAGTTTGTTCAGGCTTACGCCCAAAAAGCAGATAGTGATTTTGATAAAGTGACTGACCTGCTTGATTTTGTAGCGGTGGCGACAGCTTGTGATATTGTAGCGATGACAGGAGAAAATCGTACAATGACTCGCTTTGGTTTAACAAAACTAAATGAAAATCCACATCCTGGGCTAGAAGCAGTGCGCGATATGGCAAAAAGGTCTATGCCTTATGCTGTAAATGATGTCGTATTTGGAATTGGTCCACTCATCAATGCTGCTGGTCGTATTTCCGAAGGGAAAGAGGCAGTAGATATGTTGATTGAAAAAGATAAAGAAAAAGCACTGGAGAAAGCTACTGTTTTGCGTGAACATAATGTAGAACGCAGACAGATTGAAAAAGACATGGTGATTCAGGCAGAGCGCATGGTGAAAATGGATAGTGAAAGTCGTAAGTGTCTGGTCTTATACCGTGAGGAATGGCATAAAGGTGTCTTGGGCGTCGTTGCTTCCCGTGTGGTGGAGCGTTTCAACCGACCTGCTTTGATTATGACTAAAGCTGAGGATGGTAGGGTCACAGGTTCGGCGCGTTCTATTGGTGGTTATGACATTCATCAGGCGATTAGTGGTTGTGCAGATTTGCTGGAAAACTATGGTGGACACCGTTATGCGGCTGGCGTTACACTAATGGACAGTAAAATAGATGCCTTTCGGAATAAAATGGATGAGATTGTTACAGAAACAATTACGAAGCAGCAAACTACATCTGTAATGACGATTAATGCAGTGCTTCGCCTGAAAGATATCACGCCTGAATTTTGGATAAGATTGTCCAATTTTGCGCCTTTTGGCCCGCAGAATATGCGTCCTATTTTTATGAGTAAAACGGTTAGAGACACTGGATTTGCCAATGTTGTAGCTGATGCACACCTGAGTCTCGGTATGAAACAAGGACGTTCAGAAACTAAATATGGTATCGGATTTGGCATGGCCAAACACGCCGACAAAATTAGAACCAAGCCTTTCGACATGTGTTATGTCGTGGAGGAAAGCAATTTTAAAGGTAAAAAAAGGCTTCGCTTAAATGTGAAAGATATACAAATAAAGCGTTAAGCTAAATACAAATTCAATTCGACGAAAACAAAACACGCTGTTCTGTCGTTTTTAGTAATAGACTTTATTCTGAAATATTTTTGGAGTAAAGTCTATTGCATGAGTATAGGCAGCGTCCTGTTCTATTCTCTCATTTATTAGACTTTATTCTGAAGTATTTTGTATGGAGCTAAATAATCAAAGTCTATTCATTTCTCATTCATTCCAATAAGTGAAACTACGCGCAGAAAATCTGGTTAAACGATACGGCAAACGCACTGTTGTAAAAGGCGTCAGTATAGAAGTCAACCAAGGGGAAATTGTAGGACTCCTTGGTCCAAATGGTGCTGGAAAAACAACGACTTTTTATATGACAGTCGGTTTTATCCGTCCCAATAGTGGCAATGTTTTCCTTGAAAACGAGGACATTACTTCCCTCCCAATGTACAAACGTGCGCAGCGTGGCATTGGCTACTTACCACAAGAACCTTCCGTATTCAGAAAATTAACTGTAGAAGATAATATCAAGGCAGTCTTGGAAATGACGAAACTCAGCAAGACCGCACAACGCGATAAGCTAGAATTGCTGATTGATGAATTCTCCTTAGATAAAGTCCGCAAAAGCCGTGGAGATACCCTGTCGGGCGGGGAACGCAGGCGTACAGAAATTGCGCGAGCCTTAGCGGTAAATCCTCACTTCATTCTGTTAGATGAGCCTTTTGCTGGTATTGACCCGATTGCCGTTGAGGATATTCAGTCCATTGTATCTACCTTGAAAAATAGAAATATAGGCATTTTGATTACAGATCATAATGTACAGGAAACGCTTTCTATTACCGACCGGGCTTACCTGATGTTTGAAGGGTCTATTTTGCGGGCAGGCAGTCCTGAAGTATTGGCAGCCGATGAAATTGTGCGCAAGAACTATCTTGGACAAAATTTTGAATTGAGAAAAAAAATCATCCACCCAGTGGATAGCGAATAGGTGATTCATTTATTATTTGTCATTCAATAATTCACTCATTTTTTTCAGATGAAAGCAATTAATCTTATCCTTTTATTGATTGTCATAGGGTCGTTGGGCTATATGGGCTGGCGCAAAATTCCTAAGTTTGATGACGGACAAAAAGCACCCGATTTTACAGCACAAACCTTTAAAGGACAAGACTTCACCTTATCCGAATTGCAAGGCAATATCATCCTGCTCGATTTTTGGGGAAGCTGGTGCGGGCCTTGTCTCCAGGAAAACCCGCAACTGGTTCGACTATACAATACCTACAAGGATGTTCAATTTAAAAATGCGGACAAATTTATAATGGTCAGCATAGGATTGGAAAAAAAAGAAGATAGCTGGCACCGCGCTATTGAAAACTACAATTTGGATTGGCCCTACCACATTTCCCACCTCAAGCGTATGAGAGACCCCATCGCCAAGCTCTATGGTGTCCGCGAAATTCCGACAAAATACCTGATTGACGAAAAAGGAAACATCATTGGAGTGAATCAGTCTTTTGAAGAATTGGACGCTTATCTCGCAAAGCGGGCGAAGTAGTTTTAAACCTAAATCAGACATTCCTCAGAATTTCAAATGGGTAAATTTGAGAATCATCCACACTTGGTGATATTGATATTTTATGATGAACCCATCACCATTCCACCACCTGTCCAATACCTTGCGCCATTGCGTTCCGATACATCAATTCCGCAGCAAACAAATCAAAAACAGCAGAGCCGACCGATTTGAATAAAGTAGTTTGTTCGGCGTACTGATTTGGCTTGGCGGGCTGCCTGAGGTGGCTGGCAAGCGTAGAAATCTGATTGTCCTGCCAGCGTTTTTCCTGTAAAGGAATGGCTAAATCACCAGATTCTTCTTTAGCGTGAAGCGTATCCACATACACCTGATCGACCAGCGAACAGATGGCGTCTGGCAACTCCCGCATATCCGGACGATAAGAGCCGACGGCCAGAAAATGTTTGCCTTGCAATAATTGTGCATCATTGGGGACAACCGGAGTAGGAGAAGTCGTAGCCGTGATAATCAATTCCGATTTTTCGACAAGCGTTCTGATGTTTTGAAGTGGATGCACCTGAATATTTGGAAAATAATGGTTAAAATTTTGTTGAAATATAGTTAATTTTTCAACTGAACGATTAAAAATATAAACATCTTTTACCTGCTTTCTGACCGTGCAGGCAAACAAAGCCTGGTACAAGCCCTGCACGCCCGTCCCAATGACACCAAGGCTTTCGAGCGAATCAGGTACCAGATACTGCACACTCAATCCACCGACTGCACCTGTTCGCAGGGCAGTTACGGCTTTGGCATCGAGGATAGCAAGTGGTTTTCCGGTGTCACTATCATTCAATAATAACGTCCCATATATAGCAGGCAGTTTTTGAAGGGAATTGTCGGGAAAAACAGAAACGACTTTAATACTAAACTGTTGTTGTCCAATACAGGGCATGGTCAGTAAAGTGTTTTTGCCAAAGTTAATATGAGCGCGATCAGGATTATAAATTTCACCCTGTTCGTAGGCTAATATGGCGGCTTTCATGGCATCTAATATGTCCAGAAAAGAGGCAGCAGCATGAACGTCGGTGTTGTTTAAGCAAATCATATTTTAGGATAAAATGTTATATAGAACATTGTACACAAATCATTTTGTTTTGAAATATAGCAAACAAGGTTGGAAAGAATGCGTATAATAATAATGAATTTAGCTTTTATTAAACATTGGCATCCGGTTTGCAATTCATTGAGTATCAAATTTATTGGCAAAATGATAGAATACCAACTATCTTTGACCCGATTTCGTTTTTACTATAAAGGAAATTACTAATTAGAGCATAGACAAACACCACTTTCAATTTGATTAAAGATGTATAATCAATAGTTTTTTTGAATTTTAATTTGGCGTTTGAATTTGTGTTTGGACTTAAAAGGCTACAAACTCTAAGACATGAGGAAATTAATTGTATTGATGATACTGCTAGCGAGCGTGGTGACTTACTCTAATGCACAGGAAGAGGAGGAAGGGCGCATCATCAAAATAGAGCGGACGGGAGCGTCTAAGAAGATTAACGCAGTAAAAGAAGAAGGAGAAAGTGACATGGACTTCCTGAATAAGCATTATAATCTTGATGCAATGAGTGTGGATGATGTCATTATTATTAGCACTGTGCCTGTAGAAGAAGAAGAAATAACAGAAGAACCTGTTGCAGCAGAAGATGCCTATACCTCAACAGAAGAAGTTGCTGAAAAGCAGGCTGTTGCTCCTCAGGTAAGGGGTAAAAGAATAGCATCAAGCACAACCAGCTCCTCAACAAGGAAATCATCTTCTTATAAAAAATCTAGTAAGCGTAAGCGGAGTTGGAATTATGGACGGGTGAAAAAGATGAAGCGTAAACCGCGTCTTGGAAAAAAACGAAGAGGATGTCCTACTTTTTGAGTTAGAGGAGCTTCTAGTTGAGCAAGTAATCTCATTAAAAATAGTCTTTCCAGTTAATTCTGTCGGATGATTAGGATGGTTTCATTGTTGAAATTGCTTCATTGTTATTGTTTTTTGCTGCGCAAAAAACCACGATAACAATTTAACAATCATAGCAATAGAACAATTTGCACCAAAACCTGACTCAAAAGATATAAAATTTAATTTACCCGACATTATTAACTGGAAGAACTATAGATATTTTTTAAAATTACATATTCAACTTGAGCTAACAATAGGCAATAATATTCCCTTATTTCATATTAGCCAGATTCACAATAAATCCGTCCATTTGTTTATCCTTTTTGATGCCATTTAGGTAAGATTCAGCAGTTGGTCTGTCGGGCAGTGGTCCGAGTACGATTTTATAGGTTCCTGCTCCATTATCACTATTCACGGAGTGTACCAGAATATTCTTAAACCACTTCGCCTGCAATTCACCTACATGGCGCAGTACATTATCGTAGCTGTTATAAGAAGCCACCTGAATGCCATAGCCCTCACCAGGATGGCGCATCACCTGAATTTTATACAAACCATCCTTGCTCAAATCATCCGGCTTAGATTGTGGAGGAGCGGGGACAACCTGTGGAGTAGGCTTTTTTAGTTTGGGAGCTGGCTTCGCTTTGGCAGCAATTACCTTTTTATCCAGTTTTGGTTTTTCTGTTTTAGGCTTTGCGACCTTGCCTAGTTTCGGCTTTTTGATGATCGGCAAAGGGCGGTCTGCTTCGGTGACAGGTTCGGGTTCAGGCTTTGTATTGGCTTTGATGACCTCTACTTTTACCTTGGCTTCCTCTCCGACTCCGAGGCTGATTTGTTGCGCTGCGCGACCAGATATGTCCACAACGTGTCCTTTCACAAAAGGGCCTCTATCGTTGATACGAACAATGACAGACTTACTCAAATCTGTACGAGTCACTTTTACCATCGTCCCAAAAGGGAGGGTTTTGTGGGCAGCCGTCAATTCATCTTTGTCATAACTTGCCCCACTGTGCGTTCTGGTACCCTGTAATTGATCGGAATAACGAGTTGCGATTCCGTACTCAGGCTGCGCGAAAGCCATTGTAGTTGAAAAACAGAGTAAAAAGCTGATTTTTAATAATGTATTCATATTTTTATAAGCGTTGATTAACTATTAAGTAAGTTACAAACGTACAATAAAACTACCTAAAAAGTCAAATTTGAGAATCATTAAAATGTTAATTAATTGGAATAATGATAAAATTATGCCAAAACTGTAAATACGAGCCATTCCGTGTTTTAAGAAAAATAGAAATGATGGGAGGTCGATAGTCCATGGTCGATAGCTGTATTTTTAGTTTTAAACAGGTTTTAAATTTGTAATAACTTATGTTTACGGTATATTTTTTGCTATTTTTAAATACAATTAATGCAAACTTTACAATTATTATAAAATATGAAAACAAACATCTTACTCTTATTATTGTGCTGCTTCGCAATATCAGCAGCGCAGGGACAGGCTTCTTTTGGAATGAATTTCAATATCGCCAAGCCTATGCAGGAATACGCCGAAAACCTAAGCACAGCACCCAAAGGTTTTTCTACTGACGTGGTCTTCCGTGTCAAAGAAACGAACCTGAGTGTTGGTGGTGAAATCGGCGTTTCTATGTTTTATAACGACCAGCATTTACGCGAATTGGCGGATGAAGGTTATCCAGGCGCATTTATTGAAGTAGATGAAGAAGACTGCTTTTTGAATTATAATGCAGTGGTGCGTTATCATGTGTTCAAGCGGGCGATTGTCAATCCTTATATAGAAGGTCGCCTGGGCGGAACGTCATTTTTCAGTACACAAATTGCCACAGAATACACAGATCTTTTTGAAGACAAAACCAAGTTTCACGGCACAGCCTTCAATGCGGGTATTGGTGGCGGTGTGCATATCCGTTTTGGCAATGTCCCTGTAGGTCTAGACCTCGCTGCGCTCGCCAATTCTGGTAGCTTTACGAATTATAGAAGCATCAATCCTGAAAAAATTGATACAGGCGTGAGCCTCCGCATGGCTGATGGGCAATATGAGTCCAAAACCAATCACCTGAACTTCCGTATTGGAGTTCGATTTGGCTTATGATTAAATGTGTTGAGGTGTTTTTACGTTTACTAAACCTTCGAAGGTTTAGTAAACGTAAAAACAAAATCTCTCCTCTCTCTTCTGACTTCTTAAAAAGCACAATGAAAAACAGTGTCCTGCCCGAAGCCTTCAAAACCAGTCAGGGCGTATAGAATGGAATACTTTTTCATAATAAGCGTATTTTGAAAGGAGAATAGAATGAACATGCTTATTTAAAGATAATAATTTTTGATATACTTTGTGTTGATGAAAAAGTAAGGTGTGTATAAATCTCTCGCAAACCCTAGCGGGGCGAAATAAAGGCTTCGTATGTTACGTGATGTCGTCTATGAAGGACTTGTTAATCAAGGGGCTTCTTTGATGGAATACTTCCATCGCTGTTTTCTCCTTTCAGAACTTTATCAATATGCCACTTTAATCGTTCAAATGAACCATTATCAATTGCTCTTTGACCTGTCAGCATACTGGTGAAAAAAACAGGCGTATTGATTAAGACTGATCCTTTATTTTTAATCCTATCTGTACCAATATCGTGATCAAATTCAAAATCGTAATCAAGCCATTTGTCTTTGTCTTCAAATTTGTCTTTCCCAAGAAATTGGCGAGCTTTTGTATTCGAGACGATGATTACTTTAGGTCTTATTGCTTCTAGTATTTGTTTGCTGACCAATAGTTGTTGCCATATAAAATCTAATCCGGCGGGATGATTTTTGATAATTTCATCAATGTACTTTTGACTGGTCTCGCGGAAGAAAAGTAAATCTATATGCGCCCACTTGTGATTGGTATATTCAGATACTTGCTCAAATTTTGAAAAGTATTTGCGGTATTCATTGTCTTCCTGATGGAGTGGGTAATAAAAACGGGCTGAATCTTGATGATTATAAGAAGGATTTATCCCCACAAATAACATTGAACGCTCCACGATATTAGTGGAGACTGCATAGCCTCGATTCACTACATCAATATCTTTAAATTTTGGATCATCCCAGATTGTATTGATTTTTTCTTTGAAGAGTTGTTCTATGTTGATTTTCATCGAGCTTGTTGATTGTCTCAAAGTTTTTGTAAAGATATTGTTGTGTTGTGTATTGTTCTTTCTCCAAAGGTCTTCTTCTTTTTGTAGAGCTTTTTCTATTTCACGATCAACCCAAGGGCTGCTTAAGGAAGATTTTGTTTTAATAATGTAAACGGACAATGCTATATGACGTGCGACTGAATAGGAGCATGTTCATAACCTCCAAAGAAACCCCAATCAAGAAAGCCATGTCTTTGAAGTTATTCTAAAAACAAAAGTAAATAAAAAAACCAGCTTATCAAAAGAACAAATATTCCCAAAAAGAATTTTCTTACAAAGAAGAAACTAGATAAATCAACGTAGGACAGACATTCCTGTCTGTAAACACTGTACTGACGACTTTAGCCGTCAAGTGAATATTATTTGATTTTTTAATCAAATAATATTCAAATACTTATAAATTTTACGCTACGCTCTGCGACGGCTAAAGTCGTCGGTACGGTATTCGCGGTCAGCTTGACAGACAGGAATGTCTGTGCTACTTTCAAAAAAAGGGCTTCCAAAAAGGAAGCCCTAAAAATTTTAATAAACTAACTCAATAACTCGCAATCCAAACGGAATATCGAATTTCGAACAAGGAATATCGAATAACGAAGGAATGATTCAAATCCGCAACTCGCTCACCCGCAACTCAATAACTCGCAACCCGTTTTATCTTGCTAGCCAAACATCGCCTGTAAAGGTCTTCTCTTTATTATCCAGTGTTTTTAGTACAATCATATACACATACACTTCAGTAGGTTGCTTTTCTCCTCTGAACGTGCCGTCCCAACGGGCAGCAGGATTATCGTGTACCAATTCGCCCCAGCGATTAAAGACCTTGAAGGTTTCTATGGAAATAGAGCCATTGGTCAATGGTCCGAAATCGTCATTTAAGCCGTCGTTATTGGGTGAAAAGGCATTCGGGAAAGCAAAGATGCTGGAATCTGTAACGATGATGACCACTGTTGCTGTCTCATGACAACCTTCTGGCGTCGTCGCACTCACGAAGTAGCTGTATGTACCAGGCTCTGTTGCATTGAATACAAAACTTGAACCATCGGCCATAAAGCCATCCGGGCCACTCCATTCGTAAGACAGGTTCGGATTCGGGAATTGAACAGAAACAGTTGTATCTGTACCCAGTTCGAGATTCAGTGCAGAAGGTTCTACATTTACGATGACTGGTGGAATCTCTGTAATTTGCATCATATCAAAACCTTCACAACCTGTAATCGTGTCTGTGACCATGACGTTATAAATTCCTGAAGCATCCACCGTAATCGTAGAAACCGTATCACCAGTACTCCACAGATAGGTATCAAAATCACCAGCATATAATTCTACAGAACCGCCATCGCAGAAGGTCGTTGAACCATTGGCAATGATAAGCGGCATAGGCGCGTTAGGCGAAAACAGGTTGATGGTATCCACTACTGTACAGCCATTTATATCTTCCACTTCAATTGGATAAATGCCTGCGCTCAAGTCAGTAAAGCCACCTGTACCCTGAAAGGTCGTGCCACCATCAATGCTATATTGATAAGCTGGCGTGCCATCTGATACAAATAGTGTAATGGAGCCATCACTCATACCACATTCAGGTTGTACCAGTGTTGTGCTGTCAATGACGGGTGCATTAGTTCCCATGAAATTGAGGGTTTGGGTAACTTGACAACCATTGGCGTCTTCGACGAGTATATTATAAGTTGTAGCACCCATATTGGAGAAAGTAGCATCGCTTTGGAGCGTTTGTCCATTGTCGATACTGAATTGGTAAGGCACTGCGCCACCGCTGGCTACGATGCTAATACCACCATTATCGCCGCTACAAATCGGGCTGGTTTCAAAAATATTATCAATCTGAATCGCTCCAGTATCTGTTAGTACGACCTGATCGAAAACCTGGCAGCCTTCGCTGTCTTCCATGATGATATCATAAATGCCTGTGCTGAGTCCGTCAAAAAATGTAGAGGATTGGAAGGTCAGTCCACCATCAATACTGTATTGATAATTGGGTGCGGTACCACCTGAACCTGTAATGATGATTGAGCCATTATTGTCGCCACAAGAAGGATTGGAAACCGTCAGGTTGTCTATCATTGGCGCAGTGAAATTATTTACAATGGCAGTTTCTGTAACCACACAACCTACATTATCTACAACATAAATATCATAAGTACCAGCAGGAAGATCGGTAAAGATATTTCCGCCCTGGAAGGTTGTGCCTCCATCAATACTGTATTGGAAATTAGGTGTTCCATTGGTCAGGAGAATTTCGATCTGACCATCATCTTCGCCACAAGCCGTTTCAGTTACATTGACATCTGTTATTTCTGGTGCATTCGAGCCATTCAACTGAACAACTTCTACGGTATAACAACCTGTTGCGTCCAGCACCACTACATTAAAAGTATTTGCCGTCAGTCCGGTAAATGTATTTCCACTTTGATAAGATACGCCATTATTGATACTGTACTCATAAGGTGGTGTACCACCATTGGCATTGATGCTGATTTCGCCATCATTGCCATCACAGAAAGTCGGATCAGTCGTATTGACAGTCAGCACAACTGCGCCTTCATTGGTGAGTATCACAATATCATTAAATTCACAACCTGCCGCATCGCGTACCGTTACCGTATATTGTCCGGCAGCTAGTCCGGTAAAGGCAGCAGAAGTCTGATAAGTCAGGCCGCCATCAATCGTATATTCATAAGGCGGAGTGCCTCCTATAGCGGTGACGAAGACTGTACCGTCTGCATTGCCGCAGGTGGGCATCGTAACGTCGGCATTGGTGAGCATCACATCACCTGCATTGAAGAGGGTGACTTCTGCTTGATCTCTACAACCGAGAAAGTCTTCTACAATGATTTCATAGACACCAGCTGGCAGATTTGCAAAGGTATTGGAACCCTGGAAGGTTACGCCATTATCAATGCTGTATTCAAAATTTGGGTTACCAGTACCACTCTCCAACAGGATTTCTATAAATCCATCATCTTCACCACACATCGCATTCACACTATAAATACTGTCAATAACAGGTGCGCCCGGATCAACGAGATCAACAATTAAAGTATCAAAACAACCTGCTGCATCCATGATGACCAAGTTATAAGTATTTGCGCCAAGCCCGGTAAAAGTCGTTCCAGGCTGGTAGTTCATACCATTATTATTACTGTATTGCAATGGAGGCGTACCTCCACTGCCAAATATTTCTATACTTCCGTCAAATGCGCCACAACTGCTTGGATCATTCAGGTCGGCAAAATCTATATTCGGAATAGGACCAGTGCCAATGCTGACCTGACCTGAACCTGTACAACCGCCTGCATCTGTTACAAAAACAGTATGTGCGCCTGGCGATAATTGAAAAGCAATCTGTCCTGTTTCTCCATTGTCCCAGACAAAAGAAAAAGGTGTGGTACCGCCGCTAACATTGGCTGTTGCACTACCATTATCCAATCCGCAGGTGGCATCTATATTAACAGTCGGAGTGACTACGATGGCGGGAGAACCACCTACGACGACCGTTCCAGTCGTTGAACATTGGGCGGCATCTAGAACAGTTACTGTATATACGCCAGGACAAACACTGGTTTGGTTTTGTCCGCCACCTAGTGTACTCCAAGTATAAGTATAAGGAGGAACACCACCAGCACCAACAGCAGAAAGCGAGCCATCGCATAAGCCATCACAAGAGGCATCTACACCAGATGCAGCGACTGTAAGGGCAGGAGCTTCATTGATGATAAAACTTCCCATTGTCGAACAGGTATCTACATCAGTAATGGTAACATTATAAGTGCCACCACTTAGCCCGGTTTGGTTTTGTGTTGGCGGCAAGCCATTATCCCAGGTATAAATAAAAGGCGGAACGCCGCCTGTTGTTGTTAGTGTAATTGTACCATCAGCAGCTCCATTACAAGTGACATCTGTGCCTGTAATAGAATCAATGGCGAGGTCGCAGTTATCACAAATCACATTTGCTTCCCAGCCAACTCCACCTCCTCCAAAATAACCAGAGAAAAACTGAAAGGTCAGGCAGCCAGTCGGGCCAGTTGCCGTTATTGTTCCTGGCGAATTCATGTCAGTAAAATTGCCAATAAAGGGGGCGAAAACATCATCACCATCAAAAATGGTCAGAAAATCTGAATAATAATAAGCCCCGACAAGATCAAAGACGGTAAAGTCTACAGTCACGGGATCGCCTGGGGTGTCGGGACAGATGGTGACGGTATAATTTGCTCCGGCAGGGTAGGGGGCATTGGGGCCGCCGATGTCATAAAACATTTCTCCGCACATAGGGGCGGGGGGCGGCACCACTCCAGTTTGCGTATTTCCGCTAATGACCGAGCAGGAGCCAGGACAATTGACAGATTCACAATTGACTCCAATGTAAGTAACGACTACACCTGTTGGGTCTCCATCGACGACTACGGTATAATCAAAACAATCATTGGTGTTTTGCGCAGCGAAAACATCAACAATCGAACCATTGCCAGGGTAGCTATAATCCAGCACACCAGCAGTGATGCTTCCTGTCGCAACATTCGCTCCATTGGTCAGCGTAGGCGGACTGAAGCTAATGATGTTGAGTCCTGCAAAATCGGTTGTCCAGCCAGACTCCGAGCCACCATTTCCTACGCAGACATTGATGTCTACTTCGTAAGTACCATTGCCGAGGTCGGTGACATTTGGGTAGGTAATGACTGGTGAAGAGTCACAGGCGAATACCTGTTGCGGGCTTGCCCATGCGAATATCAGCAGGGCAAATGCGAATAATAAACGGGAGGTTTTGAACTTGCTTAATGTGTAACAGAGTTTCATTGTTAAATCGTTTATAGTTTTTCTTATGCAAATATGTAAAATATCTATCAAATAGAACGTATGAGTATTATGTAAAGTCCACTTGTTTTTTAAAATTCCAAAAAACAAAAAAGAAATTCTAAGCTTAAGTCATCTCGAATTTCAAGAAAAACAGGAGGTCGATGGTCAATAGTCCATGGTCGATGGCTGTATTTTAGTTTTAAAGTTATTTTGTTGTTCATTTTGCTTTGCAAAATGCGTGTAAAACTTAAAAGCAGACAATTATTGAACTTCTGCTATCGACTATTGACTATCGTCTATCGACATTCTTGCTATTTTAAAATTTATTATTTAAATCGTATCGCTTTCACCGGGTCAATCCGAGTAACCAACATAGACGGTATCAGCAAGACCAACAAAGTAATTAAAAATGTGGCAATATTGATGATTATAATCGTTGGAATACTCATTTCTATGGGGGCGATGGATACGTAGTAGGATTCCTCCGGCAGTTGAATAAAGCCAAAATGTTTTTGCAATAAGCAAAAGCCAATCCCCAAAATATTGCCCAATAACAAACCAAAACCAATGATATAGGCAGCATGATAAAGGAAAATTTTTCTGACCGAAAGATTGGAACTGCCCAGCGATTTTAAAATACCGATCATGTTGGTGCGTTCCAGAATCAGGATCATCAGGGCGGTCATCATATTGACAATAGAAACAATAATCATCAAAGCCAGAATGAGTCGTTCATTGACGTCCTGTAAGTTGAGCCAGTTGAAAATGCCGGGATATACATCCTTGATGCTACGTGACATCAGATTTGGTCCCAAAACCTGGTAGTAAATGTATTCATCATAGGCATCCAAATCCCTAATGTCATCAATAAAAACTTCAAAGCCGCTGACTTCGTTTTCCGACCAGCCATTGAGTTGCTGAATGCGGCGGATGTCCACCAGGGCAAATTTTTTGTCGTATTCTTCTAAGCCAGTTTTATAAATTCCAGTGACGCTAAACAGTCGTTGTACCCGCGTACCTGATTCTACAAAATGCACGGTGAATTTGTCGCTGACCTTTAGTTTGAGTCGTTTTGCAGTGGATTCAGAAATTAAAATGCCATTGCTTGCTACGCTGTCGGGGAAAGACAAAGTATAGCCATCTGTCATATATTGTTCTATAAAAGTCCAGTCAAAGTCTTTGCCGATGCCTTTTAGTACAATGCCTTCCAACTGATCTTTGGCTTTGATGATGCCTGCTTTATTGGCATACATTTGTACATGTCGGACACCACCATTGCTTTCTACTTCCCGGTCGCCCAGTAGTCGGAGCGGAAATGAAGTTTCTTCAGCACGTTTGATGTGGTGTATATTGCCAATGTTGGCTAATATCTCCGCATCATGTTGGCCATTATAAAAACTTTGGTTGATGTTAATTGGAATGGACTCGACTGAATTTTCCGTATTATAATCGGTGATGTGGATGTGTCCCCAAAAGCCAAATATCTTCTCACTGATCTCGTATTTGAAACCGGAAATGAGCGAAGTCGCTGCAATCATCACTGCCATACTGAGCATAATAGCGATAATCGCAATCAGGATAATTTTACCCGAAAACGAATTGCGTCCTCCGATGGCTACGCGCTTTGCTATGAAGTATTCTAAGTTCAAATTTAATTACGAATTACGAATGATTTAATTACGAATTTATCAGTTTTGCTCGTTGATTAGTTGTAGTAACAGTTTCAATTTCAATTTTTGCCACGAATGCACGAATTAAGAACGAATGAATTTGACGGGTTCAATCCGTCTACAACCCGTAACTCATCAACCCAACTCACTCCACAGTAGATTTACGATTCCGCTCTGTGACTTTAGTCAAAAAATCCAGCAGGAGGCGGTTAAATTCCGGGGCATGGGTTTCCATTGGATTGTGTCCTGCTCCGGTGACTTCTTTTATTTCCGAATCGTAAAGTGCTTCGTCTAATGCTTCGCCAATTTTGGGGGGCACCCACTCATCTTCTGTCCCCCAGATGATGAGACTGGGTTGTTTGATGCTTTCCAGGGAATAAGGTTCAATTTCCTGAGCATCGTACATGGACTCGATAATTGCGCTGGAGGTTCGAGGTTGTTTCAGGGCAGTCATATAAGCATTGACTTCAAACTCCTTTGGCTCGCGTCCGTAGGCATTGCGCAGCATTTTTCTGATTCTTTTGGGTTTGTAAAAATAATATTCTCCTGCAACTTCTGCCATACGTTTGGTGGGCAGGAGTGTTTTTAATAGTTTCGTTTTGAAAGGCTGCTTTTTGACAATGCCATCTGATGCGCCAGCATCTACGAAGACTAGGCTCTCCGCACGTTGGGGTTGTAAGGCAGCCATTGCCGCAATCACATTGCCCCCCATAGAATGTCCGACAAGGTGCCATTTGGCATAAGGCGCGAAGCCATATTGCAGTCCGGCTTTATCAGCTACCGTCCAGAGCAGCTGACTGCGGGAAGAGGAAGAGTGGTTGATGCCTTTGGCTTTATCGCTGTAGCCATAGGGCGGCAAATCAATAGTCATCACATTATATCCCGCTTCATTGAGGGCAGTGATGTTGTTGCGCCAAGAGAAAGTAGAGCCGCCCATGCCATGTATTAGCATGAGGTTGCCCAATTCGACATCTGCCTGACTTTTCCAATAGCGATAATGGACTTTTACATCGTCCACACGGGTAAATTGGCTATTGGTGAATGGCTTTTCGTTCAATGGCTCTGGATGCAAAGGCATGGCGTAAGGAATCAGCCATAATAATGCATAAATAACCAGTGCGACGATTAGCGTAATTTTTAGAAAACGGAGGATGAATCGCATAGGTGCAAAGATAGCAAGTTATCCATGAAAATATCAATTTCAATAAAATCCTTGTTCCTAATGTTTTTCGCTATTGAACTTATTTTGTTTCGCAATGTAACTTTTCACTAAAAAATGATTACATCTCCCTTTGTTTACACAACAAATAATGTACATTTGTTATACCATAATAATCGAAACTAAACCATTAATGATGATGAGCAGAGTGATTTTATTGCCCCTATTTTTGTTTGTATGTTTATATGGAACAGCACAAACAACCCTTGATAACCTTGATTTGGAAGATTGGACAGCATCAGAATCCGGACGATTTGATGAGCCTGACGGACCCTGGGCAACGGCTAATTTTGCAGTTGATTTGGAAATCATTGCACCAGCGACCAATCCAGTTGAAAAAACCTCGGATGCTTTCTCAGGGCAGTATGCCGCCAAGATGGAATCATTGACCATCTTTTTTACCTTTACTTCAGGTGCTTTATGGACAGGCGACTTTGTATTGGATATTGGCGACCCAACCAATAGTCCTAAATTTGGCGTGCCTTATACCGGAACACCTGAACGATTTCAATGTCACTATAAGTATTTCCCTGTAAGTGGCGATTCTATGGATATTTATTCTACTTTATTTAAATGGAATTCGACTACACAACAGCGGGATACGGTGGCGCATTGCCAACTGAGAAGTACCCAGACTGTGAGTGATTATACTGCACTGGACTTGGAATTTGACTATAAAATGCAAGGCGTGACGCCAGATACGATGCAGATAGCCTTTACATCAAGCGCAGCAGGTAATGATTTTGCAGGACAGATTGGTAGTCAGTTGTATGTAGATAATGTGAAACTCGTTGATCCCGTCGGAATTATCAATGTACTTTCGCCAGAAATCGCTGTTAAAACGTATCCCAATCCTGCAAATGACCAAATTATGCTCGAACTGGATGACGTTTTACTGGAAGGGCAGTTATTGGTTTTCGATGCAATGGGCAGGCTGGTGCAAAGCAGTCAGACGATAGGCGAGTTGATTAATTTAGATTTGACTGACTGGAAAGCTGGAACCTATTATTTCTTATTGAAAAACAAAGGAGGGCATGACCTGAGTAGTGGCTCTTTTATTGTGAATTAGTAACTGGTGATTGGTGAATGGTGATTGGTAAATAGTGACTGACCACCAATCACCAATCACCAATCACCAATACCATTATGCGTTATATTTCTACTTTAGTACTCTTGTTCATTTGCACGATGAGCTTCGCGCAATTGGCAACGGGCATTCGACTGGGTTTCACGGCGGGTACGCCTATTGGTCCTGCGGAAGAGGGGGCAACGGGTAAGCCGGGCATTGGGACTGTTGCTGGTGTTGTTACAGAATACAACATAACAGAAAAATGGGGTTTGCGAATGGAAGCTTATTATACCCAGAAAAAATCTTCTTTCAGTACACCTGCGGAAGTGGATGAGTATAACTATTTATATGAACCACCGGGAGCAGATACGATGGTCTGGATTGCCGCCGAATTTAAGGGCGATGTAGATGGGGGGTTTGATAATCGTTATATCGAAGTACCTGTATTGGGGCATTATTATATTTCGGAACATTGGAATGTAGCTTTGGGACCTTATGTGGGCTATCTCTTACAAGGTGAAATTTCTGGCGTATCGAATGGTTCAGTGCGGATTGGTGTGGCGGATTTGCCTGTCGAAAATCAGGAATTTGACGAAAGTCAGCATTTGCAAACCTGGGATTATGGCGTGATTGGCGGAGTACGATATGAAACGGATTTTGGACTTAATTACGAATTTCGCTTATCAAGTGGACTACGTTCTGTTTTTAAAGAAACGTATCCGCTGGCAGATGGCGTGATTCGGAATGTTTATGTGCAATTGACAGCGGGTTACCGGTTTACTGGAAAACGGAGAGGGGAGGCTTGATTTTAAATTCAAACTCAAACTCAAACACCAAATTCAAATTCAATAGAATTGTTGATGGTCGATAGTCCATGGTCGATAGACAAGACGTAATATGAATGCATTATTTTGCTCCGCAAAATGCGTCTTTAAAAATTAAAAAGGTTGTGTGAACTGGTTTTGCAGCCATCGACTATGGACTGCGGACTATCGACCAAATTTTCAAACAGTGAGAAACCCAACTGTTCCCAGTCGTTCCACTTTCACCTCTATAGTTTGTCCGGCTTTCAGATACACAGCAGGTGTTGCTGCACCAGCCATGAGATAAGCTCCTGCTGGAATTTCCTGTCCATATTGATGGGCTAGTCGGGTAGCGGCTACGATGGATTCCCAGGGATTGCCGAGTATGGCGGCTGATGAACCAGATTGCACCACTTCACCATCAATTTCCATAGCCATATCTAAATTATTCAATGGAAAATTATGGTCATGCCATTCGCCTACCGCAAATCCGGCGGAGGAACAATTGTCAGCAATGACATCTTCCAGTGAAAATTTGAAATTCTGGTAGCGGGAATCTATAATTTCTACAGCAGCGGCTACGCCTTCTATATAATCGCCAATTTCGGATAAACTGAGTTCGCGGTCGATTTTTTTTCCGACTAGAAAGCACAATTCCGGTTCGGCGCGTGGATGGATGCCCCGACTCATCACGAAGGTATCACCGTCCTTCAAAAACATACGATCAGTAAGTCGTCCCCAAATCATATCATGGACACCCATTTGTTCCATTTTGGCTTTGCTGGTAAAACCCATTTTTAGTCCGATGAGCTTTTCACCTCTTTCATAGCGACGCTGCATGGAAGCAATTTGTATGGAGTATGCTTCCTGCTCGCTGAATGCCTGTTGATGACTGAGTTGCTCGACGGATTTGGCATGAAGCGCAGCTTCATCAAGAATTTTGGCGAATTGCTGAATGTCCATTTTTAGTCTAACTTTTTATGTGAACCATCACAAAATCCTGGATTGTTGGTGTGTTTGCAGGTACACATGTAAGCTGTCTTGCTTTCTTCTGCGACGAATACTTTGGGTACAAAAGAAGAGCCTTTGTGTGCGCCATCGCAAAAGGGCTGATTGGAAGATTCGCCGCAGGAACACCAGGCGTAGGTTTTTCCAGCTTCTAATTCTACGGGTAGTGGTGTCTTTCCTGCAATTGTTGGTTTGTCCATAATTAATAAGTTTAAGTACAAGATTAAGTTTAAGTTTAAAGAAAACAAAGTTTTTTGGGATATTTGATGTTTGAAAATCAATTTTTATCAATGAATTTGAAAATAGTGTTACCATTTTTATATAATTTTTATCAGAAATTGCACAATAGTCTTTTCGAAATTGTTCAGCAATCCACCCCCTTCACCCCCTCCAAAGGGGGACAATCATATATCCCCCTTTGGAGGGGGACTAAGGGGGTGGACAATCGGATAAAGTTGATACACTTTCTTTCAAAACTGTGCAATTCGTTATGTAGATATTCATATAGAACAACCATCTTCCTACTAGGATTATGTTTTTGGGCTTGCGCCAAACCAAGACCAACTTACACGGGAGTCGAAGCGATTCTTATTCCCGGAATCGAAAAAGACGACATACAAGTGGATAGTTTTTATATCGACAATGCGCCCGTCACAGTAGCAGCTTTTCGCAAATTTGTACAAGCAACGAATTTCAAAACAGAAGCTGAAAAATTTGGTGATGCCGGCGTGTTTTTAATCGAAGAAAAAGTCTGGGAACTGGTAAAAGGGGCGAACTGGGAATATCCAATGGGCACTAATCAGTCCAAAGCGGAAGATGTGCATCCAGTGACCCAGGTTTCCTGGAATGATGCGGTGGCTTATTGCCAATGGGCAGGAAAACGCCTCCCCACTAAACTAGAATGGGAACTTGCCGCCACCAATGGAGCGACGACAAATACACAATATCCCTGGGGCAATGACATCAAAAATGGCAAGGAATATAATGCGAATGTCTGGCAGGGTATTTTTCCGCATGTCAATAAAGTGGAAGATGGTTATCAATATACTTCGCCCATCGGAATATATGGTGCGACGCCTATCGGCTTATACGATATGGCGGGCAATGTGTGGGAATGGACAAGCGACTGGCATTTGCCAAAAGGGATAAATCTTGCGGCTTTTGTACCAGATTCAACTTCACAGAAAATCCTGAAAGGCGGCTCGTTTTTATGCGAACCGAACTGGTGTCATGGCTATACTTATTTTGGTCAGACAACGAACACTGTGGAGACGAGTTTGTTTCATATTGGGTTTCGGTGTGTTGGGGAGATTTGAAATTCAAATTCAAACTCAAAAAACAAACTCAAATTCAAATGTGGGGATTGCTAATATTTGTTATTTTTTAGTGCTAAAAGTAAAATATGAAAGAATTTAAAAGTAATCCCTTAGAATCTATCTTTGCAAAGATTTCCAGGAATTGTATGACGTTTTTCTAAAATCCAAAGTATATCCTGCGATGTTCTGAGTTTTGAAACTTTTTGGCAAGTGCTTTCAGAAAACCAGCATTTGTAAAATCAAAACGATTCACCGATACCTCATTTGAATTGGCAGGCGGTCTATAAAAGTTGTTGTTTAGTCTTTGTTTATTCTTGTGGAGATTAATCGGTGAGTAAACTGCCCTCTTGTTTTCCCATTCGAATGTAATCGTACCGTTTGGATTTGGGTAATAATTGGTAACATCACAAAAAATATTCTCACCAATGTAATCCATTAATTTGATAGCGTTGGTGGCACTTTTCACTTCCATCGGAATAGCATCAAATCCGTCCCATTTTTCATGTAAAGACTTGAATGATAGAATATCCATGATGATTTCATATCTCTTATGTGTAGCTTTAGAGATTGCGAGCATTTTTCTATTTTTAGTTCAACAAATATAAAAAAAACTAGACGGATTTATGCAAGCGAAGGTCAGAATAAAATCTGTTATTCGGGCATTTTGGCACCTCATTCCTTATTCAATAACACAACCCTGAGCAGCACCCACAACAGCACTAAAATCACTAGTATTCGGAACTTCAAAATTGGAGTCCAACAAAATCATATTTTGAGCTTCAAAGGAAACATCAGCAGCATTGTCGATCATGGAACTACTCAGAATGTTTTGTTCTCCACGATAGATGTCAGTAGGAAGTGGGCTCGTGCTGAGGTTTAGGGAGCTTTCGCAAAGATTGGCATGACCCCATAATACATTGGCGACAGTACACTGCACAATCACGTTGTCATATTCGTATAGATTTGTTCCGAGAGGAACAGCAAAAGTTCGAACTCCGGTAATCGGCGTACTCATAGCCGTTCCATCATCCAATGGGACTGTACTTATTTTTAAATCTGTTGCTGTATTCAGGTTTTTACTTTTCCCCAGAAAGACTTCTAGTCTTATACCTTGAATGGTAGAGAAATTATTTTCAAACTGAACAGAAATTATTCCTGCATTTGAGGTGACAGTTACATCGCCCGATATGGGATAGATAGCAGTGTTCGCTACAAAATTTCCAGTTCTGCTCAGTTGAGCAAAAGCTACATTTAGGAGACAAAAAACTAGAATAAAGGAGACGCTTAATTTTTTCATTGTTTTAAATTTTACCAAAATTAGCCTTTCTCTCGGTATTAAAATGTCGTTTGGGATACGTTCTTATACTAAAACGGAATATAGAATATCGAACAAGGAATTTCGAATAACGAAGGAGTGGGAAAACACAATCATGCAATTTTACAATCACTCAATTACAGACAGGAATGTCTGTGCTACTTTAGTCTTTCCACTCAAAAGTATTCACCATATTCACAATATCCTGCTTCACAAACTCAATGATCGGCGCCATAGAATCGGGATTGGGTTGTGTGTTGAAGTAGAGTGCACCGCGTAGGAAATGCTGAGTACTATCTGTTACATAAAACTGAAAAGGCGAAGCTGCCGAGCCTTGTATTTCAAAAATGGTGCTGTGTACATTATTCGGTTTGTTGACTCTGATATCATCGATATAATCAGCGCGGATGTTGTGTTTGTGCGCGAGTTTGTAGGTATCGTTAATCAGTTTATCCAACTTATTTTTACCACCGATTTCCCGATAACTGCAATGTATTTTTCCCGAAAGGGTAGGAATGACTAAGTCAAACCAGCATTCTGACTCTGGCTTTTCGCCAAAAAAATCCTGATCCTGCACCACTTCTGCATAGACGGGTTTTTGAAAAGTAAAGGCACAATAATCCTCATTGAATTTTTCGTAGGTCTTGGTCGGATAATTGACTTTAGGATAACCTCTTGGCTTGGGCGTATAATCCGGTTCGCCACAAGCAGACCAGAGGAATAGAAAACCTAAAGAAGCACATAAAAATACTTTGAACATTGTTTTAAATTTAAAATCACCAATTAGCCCAGTTTGCCTCACCTTTCCGATAACTATCGGAACTCCTTCCTTCGGTGGAGAGGGACTTCGCCTGCGGTTGTATCGCTTCGCTTACAACCTGGACTTCTTGATTCTCGAATATTAATCACCAGTTACCAATAGGTTAATATACCAATAACCAATTTCCATCACGAATGAATGAACTACGAAGATCAGTTACCAGTTACTAATCACCAGTTACCGATACACCCGTAACCAAATCACATCCCATACTTATCCAGCAAATAAACCAACGCAGACATAGCACCTGCGCCTAGTTCGAGTTCCCGTTTATTCACTTTGTCAAAAGTATCATTGGTCGCATGGTGATAGTCGAAATAACGCTGCGAATCTGGTGCTAAGCCAAATAGCAGACCCTTTTGTGGTTTCAGTCGGGTGACATCTGCGCCACTGCCGCCAGTTTTGATGGTTAGTCCGTATGGGCTGAGTAAGTTTTCCCAGCTTTTTGCTTTTTTCAGATGTATTTTATACACGGATTCGTCGGCTTCTGTGGTGAAGCCTCTTGGTGTAAAACCGCCTCGATCTGACTCTATTGCAGCAATGTGTTTTTCACCTAATTCATTCGACCAGTTGGCATATTCCTTTGCGCCAGCCTGCCCGTTTTCTTCATTCATAAACCAGACACAACGTAGTGTTCGATTTGGACGCTTTTTTAAAGTATTAAAAACATGAACGACTTCTAAAGCCTGTACACAACCTGCACCATCATCATGCGCGCCTTCATTCAAGTCCCAAGAATCCAAGTGACCACCGACCAGAATAATTTCATCTGGATGGGTGCTGCCTTTAATCTCTCCAATGACATTATAAGACAACTTATCTGGCATCCAGTGTGCAGTAGTGCGAACATAAACGCGGACAGGTTCTTTTTTCAGTAAGCCACTCAGCAATTCAGCATCATTGGTGCTGATGGCAATGGCAGGAATGGTTTTTTCTCTATCTTCAAAAACAGTGACACCACTATGTGGTACATCGTCCAGGCGGGTCGTCATGGAGCGGACTAAGGTGGCTACTGCGCCGTATTCCATTGCGGTTTGTGGACCATAAACGCGCTGATCTACTGCACCGCCATAAGCTGCAAATGTGCTGATTTGCAAAGGATCCATTGGTCGATTATAGAATACAATTTTACCACGTACTTTGGCTGCGCCCAATGATTTGAGTTCGTCGAGACTTTTGACTTCAATAACTTCAGCTGCTACACCCACATCTCCTGAACTACCAGAACCGCCCAGCGCAACGCCATTTAAAGCCTGTGTGCCAATCATATTAGAACTGACAATTTTTATAATTTCTTTGTCGCCACGCTCCCAATGCGGGACCATGCAAGGCTGTAGCCAAACACTATCAAAGCCCATCGTCTCAAATTTTTGCTGGCCATAATCGACTGCTGCGGCGGCTCCTGGTGAACCACTCAGGCGTCCACCGACTTCTTTGGTCAGGTATTCGAGGGTTTCATAGCAATCGCCCTGTGAGAGAACTACGTCATATATTTCGCGTATAGCGAGGGCATCTTCATCTGTCGCTTGTGCGGAAATGCAGATTTGTAATCCTAAGAATGCGAGTAGAAGTATAGTTATCTTTTTCATTGGAAAATATTTTTAAATTTAAGTTGTCCCGTAATGACGACTTTAGCCATCAAGTGCCGTGTCCTTGAGACGGTTAAAACCGTCTGTACGGGTTATTAGGCCAAAAGCGAAGCTACGAAAAAAGTATATTTCAACAAAGCTATTTATTTCTTGCGACTTGCCTGATTGTCGAAGGCACTAATTTCTTAGCTTTTCTATTAAATCATCAATGGAGATTAAGCTTTGTTCACCCGTCTCCATATTCTTCAAAGCCACAGAGCCAGCTTCCATCTCATTGCTACCAATAACAGCTACATAAGGCACCTTGCGGGCATTGGCGTATTTCATCTGCTTTTTCATCTTTACAGGTTCGGGATATAGCTCGGCGTTGATGCCTGCTGCACGGACATTTTGTAAGCAATCAAAAGCATAATCGCGGGTGGTTTCATCGAAAGTCACAAAGAGAACTTTGATATTTTCAGCACTGCTGTCTGGGAAACGATCCAACTCAGATAAGACGTCATAAATTCGGGCTGCGCCAAAGGATACACCTACGCCGGAGACGCCTTTGAGCCCAAACATACCCGTGAGGTCATCATAACGACCGCCGCCGCCTATGCTGCCCATTTCTATGCCTTTTGCTTTTACTTCGTAAATGGTGCCAGTGTAATAACTTAGTCCCCGCGCCAGTGTAATATCGAAGACCACTTCATTGTTTAGGTTTACTTTATCAAGATAATTAAATACATTACCAAGTTCCAGAAGCCCCTTTTTCCCAGATTCCGTATAACTTAAAAATGATTCGAGTTCCCACATCTTTTTACATGACAGTATCTTTTCTATTTTTTCAATAGCCGTGGCAGGAATATCTTTTTTAGCCATTTCGTCCCGCACGCCTTGAATACCAATTTTATCCAATTTATCAATAGCGACGGTCATGTCCATCATTTTGTCGGTAATACCAGCGGCTTCTGCAATGCCATCTAGAATTTTTCGATTATTAATTTTTATAGTAACATCAATACCGAGATTGGTAAAACCTTCATCATATATCTGAACTAGTTCAACTTCATTGATGAGCGATTCGCTGCCGACGACATCTACATCACACTGATAAAATTCGCGATAACGTCCGCGCTGTGGGCGGTCTGCTCGCCAGACGGGTTGGATTTGATAGCGTTTGAAAGGGAAAGCAATGTCGTTTTGATTCATCGCTACATAGCGAGCAAAGGGAACGGTGAGGTCATAACGTAGCCCTTTTTCAGCAATTTGAAAAGTCAGTTTTTTATAGTCGTCCATATCTTTTGCTTTGCGCAAAAAATCGCCGGAGTTGAGTATTTTGAATAATAACTGGTCGCCTTCTTCCCCATATTTGCCCGTAAGGGTGGAAAGGTTTTCCATCACTGGGGTTTCGATAGGCTGATAGCCGTATTTTACAAATACTTTGCGAAGGGTATTGAAAATGAAATTGCGGCGATTGACCTGGACTGGACCAAAGTCGCGTGTGCCTTTTGGTATTGATGGTTTCATGTTTTGTTGATATTAGACTTTATTCTGAAATATTTTGCATGGAGCTAAATAATCTTTTTCCGCTACCCTTCGTTGGCGAAACACTTACTATGCTAAGGCATAGCGCGTATTTCACCGCCTCGGTTAGCAAAAAAATCTTTATTTCCATCCTTATCCAAAACACTTCAGAATAAAGTCTATGAAAAAAGCCCGGTAGAGTGTGGCTCGACCGGGCTGTATATTTTTAAATTAATGTTTAATCTTCTACAATTTCTACTTCTTTGATGAAGTATTTGGTATCGCCGAGTATGGAAAACTGATAAAGTTTTTCATTGTATGTAAGTTTGACTCGATGACCTTTCTCTATAGCACTATTGAGGTCTTCTAGTACTTTTTCGTTGCCTCGGGGTACTGTAAATTCCCATATATCTGTACCTATTCCACCACCGTCACTGCTCAGGCTGCCGATACTGAGTTGCCCTTCATAGGTTTTGAAAACGTAGCCTTTTTTACTGATTTTGACCAATGTGCCAGCCCGATCTCCAGTGCTGAAATTGTAGAAAAGAACAAATGCGCCAGCAATAATACCCAAGAGTAATGCAATGCCTAATAAAATGAAAAAACCTCTTTTTAGTTTTTTGAAAAAACTGGAAGCCTTTTCTTGCATGTCCTCTTTAGTATCTGAGATACGTTCCTGTATCGCTTCTTTTTTGTCGGAAATACGTTCTTGTATTTCTTCCTTTTTATCTGATATTTGGTCTTTCAAACCTTCTTTTTTGTCCATGATTTAGAATTTGTTGCAAAGATACATAATAAACGCTTATTTTGGAATATTAGTTCTTGTTGTCACAGAGATAGACTTATATAAGGAGAGGTAATTATCTACAGTTTCAGTGAGGCGGAATTTTTTGATCGGAGTTTTTTCCCATTGTCCTTTTTGGGCTTTTTCAATCGCTTCCGAGAGATGCAATGCACTCAGTTCTGGAATTTTTATATAAGTGCCTGAAGTAACTTCTTTTAAAGCTTTCTTGTTTGATGAGATAATTGGAATACCAAAAGCGATACTTTCTACGGCTACATAACAAAAGCCTTCGCTATAGGAAGGGATGACTACACAGTCCGATGTTTTTAATTCTGAAATTAACTGGTCATAAGATAGATTGTGTTTAAGTATTATGTGTTCTTCAAGATCTAGTGTTTTTATAGTATTTAAAATTATTTTAAAAAGTGATTTGGGTGTGGTAGGAATAATGATTTTTAGCTGTGTGTTCAGGTTTTTCTGTTTTATAATAGCAGCAGCATCCAGCAAAATATCCAAACCCTTTGAAATACCGAGCCGACCATAATAGGTGTAAACGAATGGCTGATCATTATTTTTTTTCAGTTCATCTCTATCAAAAGGAGCTGATTTTTTATAATCGAGTCCATTATATATTGTGGCAATTCGGTGTTCGGCTACTCCATTTTCGCGTAGACTATCGGCGGTACTGTGCGAAACGGCGACAAACTTATCATATTTAAATTTGGTCAGCATTTGCTCAAAGAGATGGTGTCCTCTTTTCGCAATTTTCCCCATATAAGGTAATTTAAACCATAATTTTCCCCAAACCTCATGGAAGGTAATAATGATTTTTTTGCGAAATAATTTGGCGGCTATGTAGGAGGGCAAACCTGCATTATAGGAAGTCGTATGGATAATATCGTAGTTGCGAATATGCCGCATAATCGGAAAAACGGCGAATAAAGTAAAGGTATAACGATTGATAAAAGGGTATCGTCTGATTTTTACGCCATTGATGTTTTCTTCGGCAGGCATATCAGGAGTTAGGCGAGTGGTGATGACCAGTATGTCGTGTCCTTCGGCAGCCAATCGCTCCGTAAGGCTCTTGAACAGCGTTTCTACGCCTCCGATATTCGGATAAAAATTTTCAAGAACAAAAAGGATGCGCATTTTTTACTGGTGTGTATTGGTAATTGGTAATTGGGAACTGGTGTATTGGTAACTGGTGATTGGGATATTGGAGAGTTAGGCAATCCACTCAATTGCTATAATCCACTCAATCCTCAGTTTCTTTCTCCGTTTGCTTCCGCAGTTGCTGATTCAGTCGATCTACTTCCTGACGTTCAAGTGCTATTCTTCGGACAAGATCGGTGATTTGCCCTTCGAGTCGTTCTATGGTAGACGATAAGTAAAAGACAAAAACAAAGAGCGCACCCAATGCCGCAAATATAATCGCATTTACATTGCTTTTAATGCCAAAAATGTTGGCAATTTTAAAAGAAATTTGATTGGGTATGACAGCGAGTAGCATCACCGCAAACCAGAAAACCACCCATACAACAGCATTGCGGATACTACGCTTTTTGCCAGCGTACTGCCGCGTTGTTCTTATAATAAAGAACAAGCCAATTATCGGAACGACCCATTGGTATATTTCCAGTTGCATAATTTGTTAGACGAATAAAATAGACTGTGAAGCCACTGTTACGCATAATTTTTTCTTAGACACCTTGTTTTAAAGTGTCTATCTTCTGTCGAACTCGTCTTATACTGACGTAAACACAGGCCTCAAAAGTAAAATTTTTTAGCGTGTTTTCACTGGAAGAAGCGCAATTCATTAATTAAAAGATAAAACCCGCAAAGTTTTTTCGATATTTGCCCTTTATTATAACATTGTACGACCTGAATGTGGGAAAAAATTTATAAAAGTATTCTTGCCATTTTTATCTTTTTGTGGATAGGCTTCACATTTATGGATTATTGGCAAAATCACCTTCAATATTTATTGGCAATCAAGTTTTTTCAATATACAGACTTGACCGTGTTGCTGATATTGCTGGGAGGAGCTATGTGGTGGTTTTATCATAATAAGATACAAGCGCGATCATTAAATCGCTATCCCTGGTTCAATGGGTTGAGTGTATTTTTACTGAGTACGCTGGTTATTATGTTGAGTGTATATATGTTTCAGCGGAAAGTAATGAATATTGGTTTGCCGATTCCTTTCGATTTTCTGCATCTTGTCATCAATATTTTCAAAATTGGGTTGTATACCTACTTTGTCCTTTTGTCCTGTTATGCAATGGGCATGTATACGCTTGGAACATTCAGGTTCAGAATGGGAGAATCAGCACGCCCGATACTGGCATTGGGGACAGGCATTATGGTCTGGGTATTCCTTATGTTTGGTCTGGGGCTTTTTGCTTTGTTGAAATGGTATATTTTATTGCCTTTGATGTTGCTGATTATTTTAATCACCCGAAAAGTATCTTTCCGGTTTATCTGGAATACTTTGTTTGAACCCATTCCACTTGATTTTCGACTGAATTGGCTGGGCGCATTGAGCTTCTATGTTTTGCTTATTGTGGTCAGTCTCAATTTTATCCAGTTGATTATTCCTATGCCAAAAGGCTGGGATTCTGTATCACTATATCTCAATCTTTCTTCGCTGGTTAATGATTATTCGGGATTGGTCAAAGGACATCAGCCCTACAACTGGTCATTATTTATGGCCTTAGGGTTTATTTTATTTGAAAAAACTGAAGTCGCGATGGCATTATCGTCGGTTGGTGGTTTTTTGAGTATTTTTGCTTTGTATTATTTGTGCCGCGATTGGCTAAAAATCAATGTCAATTATTCCTTATTATGCGTTTTGTTGTTCTACTTATTGCCTACAATCAGTCATCAGTCATATCTTGATTTGAAAATAGATTTAGGATTATTGTTCATCATGCTGGTGATTGTGATTCTATTGGTAGAATGGTGGAAATACCTGGCTTCGGGAGAAGAACGTGCTGTCGAAGTATCTCGACGATATGTTATTTTGCTGGGCTTGTTTACGGGTTTTGCCTTGGGGGTCAAATTAACGGCACTGATTGCTTTCTTTTCAGTAGCTGGGGCAATTTGGTTTGTATATAGCGGGCGGGTAGCTTTTCTGGCGGTTTTTTGTCTGAGTACATTTGCTGTACTTTTGTTCAGACTAGATGATATACCAAAGCTTCGTCAGTTTCACCTCGGCGCAGAAGCTTTTATGTGGACGATGTTGGTATTGGGCGTACTACTTTTTATATGGAGTGCCAGAAAAGAAAAACACCGGTTTTGGCATCCCATGCGGCTGAGTGTTTTGTATGGCTGTTTTTTCCTATTGCCCGTGCTGCCCTGGCTGACTAAAAATTATATGGAAACAGGAGGGGAACTTTCAACAAGAGGGCTAATGTATGGCAAAACACAAGCTCCAAAAGCTAATGTGACAACATTTGAGAAAAAATGGGAACGTATGAGAGCGAAAGAGAAAAGGCAGCGGAGACAGAAGAAGGGGAAGTGATTGGTGTATTGGTAATTGGATGCTGGCTGTTAAGTGATTAAAAGCAAAAGCCCAGGTTGTCGGCGAAGCAAGACAGCCGCAGGCGAAGTCCCTCTCCACCGAAGGAAGGAGAGGTTAGGAGAGGCAAACTGGGGATTGATGACTGGCTGTTAAGTAACTAGTGTTATTCGTAATTAAAAGATTCGTAATTCGTAATTAACCCCTGATGTACTTTAGAAACATGATTAAATTTTCAAAACATATTATTTTCAAAATAGGACTTATCTGTCTTCTGGTGCTGGGTACATTCACCGCAGCTCAGCCGAGCTATGCGGAGTCTTTTCAGCAAAAAACAGAGCAGACACAGCAACAAAAAAAGAAACAACAACAAAAAAGGAAACAGCAGAAAAATAAAAAACAAAGACAGAACAAAGCTCAAAAAAACAAACAAAAACAAGCGCAGGAGAAAAAGAAAGCCAAACAAGATGCTGAAAAAAACGCCCCAATAAAAAGTTCCCCAATTCGGGAAGAGATACAACGATATATGGGCTACGAACCCATACTGGCAGAACGATACATAACAATTCCTTACGATATTAGTATGAACACCAATATGCAAGGTGGCTTTGTCGATATTGGTTATTTCATTTTTATGTTTCTGCCAGTTATTTTCCTACTTGGTTTTGTAAGAAGACCACTGTATGGTTTTAGCATTATGGTTTTTAGTATCTTGTTGCTTAGTATTTCTACCTCTTCTTCTTTTAGTGTAAAACGGGGAATTGAAGCCGAAAATATTCCACCTAATATTGATACTTTTATCAATGCGGTGAAGTTTTCAGATTATCCGGTTAGTGTGACTTGTGCCAAAGTGTATAAAGGACTGCACAAAATTTATATGCCCATTTATCGTGGGATGGAAAATATTTCAGGGAAACGAGATTATGTAACTTATCCTATACTGGCGAGCTTATTTGTTTTGTTTTTCTTTATTTTACAAAAGAGGCTTCATCAGATGGATAAATACAAAAAGTCCATCATCAATTTTTTATACTTATTCAGTTTTATCTGGCTGATACTGGCTTGTGGAATTATCTGGTACGGCTATTTAATGCTGGTACTTGGACTGGCAATTGTGGTCGCTGCCCTGACCAATAATGGACAGCAGTCATGGATTCGGAGAGGTACATTGGGCATGTTTGTAGCGTCGGCATTGATTTGGATTGTAATAGGCTATGTTTACCGGATCAGCAATCATCGTCCCGTGACGCCAGATAGCGCGAAACTACTTTTCGACATTCCTTCCGTCAAATACCAAACAGGTGTTTTTGATAGAAAAGATGTGGTGAATACCCTATTGCCGGGTGCAGAGAAAGCCCTCGAAGAAATCAATGAAGACGAGAATGCTCTGGTTTATCGGGTCGGGACTTTTTTCCCTTATTTGATTTATAAAAACGATAAACGAGTATTGCAGGACAATCAACTTGGCTTTTTTCAGAACCTGATTCAAAAAATTCCACACCCAATAAGTTTGGCGGAAGCCCTGAAAGCTTCAGGTTATCGGTATATTCTGGTCGATTTGAATACCCCAAGTATTGATAAAACACCTGAAAAATCATTGCAACGAAAGTTTATGAGCTTTATGGTATTTTTATTTGGTAATGATAAGTTAGAACTTTTAGCGACTGATCGCGTCATAACACTAACGCCACCTGATGATCCGAATCCAATTTATACACACGGTGTATTTGGGAATATCCATAATCCAGGGACTTATGCGATTTATAAGGTAAAATAAGTTGAGCAATAAATTAAAAAAATACGTACTTTGTAGAGTACAGTAATTAAAAGATTAGATGTTTGATCATGTTTACATAGTAATTCCGGCTAAAAACGAGGCACCCCGTATTGGGCGTGTGATCGAGAAGTCTTTGGAATTAGGCTATCGAAACATCATCGTAATCAATGACGGGAGTACAGATGAAACAGAAAAAATCGCCCGATCTTTTAAGCTAGTAACTATATTGAGTCACTTGGTCAACCTCGGACCTGGAGCTGCTACACAAACTGGAATCGAATATGCCGTAAAAGATGGGGCAAAAATTATTGTCACCATAGATGCCGACCATCAGCAATTTCCTGAAGATATTGAAAAACTGGTCTATCAACTGGAAGCACAAAAAGTAGATGTCGTCATCGGCAGCCGTTTTTTGAATAAAGAAAATCAAATCCCCTTTATTCGGATTGTATACAACATGATTGCCAATGTCATCACTTTTTTCCTGACCGGACTCGCTGTGTCAGATAGTCAGTCGGGCATGAAAGCCTTCACTGCCGAGTTTGCCAAAAAATGCCGCCTACACTTCAATGGCTTTGAATTTTGTGTCGAATTTATCCGCAATATCCGACTCTTCAAAGCGACTTATACCGAAATTCCTATCCGCGTTGTTTATACCAAAGAAACCCTCAGTAAAGGACAGAATCTTATGACAGGTTTTAAAATGCTGGCTAAGTTGTTTAAGTTTATTTAGTTTGGGATGCGGGATGCGGGAAGCGAGACCGCTGCGCTGCGGGACATTTTATATAATAAAATACAATATAATTGCTTGCTTTTTTCTTCGGTGGGTTGGAACCCTGACGGTTACCCATAAGTTTTTATTTCTCTAATAATCAATTACTTACGATTGCCAATTCAACTCACCCCAACCCCTCTCTTGCGAAAAGAGGGGCTACTTTCAACAAGTTGAAAAACTATAAATAACTGGTTTTCAA
>CALFBH010000003.1 GCA_937951615.1 uncultured Saprospiraceae bacterium | reverse complement strand
GACATCTAATCTTTCAGTATATGCTGCCAGATTTACGCCATGAGTTTACGTAAGGATTTTGGACTTCTCCGTTTATTGCCGGATTATCCACTCACAACGCCTTATATCTGATTCCTGTTCGTCAGCACGATACTTTTGCCGCAAGACTTCCTTCAGATTCCACCTCACGATGGACACCCTTGTCTTTAACTAACGATTCCTTCCTTATAGGCTCGTTCGGGACTTGCACCCTATAGATTAGTGCCATGTATGGCACACAAAAAGCCGGAAACACTATAAAAGTGTTTCCGGCTATCTATAAAATTATGTTGCCTCACCTAGCCTCTCCATCTTTCAGCGGAGAGGGACTTCACCTGCGATTGTGTCGCTTTGCTTACAATCTGGACTTTATTATTTTCTGACCATAAATTTCTGTGAGTCCACACCGCTATCTTCTGTGATGACATAGAAGTAAACGATGCCACTCAGTCCGATCAGATTTGCAGTTTCTTTGTAAGTGCCGGGCTGCTTGTATTCAGTTGCGGGTTGTCGGGTTGTCGAGTTGCGGGTTGCGGGTTGTCGGGTTGCGGGTTGCGGGTTGTCGGGTTGCGGGTTGTCGGGTTGCGGGTTGTCGGGTTGCGAGTTGCGGGTTGTCGGGTTGTCGGGTTGCGAGTTGTCGGGTTGCGGGTTGTCGGGTTGCGGGTTGCGGGTTGTCGGGTTGCGGGTTGTCGGGTTGTCGGGTTGCGGGTTGTCGGGTTATGGGTTGCGGGTTGTCGGGTTGTGGGTTGCGGGTTGTGGGTTGTCGGGTTGTGGGTTGCGGGTTGTGGGTTGCGAGTTTGTGATTACAAACTCGCAACTCGTAACTCACCAACTCGTTTATTTACGTTTTTTGCCTTTTCTTTCGGCGACCATAGTCAGCCATTTTTCATACTGTTCTGGTGTCAATACTTTTTTCACCGCAGCTTTTCTGACTTTCTTGGCTGCTTTGATTTTTTTGCGCTTTGCACCACTTGCTTTCAATTCTTTTATTTTCGTGCCGTATGTTTTGGTGATCTTTTTCATCTCTACCATCTGTGCATCAGATAAACCAAGTTCAGTTTGTAGCTTATCCAGTTTTTTGCCTTTAGGTTTTTGTGGACGTTCGACTTTCGGACGTTCTATTTCAGGACGTTCTGCTTTTGGACGCTCTATTGTAGGACGCTCACCTTTTGGACGCTCCATGTCTGGACGTTCTCCTTTTGGACGCTCCATGCCTGGACGTTCTCCTTTTGGACGCTCCATGTCTGGACGCTGACCTTCTCCACGTACTTCTTTTCTTTCTTTTTTGAGGATGTTCCATTTATCCACTTGTGCTTTCGTCAATACACTTTGAATCTGCTCTTCTCTTTCTCCATTCAGCTTCTTCATCGTTTCTTTCATCACCTCTCTATCCGTTATTGTTCCACGTAAATCCTTGAATTTTGCCGTGAAATTTTCCTGAATCGCTGTGATTTGTTCTATCTGAACCTCAGATAAATCCAATTGTTTGGCCATCATTTCGACCTGTCTTCCTATGTTTTGTCCGGGGCGCTGTGCGAAAGCAGTTGCAGTCATTAGCATTACTGCTGCAAAGACGCTTAACATTAATTTGATATTTTTCATGTTTTTAATTTGATTGAAAATGACAATTATAATTATTGTTACGCTCCTTTGGACGCAGACTTTTAGAAAAGGTTTAAATGTTAATCCTAAATGTTTTGTTAAAAGACTAAAGGCGGGTAAATCGGGGAGCTTTATTAGGGGTTAGCCCAAGTTGAAATAGTAGCCCCCAATTTTACATTTTCACAGCCAGTAGTTTATAGGGTTTATGAAGTTTAAAGGGTGTTCGATTAAAGTATGGAATAGTCGGCAGACGAAGGATGTTATGAAAATTGGTGATTTATCCCTTTAGATATGCCGTATTTCTAAGCGAATTCGTCTGACGACAACGGAGTTTACTCCATCATACTTTAGTCGAACACTACCGAAGTTTACATAGTTTGATAAAGACGTATTTTGCTTCGCAAAATAATCACTATTGTATAAAACACTATAAACTTCTTTGACCAGCGTTGATAAGATTTGGGGCTACATATTCAACTTGGGTTAAAATGTCACCAAAGGTGAGGTCTAATTTAAACTTATTCTTAAACTTAAACTTATCAGGGAATAATCGTTACCGAAAGGGTATTTTGAGGAAAATTGTCTTTTACAAATTTGTTACCGACAAACCAGTTGGTGCCCACCCGAAAAGTTTCATTGATGCTCAGCCCGATAGTGAATTGATTGAGCATAAAACCATTGGCATCCAAATCCTCTAAAGTGTTTCTAAACTTGGTATCTCCAGTGATGTAGGAGAAGCGATAATTGCCATAAACACCGAGATTGTTTCTCAGAAAATTGACCACCAAAAAGGATTCGTTTCCAACTTCTAACATGACATAAGGGCTTTCCTCAATCTGATTCAGCGCAGGAACACGGAAGCCAAGATTAGGTATATTGAAAGAAGAACCAAACTTGATATTTTCCGTCAATTCAGAATAAAAGAAAGGCACATTATAAGCCAGCGACAAATTGCCACCACCACCGATGATATTTTGCACTGCATTTTCCTGTATAATTTCTGCGTTCGACTGAGTTGGATCTAGTGCGTCCGTTACTGCAATCTGAGTAGCCAGAGATACCTTTCCAAAAATAAAATAATCGGAAAGAATTTCTGTGCGGAGGGAAACGCCATTGTCCACATCAAGTGAAAGCAAACTACCATTTAGGACATTCAGGTCTTTATCGGAAATCTGGCGATTATAATACAGTTCTGTTAGCCTTGTTTTGATTTTTACGCGCTGCTTTTCGCGCATAATTTTGCTAAATTTCCAGTCGAAAATGGGAAAGTAAATTGAATTATAACAATGCGCATTGAAGTAACTCGTCACCGACTCATCCAGGTATTCATAAGCATTGTCCTGCTGGGCTTGCAGCTCATCTTTATAGGCTCGTTTTTTAGCGCGAATCATCTGTATATTGTCTGTCGACAAATCCAATGCCTTCATATTGTCTTCAAATGTATTGATGGAATTGACCATTTCTTCATTCCAGGCATATTCGTATTTTATAAAATCGAGCAAAAATACTCGTTGCAACTGGTGTGCAGGTCTATCAGAACCAATAATTTTGGGACGCAGCAGATTGAGAAAATAAATTTCGCGGCTTAAATCTCTATCTACATCAGCTGTACTAATAGAAGCTTTTAAATCACTGAATTTTACCCCTTCTTCATTACGCCAGTTATAATTAAAATCATCGCCTTCTATACGTTCTGTTTCTTTGAGATAATCCGTAAAATCCTCATTGGAAACAGAAGTATAATCTCCATTTTTATTGCTGCTTTTCTCGGCAGGCATATTGAGTTGGCTATACGCTGGAAAAAGTAGCGCGCCGACTAAGATAAGTGTGAGGGTAGTGGTACATAGTTTCATAAAAAGTGTATCTTGATTTTAATAAATTCAAACGTCAAATTCAAAAAAGAATACTTCGAATTGAACACCACGTTTTAATATATGTAAACTCAAAAATAGCAAAAAGAGTTCATTTATAGCAACTTGATACAAGGATTCAATGAAACTGGTTTTGTTGTACTCAGTGGCTTTCGCTCTCCTGCACATAATGAAGCGGTCGGCGGTGCAAGTCAAAGTCGCCACCTACTCGGACAAGCAATAGACATTTACATTTATGACATCAATAATGATGGGCGCAGTACGCAGGAAGATAAAAGTATTGTGCTAGATATTCTGGAAAAAGAAATCATCAAAGACAAGGGCGGCATCGGCAAATATCCCGGCACGATGAATGTGCATTTTGATACACGCGGTTATCGGGCTCGGTGGGATTCTTATTGAAATGGTTTCATGGTTTCATGGTTATGGCAATCGCATAAAAGTAAATTAGTCTTATACTGTTCATTCTCTAACCACTAAGGAACACTAAAACTAACCAGATAAAAAGAACACAAAGGAAAATTCATTCGTATTCTTTACACTATGACAAGCCGTATAGCTATCGGCTTCATGTCCTTTAGTGCGCTTAGTGGTTTAAAAATATTTTTATGCGATGCCATAGTTTCATGTTTTTTTTGCTACGCAAAAAACATCCATAGCAAGGCAGCAATCGAACCATGAAACAATGCAGCAATCAAACCATAAAACAATACAGCAATCAAACAATCAACCCCTACCGCTTAAACGTAACTGGTGCGATTGCTGATGCCAAGGACACTTCTTTACCTGCACCATCTACAAAAAATAGGCGGATGGTATAATTTGTTCCTGCATCTTTTTTCTGCTGCCAATTGACAAAATCAACCTTGACTGGATTGCCTGTAAATGCAAATTCCAGCCCTTTGGCATCATAAGCGCCGGGATTGGCTTCTCGTGGCGAGATGACTTCATCGGTATCTTCATTCACCAGTTGTATAGAGAAATTTTGATTGAGCAAATCATCCAATGCTGGATAGATCACATCAAATTCTATGGCGGTTTTTTTCCATTTCTTGGCACTTCTGGCTTTTTTGTTGCGCTGTGTAAGTGCTTGCACGGTCTTGAATTCCGCTTCTATCGCATTGATATTCACTTGTATGCCCTTCTCCCCTTCTACCTGATAAACACCATCTCCTGTCGCACCGGCTAATTCTTTTTCCTTGACATCTAATTTTTCTTCAAGATTATCCCGTTCTTTTTCTGTTGTGACAATTTCATATAGCAAGACATTATTTTCGTTTTCCAGTGTATCGTTTTGCATATACAAATCACCTATACGCTGATCTAGGGCAAAACGTTCATCCTCCAATTGTTTGAGTCGAGCCTGATTTGCACCTTTTTCACTTTTCAACTGACTCATCTCCCCAACGAGTCGGTTCATTTCGTTTTGCATTCGAGTAATCTCGCCCTTATTTCTCGAAATGATCCCTACTTTATCCTTTAGCAAACGACTGAGTTCTGTAATTCGACTTTTGAGGACTACAATACTATCCTGCAATTGAATGTTTTCTTCTTCCAGCACCTTATACTCTTCACCCAGCTCTGCCTTGGCTTCCTGTTCACTGACCAGTTCTTCCTTATATTTTGTCGCCAGTTCTTTATTGGTCTCTACCGATTTCCTTTGCTGCCAAATATAATACGCCGCGCCGCCCAATAGCAATAATAGCAATATTGGCAGTAGTGTCCTTCTGAACCAGCTTGTCTGTTCCTGTTCTGTTTGCCGGTTTGTTCTCTGAGTCGATTTTTGAGTCTCTTTATCCACAGTATTTTATTTTCGTTGTTTTAGGGAATAAGAAAAAAATAATTCATCTGACAGCTTCTTTCGGATAGCCCATTTTTCCCTTATTCTCTCTAGTTCTGCAAAGATACAATTTCCTGTGAAATTGATGTATCGCAATTGCAAGAATGAAAAAATGACTAATTTTCACAAAATCCACTACACAAAGCACAAATCTTACTGTATTTAGCCCTATTTTTCATTATTTAACATAAAAAAACAAATATTATAGGTGTAAAAGTGGCATTAGTCCTTAATTATTAATATTTTGCTTCCGTATTTGATTATCAGCAAGTTTATATTTAAATGACTCCAAGTCTGCAAAAGAGCGGAACCATCATTATGTACGTTTAATTTGCTACTCATTTCAATTTCGTATTTTTAGGCTTTTCTCAAAAGTCTATTTTTTTATTTATAATTTTATTTTTCAAACATGAACATTTTTGTAGCTAAGTTGAACTACAACACTAGTGAAGACGAAGTCCGAACGCTCTTTGAAGGTTATGGAGAGGTGGACTCTGTCAAAATTATTACAGATCGCGATACTGGCCGTTCTAAAGGTTTCGGATTCGTGGAAATGCCTAATGATGAAGAAGGTCATAATGCCATCAACGGACTCAATGAGCAGGAAATAGATGGATATAACATTGTTGTCAAAAAAGCAAGACCAAAAGAAGAAAGAGATAACAGAGGCGGCGGCGGATACCGTGGCGGCGGCGGCGGTTATAATCGCGGCGGCGGTGGCGGTGGCTACGGCGGCGGCGGTAGAGATCGCAAAAGCTGGGACAAGCCACGCAATAACGATTATTAATCGTTGAATGGTTTAAAAAATTTGAAAGGCATCAATCTTGTATTGATGCCTTTTTTTAAAGCTATTGTTCAAATCAATCCTCATGGAATCACTTCGTAAGCTCAATCATTATATGCTCACACACTATCCTGTGCTGTGGCGGACTAAGGTGCATTATTTTGTGATTTTTTCTTTGTTACTTGGCAATGTACTGGCTTTTGTAGTTGGCTGTTTAGCAATTACCTCGAAAAATACTATTTCCGCTGATGAGATGCAGGTTCTGCATTATATTGCTCAGGTTTTCATCTTTTTTCTTTGTTTGTTTTGGTTGTTTTCCCAGTTTAGGCTTAAGCTAAATCATCCTAATTTCAAAGATCTACTGACAACTTTTTTTGCTTACGGACTGTGTATGGCTGCTGTCTTTTCCAATGTTTATGTGTTTTCCAAAACTGTTGTTCATCAGACTGCTCGGCTTGTAAGTGTAGAACAATTGGAGATAGATAAAATACAAATTGAAGAAAATGCCCCCCGAGAAACTGTAGCTACACTGAAACGTTATGGTCTTGATTTTGCGTACAATTATGCAGTAAACATCGATAAGAAAGCCTTAGTCCTAAAAATCATTAAAGACATAGAGGAAGCGCATGAATATGTCTATGCTACAGGAAGAACTCGTGATTATTATCGCACTGGTGACTGGGGTATCTTGCTTCTCCAACTTAGAAGATCAGCATTTTACTTTCTTGTCATACTGCCTGTTTTTTTGTTTATGTCGCCTTATATGAGTGTACGGATGTTTTTGTCTGTGGCTTTCTGTCATTTGCTCCTACACTTTATGTCTTTGATATTTTCACGAGCAAGTCATTATGACACTGATTGGTATGTTTATTTGTATAACCTCATTTTTGAAGGTACTTTTCTGTTGCTGGTAATCGGCATTCTTTTTATCCGCAAGAATACCGGCTTTCGTCGTTTTCTGACTTATCTAGCTTTGCCTTTAGTTCCCCTAGTTGCCTCGGGGCTGATTAACAAACTATTTTATAGTCTGAATGTCAATTTATCTGGTTCTATCTGGTTTCCGTTTTTCATCATGACTTATCTTGTCATTATTTCATGGTGTGCTTTGGTTTGGGTGAGGAAAAATGCTGAGCCAGCGAGATAAAGTAACCGTACTGACGACTTTAGCCGTCAAGTCAATAATCGCGTGAGACGGTTAAAACCGTCTGTACGGGAACCATAAATTCAAACTTACTTCACCACCTTTTCTTTCTGATTAAAATGAATAATATTGCCCATCTGATAACAAGTGCGGCAGCGGGGTTCATAACTTTCCTTTTCACCCAATACAACTGTAGCATCATCAGTCGTAAGACGATAAGAATGAGTAGCCAGATTACCACAATGCTGACAAATGGCATGTACTTTGGTAATATATTCGGCAACAGCCAGTAAATCGGGCATGGGACCAAAGGGTTTTCCACGAAAATCCATGTCCAGCCCAGCTGCTATGACTCGGATACCACGCAAGGCAAGCTCTTCGCAAACTTCCGGCAAATCACTGTCAAAAAACTGTGCTTCATCTACACCAACAACATCGGCATTTTGCGTAAGCATCAAAAGTGCTTTTGAATTATCAATAGGTGTCGAAGTGATTTGGTTGCGGTCATGCGACACTATTTCTGACTCATCGTAGCGCGTATCTATTTTGGGCTTGAATATTTCGACGCGCTGATTGGCAATACGGGCGCGTTTGAGGCGACGAATAAGTTCTTCGGTTTTACCGGAAAACATGGAGCCGCAGATGACTTCAATCCAGCCACTGCGTTGATTTTTAAAATGTGGTTCTAAAAACATATTTTCTGGCTCTTACTTTAATGTAGCATTTATGTATAAAATGTGGTATTTTTGCGACTTGCTGCAAGATAAGGAATAGCGCAGAAATAAATGCTAATCAAAAACGATAACATGGATTTTAAAAAAGCAAAAACGTATTTAGATAAAATTAATCACCTTTATGAAGGCATGAAGGATGATGAGCAAATCAGTCCAATCGAGAAAAAACTGATGCTCGATTATATTTCCAGCCTCTACGATTCTTTTTGGTATGAGACCTCCCCTGCTCCAGTAGAAAAAGTCAGTAAGCGGAAAAAAGAGAAAGTGAAAGCAACAACCAAACGAGTTGCTACACCTAGTCCTGCCCCCACACCAACTCCAGTAGCGCCGCCACCTGCTCCAGAGCCTGAGCCAGTGGTCGTCGCACCTGTTGTTATTGAGCCAGAACCGGTCGTTGAGATTGTCGCTACTCCCCCACCGCCAGCTCCAGAACCTGTTGTAGAAGAAGCACCTAAGCCACGGAAATTCGACTTTGAAGTTCCCAAGCCACGTAAGTCAGCTTCAAGCGGCTTCAATAAAGCGTATAATGAGTTGTTTGACCAGTCAGCAGGCGGGACTAAAGATTTATCACAAAAAATAGGTCAGCGTCCGCTCGCCAATCTCAAACGCGCCTGGGGTGTTGCTGATAAATTTCAGGTCATCAATGAATTGTTTGGTAAAAATGCCTCTATATTTGATGAATCCATTGATGCACTCAACAACATGAGTAGCATGGACGAAGCCCGCGCTTATATTGAGTCCAATCTCGTAGATACACATGGCTGGATGACTGAAGCAAAAATAGAAACAGCAAAGCGGTTTATTAAAACAATTCGTAGAAGGTATTTGCAGAAGTAAAGAAAAGTCCATAGTCCACGGTCGATAGTCGATGGCTGTCTTATAATTACTCAATAACCAGTCACCCAATAACCAATCACTAGATTACATGAAAAAAATAGCAGTGTTTACATCAGGTGGCGACGCGCCGGGCATGAATGCCTGTGTGCGGGCAGTCGTGCGTACAGCAAAAGTGATGGGTGTAGAGGAAATCAATAAGAACCTGATGCGTATGGTGGATATTTTGAGTTAAGGAATGGCGCAAATTGTTCTATTGCTATGATTGTTAAATTGTTATCGTGATTTTTTGCATAGCAAAAAACAATAGCAATGAAGCAATTTCAACAATAAAACCATCCTAATCACCCAACAATATTAACTTGACTGACCACTCAGTTTTTTGATTTATCAAAAAAAGTCTCTCTCAGCCGAAGGCAGTCTCAAGTCTACCAGCGAAGCGATCTCTCTTCTCGCAGCCGAAGGCGGTCTCACAGCGAAGCGGTCTTTCTTACTGGAAAACTCTCACGTAATCCACAATCATGCGTTGTGGAAACACAGTAGTTTCATCTGGATTTCCAGGCCACTGTCCACCTACTGCCACGTTGAAAATAAAGAAAAATGGCTGATTGAATGGATAAGGCTGACCATTCGTTTGTGCTGGTGTAAACTCAAAATACTCTTGGTCGTCTAATAAGAATTTGATATTATTTTCTTCCCATACAATAGAAAAGACGTGAAATTCATCTGAAAATTTAGCATTACCTGGTAAAATGCTTGATGAGCCTATGAAATGATGCTGCGAAGGATCTGCGCCCATGTGAACCGTACCGTGTACTTGTCCAGGCAAATGCCCGACAAGCTCCATGATGTCGATTTCGCCACAGTCGGGCCAGCCTATTGTACCAAAATTGCTGCCCAACATCCACAAAGCCGGCCAAATCCCCTGTCCTTCCGGCAAGACTGCACGAATGTCGATACGACCAAATTGAAATTCCTGTTTTCCTTGCGTAATCGCACGGGAAGAGGTATAACTAGCACCTCCGACACTTTCCTCTCGGGCTTCTATAACCATGTAGTCACTTTCAGCCATGTAAGTATTATTACCCTGATAATATTGTAGCTCATTATTACCCCAGCCACCGCTGCCTATTTCGTGTGTCCAGTCCGACATATTGAGCGTAGAGCCCTGAAATTCATCTGACCAGACTAATGTATAACCAGCATAGCTGGTGGGCGTTGTAAATCCAGTATTCGGAATCACCAATCCTCCTTGTACATTATCATCGTTTTCTATTGTGATAGTGGCGCGGCTATTGCCTAATGTTGCATTAATTGGATTGAGTATAATCAATTCAAACTGTTCATTATTTTCTTCAAATTCATCAGCTTTCAGTTCGACAGCAATATTTTTTTCCATTTCTCCTGCGGCAAAAGTCAAATCACCATCTGTACTGAAAAAATCCAGCCCTGCTTTTGCTGTACCTTCTACTGTCGCATAACTTACGATGACATTGGTCGCACTTGCTTCCGAAAGGGAGACTGTTGCCTGAATGACGTTGTCTTCATTTCCTTCTGGTACTGTAAGATCACTGATGCTGAGTACTGGTTTTGGTGGATCTTCTGGTGTTTCGTCAGAACCACAATTAAATGCCAATAGACAAATCAGCAAGGTAGAGAGAAATTGGAATAGGATTTTCATGTTTATATTTTTCGATTCTTAGAAAAAGCATGACATGTTCATTTTGCCACGAATGCACGAATTAAAAACGAATGAGACTTATCAATCCGCCTCAAAAACCAAGGTAAACCAGCCATTCGTCGGACTACCATCACAAGGTTTTGTAGGGGTCAGCAGGGTCAGTTCAGTTTCTGAAATACTAATAATTTCGTAGAATGGGCCAGAATCTTCTACACCCATCCAGCCTTCCGACAAAGTAATTTCAAAATCAGCAAAAGTAGAACTGCTGGGCAATACGGAATAAGTTACGCCTACTGGTATCGGATAATTAGCCACTTCTACAAAGCCCTGGCAAGCAGAAAAAGTTGAGCCGCCATTATCATAAGTATGCGCTAGTCCATCTGCTTCAAAACACCATCGGTCGTTGATCTGTGATACATCAAGTCCTGGAGAAGTGTACCATTCGCCCGATAAGGGCACAGGCCCTACTTTCACACCACCTGGTGCTTCGCTCATTTTCCAACATCTGATGGCACAGTTATTAGTGAGCAACTCAAGCGTTTCATCACAGACTGTCATGGCGTCTTCAAGTATCGTTACCGTTTGGCTGCTGCTTGCTGTTCCGCTACCGCCTTCTGCCGCAGCGTGCAAGGTGATGACATGTTCGCCAGCACTTTGGTAGAAAAAGGTATCTACAACTAATTTGGAAGTAGCGGGCAAAGCCTCTGGTGCATCCCAGACATAATCAAAGTATCCGTCTGATGTAATGGCTACTGCGACACGATTCGGTTCATCTGTCAATACTTCAGCCGTAAATTGAGGTGCCGCTGGCAATGCTCCAATATCTATGGATTCATCCTGTTCTGGCTCGCAGGCTGTTAAAAAACATATTGCTATTATACTACTGAAAAATATCTTGTTCATAAGTCTCAAATTTTAAATACTAATTTTTCGTGGTCAGGCTGGAAGCCTGAAATACTTAATACCCTGGATTTTGAGTGATCGCTCCATTTGTGGCCTGTATTTGCGATTGGGGAATGGGGAAAAGGTTATTTACGCCTTCAGTATAACCCAAAGCACCAAGTTCGTCCGTTGCTCTTCCTGTGCGTACCAGGTCGAAAAAACGATGTCCTTCCATAGACAATTCCATCCTTCTTTCGTGGTAAATGGCATCCAGTAAATCTGCTCCACTTGCTGTAACATCGGGCAGGATATTTGGATTGACGCCACGCGCCCGTTCGCGTACCTGATTGAGGGACTGGCGGGCTGCTGCTTCATCTCCTACATGATAGGAAGCTTCTGCATGCATGAGCAAGACATCTGCATAACGAATGACACGGTCATTTGAGCCCCCATTGGTATTTGGTTCGCCGAAACTGGCTTCTTCGTTTTTGTTGGAAAAATACTTTCTTGGATAATAATCATAAGGAAAGCCGCCTGTTGCTTCTTTGGTGAACAGTCCTCGATCCCCCATCATATCGCCTTCACGAAATACAGTATAAGTCAGTCGAGGATCTTCCACTACCGAATTTTCTTCAAAAAATGCATCTACCAGGTCTTGTGTCGGCACATTAAAACCAAAACCTTCAAATTGCCCACGGGCGCGTTGGAATACATTAGTGAGTGAGCCTTCATTTTGGTTATTTTCGCCCCAGTTTCCACCAGAGTCCTGCATGTATTGTATTTCAAAAACAGAGCCTGGTCCATTTTCTCCATTCAGACTAAAAATATCTCCATAATTGGGTGTTAGAGAATACTCGCCCGAATTAATCAAGTCGGCAGCAGCCTGTTGTGCCGCTGCATAATTTTTCTGCCATAAGTGGCTTTTCGCCAATAGCGCTTGTGCCGTTCCTTTGGTGATACGTCCTAAATCTTCTGGTGGATATTCACTGCGAGTTGGCAGCACGGTAATCGCTTCCGTCAAATCTTGTAAAATCAATCCCCAGACTTCATCTGCCGAAGAGCGAGGCATATTGAACTCACTTGGCGCGAGCACACGATCGACGAGTGGAACACCGCCAAATATAGTCACCAGGTTATAATAAAACCAAGCACGGATAGTTTTGGCTTCGCCCAAAATCTGTGCTTTGACTGTTTCGTCCATTTCAATTGTAGGAATATTTTCCAGCACGACATTCGCCCGATAGATACCCTGATAAGAGGCTTTCCATTCCGACTCTAATAACTCACCATTCGTGACACCTTGAAATTCTTCCAACTGCGTGAGTTCAAATACATCATTCGGACCGGAACCGCCTTTTTCAGAATCATCTGACATAACATCCCCCCAAAACCAGCGAAAATGCCCAGCAGGAGTGAGCTCAAATTGCAGGGCAGCATAGGCTGCATTGACTGCTGCTATGGCGTCTTCTTCTGTATTATAAAAATTTTCTTCTGTCACGCCTACAATCGGGCTTTTCTCCAGAAGGTCTTTCTGGCATCCTATCGCCAGAAAAATGAGTAAGGTGTATCCTAATTTTTTCATCTTTTATCGGTGATTAGTGATTTATTAATGGTGTAATTTTGTCAATAGTCGGTGGCTGTTTTATCAATTTAGAAAATTATCCAGCTTTCCTTAAGATTTTTTGCTTTGCAAAAAATGCTGTTTTTCTATCGACCATCGACCTATTTTTTTAAAAAGTGACCTGTACGCCGCCCAAGATTGTTCTTGCTTGCGGATAAAACCCCCTGTCTATCCCCAGTTCCAGTGAATTATCACTAATGTTCCCAATTTCAGGATCTAAGCCCGAATATTTAGTGAAGGTCAGCAGATTTTGTGCTGCGAGGTATAATCGAATTTTTTGAACCTTGAGATTGGCTGGTAATATATCAGCTAAGTCGTAGCCAATTTGAACATTTTTCAATCGTAAAAAAGAACCACTTTCAATAAAACGATCTGATACACGAGCATTTTGATTCGGGTCATTGATATTTACACGTGGCTGCGAATTTGATGTTCCCTCCCCTGTCCAACGCTCTAAAACAGAGGCTGGGCGGTTGACAAATATAAAATCATACCGAACTGTGCCGTTATAAATTTCATTGCCATAAACACCTTGTAGAAACAGTTGCAAATCAACTCCTTTATATTCAAAATTACCTGTAAAACCGTAAGTGAAATCAGGAATCGGGCTTCCGATATATGTTCTGTCTTCTGCATTGATAATGCCATCGTCGTTCAAATCTTTAAAACGAATATCGCCTGGTGCAGTATTTTCACTTTGGCTAGCATGAGCCGCAACTTCTTCAGCATTTTGGAATAAACCATCTGTTACATAACCATAAAAAGAACCGATAGCTTGTCCGACATCAGTCCGGTTGGACTGGCTGTTGGCGGATTGTATGTAACCTGCGACTAGTGGCTCTCCACCTTTTCCCAGACTGGTCACTTCATTTTTTATAAAGGTAATATTTCCGCCTATATCATATCGAAAACCGTCCACCCTGTCTCTATAATTCAAGGCAAGTTCCCAACCTTTATTATTCATTGTTGCTACGTTCTGTACAGGTGGTCCTGTACCTGCCGTAAACGGAATAGGTACACTGTACAACATGTCTTTAGTCGTTTTCACAAAATAATCAGCCGTCAGGTTCAGTTTGCCTGACCAAAATTCTACATCTATTCCAATATCTGTTTGTACACTGGTTTCCCATTTCAAATCAGGATTACCAGCTGTGAGGGCTACGCTACCATTAGTAATGGTTTCATTTGGTCCAAAAGTATAATTCTGTCCAGGTAATACGACAGAGGTAAATGGATAATCACTACCCGCTCCATCTATACCATTTTGCCCCCAACTGGCACGCAGTTTTAAAAAGGTAATCGGTTCAAATTTGAAAAACTCTTCCCGATTAATCACCCAACCTGCGGAGATCGACGGAAAATAACCGAAGCGATTGTTTTCACCAAAACGAGAAGAACCATCTGCCCGTAAAGTAACAGAAGCCATATATTTATCATCAAATCCGTAATCTGCTCTTCCAAAATAAGAAAGTAGTGCGCTTTCGGTTGCGCCCTGATAAGTCCCTTGTGATTCTATAGGATCAATCGTATTTCCAATATAGGCATCTTCTGGATCATTGGAAGGCAGGTTGGTATTGCTCCCGCCATTATAATCGTGGCGTGCCGCAAGCATTGTATTTCCAATAATGGTGGTCAGGTTATGCTTATCTCTAAAAGTTTCTGTCCAGGATGCAATGTTTTCCCACTGCCAGTTTCTCCAGTTATTATTTTCAAATGCAACTGTATTGACCAAGCTTTTTTCCTGTGCAGGTGCGTCGCTCAATACGGGGTCATTACTCAAGTCAAATATAGGTCTGAAAACATCTTTTACAGCAAAAGTCGCATCTATACTATAGGTAGACTTTATGGATAAACCGCGCAGTGGGCGAGCCTCTATAAAAGCTGCTCCAACGACGCGATTTGTTGTCCAGGTATCAAAGGTTTGCTCGATGGCATTCACTGGATTGGTAATATCTGTATCGGAATAAACAGAATAGGCATAAGTGCCGTCTGCTTTTTTGACTGGTGTCACTGGATCCATATTCAGCGCACGGATAAGTGGAGAGTTAAATTCATTATTTTCAACCAGTGCATCTCTTGTCAAATTGGTAAAACCTAAAACATTCCCAACAGTCAGCCAGTCTTTTACATCATGTGTTGCATTCAATCGGGCTGTGTAGCGCTCAAAACTTGCTTTATCGCCGCCTATAATTCCATCTTGCAAAAAGTAATTTCCCGTAAGGGTATAAGTAGATTTATCCGAACCACCACTGAAGCCCAACTGATGGTTGGTGATTGGTGCAGACTGAAAAATAGCGTCCTGCCAGTCCGTGCCTTCACCCAGTGCATCTGGATTGGCAAATTCTGCCAGTGGCACGCGACCTGCTGCGATATAGGATTCGTTTTGTATAATGGCGTATTCGCGGGCATTCAGCAAGTTCAGTTTGCGAGCTGGATTTTGTATGCCATAATAAGAGGTATAAGTCACTTCACCTGGCTGTCCTTTTGTACCACCTTTTGTCGTAATCAAGACCACTCCATTCGCACCACGCGAACCATAAATCGCCGTAGATGCTCCATCTTTTAAGACACTAATAGATTCAATGTCATTCGGATTCAAAAAATCTAATCCACCAACGGCAATACCATCTACTATGTATAAAGGATCGCCATTGCCCAGTGTCGCTGTTCCTCTAATTCTAACACTCAAAGCTGCTCCGGGAGAGCCAGAATTTTGAGCCACCTGTACACCGGCTGTCCGTCCTTGTAGTGCTTGTTCTACTCGTAGTGCAGGGGAAGAACTGATTTCTTCGGCAGTAACTACAGAGACTGCGCCACTGATGTCGCTTCGTTTTTGCGTACCATAACCTACAACGATGACTTCATCCAACAGGGAAGAACTTGGCTGCATCAGTACATCTATTTGTGTCCGTCCACTGACCGGTATTTCCTGCGCTTCCATGCCGATGTAGGAGATCATCAGTGTAGCGTTTCCATCGGGGACTTTCAGGCTGTATTTTCCATCAATATCGGTAATTGCTCCTTCTGTACCGTCTTTGACCTGTACCGTCGCTCCTATGACTCCGAGATTGTCTTCACTGGAAGTTATCGTTCCTGAAACAATCATTTGAGCAAGACTGACATTGATTATCAGTCCATTAATTAATAAAAAAAGAAATAAATGACGCATAGCTATTATTCAGTTAGTGTATTCTATACAATATCTTCAAGAGCTAAGGTAGGTAATCTACTTCTATAAATGAAATTTTGGAATAAAATTAAGCGTTTTGAGATTTATCTTTTGGATGTTATATAAGCAGCAATTTTTGGGAAGGAAAGCGTAAAAACACTCCCCTTTCCTGGTTCGGATTCTACCTTGATACTTCCTTCTATATTTTCGACAATCTTTTTGCAGGTGGCTAATCATATTCACTGGCAACCATAGCTTCATTACCTAAACGAAGCATATCGACTAAGTAGTTCTTCCAGTTAATAATATCGGGTAAATTAAATTTTATATCTTTTGAGCCAGGTTTTGGTGCAAATTGTTCTATTGCTATGATTGTTAAATTGTTATCGTGATTTTTTGCGCAGCAAAAAACAATAGCAATAAAGCAATTTCAACAATGAAACCATCCTAGTCACTCGACAATATTAACTTGACTGACCACTAAGGTTACATCATTAAACTTCTACTCTACCCAGTCTGCAATAAAAACATTGGTATCTCTTGTACCTCCATTATTTCGATTGGAAGAAAAGACCAGTTTTTTACCATCAAAGGAAAACATGGGGAAAGCATCAAAAGCTTCATCAAAAGTAATTTGCTTTAAGCCCGTTCCATCTACATTGATACTGAAGATATTAAATTGTCGTCCACTCTTGCTGTGGTGATTGGAGGAAAACAAAATCTTTTTACCAGAAGGGTGGAAATATGGTGCCCAGTTCGCTTTGCCCAGCTTGGTGACTTGTTTCAGATTGCTGCCATCCACATCCGACACATAGATTTCCATATTGGTCGGTTGTACGAGTCCTTGTTTGAGAAAATCTTTATAGACTTTCACATCCTCATCTGCTGTAGGGCGGGAAGTGCGGAAGACGAGTTGTTTGCTATCAGGCGAGAAAAATGCCCCACCATCATAGCCCAATCCGCTAGTGACTTGTTTTACATTCGAGCCATCTATGTCCATGGTATATAATTCCAAATCGCCGGAGCGAGTTGAGGTAAATACGATTTTTTTACCATCGGGCGAAACGGTCGCTTCTGCATCGTAGCCAGGCTCATCGGTCAGGCGTTTGGTAATCTTGCCTTCCAAATCGGCTACAAAAATATCAAAATCGGAATAAATTGGCCAGACATATTTGCCGCCAACAGAGCGTGGGGAGTCGGGGCAGGCTTTGTTGCCGAGGTGCGTGGATGCGTATAAAATGCTTTGATTGCCTGGCATAAAATAGGAACAAGTCGTCCTTCCCAAGCCTGTACTCAGCATTGGCGGTGCTGTGTCTCCATAGCCTTCAATCGGCATCATAAAAATCTGGTCGCAGTCGGCTTTCCATTTTTCATTGGAGGCCTGAAAGATTAGATTTTTATTATCAAAACTAAAATAGGCTTCTGCATTGTCTCCGCCGAAAGTGAGTTGCTTCATGTTTTGCAGGTTTTTTTCCTGCTCGTAGACCAGTGAAGGCTTGTCTGCTTCGACAGTCGTTGTCGTAGGTGTTGTATTTGGTTTTTCGTTTGATTTGCAGCCTGCAAATATCAGTATTGCTGCTAGTAGAAATATTGTGTTTTTCATTGACTTGAAATTCAGAATAGATTTGCGCTTAGTTGTTTTCTCGCAAAGACGCTAAGTCGCAAAGTTGGTTTTTGTAAAAAATTAAAGTCTAAATTTACAGCATATAAATACATCTTTTACATCTTTGTTTAAAATACTTTTCAAAAGGCATGAATTATTTGCATTGCAAATTTGTTCTTAGACTGCGAATGTTTAACTTTGTGATTCAATTGGTCCCGTAGTTCAATTGGATAGAATACCAGATTCCGGTTCTGGAGGTTACAGGTTCGAGCCCTGTCGGGATCACTGATAATGACTTATTGCGACTTATAAACAGGTTGTAATAAGTCATTTTGCTTAACAGTTTCCTCTCTCACCTCATTCCTAAAGGACGCCCTTCCCGCATGGATATACAGAAATAGAACAGCTTTCCTGCTCATTTCAAAGCCTCCAGTTTTTCCAACAACCAGCTTTTCTCTGGTAAGATATTGATTTCTGCAATTTGATTTTCGATTGACAGGATACGTTTCTCATCTTTTTTTAGCGTACGATGAATATTATTGATCACATTGATGAAGTCACGATGCGCCTGTATGTGCATAGGCGGAATCATCTCCTGATGGCTGGTCAGGAATACCCGAAAGCTATTGACCATGTCTTCTAGCATATCGCTGTATTCCATTTCGTAATACACTTTAAGATACATTCTTCGGATATCCATTTTGGTATATATGTCGTTAAAAGCTGTCTGATTCAATATACCCAGTACATCATCAACCTTTTTCTGTTTGAAATATAATTGTGCCAGAGAATAGCTATATACATCTTCTTTATTTTCGTATTCCGGGACAATTTTATCTTTGTTTTTTTCTAAAAATTCTGCCGTCCAATCCAAATTACCTAGTCGAAGCCCTACTGTAACAATGTTTTTAAAGATAGTAGGCACCAAATAACCATCAATATAAATAATCTCATTCTCCAATTGTATAGAATAGAGTTCAAATAAAGATTCATAATAGGCATCTCCTTTAAAAACCATTCGCGTAGTGTTTTCCAAACAAGTATATAATAAACGCCGACCTTTTTTATCCACCAAGCCCTCATACTCCGCAAGCAATCCTTTAAGTTCGTGGTAGTATCCGTTTTTATCAGGAGATTGCAACAATAATAATGCAGTATGCCATATTCTGACAATAGGTATATTTTCATACTTACTACCAGGCAGAAAATCCAGTATTTCATCCCTCAGCATAACATCATAACTAGTATTCGTTACAGTCTGCCGATTAGACAGTACACACATCTGCGTTAGCTTTTCCGTCAGGTAAAACACATCTAAGGTTTCCATGACCTTCTGGTGATGTTTACTGCCTTTTCCGTCTTCAAACTTGGCAACCAGAAAATTATTATACTGCCTTTCTATAACCAATTGGTTGAAATAATGTGTCGAGCCTTTTTGAGGATGTGCTTCCTGCTTTTTCTGGATTTTCTTATAAATAATCTCAACCTGAGCGGTTAGATTCATACGATCATAAAACTGCATCAACGCAATTTCTACATCAGGTAAGTTCTTATCTGCAAAATGATAATAGATAAACTGTTCCATCAGCTTATAAAGGCGTGACTGTACCTTTCTCAATGCGGCTCCGTCATGCTTTCCATCAGAAAATATATAAGAATATGCCGCCTCTACTGTAAATTTTTTATGCTCAAAATCCGGCGCAAATTTATAGATAAAATCAAATAGGTCGCGCTCTGTTTTACTGGCCCGAAAGAAAGGAGAATGGACAAATTCCTTCATTCTTTTTAAGTCCGCTTTAGATAGCTTCCCCATAACCTTTACAAGTCTGGTGTTTGTCATATATATCGTATTTTCTATTAATTCAATCATTATAAAGAACTCAAAAGAGTAGAAATAGCTGACTCCCAAAAGATACATTTAAAACGATCTACCTGCATAAAAACTTAACTTAAAACAATATACAAATTAAAAAATAATTCATCCTATGTGAAAAACAGTTACTATTTTTAGACATTCTGTAAAAACACTAATTGATTAGCTGCCTGAATATATAATATCTTTGTTGCATAATAAAAATATCATCCAGATAAATCATTCAATTTCATTAAATTATTCATTAAAACTATTCAGCATTAAAAATCATTATTATGAGAACTACTATTCTATTTTTTGCACTTTTGCTTGGATTCGCAGCCTGCACCCCCCGAATAACAACTACACCTACAAAGAAAGTTACTACCATTCCTTCATCTGATGCCCCAACACTTTCAGGAACATGGACTCTTGTAGAATCAAGTAGCATAGGAGGACTTTCCACTCACCACCCTGATGATATTATTTGGCATTTTGGAAAAGCAAATAATTCTGATGTAGTGTCCATTATTACAAAGGTTAATGACACTCAAACAAGTGATTTTATGGCAATGACTACAACACATCCTTACTCGACAAATGAGTATATTGTCAATATTAATGATGAGCTCTATTTCTATTCTTTCTCCAATGGTCATTTAATATTAGATTCGAATGTAGATCCTGTTGTCAGTTCAGATAATACGGTAATGACATTTGAAAAAACAGAGACCACTATTCACCTAAAACCCGCCACCGTACAGCCTGATATTCCCTCAAGAGTAGGCACATCTATTGGAGCAGTCGCAATTGTATATCCTGTAAACGATAATGGTGAAATTGGCGAATGTTTGGAAACTAACTCAGGAAAGGAATATAAATTTGGTGAAAACGCATCACTTATATGCGATATGAATCAAGAACAGGTACGCGAATTAACAGATTTCACATATTCAGCAGTGGATATGTGTGAATGCCGCACCCAATTTTGTGGAACTAAAAAAACCGAACAGTTTATAAACTGCCTTAAAGGGAAAGAGTTGAGATGAGGAAATGATTTTACAAAAAATAAAAATAAAACATGACAATCAACCACATAAACATCCATACAGTTCAGATTCCTTTTAGGCTCTCTATTGACCACAATTTAAAAAAAAGGGCATATTCCGAGTCTATTGTATTAGCTGTACACACTAAAACGGGAAAAGTGGGTTATGGAGAAGGCGCTCCTCGCAGTTACGTCACAGGAGAATCAACGCAGGAAGTCATTGCCAAATTTAAAGACATCTTCAATCAATACCCTGTTCACGAATTTATTACGCTGGAAGACATTAAGGACATCAGCGGATGGATCGGACAGAAACATAAACTGCCTGCTATTGCAACAGCTTTAGAACTCGCACTTTTAGATTTGCTGTGGCAGGAACGGGGATATTCAATAGCAAAGCTTTTGAGTAATGAAGATTACCCACTACAATATTCTGCCGTATTGCCTTATCTGCCGCTTGAAAAGATGGATAAGTGGTTGCAAATTATAAAAGATCTGGAATTGAAACAGGTAAAGGTGAAAGTCGGACATGACGATGATGTCCGACATCTTACCAAAGTACGAAAATTTCTGGGCGATAATATAGACATACGGGTAGATGCCAATAGAGCCTGGACTTTTGAAGAAGCCGTCAAAAAAATTAAGCAGTTAGAAAATTTTAATATTAGCTGTGTAGAAGAACCACTTCTCGCTTCTGAAACCAATAGGCTGCCTGATTTGAGCAGGCGAATTAATATTCCTTTACTTTTAGACGAGTCTGTTTATACCCTCGATCATGCTGTTTATTTTTCTGAAAAAATTGCTGCTGACAAACTCATGTTCAACCTCAAAATTTCAAAATCGGGCGGACTTTTTCGGACTGCTGCGCTCCATCGTTTTGCACAGTCCAAAGGAATTCGTTGTCAGCTCGGTTGCAATGTTGGCGAAACTGCCTTGCTCAGCGCAGCAGGCAGACTCTTCGCACAAAGTCATCAACTTAGCTACTTAGAAGGCTCGTATGCCCTCTTTTTTATGGAAGATGACATCAGCGTTTCTCCCATTTCTTTTTCAAAAAAGGGAGCGGCACAACGAATAGAAAACGAAGGTTTAGGTATCACAATCGACCCGAAAAAATTAGCAAAATATACAAGCTCGACAGTGACTATTTATCCTAAAGTGGCGAAGCCACTACAATAATGAGAGGATGAATTCATTCACTCATTCTATAATTCACTCATTCTTAACAATACATACTATGAACAACGATTCAAGCATCCAATTCAACGAAGTCAGCATTGATACACTCTTTGAAAAGTACGATGAAATTGGCTTCATCTATCCCGTGAAAAAAGCTTTACTAAGCCCATATTTTCAGCAAATTACCAAAAACTGGGAAGCCATGTTCAAGAGCAAAGAAGACCTCTTATGGGTTTTGACCAATGCGCCTAATACCAGAAAAGATTTTGCTTCGGTCAGCTTCTGGAAACAAAGCAATTACGGTGTTATTGCCCAGCATTTAGTATCTAACGGAAATGGATTACTGCCCTTAAAACTCATGATGGAAGCACAGCGTATCGCCGAGCATGATTATAATGAAGATCAAATTAAATCTGGTCAAAACTGGTTTCGTCCCGACAACCGTTATGCTTTTCGCGTATTTGCTTCCATGTTTGAAAAACTAGGTAAAGACCGTGCTTCGCTAATTCGTTTTCAATACCTTCATTTACCACTCAAACATATCACTCAGGAGATTCAGGCTGATTTTATAGTGGAAGAAGTTACCGGAATTGACCTCGATTTTATCGCCTTTGTCAAACGACAATACGGCAATGTATTTGTCCGTGCAGAAGAGTTGGACAGAGATGATATTCAACTGACCGCTATAGCTGAAAAGTATCAAAAATCAGGCTTGAAGCGCTCCCGAAAAATCTTTAAGATAAAGGATGCAAAAAGCGGAAAAATCGTATCCGCCATTATCGCAAATCGCGCTCCGCTTGGGCTTAATTTCAGCTTTCTCGAAAACCGCGCTTACTATATTACAGACAAAAATCTGAACAGTAAAAAACGGGCAGAATTGCTAAAAGTGATGAATGCAGTTATCAAACCCTATTACAGCGATTTTGAATTGCAAGCCATTCCTATTGTCGCCGACGAACTCACTTCACAGGAATTGCAGGCTCAAAAAGCCGTATTTTTTAAAGAATATATGCAAAGTATATGGCTACGCGAAGGTTTTGCCACCTGGTATGACCATATTTATTCTTTCCTCGCAAAAGTAGAAGCCAGGTGGAAATCAAAACTAGCTGCATAAGAAACATGCCTGGTGCGCTTGCGCGGAATAAGCAATATCCCGTCCTTTTCGCAAAAGCGATGGGTTTAAACCCGTCGCTTTTGCGAAAAGGACGAAGACTGGTTTAACAAGCCTTCTCAATCATTTGAGAAGGCTTGTTTTATATAATATAAAGACCACATGTAAAAACAGCAATTTCTCATTTGGATTTTTTTGAAAATTTGTCTGCACCCCGAAGGAGTAGGGTGTTCAAAATCAGGGGAAAAAGTTGCGGTCTGTTTTATCCAGTCCTGCTAAGGACGAAATATGTCAGCGATGGAAGTATTCCATCGAAAAATTTACCGGGGTTTACCAGCCCTGAAAGGGCGAAATAAGGCTGTATCCCTGAGAAATGTCGTCCTTACAGGACTTAAAAATCTGAATTAGTTTACGAGGGGCGATGTCCCTCGCTGACATATTTCGCTCTTTCAGAGCTAGAACAAATTTATAAAATAGTCCGCAACTTTCTATAAACATGGCAATCCTACAGATTGCTGATTTGTTCTAAATGAGAAAATGCTGATGAAAAAATTTATTGCCTCCTGACATTTCAATCAAAAACTAATAGATAGTTCCGCCCTATAATCATCTAACAATCAGTTTTTTATCTGTAAAAAATCATAAAACCACCTTCACACTTAGTCCCTTATACCAGGCAATTTCCTGCTGTCTTTCGCCTTAAATACTAATTCTTTCTAATATAAAAAGGCTGCACCTTTGAGGTATCATTTTTTAATCAACATTATTTTCACTTTAAAAATTTAATCATGAAAAATTTCACAGAATTAACAACAACAAAATCTTCAAAAAAAATTACCCCTCGCATCTTCAGCACCTTACTTTTAATGGCATTTTGCCTTTTAACCAGCACTTCTTTTGCACAAGCAACAGATTACCACATCAGATTGAAAACGGCAGATCAGTATGGTGCAGGGTGCAACAATGATATTCGACTGGAAATTATTGGTACGGATGGTTCAACTGGAAAATTCTGGGTGCGAAATAGTAGTAAGAAACGAAACGGAATTGATAATTTTTCTATCACAGGCAAAAGTGATGTAGGAAACATTACAAAAATTAAAGTAGAAATAAAAAGATGCATCATTGGGTGGGATGGAAATTGGATGGCTGAATATATCTATGTGACGAAAGGCAAGACTTTCTATGAAAAAGATGCAGAAGGTGGATATTATGAATTTGTATGCAATAAATGGTTTGGTAAAAGCAAATCTGCCTGTGCGATGACTGACCCTGTGAGTATTACCCCTACTTACAGCAAAAAACCAAGAATAACAGTTACTCCAAATGGACAGAAGAAAATCGATAGGATTTTATATACAAAGGTCAATTTTGGTGAAAATCTTCATCCCTCTGTAAATCAAGAAATCATGCGTTTTGAAGAAAGTTGGAGTTTCGCAGAGAGTATTAGCATGTCCAAAACCAAAGAGAATTCAGTAGGAGCGTCTTTAACAGTTTCCTATGAATCTCCTGAGACAGTTTATGGCAAATTTGGAGCAGAGGTAAGTGCTTCTTGGAGTCAGGCAATTAGCAACACGAGTGAAGAAGGTAGAGAAAATATGAGAAGTTCGATTTACAATTGGGGCTTCATTGCACCTGCCAACTCTTACGTTTTCAAAAAGATTGTGTTTGAAATCAAGTATGGAGCGCAAGTATTTACCGATGGTAATGAGAGCAGAATTGTTAGGTCTCTGGATAGTGAGATTATGCCAATTGGATCTGATAAATTTCTATATATTCCTAGAAAATCAAATGGAAAAGTAGTACCTCTCGCATGGACAACTATCGAAAATGAATGGCTAAAATATGCTGATCCAGCAGTAAAAGACGATATTATTCGCAACTATAAAAACATGTGGATTTCGAAAGGTTGGGTATATGAAAGAAATAGCCCTTCCACACCTGCTCCTAGCACTAAAACAATTGGTTATGGCAAAGGCAATCAAGAAGATGAATACTTAGTAGGTGACTGGAATGGTGACGGTAAGGACAATATTGCTGTCAGGAGAGGCAACCAAATTTTGATGGATTTCGGTAATGGAGTCAATAGTGAAAAAACAGTTGGTTACGGCAAAGGCAATCAAGAAGATGCTTACTTAGTAGGTGACTGGAACGGCGATGGAAAGAACAATATTGCCGTCAGAAGAGGCAACCAAATTTTGATGGATTTCGGCAATGGAGTCAATAGTGAAAAAACACAAAGTTATGGTACTGGAAATGGAGAAGATGAATACATAGTAGGTGACTGGAATGGTGATGGCAAAGACAATATTGCCGTCAGGAGAGGCAACCAAATTATCATGGACTTTAACTTTGACGGCGTTAGGGATAAAGTAGTGACTTTTGGTAACGGCAATCAAGAAGATGAATACTTGGTAGGTGACTGGAATGGCGATGGTAAAGATGAAATTGCTGTCAGACGAGGTAGAAACATCGTTATTCAATAGTACTTCGGTTTAAAATATGTCAGAGATGATTTTTTGAGTGAAGGAGCTGTCTTTTTTATAAGTAAGCAATCATCTCGCAATTTTGCAAAAGCCTTCTCAAATGATTTGGGAAGGCTTTTTTTATATAAAAATCATATAAAAAACACTTATTTACCCTGATGTTTTCATCAAAAGCTAATAGGGATTTAATTTATATAAAAAACTAACAATCAGTTTATTAGCAAAAACAAAAGCTAAAGGCTGGAAAACCGTTGCCCAGGAAGGACAATCCCTAAACATCCGAGGTACACAAGCAGTGCGCTATGGCGCAAATGGAAAATTTACTGTAAAAACTGTTCCTAATGGCACACCATGTACTAATGCTACTTTTGGTGACCCAAATCCGGGCGTTCCTAAGAAATGCTCAATTTGCAGAGGTCCTTCACTCTTCGTTTCAGGACATAAGGATAACAATTATAATGGTAAATACTTCGAGTCAGGCGCAGTTTATAAAAGAAATGGCAGTGAGCATTATATCTTTTATAAAAGCAAAACAAACAAATGGATTATGCAACCTTCAAAGCCATCGTCAGAATGGAGAGCAAACACCTATGCCAGAGGTCAAGACCCAACAACGGCAGTAGGCTGGAGAGAAGGGATTCGTATAGTGTATAAGTAAGCAAGTATCAGAGTTCGACGGTTTGGTAAACTTGCGCGAAGACCTCGCGAGAAGCAAGTTTGCTAAACCTATGTTCAGGAGCTTTTTGTATTTTGATAACTGTATGACTACATGATAACAAGATCTTAGTCACACCATTTAGCAATTATATCAATTCACAATTCAGTCCTCCTACCTCAGTTCCAGCGTCCGCATACAAAAAGCCAATAAACCAGCCGCCAAAATACTACCCGGTACATCAAAAGGCATCAGTCCATAGCCGAAGAATAAGCTGCTTATCGCAAATAAAATCACAATAAACACCGCAGCAAATACGTATTGCTTCAAGAAAGCTTTTCTATCCGTCAGCACCGTAGTAATCCCCATAGTCATACTAGAAAAATAAGCCCCAGAAACACCAGCCACTTGGTAGCGACTTTGATAAATAGATAAAACGCCGATATTCAGCAGCAATAAAGCCAGTAGGATAAGTCCCCATTGTCCTAGCGTAGGTACAGGTGCAAGCCCACATGGACTACAGGCATTGATTTCTGCTTCACTATTGCAGTCGGTAAGGTTATTTTGAATAGTAATCGTACCGTCAATGACCGTAGCATCAAGAGCATCAGCGGCAAATAAAGGGCAAAAAGCGCAGCATTGATTCAGTGAGGCATTATTTTGAACTTCAAGGTCTCCGCCAACAGAAGTCACCTGACCAAGACCATCTACGTTCGTTAAGGCAGCATTATCATTAATACGAAGGCTTCCGCCAACAGAAGTCACCTGGCTAAGACCATTTACGTTCGTTAAGGCAGCATTATCATTAATACGAAGGCCGTCAGGAATAGAAGTCACCTGGCTAAGACCATCTACATTCGTTAAAGCGAGATTATCTTCAACATAAATGCCGCCGCCAACAGAAGTCAGCTGGCTAAGACCATCTATATTCGTTAAGACATTATTATTATTAATGCCAAGCTGTTCGCCAATAGAAGTCAGTTGACTAAGACCATCTACATTCGTTAAGGCATTATTTTGAGAAATGGCAAGGAATCCGCCAACAGAAGTCAGCTGGTTAAGACCGTCTACGTTGGTTAAGGCAGCATTCGTACGCATGAAAAGGTTTCCGCCAATAGAAGTCAGTTGACTAAGACCATCCAAGTTCGTTAAGGCAGTATTCTCACGCATGAAAAGGAATCCGCCAATAGTAGCCAGTTGACTAAGACCGTCCAAGTTCGTTAAGGCATCGCTACGATAAATAAAAAAACTTCCGCCAATAGAAGTCAACTGACTAAGACCGTCTACGTTCGTTAAGACAGCATTCTCACTAATGAAAAAGAATACACCAATAGAAGTCAACTGACTAAGACCGTCTATGTTCGTTAAGACAGCATTATCAATAATACTAAGGTCTTCGCCAATAGAAGTTAGCTGGCTAAGACCATTTAGATTGGTAATATTATCTATGCCATTATTATCGTCCTGAATCGTGACATCTACCCCAGCAGGAATCATCGTACAGCCAGGATAGTCGGTCGAAAAATTATCAATATCTGCCTGTGTACTTAGTGTGATACTGGATGTGGGGCATTGTGCGGTGCTTAGTTTAAAGAGTCCACAGCATAGCAGCAGCAGAAGAATAAATTTGAGCTTCATCTGTATTTATTTTAGATAGAAAATGTATGCAAAAAGTACAAAGGCTGAAACCTTCGCGTTTTTTGAAGTGTAAATATATTAAATACAATCGCTATAACACAAACTCCTACGTACTTTTCAAAATGGCTAAACTCTCTCCATTTCGACCCCGCTCAATACAGGCTTCTAATGCGCTGGCAATGAAATATTTTAATAAAAAAGCCTATAGAATAGTCTGTTTTACAGATACGGACAAAAATGCCTGGGCTACAGTGCTTCTGCTTTGCGGAATTAAGCATAAACAACAACAAATCAACAAAAATCCTGTTTGTGTAAAATAATAAACAGGCTTTTGTTATTTTGGCGGCTCTATTCAAATGGTGTAATGGTATGATTGTATAATTGTTGTCCACATCCCAATATACAATTCCACAATTTTACAATTCCACAGTTTCACAATTTCACAATCACCACAATGTACAACAAACTACTTTCCCCCTTAGACCTCGGCTTCACAACTTTGAAAAACCGTACCCTGATGGGTTCCATGCACACCATGCTGGAAGAAGCTGAAAATGGCTTTGAACGAGCTGCTGTATTTTATGCAGAGCGTGCACGCGGGCAGGTAGGCTTGATTGTGACTGGTGGCATTGCGCCCAATAAAGAAGGCTGGGTTGGTCCACATGCTGCAAAACTGTCTGAAGAATCAGAAGTTGCGCCGCATAAATTGATTACCGATGCAGTACATAAGGAAGGCGGTAAAATCTGTATGCAGATATTGCACAGCGGACGTTATGGCTATCACGACAAAGTAGTCGCCCCCTCTCCTATCAAAGCACCAATCAACTTTTTTACGCCACGCGAACTGACCAGTGAAGATATAGAAGGCACGATTGAAGCTTACGCTAATTGCGCAAAACTGGCTCAACAGGCAGGTTATGATGGCGTAGAAGTGATGGGTTCGGAAGGCTATCTAATCAATCAGTTTATAGTAAAACGTACCAACCATCGTACAGATGAATGGGGCGGCAGCTATGAAAACCGAATGAAGTTTCCAGTTGAAATTGTGAAGCGGATTCGCGAACGAGTGGGTGAAAACTTTATCATTATTTATCGCCTCTCCATGCTCGACTTAGTAGAAGATGGAAGTACCTGGGAAGAAGTCGAAATTTTGGCGAAAGCCATAGAAAAAGCAGGCGCGACCATCATCAATACCGGCATCGGCTGGCATGAAGCCCGCGTACCAACTATCGGAACAGTCGTACCAAGAGGCGGTTTTGCCTGGGTGACGAAGCGACTGATGGGCAAGGTCAATATTCCACTGATTACGACCAATCGTATCAATATGCCGGGCATCGCAGAAGAAATTTTGCAAGACGGCAGTGCGGACATGGTGTCTATGGCACGTCCCTTTCTAGCAGATGAAAATCTAGTACTGAAAGCCATAGAAAATCGAGCAGATGAAATCAATACCTGCATTGCTTGTAATCAGGCTTGTCTGGATCACACCTTTACCATGCAAGTCAGTTCCTGCCTAGTCAATCCACGTGCTTGCCATGAAACTATCCTCAACTTTTTACCCACCAAAAACAAGAAAAAACTAGCCGTTGTAGGTGCTGGTCCGGCTGGAATGGCTGCGGCTACTGTTGCAGCAGAACGGGGACACGAAGTCCATCTATACGAAGCAGAATCGGAGATTGGCGGACAATTCAACATGGCAAAAGTCATTCCTGGTAAGGAAGAATATGCAGAAACGATTCGTTATTACGGTCGCATGATAGAAGTGACGGGTGTTCACTTACACTTAAATACTAAAGCAACAACAGAACAATTGCTCGCCGATGGTTTTGATGAAATTGTACTGGCAACCGGCGTCACGCCCCGCCAGCTTAACATAGAAGGTATCGACCATCCCATGGTCTTGGATTATGCAGAAGTTTTGTATCGCAATAAAGCAGTCGGCAAGCGCGTAGCCATCATAGGCGCAGGCGGAATCGGCTTCGACATGGCAGAATTTCTAGCACACGACCACGAAGCAGTATCGCCCAGTATGGACACCAAAAAATACATGGAAGAATGGGGTGTAGATATGAGCTATCAGAAAGGCGGCGCCACTGCTCCCCCAGCTCCAGCCCCATCCCCCCGCGAGATTTTCTTACTAAAACGCTCCGGCGGCAAGCATGGCAAAAACCTCGGCAAAACTACGGGCTGGATACACCGTGCCAGTCTGAAAATGAAAAATGTACAGATGCTCGCCAATGTTGCCTACGAAAAAATAGATGACGCAGGTCTTCACATTTCCGTAGGTGAAGAACACCAAGTCATCGCAGTAGATAATGTAGTCGTCTGCGCCGGACAAATCCCCCTTGCTGATATGCATGAGGCTTTACAGGCAGCTGGTAAAACTGTTCATCTCATCGGAGGCTCAAAGCTGGCGGCTGAGTTGGATGCTAAGCGGGCGATTAAGGAGGCTAGTGAGTGGGCTGCTGGGGTGTAGTTCACACTCATAACTTAGAAAAAATATTTTAATACAAGACATGACATTTGTTGCGAAAGACGAAATAGAATTACAAAATGTCATTGCCCCACCAGCGCACAGCTTATCTCTTAAGTCTCAAAAGCTGGTCATCGGACTCAATTGTAGTTTGGAAGGTCCAGCCAGTCTAACTGTGAACGATGTGGATTGTCCATAAAGATATGATGAGAATTGCGCAGCGCATACGTTTACTAAACCTACGAAGGTTTAGTAAACGTATGCTTCGGAAGAAGTAAGGTTCAAATATTTACTATAAAAATTCAAAACTTCTTTATCTTTGCGGCTGTTAAAAGTACAGTGGTCACGACAACACATCAACACCACCTAATACAACAACACATTTAAAATTAACAAAAAGTAAAAAATATTATGGCATTTAAACTTCCTGATTTACCCTACGCACACGATGCATTAGCTCCTCATATTGATGAAAAGACAATGCAAATTCACCACGGCAAACATCATAATGGATATACCAACAAACTGAATGCAGCTATTGAAGGCACGGATTTGGCTGACAAGTCTATCGAAGATATTCTCGCTGGCGTTTCTGGTCACTCTGGTGGTGTTCGCAATAATGGCGGTGGCTTTTACAACCACAGTTTGTTCTGGTCAGTCATGTCTCCTAAAGGTGGCGGAACGCCTTCTGGCGACTTGGGTGCGGCTATCGACAAAGCATTTGGTTCTTTTGATGGCTTTAAAGATGCTTTCAGTGCAGCGGCTAAAACTCGTTTTGGTTCGGGCTGGGCTTGGTTGATCGTAAAAGCTGATGACTCACTGGCTGTTACTTCTACGCCTAATCAGGATAATCCACTGATGGATATTGCTGAAGAACGTGGTACACCTGTCCTCGGACTGGATGTATGGGAACATGCTTATTACCTGAATTACCAAAACCGTCGTCCTGACTACGTGTCTGCATTTTTCAATGTTATTGACTGGGATGCAGTAGCAGCTCGTTTTGCAGCAGCTAAGTAATGATGAATGATAAACGATGAATGATGAATGGGGCGTTTCGCTTTGCTCAACGACCTCTTTTCTTTCTCGTTATTGATATAGAAGCATCTTCGATTTTCGGAGGTGCTTTTTTATTTGTATTTACAAACATTCTTATCTTTAGACCAATCAGCAACAAAATTACTGACACCCCGTATCATATTACATCAATTCCTAATTAATAACCAATTACTACACCATGTTAAGAAATGCTATGATAATGCTGTTTGTATACATACTACAAACACAAGCAGCCTTTGCCCAGTCCGACCTAGAATTATATGTTTCCCCAACAGGAGATGATTTAAATTCAGGACTTTCGACGACTGCTCCATTTAAAACGCTGGAACGCGCAAGAGATGAAATCCGAACAATTTCGACGCCAGGAACGGTAAGCGTCTGGCTGATGGATGGAGATTATTTTCTGAACAGTAGTTTTGAATTATCCAGCCAGGATGGCGGAACGGCGTCAGCCCGAATCAGCTACAAAGCACTCAATAAGCATCAGGCAAAATTACATTTAAATAAAGCTATTCCCGTTTCTTCATTTGCACCGCTGACTGATCTGGCTTTATTGGCACGTATTGATCCTGCAGCATCCTGGCAAATCAAAACGCTGGACTTGGCTGCACTTGGCGTGCAAAATATGGATACTTGGCCCGATTATTTTCCAGCAGCTAATCAGGATTTATTTCAAATTTATACCGACTTGGACGGACAATTGCCTCTATCTCGTTATCCAAATGATTCGATGATGACCATGCATACTGTTTTGCAAAATGACAGTCCGGGCATTTTTAAATACAGAGGTGATCGGCATAGTCGCTGGATGGAAGCTGTGAATGATGGTTTATGGTTTCAAGGCTATTGGCGAGTTGCCTGGCAATATGATGCGGTGCGTACAGCCTCTATTGATACGCTGAATCGAATTGTTACACAAACCACTTCTGTACCTGGCGGAATAGGCGACAAATATACTAGACCAGCAGGAAATGGAATGGAGCGATATATGGCGATTAATTTATTGGAAGAAATAGATAGAGAAGGCGAATGGGCAGTTAATTTCAATACCAATATGTTGTATATCTGGCTACCGGCAACAGCTACGGAAGTCAGTATTCTCGACCAGAATATTCCGATTTTCAAATTAGACGATGTAGATTATGTAGATATTATTGATTTGGAATTTGATTACGGACTAGGTTCAGCCATTCAAATCAACGGAGGTTATGACAATCTGGTCGCAGGTTGTGAAATCAAAAACTTCATTCTCGATGCCGTTCAGGTTTTTGATGGCAGTAGCCACGATATTGTCAGTAATGACATTCATGATCTGGGTGCAGGTGGTATTTATTTATCAGGCGGAAATCGGCAAACCCTCTCCCATGCAGGACATACAGCTGTAAACAATCACATTTACGAATTTGGGAAAGTAAAAGTTATCTACGCGCCAGCGGTACAGATACCTAGAAAATACGATGATAATAATGTCGGCATGTATGTTGCCCATAATAAAATCCATGGAACACCGCATGTCGGCATTGAGTTTTGCGGCAATAATCATATTTTTGAGTATAACGAAATTTATGATATTTGTCGGGTCTCGAATGACATGGGGGCTTTTTATTCCTGGAATGACTGGACGAGTTATGGTTCTGTGTTTCGCTACAATTATGTCCACAGTTCACCGCAGGCACACGGCATGTATTTCGATGATGGAGACAGTGGCGATGAGATTCACAATAATATTTTTCAAGGCATAGATGTCGGCGTTTTTATCGGAGGTGGACATGATGTAAATGCGCATAATAACCTTTCTATTGATTGCGAAAAAACGGTTCATATTGACAATAGAGGCGTTTCGAGAGGCTATAATCTGACCAATACGGGCTTGGTCAATCGAGTACTTTCCGTTCCTTATCAAAGTCCACCCTGGAGTACGCAATATCCAAGTATTGTTGATATTTTAGAGCCTGATTATCCACATGATTTACCGAATGGCTGTCAGATTGATTGTAATGTAGGCATCAATACGCCGACTATCGTGGACATCAATGCGGCTACAGCAACAGATTGGGGGGTTAGTTTAGGCACCAATCATTCTGATGCGGGTATCAGTTTGGACAATGCCAGTCTTGCACAAATTGCAGCAGCGACTTCTTATGCAGGCTATTCTTGCATCGGCTCAATTCCGTACAGTCAAATTGGCTTAATAGATGACGAATATCGTACCGTATGTATTGATGCTGCGCCCAATCTTGTCTTGACTGATAATTATACAGGCGGGCTGCATTTACAAACTGCCAGCGCGTCTATTTTATCGACTAGCCAAATTGATGCCCCAACAGATATGACTTATAGAGCAGGTGAGAATATTTGTCTGGAATATGATTTTGAAGCAATGGTTGGAGCTGATTTTACAGCCGAAATCAGGGAAGTCTGCCCTACTGCTGCTTATACTTCTCCAATCGCTGCTTATCGCACCAATAATGCAGACCCCAAACCTTCTGCGAAACGTATCCTCCAGGGAGACATCAAACAATTAGAAGATGGCAATGTCAAATTGTTTTATCAATTGACAGGAAACGAAAAAATCGATATCTTTATTAGTGATAAAAACGGTCAGCTTGTGCGCGTCTTGGAAAAAGATGCTGTTCAAAGTCGAGGCATATATAAGCTGAGTATTGATCGTGCGGACTTGGAAAATGGGACTTATTATTATACCATTGAAGCAGAACATGGCGGCGAGACTAAGGCTTTTGAAGTGAAAAAATAAATTTCCTGTTACATGGGTTAGCCACGAATACACGAATGAGCTATATTTATGCATTCGTGGCTAAAAGTACACGCCACGCTTTCCATGTTTAAACTTAAACTTTCCCGATAATTATCGGGATAAACTTAATATGTTAGATTCAAAGAAGTTATTTTTGCTAGATGGTTTTGGCGCATTATTATCTGCTTTTTTGCTGGGCGTCATTTTAGTACAATTTGAAAGTGCGTTTGGAATGCCTAGAAAAGTACTCTACGGTTTATCTTTCGCTCCCTGCGTATTTGCTGTTTATGATTTTATCTGCTATTTTAAGATTAAGGAAAATTGGCGGACTTTTCTGAAAATTATTGCCTATGCTAATCTGCTATACCTGTGTGCTTCTATTGGCTTACTCATTCATCACTATCCAAAATTAACTGGTTTGGGCGTAAGTTATTTTTTGCTGGAGTTTGTAGTTGTGCTTATTGTGGTGTGGCTTGAGTTGAAAACCGTTAGGAGAACTGACACAGCGGGCAAGGCAAATTAGTAAATCAGCTATTTTTCTCGCAGAGACGCTAAGACGCAAAGTTTATTTTCTTAGGACTTAGCAATAGACAAACTGAATCAATAAGCTAAAATATTTCTTCTTGAGTTTAAGTTTTAATCTGCCAAGATTTTTTCGACGGAGTAAAATAAAATTATAAAAAAGTACGAAATTGACCATTAATTGGTTCAGATGCCAAAAAAAATTCCATCCGCCTATTTCGCAAAAGCGATGGGTTTAAACCCATCGCTTTTGCGAAATAGGCGTGCAAATCAATTAATGGTCAATTCCGAAAAAGTAAAAACTACCAGACATAAAAATGCCCTGAATTTGCAATCCATTTCACAAATTCAGGGCAAGGGGATAAGTTTAAGTTCAAGATTAAGTTTAAATCTGTGAAGTGTTGCCCCTGGCAACATCCTGTTTTAAACTTAATCTTCGACTTAAACTTAAACTTACTCAAACAATCCCTTTCTCGCCAAGATAACGCTCTGCATCAAGGGCAGCCATACAGCCTGTTCCGGCAGCAGTCACTGCTTGGCGATAGACGTGATCTTGCGCATCTCCGCTTGCAAATACACCTTCGACATTTGTCTTCGAGCTGTCTGCTTTTGTGATGATGTAGCCTGTCTCATCTGTATCCAACCAGTCTTTGAAGATGCCAGTATTGGGCTTATGTCCGATGGCTACAAAAAACCCAGTAACTGGAATTGTTGTTTCTTCATTGGTTTTGCTGTTCAACAACTCAATGCCTGTTACTTTTCCGTCTTCTTCCAAAATCGTCTTGGTATTATTGTTCCAGTGAACAATTATATTTTCTTTTTTAAAGACGCGTGCCTGCATGATTTTAGAAGCCCGCATTTCATCGCGGCGGACAACCATGTGTACTTTCGTACAAATATTCGACAGATAAAGCGCCTCTTCAGCAGCAGTATCTCCTGCTCCTACGACTGCCACATCTTGTCCTTTATAAAAGAAACCATCACAGACTGCACAGGCTGAAACGCCTCCTCCTGTTGTCGCTAATCTTTCTTCGTTTTCCAAGCCAAGCCACTTGGCACTCGCGCCTGTAGATATGATGACTGAATCGGCGTGTATCTCGGTATCGCTGTCTGTCCAAACCTTATGTGGATGGCTGGAAAAATCAACTTTTGTAATGACTTCATAACGAATGTCCGTCCCAAATCGCTCTGCCTGCGCTTTAAAATCTTCCATCATTTGTGGTCCCATGATACCGTCTTTATAGCCTGGATAATTTTCGACATCTGTCGTAATCATCAATTGTCCACCTGGTTCTGGTCCTGTATAAAGAATTGGTTTCAGGTTGGCGCGAGAGGCATATATAGCTGCGGTGTATCCGGCAGGTCCAGAGCCGATAATCAAACAATTTACGTGTTCTGCTGACATAATATTATAAACTTTATTTAATCATTTTTTTCATTTGGGGAACAAAAATACATTATTCTATGTATAAAATAAGCTTTGCTATAAAATTGTTTTATTCCGACATAAAATAGCAGTCAGATTGTTTTCTACCGAACGTTCTATAGAGACAATTCACGAATTGTCTCTATAGAAGACAAAACGGGAATTTTGCAATTGCAAAATTCCCGTTTTTATAAAAAAAGCGTTTATCGACAGATATAGGCTCAAATACAAATTCAAATTCAGAGAAGTTGAATTGTATATTATTATCTTTTTTCGTAGTAATACTTGTCTCCACTCTGGCTATCCTGCAGAAACAATTGTTTCTTATTGATATTGACAATACGTCTTATAATCGGTGGGCAGCCAGGAAAATAAGCATCCAGAATGTGAACATCAATTCCATTAGGTGTTTGCTTTACATCCCATTTCCCAGAAACATCCCATTCGTTTACGAGCAAATCACCAAGCGCGTTTTCCCAATTAACAGCGTATTTAGTTCGTCCTCTTTCATCAATTTGAAAAGAATGAATGGCCATTGTATCTACGACCACTTCCATTTCGGTATTTGCTGCATTCGGCTGGATACGAGTATCATAATGCACTTCGTTTTCTATAATTTTATACACAAAACGCCATTGTCCCTTAATCAGGGAAAGCGTTTCAGCGACATCTTTGCCTTTCGACTGTACAGGCTCGGTTTGTCCGTAAGCAGTCATACAAGCCATGAAGCCTGCCAACATGATAAAAAGTATTTTTTGCATCTTTTATTATGGTTTTGAGATGATGAGTATCTTAGTCACGCTCTCTCCTTGTAAATATTGTGCCAAAACAATAAGAACTTGTTTAAAGCGGACAAAAATAGTGAGAAATCAGCGATTGAAAATCATCATCTTCGACAGGAAGTTGTGAAACTTACATTGGTCGGCTGTTGATAGTCCATAGTCGATAGTCCATAGTCGATAGTTGTCAATTGTTTTAACGAGAATGACAATTTTGTTCAGTTTTTACGCATTTTGCGAAGCAAAATGAATTTGATTTATTGTAATTTTTCTATCGACTATGGACCATGGACTATCGACCAAAAATTAACTACCCAGCAATCCCAGCCTTTCCATTCTATAAAATTCTTTAAAAGAAATCATCATCTGTTTTTGCTCATCCCACAGCTTATTACTGACGGATTGCAGGCTGTCTCTGAAGGTAATAATATTGGTGTATTGCGTGAGCAAGGGATTATCTTTCATACATTTCTCCAGATTATAATTGGGAATCAGGCTAGATAGGTGATGGATATGGTGTATCCCAATATTGCCGGTCAGCCATTGAAATAATTTTGGTAATTTATAATAGGTCGCCCCTCTCACTGAAGCCAATAAAAAATCCCAGTTCTTCTGCCAGCTGTGATAAGTCTGCTCATGTGTATGTTGCACATAGAAAAACCAAAAAGCGATAACAGAAAAAATAAAAATAATAGACAATTGTATAAAGAGGAATTTCTGCCAACCCAGTAGCCAGGCTAAAGCACTATACACGATCAGAATTGCCAGATTGTTCCGAATTTGCGACCATTTAAATCGTTTTCTGAAGCCTTTAAATTCTGTTTTTGGAAAGCGATTTGCAATCACAAAATAATAAATTGGCACAAAACAAAAGAGCGTCAGCGGATGTCTGAAAAGTCGATATTTCATTCTCCCCCATTTCCCTCTGGACTTAAATTCCTGAACAGTCAGAAAGTCAATGTCTCCAATATCCCGTTCTTCCAGTTGTCCAGTATGTCCATGGTGATAATTATGAACCCTTGCCCAGTATTTGAACGGCAAAGAGCTGAACAGGCTGCACACAAAACCAATAATGTTGTTCGCTTTTTTCGATACCGTAAAAGACTGATGCCCACAGTCATGCTGAATAATAAATATTCTAACCATGAAAAAAGCATTGACAAAGGCCAGTAATATGGTTATCCAGACCGACCAGTTTAGCGAAAAATACATCAGCCTCCAAAGTCCCAGAAAAGGCAGGAACGTATTCGCCATTTGTATCATCGCCTTTTTGGTACTTGGTATTTGGTATTCAGCAATCATAGATCGCCAGTCTGCTAATTTGGTTTTAATTTCTTCTTCTAATTCTAAACGCATAATGTAGTCAGTTTAAGTCAGTAAAATTTTGGGAGATTAGAAGGATGTGATGTCGCAAAAGTAATTATTTTTTATTCTTGCAAAAGAATAAGGAATGCGAAAAGTGTTCAAAGCTCGAAAATTAATGACTCTACCTTTTTAATACCATTGGATTCCTTAGCTTTGCACAAGAATAATTACGTCATAAACGCTGATTATGTTACAATATGATTATCAAATTCGCGTTCGCTATGCTGATGTTGATCAGATGGGCTATGTCTATTACGGGCATTATCCTCGCTATTATGAGATTGGACGGGCGGAACTACTTCGGAGTATCGGTTTCCCTTATAAAAGGCTGGAAGAAGAGGGTGTGATGTGCCCTGTTGCTGCTATTCATATTCGGTATCTTCGTGCCCCGTGCTATGACGAATTGATTACGATTCGGACGACCATTAAAAAACTTCCCAGTACTCATGTAACTTTCAAGATGGAAGTTTTTCTGGAATCGGGTAAGCTGGCTAATGCTGGTGAAGTCAAGCTGGCTTTTGTGGATGCTAAGACGATGAAAACTACTTACGCGCCCAAAAATTTACTAGAAAAAATACACCCTTATTTTGAAAAGGCTAATTGAACAAATCATTGATTATATCATAGGGCATCCCTTATTCAAATGGCTGATGAGCTGGACCAAGACCACTACCCTGCCCGGTTTTGCCAAAATTCCGATTTACGATATTGCTACATTTATCCATAATGAACTGAAACGGAACAAACTCACAGTGCGAGCGCGCGCCATCGCGTTTAGCTTTATGTTGGCTTTGTTTCCGTCCATCATTTTTTTCTTTTCTCTGCTGCCTTATATTCCCATCCAAAACCTCGATGCGACTCTGCTCGATTTCATGAAGGATTTGATGCCTGTCAATGCTTATGAGCTTTTACAGAGTACGGTGACTGATTTGGTCATTATCCCACGTGGCGGCTTGCTTTCTGTAGGTTTTATTCTCGCTATCTGGTTTTCTTCTAATGGCGTTTTTTCAATCATGTCTACCTTCAATAAGGCTTATCCTGAAACTTTTCGCAAACGTAATATATTCCAAATTCGCGGGGTTGCTTTTCAGATTATGCTGATTTTATTTTTACTGCTGATTGCTTCTGTACTTTTTATTGTACTGGGTGGCAGGATTCTCACGCTTGCGCTGGAAGTCATAAATGCGAGTCAATTCAGTTATATTGCCATCACTATTTTACGTTGGCTGGTGATTCTGGCTTTGTTTTATAGTGCGATTTCTACGATTTATCGACTGGGACCAGCAACGAGGCGGAAGTTTCCCTTTATTTCGCCTGGTGCTACAGTGGCTACTATACTGACTATTTTTATTTCACTGATTTTTTCTTTTTTTGTCAATGAGTTTGGCAGATATAATCAAGTCTATGGTTCGCTGGGAACGCTTATCGTATCCATGGTCTGGTTGCAACTCAATTCGCTGATTTTGTTGATTGGTTTTGAGTTGAACGCTGGCATTGCTGTGAATCGTGATTTGAAAGCTAAGCGGGAGGATGAGGATGATGGGGAGTAGTTGAGTGGTGATTGGTTGATTGGTGATTGGTTGAGTAGGTTACGAGGTAATAGATTGCGCACATCAAGACGTTTTTTTCTCTAAAAATGTGGATTTTTATCTTATTTTGGGCTAAATTTGCGTTGATTAAGAGAAAATATCGTTCTAATTTAAGACTTTAAATTATGCTAATCAGATTTGTCGTATCCAATTTTCTTTCCTTCAATGAAGAAAAAGAGTTTAATATGTTGGCGGGATCATCCCGAAGACATAAACATCATGTGTATAAGGCAGGAAAATTAAATATCCTGAAAGGTGCTGCTATCTATGGGGCTAATGGAGCGGGGAAGTCTAATCTTGTTAAAGCAATTGATTATTTAAAAACGATAGTAGAAAATGGTGGTTTGGAAAAATCTATCAATTCACAAAAATTCAGACTGGATAAAACAAAATTAAATGTCCCTTCTGAGTTTGAGATTGAATTTTATTATAAAAGAAAGATTTATGCCTATGGGGTAAGTATTAATGGTAATGTAATTAAAAAAGAGTGGTTGTATATTTCTGGTATTGACAAAGAAGATAAACTGGTATTCGAACGTAAAACGAATAAAAGTGGTCAATCAAAAATCAAATTCGGGAAGTCTTATATCAAAACAAAAAAGAGTGAATTGTTAGTAGAATTAATGGAGGACAACTTACTTCAAAGCGACGAACTGTTAGTAGGAAAATCTGAAAATTTAAAAATCAAAGATATTGATAATGTTAGGCAGTGGATACGTGAACATTTGATTATTATCTATCCTGCTAGCAAGTCCTATGGTGTCCTCTCTGGCATCTCTCAATCCAGTAAAATAGCCGAATCCGTTAATGAACTGATAGACTCTTTTGATACAGGAGTGAAGAAATTATCAGTAGAAACTATTGGTTTTGACGATTTTTTTCAAAACATGGATGATGACTTAAAAAACAAGACTCTTGAGAGTATTGGAGAAAATCAATCCTTATTTATAGATATTGGTCACAGTTTTGTTAGGATTCTTAAAGAAAAAAATAGATATGTTGTCAAACAGATAAGAACTATACACAAAAATTTAAATAATCACAACGTAAACTTTAACATATCTGAAGAGTCTGACGGAACACGACGGTTAATAGAATTTATTCCCATGTTTATGGGAGTTTTAGAACTTGGAAACACTTATATCATTGATGAAATAGATCGTAGTTTACACATTGTCTTATTAGATGATTTCGTAAAAAAAATAATGGATGAACCAAACACCAATGGACAACTACTATTCACTACTCATGAATCCAACTTACTCAACCTTAACATCTTCCGCCAAGACGAAATATGGTTTGCAGAAAAGGACAAAGGTGGTGCCACAAATCTATATTCTCTAAGCGAATTCAAACCTCGTTATGACTTAGATATTCGTAAAGGTTATTTGAAAGGCAGGTTTGGAGCTGTTCCTTTTACTGCTAATTTAAAACAATTAAACTGGCAAGCCACAGATGCGTAAAAAGCGAGGATACCAGCGAGATACACCTCTAAAACTGGTGCGTGATTATAAGTTATTCGCTATTGCCTGCGAAGGTGGTAAGCGAGAGCCGGAATATTTCCGTTTGTTTGAGTACATGTCAAGAAAAGTAACGGTGGACATTATAGAGGATAAAATCAATGAACAAGAATTAAAAGACAAATATGAAACCAAATCAGCTCCAAAATGGGTCTTGGATCGGGCTGTAAAATATATTGAGAAAGAAGGCTTGACCGATGAAGATGATTTGTGGTTTGTCATGGATAAAGACCGATGGACAAATGAGCAATTGCAGACTATTGCCGATTATTGCAATGACTATCCGAATTGGCATATTGTTATCAGCAATCCTTGCTTTGAAGTATGGCTGTATTTTCATAAGAAAAGTGAACTTCTTGAAAACATAAGTCCCAAAGCACTCAAAAATGCGATATCTAAACTGGAAAAAGGAGGCTACAATCCCTACACATTTATCCCTGATTTACCCAAAGCAATTCACAATGCTAAGAAAGCAAATATTGATAAGAAACACTTTATGCCCAATACTGGCGAAACAAAAGTTTACCAACTGGGAGAAGCCCTCATTGAAGTCATCGGTAAAAATGACTTTGAAACATTTTTGAAAACCAAGTTGGTCGAATTGTCAAAAAAATGAAAATCATGCGTTTACTGTTGCTCATTAGCTGTCTATCTTTATTTAGCCCTTTATTTGCACAAAAAAAATTCGACAAATACCGTGTTGAGTTTACGGATAAAAATGACAGTCCGTATAGCATCTTTCAAGCACAAGAATTTCTTTCTCCTCGTGCTATTGAACGACGTAAAAAACAAGGTATCAGCATTGATGAAATGGACTTGCCTATTACGCCAATATACCTTAGTCAGATACGGGCAACTGGTGCAAAAGTACTTAATGTGTCTAAGTGGTTCAATACAGCTATTGTACATGCAGATGAGGAGGCTTTCGCCCAAATAGAGCAACTGCCATTTGTCAAAAAAACGACGGTCGTCGGAAAATATCGACCACAAAAATACCATTTCCGTAAGGATAAAAATCGTGACCCGGTCAGCACCTACACTCGGGTTTCCGACTATTATGGCTATGCTGGTCAGCAAATCAGAATGCTCAATGGACATCAATTGCATGACATGGGACATCGCGGTGATGGTATTATGGTTGCGGTGTTGGATGGCGGTTTTACCAATGTAGATATTATGCCTTTTTTTGACAGCCTTCGTCTGGATGGACGCTTGCTGGACAGCCGGGATTTTGTGTATGATGATGACTATGCTTATGAAGCGAGTTCGCATGGATCGCAAGTTTTATCTACGATGGCAGCCAACCTACCTGGACTGATGGTTGGGACTGCACCGGATGCTGCTTATATTTGTCTGCGCACAGAAGAAACAGGTTCAGAACTGGTGGTGGAAGAAGACAACTGGGCAGCAGGTATTGAGTATGCAGATAGTCTTGGGGTGGATGTGGTTAATTCTTCACTGGGTTATACGACTTTTGATAAAAAGAAAATGAACCATACTTATGCAGATATGTGTGGAGATATTTGCCGGTCTTCTGTTGCTGCTGATATTGCTGCGAGTAAAGGTATTTTGGTGGTCAATAGTGCAGGCAATTCCGGTGGAGATTCCTGGAAATATATAGGCGCACCCGCCGACGGTGATAGTGTGATGGCAGTTGCTGCCGTGGATCGTTATCGCCAAAAAGCCTACTTCAGTTCTTTTGGTCCTGGTTCAGATGGTAGTATTAAGCCGAATGTAGCTGCTCGCGGACTGGAAACTATCGTTGCTTCTTTGTATTCTTATCAGGTTGATTCGTCGAGTGGTACTTCTTTTGCCTCGCCTGTGATGGCTGGTATGGTGGCTTCTTTGTGGTCGGCTTTTCCTGAGAAGACGAATATGGATATTATGGAGGCTATTGAATTGAGTGCTACGCAGGCTTATGCGCCTGATGAAAAGCTGGGGTATGGGATTCCTGATTTTTATCGGGCTTATATGCTCTTGTCAGATAATGCGATTATTATGCAAGGTCAGGCTAATTTTACTCATCCTCATCCAGTTCGTGATCATATTTCTTTTAAGCTGGATATGCCTTCTTATAATTTCAATGAAGTCTATGTTGATGTTTTAAATGCTTATGGTCGCCCTATGTTTCAAGCTAAAAATAAATATCTGGCTAACGAAAAGGTAATTGAAAGGATTCCTGATGTTGGGGATTATCCGCCTGGGGTGTATCGGGCTTGGATTCGGGTGAATGAGCGGACTTATCAGGTGGTGTTTTTTAAGGTTTGATTAGTGATTGGGTTGTGAGTTGCGGGTTGCGGGTTGTTGGGTGGCGCATCGGGATGTGTTTTTGAACCACTAAGGTGCGAAGGGTCACTAAGAGGGTTATGGGTAGTCAATTATTTTACTTCTATGTGTATATGGTCGTCATGTCGTACTGCATGGCAGCCGTGGAAACGGATTTTTTTCTCGCCACTCAGACCTAATCTGGTTTTCAAATGGGGTTCTATAAACAGGCGAGTGACGGATTGGTGTTGTGTTAAATTTCGGAGGAGTTCGGTGGTTCTTTTTTCGTCTAAGCTCATGCCTTTTCTGTTTTGTGGGGTGATTTTTTTCATCATGCTGTACATCTTTCCGCCTTGTTTTGCACAGGCTGCTACCTGATTGTACTCGCCTTTTCTCGCTTCCTCACAAACGCCATAGCCGGTGAATGAAATACGGCGTCCGTTGATGGGTTTTCCTGTTTTTGTATCCTGATATAAAAAAGCAATATCCAGTTTTCGCCCGTCATTATGGCTGAGGTGTGGGAGCAATGGGAAGCCTTTTAGAAATGGGAAATTAGCATCTAAGTATTGTAGTCTTGTGTCGGGATATTTTTCTTGCATGTTCAGTGCGATTTCTTGCAGACTTGTTTTCATTTTTGGGCTTACATAATGTCGGTTCATCCAGCAAAACAATTTATTGGCAGGAGCTACGGGAAAGGCTGTTGAATATTTTGTTGGCAAAGCTACTCGTCCTCCATATTTGGCGAAAGCCGGAACCAATGTCCAGCATAACAATAGATAGATACTGAGAAAGGCAGTTGTCTTTATTAGTTTTTTTTGAATACTTGAACTGTTTTTTCGGTTTACCCAATTGAATATCGGCACACATAACAACCAGATAATACCACCAACTTGTGTGAAGATGGTCAATAGCATAACTATAAAAAGATGCTTTGCTATTCTTTTCATGATTGGTGTGTTGGGTTGCGGGTTTCGGGTTGTTGGGTTGCGCATCGGGGCGTATTTTTTACCACTGAGGGACATGAAGCCGTATAGCTATCGTGGAGAAGGGTCACTAAGAGAATTTCGCTATAATGTATTATTCGTAATTTGTAATTATCGCAGAAATTGAATCAGTTTTTTGGCTTCTGCTTCCGGTTCTCTCCACCAGTTTACTGACCAACAATCGTAAATTTTGTAGCCTTGTTTTTCCAAGTCAGCACGTTGTTGGCGTTCCCAGCCGTAGGCAGCTGCTTCATTATTGGTAAAAAAGCTGTCGCATAAAATGGCAACGGGCTTTCCGCCTGTTTCGGATTGAATGATCAGCTCTACCGGAATATCACCGACTAATTGTTCTTGTTTGATTCTACCAAAGTGAATTTTACCTTCTATTGCATGGGCAATTTCCTCAGCAAACCGACTGGTTTGGGCAAATAATTGTGTCTGCTCACTTGCTGATAATTTAGTACCCAAGTTGATTTGTCTGGCACTGTGCGGAATATTCAGGTTGTAAGAACGGTAGCCTCTTCGCTTCGCTAAATGCACTAAGCTGTCCGCTGTCCCCATACCGGAGTCGGCTAGTATCCAGCGGCGTTTGCCTTGTCGCAGGGCTTTTTTGCAATCCTCTGATCTTAGTTCGTGGGCATTTTCAAAAGCCACTAAGTCAAAAATATCCGGACGATCGGGGAAGAGTTTATTTACGACTTCGGGTGTTGTCAGTACAATTGGAAATAGATCAATCAGTACATTAAAGCGGTCGCTAAACAAACGATCCAGAGACGCGCTTTGTGTAGCCGTTGCTTTTTTGACAAAAAGATCATTATACATACCGCTGTTTTGCTGTTTTAGCGCAGCGGTTTGACGGGCATAATTGCTTTGCCAGTTGCCCAGAATGTGCTGAGGAAGTTGTGTTTTTATGGTATTTCGTTCTTCGGCAAAATCTCCAAAAACCGAATTATTATGTGGCAATGAAGCGATATATTCTCTATTCAGCAGATGATGGTAATACCAACTTTTAAATGCAGCTTCCCAGTCGGAAGGGCGGACTTTAACCAATGCCTTGACTAGTCGTTGCGAGTTTTCTCCCAGTCCTGTCCAATGTCTTTTCCACTGATAAAAGTCATCAAAATCGCGCACATTATATTGCAGGATTTCCAGTTTGTCTAACAGTTCTTCTAGGTATTTTCTTCTTTTCAATAAAGTCGTATCGTCGCTATTGAAAAACTCTTCAAATAGGCTCAGGTCATTTATTTCTTGAATAAAGGCTTCATAATTCGACTCTGCTTTTTTCAGTCGTTGGTTATAGCCCAATTCCGCGTAAGCGGTCGTCGCATTGAGATTCTGAACTGCCATTCCCACTACTTTCGGGATGTCTTGTTTCCAGTCATTCAAAGCTTCTGAAAAATATTCTAAATCGCGTTCTACTCTGTCAAATCCTTCCCCACTTGGTGCTGTAAAGTTATAATCAAAATAACCAGTTTTCTTATGTTTCCCTTGAAGCTGCTCATACTCTTCCTGAAATTGCTTTTTACGATTGAGTACCTGTCGTTTTTGTTTTGAAAAAATACCCGCCAGTCGCAAGCGTGTATTCTTGAATGTCCCTGTATCTGTAAAATCTTCTCCATACTGGTCGCTGTGGTCACCTATCGAATCATGCAATGCATTGGTTTGATCTTTTGTTTGTTCGTAATGCGATTCATAATGATTGTATAAAGAACGTCCATAAGACTCCGTCAATCCGATGTGTTCATGGTATAATGTACGGGCTTCTCTGCTCAATTCCTGAATCGTCTCACTAGCAAACTCGCCTGCTTCATTTGCATCCGCATATTTTTGGAAAAGGTCGGGATTCAGACTTTCCAATGGATGCTTGAGTGTATTCAGTGCATCATACAATTCGCGGCAACGCAAGAGGTCACGTTTGAGTGTCTGGTATTCTTCGTAATTAAACTGATAGGCGCGGGTACTCAACTGGCTATCCAGCAATTCTCGCCCCTGGCGAGTATGGCTTTCCAAAAAACGCCCCACTACCCCACTCCAGGTTGATTCGCCAAAAATGATACGGTTCAAAGCGCGGTCGCCTTCATTCAGACTAGCTGTGCGGCGTTTGCTTTGGTTCATGAGCAGTTGAAATTCATCTGCCTTATGGTCTGTATTTTTTTTCTGGTTATAATTTTCGCGTAAGCGGGTAACAAAATCATTTTTATCATAAAAAGGCTCGTCTATCAATACAGCTAGTTTCTCTAGTCCCTGAATTTCCAACTGCCGTTTTATTTTACGCAAATCGGTAGGGCTTTTTGCCAAGACCAATGTCTTGCGCTCATTGGCGAGTAGATTGACGAGTGCTGCGACCAACAAATGTGTTTTGCCTGTGCCTGATGTGCCTGAGAACAGTGCATTGGCTTCTGTATCCAGATCGCGTAAGGCACTTGATTGTACCGGGTCGGTATCCAGTGTCGTGAATTGATATGTTCTGATGGGTCGGAGAACGGGTTTTGTCGTTCTCTCCAGGGCTAAAGGCTCAGCTTGGCTCGGCTGTTCTACTTCTCGCTGAACAGATGTCGTAGGGCTTGTTCTTTCGACAAGTGTCGTGCCTGAATGTGTGCCTCCAAATTTACCTAAGGCTCCAGACCAGTGAATGCGCCCTTTGCCTTTCGTCCAGGCATAAAGCAGAACATCATTCGGTAAGGCACGGACAGGTATATCGTAATCGAGTTTCAGTAAATCCAGCTTTTCTGACAATTGCTCACAGAGCGAACGCAAAGCTGGCAAGGACAAATCACGTCCCGCCTGAGCGAGCCAATCGAAAGAAGCATCGGACTGACTGTTCAGGTAGGTCTTCAATTCCTGATTGTATTCCGGCTGATTCCCAGTATATTGTACGACTCGATTTAATCCTTCCTGCACGACTTTTACGCGCCACAAAAACAAAGGTGCAGTGATTGCTGCGCTTTCCTGCTCGCCTTTTCGAAACAAAATAGGATAGCCGATCAACTGTTCGCCTTCTTCCAGTTTGCTTGTGCAAAGCAATTCCGCAGGTTTTCCTGCGAGTATGGCTTCTACAAAGCTGCTTACATCGTCTACATTATCGTTTAATGCAAAAAGGTCGGAAAATTCCGGACGATGTTGTGGCAAAAAATGTGTGTATTGATTCATGGATGTGTGTCTGTTGATTGTTCTTAGAAACAGGCAGCACAAAAGTAATAAAAAAGCCTGTTAAATTTAGACCTGCTCTTAGCATTTAGCCAATAATCTCTCAACAGCCTCTAAGGGCGCTGCCGCCCCCCAAACGCCACCCAAAACCCCAATGCCCGCAAAGCCCAGCTCACGCACCGTCGCAATCTTATCAGCGTCGATGCCGCCTAGTGCTATGACCTGATGCTGGCTTTTCGCCAAAGCTGTTTTCAGCTCCTCCAAATCAAATGCGGCCTGATAGCCTTGTTTGGAAATGCTGTTGAAAATGGGACTGATGAACAGGTAATCATAGTCTCCTTTGCAAGCTAGCAAGTCCTTGATATAGTGAAACGAGGTAGAAATAACTTTAAATTTATCAGGTAGCGGCATAGTGTCCTGACGCACCCGCTCCGGCTGATGAATGCCTTTTAACTTGATATTCAACGCATTTAATGGATACTCCTCATTCAGATTGTGCGGATAGGCGTGTAGTACAATCTGCTTGTGCCACTTAGCATCAATTTCATTAAAATAGGCAATCAGTTGTTCCACATTCCAATCTGGTTTATGGACATGCAGCGCAGGCAAACCCGCTTCAAAAAACTGGTTGATCTGACTGGTTTCGTCAGGCTGATGATCTGGTGCTGTGAGTAAAATTAGCTTCATACTTTGCAAGTGTTTTGGTCGATGGTCAATGTCGATGGTCCATCCTGTCTATCGACTATTGACCATGGACTATCGACATAAAACAGCTTCACATTTTTACATTCTCCTCCAAAAGTAGTTTTTTTCTTATGAATCATCTGCTGCAATTCCCATTTTTCAGCCCGAAATATCCATACGGGCATGAAATTTTCATATATTCGCCACGTTATCGTAATGAGTTAATTATGAATTACAAATTACGAATTGAATCGTTGGTAACTAAGTTCTCATTTTTTTGTACTTTTTGGTGGGAAATGAATGAGTGAATGAGTAAATAACATGACAACAACACTTCAACACGACAACACCTCAACACGTAAAGATATGATTCAAAAGACCATTTATACCTTATTGTTTTCCATTATTGGCTGCTTGTCTATAATGGCACAGGAAACGGCTATTTTTAGCGATATTCATCAGGCATATAAGCAAGGCATGTACTTCTATGAGGAAGGCTTGTTTGGGGAAGCCCAACAGGAATTTCTGAAAGTCATGCAACAGGAACGCCAACCACACGAGCCTGCCCGCAATGGCATGTTGGTCGAACGTGCCAAACTCCATTATGCTATGAGTGCTATTCGACTCAATCGCCCTGATGGTGAACGACTGATTCTCGATTTTATCCGCGAATACGAACCGGCTGCCGTGGCTGATTTTGCCAAGCTGGAAATGGGAGATTATTATTATAATACGCAAGACTACGAAAAAGCAATTCGTTTTTTGGAGCGTGTGGATGTGTATAAACTGGACAATGAACAGATCAGTCACCTGAAATTTAAGCTGGCTTATTCTTATTTTGTTCGGAAAAAATTTGCGGAAGCCCGACAACAATTTGGAGAAATCAAAGACGTGGAAGATGTCTATTATTATCCTTCCAATTATTATTACGGCGTTACTGCTTTTTTTGAAGATGATTATGAAGAAGCACTGACCAGTTTTATGAAGGTCAGCAATTCCAAAAAATACAGTCGCGTTGTTCCTTATTATATTGCTCAGATTTATTTTGCCCGCAATCAATACGATGAACTTATCGAATATGCTGAACCGCTCGCGCTTATCAATGACATTAAGTACATCGGGGAAATTAATAAGCTGGTCGGCAGTGCTTATTTTGAAAAAGAACAATACGAAGAAGCCCTCCCTTTTTTGGAAAATCATAAAGCTAAAATAGCGCAACTTACCGACAAAGATGTCTATCAACTGGCTTTCGCCCAATATAAGGTTGGACAGTACGACAAAGCTATTGCTAATTTTGAAGAGCTGCGCAGTGTGGATAGCCCTTTGGGGCAAAATGCTTTATACAATCTGGCAGACAGCTATTTGAAGACGAACGATAAAAACACCGCTCGCAATGTATTTCAGCAGGCAGCTAAGATGGATTATGACAAAGGCATTCAGGAAACCTGCAATTTTAATTATGCAAAAGTTTCCTATGAGCTAGGCGATGACCGGAATGCACTGCGCGTACTGCAAGACATTAAGCCAGCGGCCACACATTATGCAGAAGCTCAACGATTGCTGAGTGCGCTTTTTCTCAACTCCACCGATTACGCAGGTACTTTGTCTTTGATAGAAAATCTGCCCGAAAAGACGCCCCAAATTGAAGTCGCTTATCAAAAAGTAGCCTATAATCGAGGCGTTCAACTTTATAATGATGGTGAAAGAGAGGATGCCCGAACTGCCTTTCAAAAATCGCTTCAAAATTCTCCAGATGGAAAGATCAAGGCACTGACTCTGTACTGGCTTGGCGAAATGAGTTATTTTGAAAATGATTATAACAGTGCTATTTCTAATTTTGGAAAATTTGTCAGCCTAGCACAAACCCGCTCTGACCTGCCAGACGAATCTTCCGAGCACACCGCCAATTATAATATTGGCTACAGCTATTTAAAACAAAAAAATTACGCGACAGCGACCAACTTCTTCCAGGATGCCGTGAATGGCTTACGCCTAAATCTGAATAAACTGGAAAATGAGGATGTCAAAAACCGGATATTGCCAGATGCTACGCTTCGTGCAGCCGATTGTTATTTCAAACAAAATGATTACGATAAGGCTTTACAATATTATGGCGATGTCGTGAAGTACGATTATGACGGCTACGATTATGCCATGTATCAGCGCGGAATTATCAAAGGACTCAGCAATCCTAATGACCCGGCAGATGGCGTATTGGCTATGGAGGAATTGTATAAAAAACATCCCAAGTCAGATTATGCCGATGATGCTGTTTTTAGTGTCGGTGAAACCTATCTGACCATTGGAAAACTGGAACCTTCAGCAAGGATGTTTGAAAAATTACTGAACCGTTATCCAAACAGCGATTTCTCTAATCAGGCTTTGCTCAAACTGGGTTTAATTAATGTCAATCTGGGCGAAAATCGGGAAGCACTGGAGCATTATAAACGCGTTTTTGCCAATAATCCCAACTCGCAGGAAGCCCGCGATGCCCTCAATGGTATTGAGGAAATTTATATCGAACTGGATGATCCTGACGGTTATATTGCCTTTAAAGAAAGTATTCCGGGTTATGAGGTGAAAGATGAAGAGAAAGAAGCCATCAAGTTCAAAGCTGCCGAATCGCATTATGGAAATGGCGACTTTGTGCGGGCTGCGAAAAGTTATACCGATTATATTGCCAAGTATCCAAGAAGTACGGCTACGCTCACCGCTTATTACAAACGAGGAGAAAGTTATTATGTATTGAAAGATTACGACAAATCTTTTAGTGACTACATGTATGTCGTAGAAAAAGGCAGCAGCAGCTATGCAGAATCTGCCGCCAGTAAAGCTGCTAATATTGCTTATAATCATAAAAAAGATTTTGCTGCGGCTACCGCTTTATATGAACAACTGGCCGCACTTGCCAGCACAGAAGATAATCGTTTCAAAGCCAAACTTGGCGTCATTCGTAGTGCGCATCGCGCCAACTTGCTCTCTGGTCAGTATGAACTGGCGAGTACGCTAAAAAAAGACCCGCGCATCACAGAACGCGAAAAGGCGGAGATTGCTTTTTACGTCGCTAAAAGCGCATTGTCTGAAAATAAATACGCCATTGCCCTCAATAATTTCAATGAAGTCATCCAATTGACCAAAGATGAGCGGGCTGCCGAATCCCGATATCAGGTCGCTTATATTTATTACCTGCAACGCGACCTGGAAGTTGCCCAACAATTAGCCCTCAATACCAATAATGAAATTGCAGGCTATGATTACTGGCTAGGCAAAAGTGTGGTCTTGCTGGCTGATATTTTCACAGAAAAAAAGGATTATTTCAATGCCCGCGCTTCGCTGGAAAGTATCATCGAAAATTATACGCTGGATGATGATGTATTGGCTTCCGCCAAAGAAAAACTGGCTAGGCTGAATCAGCTTGAAAGTGCTGGGACTCGCATTATGCCCGCTACACAGTCTACTGGTGGAAATCTGGAGATGGAGCCGGCTATAGTGCCGAATGGGAATTGATTAGAAATCGTTTAATTACTAATTTTTCAATTACGAATTACGAATTGATTTTCTAATTGCTTATTCTGGCAGCAGCACCTTACGTCTATCACTTCCATCTATATTCATCATGTAAAGATGATTGGTCTCATATACCGCACCTATATTGAGAAAATCCCATTCGTAACGATGAATAATAATCTGCTGCTCATCCTCTGATATATCAAATCTGCCGTAAAATCGCTTGGACGGAAAACCCTCGGCAAGCACGGTTCGTTCTTTGGTCTGGATATTCGTTTTAGCGACTAGAAGTGGTGTTTGCCATACAATAGATTGTTCATTTTCCAGCCATGCCAGATGTTCAATAACATTATATTCGGGAATATCAAAGGTGGGGTAGTCTATACGTTCATATATGCCTGTCGTCAGGTTATAATAACCTATACCATAATCGGGATGCTCCGGGTCTAAAGTTGCTAATACTCTATCATTTCCCACCCAGTTAAAAGCTGTAGAGTTGGTTAAATCATGTAGCGTGTCTATGGTGATACCATTTTCATCAGCCATAATAAGTCGTTTTGTATGAAACTCACTCAATCCGCCATTTTTATATATAAGTCGCTCTCCCCAGTCGTCCCAGACAGGGGCACGGTCACGCTTCTTATAGGTAAGTCGGGTTAGACTGTCTCCATTGGATTTGATTTTCCAGAGTGTAGTGTCTCGTGCTACAAAAACTATCCAGTCTTTTATGCTCCAATCCATAGCAGTATATTGACGACAATTAACAAGTGCTATAATTTCTCCTTCGCAAAAATCAAATAACTGAAGTGTAGGTTCCTGTATATTCCTTTCCAGACGATTATACACAACCTGGTCAGCGTTATTTGGATTGAAACAAGGTTTAAAATATTCGTATTTATTGGCAAATAATATGCCCGGATCGTAGGGGTTAAATGTAAGTGCTACTGTGGTATCAATATTTATTGCGGGTTCAGAGTATGGCAGGCTACATATACGATTTGTTAGTGCTTCCTGCTTACAGGAAAATAGGAACAATAGATACAGAACAAATAGACCGTAATTTTTCATTATTTAAATTGTTTATTCAGGAAACTGCACCAGCCTCTCATTCCTCCCGTTAGCATCCATTAAATAAATACGCTCATATTGTCGAACCCGACAGATGTCTATATTTTCCAAATCCGTACAATATAATGCGATTGTTTTTCCGTCAGGAGAAGTATTCATTCTGTGATAGTAGTGATACTTGGGGTTACTTTGGTTGAGTAATGTTCTTTCGCCAGTATCGATATTGGTTTTGCTGACATTAATAAGGCTAAGCCATACAACCGATTGTTCTTTCTCCAACCAGGACAAGCCACCGACATAATTATAATTACTAACTAAATAGTCAAATTGGTCCAGATGATAATACTCATCTGTAAAAATATTATAATAACCTATGTGGTCTTCAATATTGACAGCATTTCTTGAGGTTATAATTATGCTATCATTTTTCCATCTAAATCGACTGCATGAACTAATTGTTTCCAAAGTATCAAGATGTAGTCCATCTTCATCGGCAATAATTATATTTCCACCCCCATCTCTATATATAAATTGTTCTCCTGTTGAATTCCAATCTGGCTGCACATTGAAATCTCCTGTAAAAGTAAGTTTCACCAAATTATCCCCGCTAGATTTAACTTTCCAAATATTTAAATCCGTTCCAGTAAAAATAATCCAGTCTTTTATACTCCAGTCACTAGTACTATTCGCATTGCCTGCAACAAAAGATAATTCTTCTGTACAAAAATTAAATTTCCAAAGTTCTTTATTACCCGTTTCAACGTCCCATCGCCGATAGACTATTTCATCATTATTATTCGGGTTAAAAGAAGGATATTTATATTGGTATCTGTCAGGAAAGGAAACTAAATCTCCGCTAGGACAAGATAGAGGGAAAAGGCTGTCTTTTTCTATGTTTTCGGGTATTGTATAGTTGTAGTTACAATCCTTTTTCTCAGAAATATCCGACAGGAGTTCTTGTTCGCAAGACAAAAACACGACAAATACCAGCAATAGAGTTAAAAATCTCATATTGGTCTGAATTGGAACAAAGAACACGCTTCTTAAACTTCCTAAGTTTAAGAAGCGTGTTACTTCAATAACAGCTCTCTTTCATTCTCACCGTCCAAGTCCATCATGGTAACACTGCTTTTAGAAAAAAAAGTATTTTCATTTTTATCTATATTATTCTCCACACGTTCTACTATAAGTTCATAATCAGAAGAAATGCTTGGTTTAGTATATCGCAAACTTTCACAAGCTTCTTTAATCTGTTCGGTACTTAGAGTTTCTATATCTGATTTATAAATACCAGCAGAAGTACACCAAATCAAATAGCGGCTATCAGGAGTCCAAGCTATGCCTCCACCATTGCCTGCAAAAACCTCATATTCTGATTGGAATCGGATAATTTCTCCAGTTTCCAGATCATTTACGTCAAGCCCACCGGCATAAATACTAGCCGCTATATATTTCCCGTTAGGAGACCATGCCCCTCTGTAATAATATACTTCCTCTAAAGTATCCAACACTTCTGCATACTGAGAAATAATAAGCGTGTAATTGTCGAAAGTATTGCATATAAATTTTGTATTGTCCGGATTCCAGTCAGGGTATGTATGTAAAGTTCCATTAGTCAGTTGAGTTAAGCTATCTCCATTACTTTTCATTTTCCAAACCTGATTATCTGTACGATTAAAGAGTAGCCAATTCGTTATGCCCCATCTCGGATGATTACGAACATTGTCTAATAACAATTCTTCTGTTCCCGCAGTTATGTCAGCTTTCCAGAGTTCTGTCTTCAAAAAAGAACCATCATTGGTGTCAAAATCTTCTCGAACATAAACTATTTCTTCGGGATTATTCGGATTGAAAAATGGAGCTTTATGATTGTAAGAAGGATAAATGTAATTCCAACCAGTCGCACTTGGTGAGCTAGGCAGGTCATGACACATTCCTTTAAATTTTTCTTTGTTACAGGAGATTGTTAACAACAGGAAAAGAATGGTGGAAAGAATATTGTTGCATACTTTATTCATTGAATAGGGAATTTATTAGACAGAGGGGAATTCCCCCTCTGTCCTGTTGATTTAAGACTTTATTCTTTAACGAATTTTCTAGCTACTGTATTTTGTCCGGATACTAATTGAATCATATATAGTCCTGACGGCAAGGTCTTAATATCTATACTAATAGTGTGCTGCCCTTCAATACAATCGTTATTTATTATGGAGTTTACTTCTTTACCAGTGTTATCTAAAATACCTATTTTCACGTCTTCTTTTTCTCTTAGAGAATATTCCACCGTGACAGTTTCTGAAGTCGGGTTAGGGTATAGTTTCATTTCAATATTGTCAATGGTGACTTCTGAATGAGCAGTTGTATTACACGTCATCAGAGAATAAGAAAGTCGAGCCTTATCATCAGGAAGATTAGGTATCCACATATCCATTTGTTGTCCAATTGAACTAGCAACAATATGATAAAAATACCCCTCCAATACAGCTTCATTATTATTATAACTCACCAGTTCAATATCGGCATAGTCTGGTATTTGCCCAGCATTTGCCAGTAAATTTGAAGCACTATTCAATACCCATATATTGTCGCTTGTTATGGTCTGCCCATTGGAATTATGGGGTATAGTAGCTGTTATTTTATACACATCCATAAAATAATTTCCTGCAGGAACACCATTAAGGTGATTTAATAAAGTACGATACACATATGAATCTACCAATTGTGCAATACTTATAGTCATTTCCGCAGAATAATGCTGTATATCACATTCACTTAGTTTTTGTAGTGCTGCTCCAGCATCTAAAAGTCCCCAGCCTGTATAATCATCATGTCCGATAGCATTATTGCTTATCGGTGTAATTGTTCGGTCATTTGCTGTAGTTTCTATGAAATATTCAACATCTTCAGGAGCCAACCAATTAAACGTGGTTGCTGGGTCATTATGATAGCTTAACAATAAGCCTGCAACTCCACTTACATGAGCAACACCAGAAGATGAACAGCAAGTCGAACCATAACTATCAGTAGCGGTGTTATCGTGATTTGTAGTTGTGGTTATTTCATTAACACCAGGGGCAATAACATCTAAATTTTCACCATAGTTGGACACAGAACTAGGCAACCCATTATTTCCGTCTTTATATTGTCCGTCATCTCCACTAGCTCCTATTGCTAGCACCCACCTATCAATGTAATTAGCAGGAACTCTTTGTACCATGTCTTCTCCCTCATTTCCAGATGAGGCCACAAAAACTACATTATTTTGAAATGCAATATGAACTGCATCTCTAAGCAAAGAAGGGACATATGCAGTGCTGAACTGATCAATTGTCCGACTATAACTATTGTTTAAAATATGTATCCCATAACCATATCCTGTGTCTGGATTGTATAGAGAAGCTTCAATTATTGCATCGGCAGTATAACTAAAGTCTTGTGCAGTACTAAAATCAGTACTAAAAGTAAAAAGTTGAACACCAGAGTTGTTTTCACCATCTAAGTCCCCACCGGCAATACCGGCAATACCTGTACCGTTGTTCCTGAGTGCACCTATAACTCCTGCCATTCGTGTTGGATGCCCATCTCCAGAACTTTGAGGTGCATCGGAAGGATGTATATTAGGTCCATAAATCCACCCACCTACAACTTTCGAACCTTCAAATGTGCCAGAACCATCAACATTAAAATCGTCATGTCGCCATGAGATACTCCCTCCTTCAATAACTCCAACTTTAATGAAATTTTTTCCTGTTTCCAAATTCCAAGCAGATTCCATATTTATATGAGCAGCAGGATAATTTGTAGTCGGGTGAAGTGCCGCCTGCCCAAGATCATACTCTGGGTCATTGGGTATATTGTTAAGTCTATCTTCTTTCTGCAACACATGATTAGCAGTCTGACCACTTGTATCAATATCATCACATTCTTCATCAGATAACATCACATAGTTTGGATGAGCATAATTTACTACTGATGTATTTTCAAATTCTTCACTAACCTGTAATACGTCTAAATTACTTCGTACTTGGAATGGAACTGAAGTCTCTGGCAAAATCACTACAAAACTTGTCCAGAAATCAGGAATAGGCACAGGGAATCCAAGGCGACTAATGGAGATAGTATCACTTGTTGTAAGTCTTCTAAACACCTTTGCGAAATACGCATTATTAATATCAAAGCTCAATTGGGCATTTAATTCCGCTATGGCATCAGAAGTAAGAAAAGTGGACGCCCGACCATAAACAATATCAGTATTATCAACATTGTCAGTAATTACAGCATCTCTTAAAAAACGAACAATCACCATCTTATCTATATAGTAAGGTCTATTTTCGTCATCTAATACTACGTCGGTAGGGCGTTCAAACCGGCTATACTTGGTCGTCGTAGTTGTAATACTCGCACTTCCTTCTGAAGTTCCTGTAATAAACACATCTTTATCAGTCCCCGAAGAGAGCGAATTGTCAGCAATCAAAATCGTTTTTCCTATACTCTCCGTACTGCTCGACGCCTTCTTTTGCCACAGCAGTTGATTATTAGTATCCTGCGCGCGTGCAAACATGGTACCACTTCCTGAAGTCTCAATATTACCCGTAATAAGAAGTGTACCCTCCTTTATTTTAATATTTTCTATGGTCATTTCAGTATCGGTGGTCGTATGTATTGTTTCATCAGATAGTTGAATTCCATCAGCATCATAACTAAGTATAAGGGCTTCCCTTGTACCATTTGCTTCGTGAATATAGCCACCAACGAATACATTTCCCTGTCCGTCCACGTCTATCGTAACTCCAGCGTCTTCGAATCCGGCAGCGTCATAGTCTTGTACCCAAGCTATATCAAGATTAGCCGTCAGCTTTATAGTACGAATGTCATAGTTCACGCCATCTGCACTTGTTTTTCCGGTGATGTAAAAATTGCCATTATCGTCCATCGTAAAATCGGCAGGTTCAGCTATGCCTGCGGACTGCTCAATGCGGCTTTCTGCAATTTGTGTTCCGTCACTCGCATCGTATTTTATGGTAGCAGACTCCCAGTTGCTTGTATTTTCTGCGCTTACACCTGTTACGACAATATCGCCCTGCGGGTCAATTTGTAAGGCAATCGGTGCGTCATAGAGGCTGTTATAATCATAGTGAGCCAGCCAGACCTGATTGCCATTCGTATCGTATTTTATGGTACAATAATCAATAAGTGCCGTACCATTTTGACTGCCGCCAGTCACATAAACATTACCAGCCGCATCTACGGCAATGGCTACAGGTACATCGTTTTGTGTGGAAATGCCGTCGTAAGTTTTGCTCCATTCTAAAGCACCGTCATCTGCATATTTCAGCAGCACAAAGTCGTAGCCTGCACCGGGGATATTGGCAGCACCAGCTACATAGACGTTGCCTGCTGCGTCTGTGGCAATCGCAATACCATAGTCTTTGTCATTGGAGGGATGATTATACTCTTTTTCCCAAAGAATGCTGCCGTCTTCTGCGCTAACTTTAGTGGTCAGGATATTGGTGGACTGACCTGCTGTTGTCGTATTGGTCGTTATCAGAATGTCTCCATTGACATCCAATACCGAAGCCTGCCAGTCAATCGCTTCATCCGGTGTGCCAGAGCTTTGTACCCATTCTTTATTGACATAGGTCTGGGCAGTCAGCATACTTGTAGAAATGGAAAATAAACAGATTAAAAATAAGTTAAACTGTTTTCGGGGGGGGGTAAAGGTGATTTTAGTTTTCATGGTCTAAGATTTTAAGGTGATAAATAGCAGGAAAATCCGGTGTGTTCTTTTGTCAAATTAAATGTCGTAAAAAAATATTGAATGTCAAAATTTAACAAAAACAATTTAAAAGAATAAGACTAACCAATATTTATCAGAGAAATTGACGATTGCGGAAATTAAGCATATATTTGAGGGTCAATTACTGATTTTTTAATTACGAATTACGAATTGATTTTGCTACGCAAAAATGATTATAAGCTGATTACAATGATTCACAACATAAAAAATAGGATAATGCCTTCGGCATTAAATTCAAACGGAATATCGAATAATGAATATCGAACACCGAATGTCGAAATATTTCCCTCATTAGACTTCGATATTCGATATTCTTCTGTTCGATATTCGATATTCATTTTCTTCTTCATACTCTGCGGACTAACAGCCTACGCCCAGCCCGACGATGAGCAACTGGACGGCGAAGAAGTAGATGTCACCAAAACTTTCAAGGCACGGGTGGCGGAAGCTAAGAAATACAGCACCTACCCCACCCTGCCTGAATCGACTGACGATGGCAGCCGGGAAAGTGAGTATAGCCTGCCCACCAAGTTGCTGGATTTGGAGTATGAAGCACCGCTCATCAAACCTATTGCTATGCGGCGTTTGCCTGCTGATCCGGTGTATCAGTTTTGGTCGAAGTTGGGTTATGGGACACCAAATCATGCTTACGCTGATCTCCGACTGAATAATGGGCAGTCTGATAAAATTGATTTCAACCTGAATGTCAAACATCATTCTGCCAACAGGACAAAGCAGTTGCGCCATCAACGTTTTGGCGATACGGACGCTTATGTAGATGGTACTTTTTATTCCAATGCTGGCTTTGATATCGGCGCAAAACTGGGCATTGATGTCGATCAGCATCATTTTTTCGGTCATGTTGATTCGGTTGATTTTGAGAAGGAGGATGTTTTTCAACGCTTCATCACCACTTACGGCGATTTCCATTTTAAAAATACCAAGGAAACGCAGGGCGCACTCAATTACTGGGTGAACGGGGATTTTCACGTCACCCGCGACCGCTATGAAGGGCAGGAAAATCGATTCGGTTTTGATTTGGGCTTACGCAAATGGATCAATGAAAATCACTGGTTGGAAGTGGCGATTGCGGATCATTATCGTTTTTATAATGACAGCTTTACCGTCAATTCTCGCCAGTCGAATAACCTGCTGGAAATTCAGCCGCACTTTGTGCTTAATACGGGGAAATTCAAACTAAAAGCTGGTGCTTATCTGGGCTATGATGGTGAGTTTACGCCTTATCCCGACATAGAAGCTAGCTATGCTCTTTTGGAAGGAAAAGCAACTGTATTTGCTGGCTGGAATGGCGACATACAACAAGCACAGTTCCGCGAATTTGGCAATTATAATCCGTTCATCAAGTCTGTACTGACGCTCAAAAATAGTCGCCTGCAAAATAGATATTTGGGTGTAAAAGGTCGTTTTGGTAAATTCAATTATGAAGTTCGCGGTACGCAGAAGCCTATCAAAAACCTAGCGATGTACCTGACAGACTACAGCATGGATACCCGACAATTTGATATCGTTTATGATTCTATTTCCAATCAATTCACTGTCGATGGCGTACTGGATTTTGAGGTGATGAAGGATTTGCAGGCGGTCGTGTCGGGCGGATACACCGTTTATGCCAAGAAGAAAGACGATCCGCATTGGCATCTGCCTACACTGGAAAGCAATCTGGGACTGCATTACAGCCCTGGTGACAAGCTGCGCCTCAATGCCGAAATGTACTTCGCCAGCGGCGCACCTTACCTGACCGAAGAAGGTCTGAAAGAAAATCTTTCTGCTCTATTTGACCTCAATGCAGGGGCTAGTTATAGCATCAATAAGAATTTTTCCTTATTTCTGGATTTAAATAATGTTTTATCTTCTAAGTATCAGCGGTGGTATCGCTATCCTCAACTTGGATTCAACTTTTTGGGCGGGGTAAAATTGAAGTTTTAAGAGCATATATTAAAATGAAAAACCTTTTCCATATTTTATATTTACTATTACTTCCCGCACTTCTATACGGGCAGATGATAGACTACACTTATTCGCAGTCTATCAGTGGTATTACAAATGACTGGCATCTTGTGCCTTTGTCGAATCACGTCATTGCCAATACAAAAAACGGCTTGCAGGATGTTAGGATATTTGGCATCAATGCGCAGGGCGATACGCTAGAAGCTCCTTATATTTTAAATCGCGCTAGCAGTACAAGTGAGAAAAGGAAAGTTAATTTTGAACGGCTCAATGAATCGAAAAATTCGGAAGGCTATTTTTACACCTTTAAAATACCGGATGGGAAAACGCTTAATACTGTTCAGCTTGATTTCAAGGCACAAAATTTCGAGTATAAAGTGGATATGGCAGGCAGTATGGATCAGCAGACTTGGTTTGATGTGGTAGAAAATCAAAGGATGTTGTCTATCAAAAATGCACGGGCAGATTATAGTTTTACGACCTTGAATTTTCCCAATGTCAATTATAAATACCTTCGGATTCTGGTGAAAAATGAGGAGCAACCTAGCTTACTCGCCGCTCGCATCAGCGAATATGTAAAAACAGAAGGCGCGTATTATATTGTTGAAAATCCAGTTCTTAAAAGTACAAATGATAGAGAAAAAAAGCAGACCATTATTCAGGTCAATTTAAATGAGATTGTTCCAGTCAATTCTCTCAATATCAAAGTGAGCAATGATTTTGATTTTTATAGAAATATGACGCTTGAGTTTTTGACAGACAGCATCAAAACGGCAGCAGGCTGGGAATATCGATATAAAAAAATACCAAGACGAGTGATTCATTCTTATGAAGCTGAAAATGAATATTTTTTGGCAAAACCTGTCGTGACGGATCGGCTGAGAATTACGACTTATAACCAAGACAATCCGCCACTTGATGTATCGGGTATTGAAGTAAAGGCTGCGGTGTATAGCCTGACAGCACGCTTTACTGAAGCAGCCGATTATCAGTTGGTGTATGGCAATTCGGCACTTGGTTTTCCTAGTTATGATATTGCTCGTTTTCAAAAAAATATACCCAAAAATCTGACTGCACTGATATTGGGCGAAGCCATAAAAAATCCAAACATAAAAACGCCTGAAGTCGTCTCTCCCTTATTGAAAAACAAAGCCTGGCTTTGGGGCATTATGGGATTGATTATTTTGGTACTGGGTTGGTTTACGCTTAGAATGATGAAAAATCCGCCTGTGGAGTAGAAGAGAGACCGCCTTCGGCTGCGAGAAGAGAGACCGCTGCGCTGCGGGAAGCGAGAAGAGGAACAGCTTCGCTGTCAGAAGAGAGAGGGGATACTTTTTATGCCTCACCTAGCCTCTCCACCCTTCGGCTACGCTCAGGCAGACCTTCGGCGGAGAGGGTGCGTCCTGCTTCGCGGACTTGCTGGGCTTTCTTCCTTTTACAAAGGAACACAGTCGACTTAATTAACCTAATAACTCAATTACCTATTTTTTTTATAAATCACACAATATTGCTTGCAAATCTGCCGTTTTCAATTTAACTTTGCAAAACAAAGTACTTTTCGGCAATCATTTATCATTGCAACACAGCGTTGGTTTCGGCTCCGCTCAACCAACTGCAATTCGGTTATCCGAGCAAAGTCGAAATACAGGCAGTTGCCTGAGCGGAGTCGAAGGCAACACATTCATTATTCATAGTTCATCATTATAATACACACGCTATGTCCGAAATCATTGAAAACCAATATCCATCTTCCCAAGAGAAAGATTATTCCTTGCTGACAGGTTTTGTCCTGCTGGGGATTTCTTTTGCCTTTTTTCTTTTTACTGCCAATAATGCTGCGTCTTTTAACGTAGATTTTTTCTCAATTTCCTTTGTGGTGAGCTATATCCTGTTTGTCATATATTTCTTTGTTTCTGGTATCCGAAACATTAAGGATTATGGCAAATTCTTTAAATTCAAAAATCTTAAACGCAATATTTTACTCTTGCAATTGGGCAATGTCAGTGCTTATGCGCTCAATCGGACGATCGCTGTTTTTCAGATTTCTACAGGCTGGTTGTGTTGGTTTTTGGTCTTGACAAATCTGGCTTTACTGGGCTATTGCTTGGTCAAAGACCACAAAAGTAATCTGCTGAATCATCTGATGGTTTTTACAACTTCTGTAGCGATGGTTTTCCATTTGTACCAAACTATATATGTCGCGCCAGCTTACCCGATTTCCCTGATGGTATTTTGGCTTTTTGGCGTTTCTCTCCATATTTTTATTCCGGTCTGGTTCTTTTTTACCTGCATTCGAATCCTTAGAAAATATTTTAAAACTTCTTCCGATTACTGGCGGACAACTATTGCAGGTATTGTTCTTCCCTTAATAATTATAAGCGTATTTGCCTTTAGATGGGCAGGTATTAATCATCAGGTCAGCGATGTTTTTCACGATCAAAATCGTCCTTATGATGATAAGGAGTTGCCTAATTGGGTAAAGGTTAGTCAGGATTTAAAGAAAGACTGGATCAGCAAAAGAATCCTGAAAAGTGGGATGATTTATAACACAAAAGGTTTGTGGGAAGGTGGTGGTTTTATGGGCGGCGGTATGCTTAATGAACAACGTCAGCACGACCCACTTGTCGTGATTGCTGCTCTTGTCAGTGGCGATTTGGAGATTAGTGCCGAAGACAGGGTTAAGTTACTTCAATCCATGTATAACCAACGCCACCAAACTGAGCGTAAATTGTGGAGTGGCGAGAATCTTAGCACCACAGATATTGTAACGAATGTACAGTTATTTCCGGAATATCGACTGGCTTATACCGAAAAGACTTTTAAGATAAAAAATACACAGGCAAAAAATAGCTGGCGATGGGGCAGACAACAGGAAGCACTTTACACTTTCTATTTGCCGGAAGGCTCAGTTGTTACTTCTGCCGCTTTGTGGGTGGAAGGTGAGGAACGCCCCGCTTACCTGACGACCAAGGCAAAAGCGGATAGTGCTTATACCCGTATTGTAGGGCGTGAACGACGCGACCCGCTGCTGCTGCACTGGCAGGAAGGCAATCGGGTGACAGTGCGTGTGTTTCCCTGTACCCCCGAAGAAGATCGGCAATTTAAGATTGGCGTGACGACGCCTTTGCAGTTTCAGGATGGGCAACTGACGTATGAAAATGTGGATTTTGAAGGACCGCATTGGCGACAGGCAGAGGAAAGCATCAATGTTGTCGTCGCTGATGATATTGGTGATATTTCGTCTCCTTATTCCTTTCGGGAAGATGGAAATTCATGGACATACAAGGGCAATTATAAGTCGGACTGGACGCTGAATTTTGATGCTCCTCCCCTCTCCAAAGATGCTTTTACTTTTAATGGACGCTCATTCAGATTACATGAATTTCAAACTGCTCAAACTGCTTTTTCTGCTAAAGAAATTTACCTGGATGTACATCGTGGATGGGCGAAAAAGGACTTGTATCAATTGTGGAATACAACAAAAGCTAAAGAGGTCTATGTGTATACCGATCATCTGGAAAAAGTGACGGAAACGAATCATAAACGCCTGTTTAAGAAATTATTGAAGCGCAGTTTTAGTTTGTTTCCATTTCATAAAATCAAGACGCCGGAAAGTGCGCTGGTGGTGTCCGATTATACTGCCCGACTCACGCCTACGCTTGACGATTTGAAGAAGAGCAGCTTTGCCAAAAACCTAAATACCTTTTTGAAAAATAATGCGCAGCCTGTGAAGTTTTATAACTTGGGCAATGATCTTTCTCCTTATTTAAAAACGCTAAAAGAGTTACGGGTTTTCGATTATGCAAATGGCAATATGCCAGATTTGATGACTTTGTTGAATGAACAGCAATTTTATCAGTCTGGCGAAGATGAGCAAACGATTAGCAATCATTATGCACAGATGATGATACGCGAGGAAGCCGAAGTCAAAACGTCTTCTCAGGCACCCGACCACCTGATGCGCCTGTTTGTGTATAATGATATTATGAAAAAAGTCGGTAAGGGATATTTTGACAAACGGCAGTTGGAGCCGCAGTTTATTGCTGCTGCAAAAGAGGCTTATGTGGTCACGCCGATTTCCAGTCTTGTTGTACTGGAAACGCAGAAGGATTATGACCGGTTTAATATCAAAAAGAGTAAAAACAGTTTGCAAAATGCTAAGATTACGAATAATGATGGTTCTGTACCGGAGCCGCATGAGTGGTTGTTGATTGTGTTGAGTTTGGCTGTTGCTTTGTGGTTGTTTTTGAAGAGATAAGTCGGTCGATGGTCGATGGTCGATGGTCGATGGTCGATGGTCGATGGTCGATGGTCGATGGTCGATGGTCGATGGTCGATGGTCGATGGTCGATGGTCGAGTGCCTTTCGGCACTCGTCTAAACCTAATTCGTGTTCTATCTATGGACTATGGACCATCGACTATCGACCCAAACTACTTGAATTTAAAATCTTTTTTTAGTTAATTAAACAAAGCACAGGAATTGAAGCTCCCGTGTTTTATTTACGATGCAGATAAAACAAAAAATATCGTATTCCACTCTTGTCACTATCGCGCTGATAGCGGGTATTTTTGCATACTGCAATTTTGAGAATCTGTACTTTGGTTTTTCTTTCTATCTCGGTTTGCTTTTCGCGCCTTATGTGTTTAGAAAAATCAGTCCGGCGACCAGTCATCGATATTTGTGGCTTGTTTTGTTGATTGCTGGTTTGTTGTTGTTTCGGCGAAGCGGGTCTTTATATTATGCGTTGGCTGGTTTTTCGATTTTGTATATATTGGAAAGTCAGTGGGGCAAACTTAATCAGTTGCCTATCTTTCTGCTGGGTGCAGTATCAGCTTTTGTCGGGCATATTGCTTATATCTGGAGTTTTCCCATTCGTTTAAAACTTAGTGATCTGGCTGCGCGGGCTTTGTCTGCCATTGGTTATCCCGTGCAGGCAGATGGTAATTTGATTGTGCTGAATGGCAATACTTTTTCTGTTGATCCGGCTTGTATGGGCTTGCATACGCTGGTTACTTCTCTTGTACTGGGCTTACTCATTCTTGCTCATTTTGAACGGAAGCATACTCGGACATTTAATTTTTGGCAGGTTGGATTGGCGATGTTTGGTGTTTTATGTTTATCTGTTTTTGCTAATTTTAATCGACTGCTTACCTTGATTATTTTTCATGTCTTGCCCGACAATCCTATGCATGATGTTATCGGTTTGCTGAGTCTTGTTGTGTATGTTTTGGTGCCTTTTTATTGGTTGGTGAAGTGGATTAATTGTGCTTATTTTGCAAGAGCGGTGACGGAACACGTAGGGTTGAAACCCTACGCTTTTGCCAATAAAACGTTTTTTTCGCAAAAGCGGTGGGTTTCAACCCACCGTATAATGGCGAAATTTTCGCAAAACAGACGCAGGATATTTTCATCCTTAATACCACTTGTTTTACTACTTCTTAGCGGCTTGCAATTTAAACACATCGTAAGTCCACAGGACAATGCTTTACAGGATATACGCTTGGATGGCTTTGAACAGTCGATGATAGATCATGGTGTTTTAAAACTGGAAAATGAAGCCGCCCTCATCTATATCAAACCGCCTGCAAAAGCTTTTCAGGGCAGTCATGATCCTCGGATATGCTGGCGCGGTAGTGGCTATGAGTTTACACAAATCAAGCGTACCATCATCAGTGGTCAGGCTGTTTATACGGCTGTTTTAAAAAAGGAAGATACGCAACTCTACACTGCCTGGTGGTTCGATAATGGACAGGAAAAAACGATTGATGAATGGGACTGGCGATGGTCTACCCTTTCGGGTAAAGGTGGTTTTCGACTGGTGAATGTGGCTACTGCGGAGGCGTGGGAGCTTGAGCTTGTTGTTGGGCGGGTTTTGGAGGTCGTTTTACCTATAAATAAATAACTTTGTGAGCATTATTTAACGGAATTAACCATTAATTGATTTGCACGCCTATTTCGCAAAAGCGATGGGTTTAAACCCATCGCTTTTGCGAAATAGGCGGATGGAAAATTATTTTTTTTGGCATCTGAACCAATTAATGGTCAATTCCGTTATTTAATATTAAAATTCACTGCCTTTGTTCCATGTTAGTTGATGCCTTGCTATCCATATCAGAGACATCGTTTATTTTTTGCTTTGATTTTCAATCCTCTTTAGCTTGTTCCTTCTTTCATATATTTTACCACCCGATAAAGAGAAATCAAGACACCAATGAATATAATAATGTAAAGTCCATAAGTTTCCACAAATAAGGTATTTCTGGTTTTAAGTAGCATCGGAGTATCTTTGTGATATTGTATTTTTACGGTTTGTCCTGCCCTATGTACAGACCCAATGTACGGAATATGCGGAAGATTTACTTCGCTCGAAAATTTCTGCCCAGCCTGTGTGGTATAATCAACTGAAGCCACCGCTAATGACCGCCTGCTGAATCTTTTAAATTCTATGTTGGTGATGACGGCTTCGGTTTCTATGTAAGTTGCGTCTTGGTTGTATGCCATGAGTGGTAGGATGAGGAGGATAAATGTGTGTATATAATGACGCATTCATTGTCTTTTAATCATAATCAATATAGTCTTCATTAAGGTTATTTTCTTCAATAAATTGATCCTCCCACAGATAATAATCATTTATATCTACGCTTTTGTAGTCTGGACGATTCCAGTAATTGTCCCCATATAATATCATCATGGATGCATGGTATATGATTTCGCTATCCAGTAATGCGGCTTGATTGAACGTCTTTGGTGGAAAGTTTTCATTGAAATAATTGCTTTGCTTTAGAATTTCATTGGCCTCCTCATTACTTTTATTGCCGTATTTTATCATACAGGCACGCACTATTTCTGTATACGTATGTGTATCTAGCGTAATTGTATCGCCATTTTCGCCTTTATACTCTACTTTTCTATTTCCATTAATTACATCCATCTACCAGTGCCTATGTTATTGTAAAAAAAGTCCAATTGTTTGTCGTTGATATATTCATTGTCATGTAAATAGGCAACAATTTCTTCTGCAATTTCCTGATCTTCTGCGCATCCTGTAGATTTCGCTAAGGTCAATAGTACGCTGTCTGTTACAGTATGCTCGTATTTTTTTGAATCAATAATCAACTGTTGCAGTTTAATTTTTATTGATTTATTCTGACCATAATCATCTTCTGGGTTTTCAAAAGACATTTTTTGGTACTGTTCAATCTGTTGTTTTATCTTCTCTAATTTTTCTAAAAAATCCATGTTATGTACATATTTTGTAAGCCTCTTTAGGTATTCCTCCTTCTATTAATACCTCTGCATCTTTCACAGCATATCTGGATGCAGGTAAATTAAGTCTCTCGCCTGTTTGTGGGTCTATTCCATCAGAAACATCAAAGACTTTACTTGCATCTAATTCGTCTGTATCAATAGAAATTATTGTGCTTTTATTGACCTTCCCTCTCCTAGGGTTAGCTTTTGCATAAAATTTTGCAGTTCTTTTTTTCTTCGTTGTAGATATATATTGAGTTTCTAAACTGCCATCATCTATGTGTTGTTGAACTGTATGGGTCGCATCAATGTCTTTTGGTTGAATATCTTCACCCGCTAAGGCATTTGCTTCTTGTCCTCCATTAAGTGCCCTGTAAACAATAACCAACCCTAAAGGATCTATTTGGCTATTTATATCGTAGGCGTAAGAATAGAAATTATCACTCCCCTTCAATCTAATCGGATCCTGCGAAATATACATCCCTTCCTCCGCCGAATAATACCGAAACCGATTATAATATAAACCAGTTTCCCCATCCGAATACTGCCCCTGGTACCTGAACGGACAAGTTGCTCCAGTACCTTTTATCAATTTACGGATTTTTCCGTAAATATCATACTCTACTTTCCAGGTTTGCTCGCCTTTGGAATTGTACATTTCTACAGGCGTACCAAGATAATCGGTGATGATACTGTATTGCTCACCATCTACAATCTTAGCCGCAGGCTTGAAAGTGCCTTCATCGAATACCCAGGTAATCAGATTTTCAACAGGTTCTTCTCGGTCTTTGACAAGGAAATCGAGTTCGTCCACCACCAGTTTTGGGCGGTCTTCTAATTTATATGTCCACTCGTGTAGCGGAACATTGCCGTCCCATACAAAACGGGTAATTTCGCCGCTTTGTTCATCCGTTCCGAAGGTTTTGTCTTTTACAATCTTGGCAGTTCGCCTACCGAGGGCATCGTATTCAAAGCTGACTTCCTGTCCTGTTGGGCAATCTACACTTTTCAGCCTCCCATTGCCGTACCAGTCGTATTGCCATATTCCGTCTGGGCTTGTTTTTTTGATTAAGTTGCCTTCTTCGTCATATTCAAAGGTATTGTCATCGGCTTTCAGCAGTTGTCCGCCTTTGCCGTATTTTCGGTCTTTTTTCTTTTCTGTTCGATAAAGGTTGCCGATTTCATCGGGCAGTTTATAGTCCATTTGCCCGTTTTCATATTGGGCGAAAGCCAGATTGCCAAAATCATCGTGGGTATAGGTGACTGTCCCTGAATTGAGTTGATTGACCATAGTGGTCAGTCGGTCATTGACATTCCATTTGTAGGTACGATGCCGAATTTCTTTCTTGGCTGCACTGACTTTCTGGCGAATGGGTCTACCAGCACGGTCGTATTCAAAGTTGCTGATAATACCACCCGGCAAGGCTCGTTCGACTTCTATTCCGAGACTGTTGTAGCTGAATTTTGCCGTCCAGGGCTGGTCTTTTTCTTTTTTGGTGTTTTCGTTTTCTACTGAGGCAGTAACTTTTTCTATACAACCTAATTTATCTCGCTGTACATCAATATTTGCCCCAAGGCTGCTCTTGATTTTTATCCGCCTACCGAGTTTGTCATAAGTACTTTCTACCTTATAGCCATCCTGTATTTCTGCGAGGACTTTGCCAATTGGGTCGCGCATCAGTTGGAAGCTGCTGTTTTCATTACTGGCTTCAATCAGGTTACCATTTTTATTATAGGTATACACTTCCCAAGTACCGTCGCTGTGTTCTGCTCTTGATATTCTGCCATTGAGGTCGTACTCGTATTCGGTAAATTTATCTTCAGGTCTTTTTACACGGACTACCTTGCCAGCAAGGTCTCTGTCATAAAATCTCGTTAGTCCATCAAAGCCGTTTTCTACGATTATTTCTCCTTTAGGGTTTCTTTTGAAATTGTATTTTTCTTCCTGCTCATTTGTAATGGCAAGCAATTTTTCCTCTGTATTGTATTCAAAATGAACTTTTACGCCATTCTCTTCCCGCATTTTCAGACTGCCTAGTGCAGTATATTCAAATTTCACTGCACGATTGGTCTCATCGCTAGTCGCAATAACTTCGTTGTAGGCATTATATTTTAAATGAACAATATTATTATCCCTTTGACGAATACTTTTTATTCTATCCAGTTCATCATAAAAAAAGTGTTGTTCATGCCCTTCTGTATTCAGCGTTTTAGTACAGCGTCCCCAATTATCGTAAGTCCAACCTGACTCTGCTTTATTGGACAAAGTCATTTTAGTTAGGTTAAAATCGTCATCATAACTCAGGCTGCTCATATTCCCACTGCCGTCTCTTATCGTGCTAATCAGCCCCCGTTCATCGTATTGAAATGAAGTGACATTGCCTTCCAGGTCAATAACTGCTTCCAGTTTATCTTCTTTATTATAGGAACGAAGTGAGGTTCCGCCTTCGGGGTAAGCTGTGATGACCAGTCGCTCCTGTTCATCATATACATAGGAAATTTGTGAGCCGTCTGGCTGGTGCACAGTTGTCAGATTTCCACGATCATCATAACTGTAGCCAGTCATATTGCCTTCTTCGTCGGTATCTCTGTAAGGCTCCATATATTCCGTGTATTCGTGGTATATATTGCCGCCCATTGGATCTGTGACTTGTGTGCATAAATTATTTTCATCAAAATAATAAATGCTCTGATGTCCAAGCGAATTGGTGATGAGATTTTGTCCTTTTTTATATTCCAGTTTGCCGGAAAGTACGCCACCATCCCCCCAAGTTTCTATACATTTTGCTCCAGTAGTTTCTCCATCATATTTCCAATAAAAAGACTGCCCATTTCTGTCTGTTTTTTCAACCATCAAATGCTTGCTATATTTCATAACGGTGGACTTGCCGAGCGCGTCTGTAATTTCAAGCAGGTTGCCTGCTGCATCATATTCGTAACTGACCAGTATTCTCTCTTCATCATTATGCCTGGCAATTACTTGTTTCACCTTGCCGCCAGCATCTATATCCAGATCAATTTTTCTTCCCGCACAATCTATGATTTGGTCAAGATGATTATTAATGTCGTATTCAAATCTTATTTCAAAACCATCTGAATTTCTAAGTGAAATAGGCTTAAACAAATTGTCTGTCAGTTGATTAAATCTATACGTCTGTTGGGAAGCATTGTCATATACTTCGTAATTTTCGACGTCGATACAAGTCAAGGTCAGTTTTTCATGCCTGTTATATGCTGTTTCATTTTCTACAACTAAGTAAGGAAATGAAGTCACTCGACCATCTGGCAAACGCATAACAATTGCGTCGTCTTCAGGTACAGTATGTAAAGCGACATCATAATTGCAGTGCATTCCATATCCCAACATTCCTTTATAAGGAGAGTCCGAATACCAACTTCGTTTCCAGACAATTGGTATTGGTCCAGGCAGAGAGAAATCTTCTCCGTCATAAATCATTCTACCCGTCACCAAATCAACTGGCTCGAATCCTTTTTTGCAAAGCGAATTACTTAAGCCCTTCGTGGCATCAAATTTTTTCAGTACGCCTGTGTTTAATTTTGTCAATCCTTTGCCCAGCCCTTTCATCGCTGCTCCCATACCATAAGACATGACCATCCCCATTGCCATCGTCATAAGGTCAGGCGCATAAGGTCCACCAACCAGAACAGGCGGACCTGTTGGTAAAGGAATGCTCATGGAGGTTGGTGCATATAAACTTGGGATGGGTTTCATTTTTTTACCCGGCGTCAGGGATAATGGGATACCAATATCATTGCAAGTCATCACCATATAAGGAGCTACGGAGAAGTAACTGCCTTCAACACTTACAGTCGCACTACCAAAAAAGTTATTGGAGTCATGCCCTATCATAGGTGCCATCAGCCAGGGTCCACCCATTGGAATGTGCATGAATGTTACTATTCGTCCGGCTGTACCAGCATTGCCTCTCGGTACATAATTGACGAAAGTTGTAGCCCCTATAAATGGAATATAATCAGCAACGTCAAACACTATTCCCACATAAGGATGCGGTAATGGCACAGGAAATCCGAAGAGTATTACGATGTGAACATCTATCCCTACGACTGGTGTAAAATGTTTGCTGGCTAATAACATAGTTAAAATAGTTTTGGGATAGATAATTTTTTCATCTGTTTCTGATTTTGTTCTACTTCTACTTTCCAGCCTTCTCCAATTAATCCTATCATAAAATCATCAATAGATTTACATTTATTTTCTTCCCCGTTTTGCTCCGACAGCCTATGATAGTCTGCCGCTATATATCTCATACAACTCGCTTTAAGTACTTCTTCGTCTAGGGTGAGACCATGTTTATAAGCTTTTTGTACAATATCATTATAAGCTGATTTATCTTTTTTTCTAATGGCAGAATAAGCCAACCACCAAGCAGTCAAAGCTTGATCTTCAAAACCTAATTTAATGGACTGTTCGGCTTGCAGACAAAAGAGCTTGCTGGCTTCCGTTTGTTTTTTCTCCAATTGTTTGTTGGACGCCAGCAATCCATAACTTTGCACGATTAAGGCTTTGCAATTATCGTCTCCAAGTTGGTGTCCGTTTTTTGCTATATTTAATGCCTTTCTTGATAATTGCTCAATTTTTTCATGCTTTTTAAAATTGAGTAACATAGACGCATAAATGATATGTGCTGTCGAATAATTTGATTTTTGTCTTGTTTTCCGCATGATGTCTACACCTCTTCCTCCCCATTTATGCAAGCCTTCTATGTCTTTTGATACAGTACATTTAGACATTTCTGCCATGCATCTTCTAAATTGTACGATCGGATCATTTTGATTTCCGGCTGAGGCTAACTGTGCAATTGCGCCTTCTAAATCTAAAGATACCGCTAAGGACTTTGAGGTCTTGGGGTATTTTTTCATCGTATTTTCAAAATGCCGTTCTTCTGCATAATCAAATACCATTAATCGTACTTTGTCTGGCAATTTTATTTCCATTATCGCCTTTATCCAAAGTTCATATCCTTCTGTATCGGATATCGAATATGGAAAAAGTGTCAAGACCAAAGGCAATTCGGGATTTGGTAAGTTTTTTTGAAAAGTCGCCAGCATCTCCATCAATAATATATTCGCATCGGTATCTGAAGACGTCAGTTCTTTTTGATATGCTTTATAATTCCAGTCAAATTTTAGATTATTTTTTTTGAGTGATTTTTGAAATTCCTCGTCTTTTTCAAAAGCATTTATCCAGTCTTGTGCCAGCTTTTTACTGTGTCTTGCTGCATCTTCAAAATGGCTCAATAATACAATTGGGACTTCATTGATGCTTCCATGTATTGAAGATTCCAATTTGAGAAAGCCTTCATATAACTCAGCCTGATCTGGCTTAATGAGCCATCTGACCAACTTGATGTGTGGATGTGGACTAATCTCCTCTATCCACTTTTGTTGGATTTTATTAACCAATTGCGCTATTGGGTTATGTTCGTTGGTCATGTTGGATTAACAGTTTAGTTTGAGTGTAGCATTTCCTTTTACGGTCGTCATTGAACCGCTTACATTGGTCATTGCCTCTCCTTTTATATCTGTCATCATTGCGCTGGCTTCTAATTGTAGGTCGCTTTTCAATTCCAATTTTGTTGTACCTGACACCTTAGTCGTCAAAGCATTTACATCCACCTCTACGGGACTGGTGATTTCGACTTTACTACTCCCCGCAGCCTTGATCTCCATGGATTCTATATCTACATTATTCGTTCCCGAAATTTTAACTTTTTCTGAAGCTTCTATATTAATCTTTTTAGAGGACAGCGTAATTGTATCTGGCGCAGAAATCGTAATGCTTGACCCCGCCGTATCTAGATGTATCGTATTCCCGTTTTTATCTTTGATGATAATACTCTCGCTCCCGTCCTTATCATCCATAAGAATCGTATGTCCACTCCTCGTCTTTATAGATTTCAAATTATTCTCCGGATCAAAAAATTCAGGAGGTGTATTGCTGTGATAAAGCGCACCTTGCATATAAGCTCGGTCAGGATTGCCCTGATCAAAGCCCACATAAACTTCGTCTTCCAGTTCTGGCACAAAATACGTTCCTCTGTCACCGCTTGCATAATTGGTAATCTGACGTATCCAAGGCGTCATTTCGTCTCCTGTCTGCCACTTGAATTGTACGCGGATTCTGCCCAGCCCACCAGGGTCGTTATTTTCTTTGACCACTGCGACTTGGGATTCAGCTTCTGGCTTGAAGACATTCTTGTTGACTGGCGGAGCAGTAACGCTGATGGGCACTGCTTCAAATTGATTGGTGTAATCTTTATTGGCATTCAGTTCGTGTCTGACGGCAATCACTCGGAATCTTCCAATTATAGCAGGTACATTTACATTTCCGACTTTGTTCATTGCACTCGCACCAATTCTGCCTCCAACTGTGATTGCTGTATTCTGGCTTTGTCCAGCAAAAAATGAGGTATCACCGAGGATGGAAGATTTTCTGGCTTCTGCCAAATGTTTAAGCACAGCATCGTCTTCCGAATGTTCCCAGATAGGATTGACTGGCTCGGACGGAAAAATGCTATCTGAAACGTCCAGTCCTTTTTTACCATATTTATCCAACCAGCTAGGCTTGAAACCTGCTGTAGAATTTTCCATCAGTCGATTTTCTTCGTACTTGTAAAACTGGTATTTGAATTTGGAAGGGCGGACATTTACACCATAATCAAAAGAATCTAAATCTTTACCCAGCATCAGCTCAACACTTGCAGGATTCGGTAATTCGCCAAAAACAACAGCTTGCCCATCGTAGAAAAACCATTCTCCATATTTTGCAGCCATGCGACTCAAAAACTGATAGTTGGTTTCTTTATATTGTACCACATAAGGAATAGGCGTCGAATATTTGGGAGACACGACAGGACTGAGCAAATTGCCCGGATACTCTCCCATAAGTTCATTGGCAATAACGGAAAGGTCTTTTTCTTCAAACGATTTTGTTGCTGCCCCGTCTTCCATCAGATAAGTCGGACTATAGCCCACAAAAACAATCACACTATCGCCTGTATAAGTTCGACCGAGATGAATGTGTGTAATAATGCCTTTAAATACGAGGTCATTGCCGGCACAGGAAATGTTGATTTCAGCAGACTTGCCGATATACTCAACAGACTTATCAATGTTGATGCTGTTTTTGCTTTCCACTTTTTCAGAGGAAACGGCAATTTCAAAATAATGATGCTGGTCGAAACGCTGATTCAGTGAAACGTGATAAGAATCAATCTTTTTACCGCCGACGATAATATTTGCTGTTGCTGTAGCCAAAGTGAGTAGTTTGATGGTGAAAAATGCTTATGAGTCTTAGCCCTTTCTTAAAATACATAAATAAAACTCTAATTTATGGGTGTAAATTGTGTCTATTGAAAAATTAAAACTAAAATGAAAATGAAAATGAAAAACACCTTCTGATTAACAGCTTATTACGATTTAAAATGGTTCATTTTATTTTTGTTTTTTCAAGTTCCTTAGGCTAAAAAAAATGCAGACTTAACAATTGTCAAGCCTGCATTTTTATTCTTAATGATTGGAAAAACTAAGCATCCAACCAAGTATTTTCGTGTGCCTCGCCTGCTACAGATATTTTTTGCAGGAAAGCGTCAAGTGTTCTTTTGCGCCGTCTTTGATGGTTAATCCGCCAGCTTTGTCGCCTGAAAATGCCTCATACTTCACCCGCAGGCTGTCCGATGTTGTCAATGTTTTGGTCGAAAGAATAAGACATATTAACAGTTTTTTTGAAAAAAATCAATAATAATGGTATTGAAGGGAAATGTTGTAGAATTGAGGTTAAATCTGATATACGGATTTTGAGGTAGAAATTTTTGTGATGTTATAGACGTATTTCTGTTGAGGAACTGACTTTAATCGTAATGCCATCTGGACCACCTTCATCATTGGTAATAATACCATTGATTTCCCAATATTTCATAGCTCCGTTTTTTCCGCCTACGATTCTGAGGAAATATTCCATGTCTTTCTTTGTTCTGAATGCAGCAACATTATGCCCCATTCTTGGTTTTTGTTCGTCGAATTTGTATGCTTTTGCCATTGTTTTGATTTTTGGTGAAGAATTGTTTGTTCGCCTTTACATTCTTTTTAGGGGTGGGGTGTTAACAGTATATATGTTAAATTTATTTTTTAAAATCTTCTTCTTCGACCAGCATTACTTCGATACCATATTTTGAAGCAGTTGACCTTATAACCCTGACAAAAGCTGCTTTAGTCTCGTTTGAAAAGAAAAGCAATCCTGCTACACTTCCATCAGTACCTGGCTTGAGTATGCCGATTATATCTGATTGTATTGCTTTGGAAGTTGCTATCCAAGACTTATTATCTACTAAGTTTTTGAGTGTCTTTATGTCTATGGTGGGAACAGGCTTTTTCGAATCAGAAAGTGTCGCTACGGTACTTTGCATTTCCCACGAAAAATAAGCCGCATTAAATGTTTTCTCAATAACTTCGGGTTTGGAGGAAGACAGGATAAATGAATATTTGGGGATACCAGTAAATAATCGCTCCATGATGCCTTTCATTCCAGATGAATGAAGTGGCTGACTCGTTAAGTTTTTTTCTTTGACTATACCTAATTCCGTAGATTCAAGTGAGATAGGAAAAGACACACGTCCTATAGTCGCTAGAGATTCTGATAGGATGGAAACTATATCATTCGGTACACCACCGTCTTCGGAAACCATCGTCCAGCCTATAAGCAGGACTTCTTTTTCTTTGCTTAGTTCTGCCCCTAATTGCCAGCAAGTATCTGTGGGTTTATCGCAGAGATAAATCGTTGGTTTTGACATTATTCAATACATTGGTTTTTAGGTTTTTGAATTTCGTTGGGCGGTAAACATTGTAGATGCTCGGAAGGCGGGTCAGAAACAGTAGGGGGATTATGAGTAACTAAACCCAAGTTGTTCTTCAAACCTTTCCCTATTGAAAGTCCTCCTAATTTACTCACAATTCCTTGATAAGCAAAAGCATTTTTCCTCCTATCTCCCTTGTGTCCACGAACGAATTTAAAGTAATAATGAAATGATTCATGTATTAAAATACCTGACTGATAGGGTTTATGATTCTCCCAATGAGGTGAATAAAGTGCTATATATTTTCGATGAGAAAGAGATACCGCTGGTACTGTCGATTTTGTAATAACTTCTTCATGAAATTTCTTGTCTATATCGTTTGATGTTATGGTATTCAAAGATATTAGTTTTAACCTTACATGGGGAATCACATTTTTTTTTACGAGTTGTATTCTCTTCAGTAAGATGGGTAGAAAAGATACTCCCTGTTTAGGGAAGAATGTTTTCAGTGCTTTTTTTACCTCACTTGACATAGGTTTTCCTTCCTTTTGCTGTTTAAGAGCTTCTTGAATTTTGGCTTCAGCCTGTTCCAGCCCTTTTAAGGACTTGTTTCTTATATCGGTGTAGTTCATAAAAAATTAATAAAACTGTTTTTCTGTAGAATATACTAATTATTTCCTATTTCAAAACCTTCTTTTATAAAAGTAGCAGATCCTCCTTTTTCTATGATATTATTTATTTTCATTTCATAAAATACACAACTCCAGTTTTCGGATAAGGCTGTAAAATTAGGTCTTACAATATATTTAAAATCTGTTAAAATAAATTGTTCTTTATTAGGCAAAGTAATTAAGACAGTATCTTTTAAATTTATTTTTTGATTGATAAAAACACTTCTTTTATACCTCAAACTATCAGTTATTTTTTCGGGAACTTTCAAGCGTGTCTGTTTTTGAGTCCCATATACTAAAGCTTTAATTTCGTTTACTTCTTCGTAAGGATATCCTAAGAAGTCAATAGCCAGGCCTTCAATTTCGTTTTTTTTGCTACATTCTTCCTCATTTTTTTTTATTATTTCTTCTTCTTTGTCTTTTGGCAAACTGTTTAAAATACAAGAAGGTAATAACATTAAAACATTTAGCAGTAAAATGCCCAATAACAATTTATTTAAGCTTAAGATACCCATGGTAATTATTTCGATATGCTGCTTTACTAATTCCTTTTTTAGTTCTTGAAGTTCCTACATTTTCTCCCCAAGTAAAGCTTTTAAATTTAATTTTTTCGACTTCGTCGTAATCTGTTTCGGGGTTATTCTTTGAACTTGACATGTTTAAATCCCCTTCATAAACAATCCAATGATATTCCATCACGTCAGTTAAATCATAGTCAGCTTTATTATTAACCATGTCAGCATCAATCATCATGCAAATTTCATATCCATTTTTGTAGTCCTTATCAATGTCCTCTTCTAAAATTCTAAGCTTTTCATCACTATCAAAGAAATCTCTAATATAAGACTTGTTTATTTTGTAAAAATCCATTTCAACAGTCTTATAGCCAAGTAATTTTTTCCCAAGTTTAGTCATGACCCACCACCAATTAATAGCAGAAAAATCCTGACCTTTTTGTCCAGTATAACCTAAACTACTCTCCTTACTTCTTGTTGTTGCCATAGTAATCCAATCTACCTCAGGGATAAACGGATGAGTAGAGGAAGTAGGGTCAGTATCATACATTTTCAAAGAACTCTGATTTGGTTCAACCGTATAGTTGTTAATCCTTGCCTTGCCGGTTCTGTGTAAATCTTTAACTAAATTTAAATATTTATTTGGATTATTTTTGGCCAAAATATAAAATATACAGGCCATTCCACAAAGGGAAGTTTGGCCTTGGTCGATTAACCAAGGTTTTGTGGTTCTATTTTGTGCTTGTTGTTCAACCCTTTTTCTGTCAAAATACCTAAACCTATAATGGTGAAAAATTTCAAACGTATATTTATCCTCACCACATCTTGGACTAAAATACACCTCAAATTTTACTAATTTTCCACACAATTCTAAACTATCGGTTTTAAAGGTAAATGATTCTCCTCCTTGTTGTCCCAAAACACGTACAGTACCTCCTCCATCATTATCATAAAAATACACCCACTTAATGTCACTTTTGTCAGCATCCGTCGGTACAAAACTATCAGCATACTGAACTATTTGAAATGTATATTCTTGAGAATGGATAAAACCTTTTTGTAATCCAGAGCCATTATTATTGTCAGCCCCCTCATGAAGTTCAGTTCCATTTATTTGTTTGATAATTCTACTTTGCACCTTTAATGGCGCATTCGCACTGCCTTGTGAACATTTTAAAGTAAAACCCATAATATTATTTTAAACATCGGAATGTTGAGGTGCAATAATCATTAATAATATTTTCGCATTGTTATCATCAATTATATACTCCTTAAGCGTATCATTATTTAATCGTTTTCCTTGGTATTCGTAATCTATCTGATCGTCTGACAATGAAATATCAACTGTTTCACCAAGCATATTAACCGTTTCCACTACTAGGAAAATCTCATCCCCAACTTTAGCTTCCTCAATCCTATTCCCATCTTCATCTGTAATATAAAAATCAAGAAGTTCAGGCATAGTCTCCAGTTCCTCTTCCTGTTCCTCTGTCGGTTCATTAGAAATTTCATTACACACTTCACAAAACGGCTTCCCTTCCTCCGCAGCCTGCGTCATACTGGTTGCCTGTTCTTTTTGTGGCATTTGCTCCAATATAGTCAGAGAAGTTTTGGTCATAATAGTACCGGGAGATATTTCGCCTATCAGTACCGTCGGACACCCTATAATAATACTTCCTCCATGTGCCGTCATATCGCCCATACGAGCAGCTGGTTTATTTCCTATCAGTACTCCTGTAGAACCTAGGATGATGGAGTCGGGTGGACCTACGCACACACACATATCGCCCATGACGGCCGCAGGCATTCCTCCAATCAGTACTGTGGGTACACCTGGACCTGTAATCGGTCCACCAACATGTGGTATAGGCGGTAAGCCCGGTGTGAAGAGCGGACACAAATGCATATCTCCTATTCTGGCGGCTGGTTTGCTCATAGTTTATGAAGTTTGCAGAAAAAATTCCGAGTTATTTTTAATTAATTCATTATTAGTGAATTGGTATTCTATCATTTGTCCGTTTTTAGCTTCTAAGATGTATTTGTCTATCGGCCCGAAAAAAGCTTTTAATTGTGCTTCATCACTAGTCTCCAAAAAAGTGGGCAGTACACGTGGGTCGTAGAAGCGGAAATACATTTTTTTACCGGCTTCTGTCTTAACCATCAGAAATTTTTTAAGATGTAGATAAACCGTCTTAAAATCTTTTTGAGTCTCAACAATAATCCCCCAATGCTGCTGACCACTACGAGCTAAGTACCAATCCGAAAACATTGAAGGTTTCGGATAAGTAAACAGCCAGGGTGCTACTGTACTTAGTTTTTCCTCTGCTTCTCCTTTATACAGGCACATAAATTTCTGGTTGAAGCGTTTTGCAACTTCAATTTGGCTGTTCATTTTAGCAGCATCAAATACTATGTAATGACGGCTACTCACTTTCGACTTTATCTAAGTTTTTGATTCCGATGAAACCTCCAGCATCGTTGTATAAAAATTCAAATTCGCTACATTCTACTCTTTTTGAATCTCCTTTGTAGTCATATACTCTATGTGTCCTGGCATTAGGCTCCACGTTAATTATATATAAATCAAAAAACTGTTCTTTCTTGTCTCTCGGATGCAATAAGGCATAAGAATTAACCTCATCTATGTCTTCCATTGTAAAAGGCGTTATGACATTATCTTCAAATATAAACCTCCTTTGACCAGTTTCAATGAGTTCTTCTTTTGTTATTTGAAGACGCCGCATATCTTCACCGTCAAGTGGAAAACTTGATGTTAAGATATACTTCTTAGCGAACTTTAATTTATGTTTCTCTATGACCAATGACTCAAGAACTGCTCTTTTGTTAGGGATATTTTTTTCCATTAACATATTCTCTTCAATATCACCTAACGTTTGAATTACAGATGGTTTATATGTATCCGTGAAGTCAAAACCTTTTCTTATAGATATTGATGGTACATTCATTCTAACGAGAAAAACACTTTTCTTTTCGGTTGTCTTAAGTACATCACTTATTGTTTGATTTTCTTTATTCATTTCAATTCTTTTTTTTTCACTTTGTTGTTCACCAATAGAGCAAGATAACATATAAATTGCAAGGATTAACATAAGAGAAAGACTATGATATGTGTTTTTATATTTAATCATTAACTTCTACTACATTTTTTGCTGTATTTGTACTGGTTGTTTTTCCTTTGGCGTCTTTATGAGTTACTGTTCCTTTCCTATTAATATTGCAATGCTTTATCATATCCTCCTGAAATGTATGACAGTTTCCCATATTCCCTCTCGCAGGGTATGACCATTTTGGATGCGTAGCGGCGTAACTATTGGCAAAATTGCGAATACAGGCAATTATTTCATCTGTTGTTCGTGGGTCGTCAGCATCTATTACCGGACTGAATTCTTCATTTCCACTATCACCTAAGTGTGGGTCTTGGTCATCTCCCCAATTTAAAATTCCATCTACGCCTTGGATAGTTTTTTTGAAACTCACCTGACCATCCGGCCACCAGCCATAAGCTTCCTTACCGTCAATTTCTACCCACCAGTGTCCATACAAATCGGCTTCACCTACATCCACTCCAACTTGACTACCAATTATTTTGCCCCATAATATATCTTTTCTCTTAAATACAATTCTTTTGAGTTCTCTGTCTTTCTTTTCCTCTTCCTGCGTTTCGTCCTGTTCTTCGGTTGGAGTCGACGCATTTGAATCGCTATTTGTATTGTCCGTTTGTGAATTTACTGATTTTTTTCTTCTAGGAACAACTTCTAATTTTATTTTCTCGGTACTGCCACCGACACTTAGTTTGAGTACTTTATCTTCTGTAATTAGTTCTCCTTCATATTTAAAATCACCATAATGAGCTGGTAAATTGATAATCACCTCTTCTCCACTCATATTTTCCGTCTCAATGACCAGATAAATTTCTTTTTCTTTGGTGATTTTTTCAAGTGGTTCACCTTCTAAATTAGTAAAATATGCCTTAACAATTTTTTGCTTGGGTTCTTTTTCTTCTTCATTGAGCGCACAGGCTTGTACCGGAGATACTGCATCGTCTGTACAGTTGTAGTCCGGTTCTTTAGAAAGGTCACTTCTGTTAATTAGTTGTGCGTTTGCCATTTTTTCAGTGTTTCATTGCTATTCAATACGTTGCTTAGATAATTTATATAGTCCTTATCAGGTTCTTCACCCATCAAATCCACCACATTCTTCCTTTGAAAATTTGGACGCTTTAGATTGATTAATATAGAATTTATATCTACCAATATCAGAATTCAATAGCTCTGAATCCATCTTAATTTCATATAAACCGTCTTCATTCAACTTCAAAAAACTCATTCCGTATTTTTTTTGGCTTCTGGCTACTGTAAAGTTCGCATCTGATGAAGTAGTGCCTACTTTTAAGATATCAAAAGAGGTTACGATTTTCTCTTTTTCCACTACAAAAGAAGGTATTTCTGAATACTCAATAAAATGAATTTTTTTATTTTTAGTATCAATAAAAATGGAAATTGCTGACATCATACAAGTCGTGTAAAAATCTAACCAGTATCTTTCATAGGTAGTTACTTGGGTACTATCTTTGATTGAAAGACCTATTAACTTCTTATCAAGAATTTCTTTAAGAATCGGTTTGTCAAAATTAATTTCTACAAAATTATTTTCCGATGTAGTATTGGCTATAGTTTTACTTTTTCTTGCCTCATTATTGTTTGTTGCAGTTTTATTATTATCTATCGCCTTTTGCTTACAGGCAACTAAAACAAGTAAGAAAATTAATATTCTTAAATATTTCATTGAATTATATTTTTTGCTTTAGAAGTATTATACATTTCTTTTAATAAAGGAAGAGGATCTATTAAATCTCTTCTTCTTTGGAAACTCCTATTCGTTGAATATTTACTAGATTTTGCGTATAACATAGAGGTGTACTTGACTGTTTTATTAGACAATTTTCCAGTCGCCTCCCCTGTGTACATTTCAATATGCAGCATTCCCCTTTTATCTGGAGATGGCTGAACAATATATTTATTTTCTGCCTTATTATAAAGGAGTCCTATTTCGGCAATTTTTTCTCCTTTTAATACTTTTTGTCCGGCCTTGACTTTAATATTATTTTTACTGACCTCTCCATATCTTACATATAATTTGTAACCTTTTTTATATTCATAATCATGTTCAATTTCGATAGCCCAAGTATCATAATAAAACGGATAAACAGCTTTTACAATGCCGTCTTCTATTGCATAAATAGGCTCTCCTATTTCATAATATAGATCGCAAGCAGCATGAATTCTATTACTCCCCCTTCTATAGCCAAAAGATGCAGCATTGTCTTCTTTTTTATTATAGTCGTACCTCTTATAACTGTCGTTTTTGAATTTATCCGGGTGGTTAAGAGGTATTGATTTGAAAGGGAATAACATTTTTCTTTTCCCTAATTCAAACCACTTTCCTTCTACATCCAACCAATAATTGGTAATGTTACTATGTTCTGAATTTGCTTCATCATTCTTGTTGCCGTAATAAATAATATTTGCGTAATCAGGATTAGGCGACTTAGCATCCACTAATAGACATAAATGCGTTCTATTATTAATAGTATTGCCGATAGCTGTTTCCCACTTTTTCAATTCCTCATCCGAGTTTGGTCTTAACGTGATTTCAGCAATTGCCCAATCCTTAAAATCATCTTTGTTCTCAATATCTTTATCTGTTGCCCATTCCCCCACATTTACTTTAATTAGTTCCGTATAGTTGTCGTGCAAAATTTCAATCCGTTTTTTTTCTTCCACTATAACTTTTTCTTTCCCTTGCCGAATCTCAATCCAGATTTCTTCGCCTCTAAAATATAATGTTTCAACAATTAAATAAACCTTTTCCTCTAAAATAGCACTATTAATCTTCTCAAAACTGACCTGCTCTTTGTACTTAAATAATGGAATATTTATAATGCTACCTGCCTTATAATACTGATTTTTTAAAACACTAGTTACATTATCTAGTTTGGTGAATTTATTATTAGCTCTTTCCGCTTCATTAACTTTCTTCAGAATTATGTTTGCAATATTGGATCTGTTGTCGGCTGCAACATTATTATTATATTTAAATGTGTAAGCATGTGAGCCACCTGATGCATCTGATTTAACAAACATCGGTTTTCTAGTGGCAAAGTATGCATCCATCACCTCAGGAATTTCAATTTTAACCTGCGCAGCAGGTCCAGAAACCATATTATCTATTGCATCAATTATGTCGTAAATAAAACTCATCTCTAATTATTTGAAATTTTAAGGTTCATTCCCACCAATCAAATTCATCCATTTTTTCTTCTTTCTTCACAGGCAGTTCCTTGTTTAATAATGATTTATAAAAACATTTCACCCGATAACTCTCATTTGTCTCCACCTGACTCAATATCTCCTCCAAATGCTCTACAAGCGGCACATCAAATTCATAAGTAATCTTAAAGTGCATCAATTTCTGCAAATTCAACTGCTTCCGAATCTCATACTGCTCTCCAAAAGCAATGATGCCATGTATAAAAGCCTCAATTGCTTCCTGCTCCTTATCCGCACACCAATCTGCAAAGTTTTGCTGCAGAAATACGACAGATTTCTGCACAAACTTCTCCACCTCTATCTGGCGGAAGGCTTCCATTTGTGTGTCTTTTATAATGAGCATAGCATAAATTCAAATTCAACTGTCCGGTCGTTTCGACTTCGCTCAACGACCGGATATACTTCGGTGATTGAGCGGAGTCGAAATCACCACTGAGCAATCAATTAATCTTCACCAAAGCCCCTTGCAAGCTCGCCATGCCGGAGGATTTTAATTTCAAGGTCGCATTGCCGCCTACTTCGGTACTGACATCACTGGCGACTTTCACACTAGTTTTGCCAGAAATATCCACTGTTTGATTACTCACCAGTTCGGCAGACATATCTCCGCTAAGTTTTAGGGCTTGTTTTGCGCCTATGGTGACGTTGTTGCCCTTTTCTTTGAGTTCGCTACTGGCTGAAATGGTGATGTTTTTACCCTTCATCTCTATCTCTTCCGACTCGATCAGTATTTTCTTGGGTGCGGAAATAGTGATGGATTCCTCGCTGGTATTGAGGGTTATCTGGTTGTTATTTTTATCTAAGATGGTGATTTTTTCACTACCATCTGTATCGTCAAACTTAATCGTATGCCCGCTTCGGGTTTTGATGGATTTGAAGTTATTGTCCGGGTCGAAAAACTCGGGGGCGGTTTTGCCATGATATAATGCGCCCTGCATATAGGGACGATCAGGATTTCCCTGTTCGAAATCTATATATACCTCGTCGTCTATTTCTGGAACGAAATAAGTACCTCTGTCTTTATTGGCGTAATTCGTGATCTGCCGAATCCAGGGGGTCATTTCATCATCTTTTTGCCATTTGAATTGTACACGAACTCTGCCCAGCTTATCGGGGTCATTATTGTCTTTTACCACAGCCACCTGCGATTCTGCTTCGGGTTTGAAGACATTTTTATTGACGGGCGGTGCAGTCACAGCGACCGGAATGGCTGTAAAATCATTGCTGTAGTCTTTATTGGCATTCAGTTGATGTGTCACGCCAGTAATGCGATAGCGTCCAACAAAAGCTTTTACATTTTGTCCAGCTATTTTATTGATGACATTCACGCCAACCCTGCCACCGATCATGATGCCTGCATGTTGACTTGATCCTTTGAAGTAGGCACTATCGCTTAGAATGGATGCTTTTCTGGTTTCTACCAGATGTTTGATGAGCGCGTCTTCGCCTGCATTTTGCCAGGTAGAATTGAGGGGTTCAACGGGGAAGAGACTGTCCGCAGCGTCTAAGGCTTTTTTGCCGTAGGTATCCAACCAGCCTGGCTTGAAACTTTTTGAGGCTTGTTCTAAAGTTCTGTTTTCTTCGTAATTATAGAACTGATATTTGAATTTTGATGGACGCAAATTGACCCCGTAATTAAAAGAATTGAGGTCTTTGCCTAGTGTAAGGTCTATGCTTTCAGGATTAGGTAGTTCTCCAAAGACAAGAGATTTTCCATCATAATAAAACCATTCTCCATACACCGTGGCGAGGCGGCTTAAGAACTGGTATTCTGTTTCTTTGTATCGAACGATATACGGAATGGTGGATGAATATTTGGGCGACACAACAGGACTGAGCAGGTTAGATGGATATTGTCCTATTATATCATCTACAATACCCTGGATATTTTTCTCTGCGTAGGATTTTACGCCAAGTCCGTCCTCCATGAGATAGGTGGGACTGTAGCCGGAGAAAACAATAACACTGTCGCCAGTATAAGTCCGGTCTAAGTGAACACTGGTAATAATTCCATCAAATTTCAATTCATTTCCGGCAGAACTGATGCTGATTTCAGCGGTTTTACCTACGTATTCGATAGATTTATCAATGTTAATGCTATTTGAAGTTTCTACTTTTTCAGAGGAGACCACAATTTCAAAATGGTGGTGCCAGTCGCAGCGTTGCTGCAAAGTCACATGATAAGGATCTACCTTTTTTCCACCGACAGTTATGGTTGCTTTAGCTGTTGCCACGATACATGGTTTAGTGGAGTCAGGACAGGCTAACTGACTGAACTCCATTGAGGAATAGTCCATCAGTGAATTTGCGTGATGCAAATCCACCGATGGTATTTTTTAAGAGATCCCCTCTAAAATATACTTGTAAGTTATTTTACTAAAAGTGGCTTTTTTTGGCGTTCATCTTAGTAAAATGTTAGGCTTAATGAGGGTCTTCTCATTGGGCAGTTTGAACTGCCCTTTAGGCATCTAACCAAGTGTTTTCGTGTGCCTCGCCTGCTACGGATATTTTTTTGCAAGAAAGGGTCAGATGTTCTTTTGCACCGTCTTTGATGGTTAATCCGCCAGCTTTGTCGCCTGAAAATGCCTCATAATCTTCGGTGTAGCCTACACAGTAAGCGTCTTCGAATTTTAAGGTTTTGAGCGTTTTGCCATTGCTGTCGGTGAATTCAATTTCGCCGCTTTTCTTCATGTCGGATGCGACCATCCAGCCGAAGCGTTTTTCGCTACCAAGCGAACCGAGCGATACATTAATAATCCCACCGCGTACTTCACCCGCAGGCTGTCCGATGTTGTCAATGTTTTGGTCGAAAGAATAAGACAATCCAACGACTTCGTTTTCCTGTCCGTCTACTTTGAATGTGGCTTTGATTACTGCTGCCATGGTTATTACGTTTTTTTAGTTAAAAAAAATAAATGTTGTTTGCTTCTATACTTGGATTCAAGTAATAAATGCAACATCGAACTGCTGTTCGATTTTTTGCGCGAATATTTCATTGGGTGTTTTGTACCCAAACCTCTTTCTCGGTCTGTTATTTAATTGTTTTTGAACTTCAATTATTTGTTTTTCT
>CALFBH010000002.1 GCA_937951615.1 uncultured Saprospiraceae bacterium | reverse complement strand
GGCTACAAATTTAGGGTAGGATTTTTGGTTTCAGACAAGGCATGAAATGTAGATTTTATCGGGATAAATGATTCATTTCATAACGCAGTATGAAAGCAAAAAGACACCATTAAATGAAGCGTTTATTTTTGCGCAAGCCCTAAGCTTATGATTTCGATATAACCTAATCATGGAATTTTAGATATGCTCTTACAAAAACGCCACCCCTGTAAAACAGAGATGGTGTTAGAGGAGGTCAAGCCTCGCGTTTAAGTGGACAGGAGCTTGTATTACTCACTGTGTTTATAAAAAAGAGCATAACTGTGGGATGGGATAATAGGGAAAAACAAGTATTTTGAATATCGTGTATTTACACCAAATCACATATCTTCCGATAAAGGTCGCGCGGATTAAAAGGCTTAGTCACATAATCGTTCATGTCAGTTTCATACACTCGCCTTTGAGTTGCCAAATCTGTATCCGCAGTAATGGCTATGATGGGTAGCTTTTCATGTGTCAGACCTAGTTTTCGAATGGCCTTAGTTGCTGAAAAGCCATCCATAATAGGCATTTTTAAATCCATAAGCACGAGGTCAAATATTGCTTCCTGTACCTTTTGCAGGGCAATTTGTCCATTGGTGGCTACTTCTACTTTAATGCCCCATTTTTCAAGGTACTGACTGGCTACAATCACGTTCATATCGGTATCTTCTACCAGTAAAACCTTCAGTCCGTTCAGTTTTTGTCCCGAAGTATCTTTGAAGGGAACAAGTATGCCAATCGGGTTTTCACCCTTTCCAAAATTGAGTTCAAAAGAAAAAGTAGTTCCCTCACCAGGAATGCTGTTTACCAGAATACGGCTATTTTGAAGATCCAACAATTTTTTAGTGATACATAAGCCCAAACCTGTTCCCCCGTACTTACGGGTAGTCGTGGTTTCTGCCTGTGCAAACGGTTCAAAAATGGTGTCCAGCTTGTCGGTAGGAATACCAATCCCGGTATCGCTTACCTCAAAGCGTAATCTTACGCATTCTCGTGCTGTTTTAGTTGTTGTAATGTTCAGTTTAACATAGCCATCATCGGTAAATTTTACAGCATTTCCGATAAGGTTTATCAATACTTGGGTGAGGCGGGTAGCGTCGCCAATCAATGATGCTGGGACATCATCTGATTTGTTTATAAATAAGTCAATATTTTTTCTTTTGATTGCAAACACAAAAGAATGTTTGATGCTGTCTAATAAAGTGGTCAAATCAAAAGCGGTATGCTCAAAATCCAGTTTGCCAGCTTCTATTTTATTATAATCGAGTACATCATTGATGAGGCTAAGAAGTGTTTGTGAAGCAAAGCGAAGTGTTTTTAGATTCTTCACCTGTTCGGGCTTGGGGTTTTCCTGCAATAAATGCGATAAACCAATAACAGAATTCATAGGTGTTCGAATCTCATGCGACATGGTAGAAAGAAATTCTGCCTTAGCGCGGACGGCCATTTCTGCCTGTTCTTTTGCGTGAATAAGCTCCTGTTCATTAATTCTGCGTTCAAATGCATGCGCGATGATATTGGTAATGATTTGAAGCAGGTTTACCTGTCCCTCGTCCCAGTCTTTGTATTGGGTAGAGGTGTCAAAACCAATAAATCCATGGTGCGTATTGCGAACAAAGAGCGGCAGCATCAACACGGACTTGGTGCCTTGTTCGCGAAATATTCCGCTTAATGGTTCTGGTAAAACATCAAGATCTGAAGCAATAATACAGTTGCTTAGATGTAAAAGTTGTGGATAATTGGAACTCAGGTTGTGGATAGAGCGCCGGAATTGCGTCGTGTGGAAGTCGGCATGTTTGGCACACCATACAAAACGAGCGTTTACAGCATCATTATTTGTACGGTTTTCAAAAATATAGATGCGATCCAGTTCGGTATGGACACCTATCATTTCTAATGCCTTTGCTATTTGCCCTTCGAAGTCCTCAATGAGGTTCAGCGAACAGGAAATTTCAGCCAGTAGTTTTTGTTGGGACAAACTTTGTTCAAGTTCACGTGTGCGGTGACGAATACGCTGTTCTAGACGTTGATTAGCCGTTTTTAAGGCTTTATTTACCTCGTATAACTCCAGTGTTTTCGCCTCCACCAGATGTTGCAGCCGCTGCTTTGCTTCTTGCTCTTGCAGCAGTGCGTACTTGATGGAATTTAATTCAGTCATCGAATCTACAATTTGTTATCTGGCTGATTTGTTAACCAGAATGGGATAAACATATTTTTGAAAAAAATGCCTATCTGCTGTAAATTCGTTCCTTACTTGTGTATACTTTTATTCAGATTTTTTAGCCTTATTACTGAATAAAAGCAAAAGAACTTTTTGAATGAATTCTCGTTTAGCCTTTGATTATCATTCAATTTGTTCAAGATGTTTGTTGTTTCTATTTTCATATACGTGTAATATTCTTTTTTTGTTTCAAAATAGCGGTATTCTTTTTTTGTAAAAATGAAGACAAATTACTCCTCAACATTTTCTTACCTTTAGCTGGATATAAAAATAATGAGTAGATGAATGAATGATAAAATGGTAAGTTTGCGTCGATATTCCTTTTACCAACAACCAATTTATACCACATAATGAAGATACTCAGCCGTCGTCGGAAAAAATGGCTTATAGCTGTTCTGGCCCTGGTTCTATTTACACAACTCATTTCAATCTCCGGTTGTATGCAAATGCGAACAAGTCAGAAAAAACTCTACAAAAAATTTGAAGGCAAAAAGCATCAGCCTGAATTTATCACTTATGAAGTGTTGAATAGAGAAATGCATTACGCTGAAGTCGGCAATGCGGATTTACCTACCGTACTTATGGTACATGGTGCGCCAGGTTCGCTGGATGCATTTCTGGAATATTTAAAAGACGATGAATTATTGGAAAAAGCCCGATTGATTTCGGTAGACAGACCAGGCTATGGGTATTCTAGTTTTGGTAAAGCAGAACCTTCTATCGAACGACAGGCAGCGATGCTGAAGCCTATTTTGGATAAAGTATATCGAGAAGATCAGCCTACTATCTTGGTTGGACATTCCTATGGCGGACCATTAATTGCGCGTATGGCAATGGATTATCCCGACTTGGTGGACGGGCTGGTGATGATTGCTCCAGCGATTGACCCTGATAATGAAAAAGTATTTTGGATTTCATACCCAACCCACTGGTGGGGGCTTCGCTGGATGATGCCAAAACCTTTTCGGGTCACCAATGTGGAAAAATTTGCCCACGCAGGAGAATTGCAAAAAATGCTGCCGCTTTGGGATTCCATCAGTTGTCCCATTACGCACCTGCATGGCGATAAGGACTGGATTGTCCCCGTTGTGAATATTGAATTTACAGAACGAGTAGCCACCAAAGCACCACTTAAGCTACTTCGAGATGAAGAGTGGGATCATTTTATTGTCTGGAGCCAGATGGATACGATAAAAGCTTTGATTATAGAGCAGATTGATGGAAAATTTGAGGCAACTAAGTAGTTCTTCCAGTTAATCGTGTCGGGTAAATTAAATTTTATATCTTTTGAGTCAGGTTTTGGCAGCAATTCTCAATTTGGCTTTTTGTCCCCCGCTGGCAGGGGTGAAGGGGGTGGATTTTGGACAATTTCACTCAGTTGTCCACCCCCTCCGCCCCCTCCAAAGGGGGACAATTCAGCATTTTAGCCATTATTGCTACAAACATGTTAATCATCAATATTGCTTATTTTTTCAAATTGTTATCGTGATCTTTTGCGGAGCAAAAAACAATAG
>CALFBH010000001.1 GCA_937951615.1 uncultured Saprospiraceae bacterium | reverse complement strand
ATGCAGTCGTTGCACCTGTACTCCAAGCATAATTAGTACCGCCGCTTGCGGTCAAAGTTTGTGCACCATCGCCTGCGCAGATGCTTAGATTGTTGCCAGCATTCGCAGTTGGGTTTGAATTTACAGTCACCGTGACCTGATTTACATCGCTACAGCCATTGGCGTTGGTTGCGGTGACGCTGTAGCTCGTTGTGCTAGTCGGATTGACTGAAATCGACGCCGTTGTCGCGCCTGTACTCCACACATAATTAGTACCGCCGCTTGCTGTCAAAGTTTGTGCGCCATCGCCTGCGCAGATGCTTAGGTTGTTGCCTGCATTGGCAGTTGGGTTTGGATTTACAATCACCGTGACTTGATCTACATCGCTACAGCCATTCGCGTTGGTTGCTGTGACGCTGTAGCTTGTTGTGCTAGTCGGATTGACTGAAATAGACGCAGTTGTCGCGCCTGTACTCCAGGCATAATTAGTACCGCCGCTTGCGGTCAAAGTTTGTGCGCCATCGCCTGCGCAGATGCTTAGGTTGTTGCCAGCATTCGCAGTTGGGTTTGAATTTACTGTCACCGTGACCTGATCGACATCGCTACAGCCGTTGGCGTTGGTTGCTGTGACGCTGTACGTCGTTGTACTAGCTGGATTCACTGATATAGATGCGGTCGTTGCGCCTGTACTCCAGGCATAATTAGTACCGCCGCTTGCTGTCAAAATTTGTGCGCCATCGCCTGTGCAGATGCTTAGGTCGTTGCCAGCATTCGCAGTTGGGTTTGAATTTACTGTCACCGTGACCTGATCCACATCGCTACAGCCGTTGGCATCTATGGCTATGACGGTGTAGGTCGTAGTCGAGGAAGGGCTGACTGTAAAGGACGCTGCACTTCCTCCTCCATGACTCCAGGAATAACTTGTCCCGCCGCTTGCGGTCAAGGTTGTCGACTCGCCTGCGCAGATGCTGATGTCGTTTCCTGCATCGGCAACTGGCAACGGATTTACCATAACTGTTACCTCATCGGTATCTATACAGCCGTTAGCACCTGTTACTGTGACGGTGTAGGTTGTTGTCGTAGTAGGGTTTACTGGTTTAGACGCCAGGTTTCCTATAAGTATTCCATTATCCCACCAGAGATAGCTTACACCGCCGCTGGCGGTCAAGGTTGTCGAAGTCCCTGAACAGATGGTAACGTCGTTTCCTGCATCAGCAATAGGTACTGGAAGTACGGTAACCGTAACTTCATCAACATCACTACAGCCGGTATTATCTGTTCCTGTGACGCTGTATGTTGTTGTAGAGGAAGGGCTCACTGTAATCAGCTGAGTAGTTTCACCTGTACTCCAAGCATAACTTGCAGTTCCATTTGCGACCAGGCTTGTCGAATTGCCCATACAAACGGTTTTGTCGCTTCCTGCACTGACATTTGGTGACCAAATCGTTAAGTTAATATCATCAACAGCGGAACAGCCGTTTGCATTGGTAGCTGTGACGCTGTAGGTTGTTGGTGTGACGGGACTGACGGTAATGGAAGCAGTTGTTGCACCTGTACTCCACACATAGCTTGCACCGCCGGTTGCGGTCAGGGTGGTCGGCTCACCTGAACAGATGGTGAAGTTGTTTCCTAAATTGACATTTGGTAATGCATTTACGGTTACAGTAACCTGATCGACATCAGTACAGCCATTTGCATTCGTTGCGGTAACGCTATAGGTCGTTGTCGTGGAAGGACTTACTGAAATAGTTGCAGTTGATGCGCCTGTACTCCAAGCATAATTAGTACCGCCGCTTGCAGTCAAGGTTGTCGACTCACCAATACAAATACTCACATCATTCCCTGCATTTGCCGTTGGATTTGCATTGACTGTAATATTAGCTGTCGAAGCATCTGAGCAACCAGTTTCAGGATTTGTATAAACATAAGACAAGGTATGTGTGCCTGCCCCGGCAGCAACCGGATCGAAGCTTAAAGGTAATATCCTAATTGCAGACACCTTTGGTCCATACGGGGATGCACCTACCTTGAAAAAATCAATGTCTAAATTATTGTCTGTTACCGTAAGGGTATAGTTTTTTATCAATGCTGTATCATCCCCAACTTCATTATAAATATCAATATTAGCTTCTACAGGTGTACCTTCAAGATTGATATTAAAAACTCTTCCGCCTACAACTTTTGCGGGTACATGTAATTCTGCCAGATGAATCTGAACTTCATATTCACCAGGAACTACAGGAATATCATATTGTAAATTATTAACTCCCCATCGTTCTGTTCGATAGATACTTGGAAAAATTGTATTTGCGATGGGACCAGCACCATGGTCAGTCACTGAACCATTGGCAAAACTTTGGTCAGCCTGCCAGCCAACGCCTCCCTGTCCAAATTGTAGTCCTCCTGAATTTATATTAATAGCAGATTGAATTCCACTACCTGTCCAAGTCCCTGATGCAGGACTTGCCGATAAGGATATTGCAGGGGCGTCTTCACAAATCGTTGATGGAACCATAAGGGTAACCGTTGGCGATGAATTTACCGTCACGGTGACCTGGTCAACATCGGTACAGCCATTCACATTGGTTACGGTGACGCTGTAGGTCGTTGTCGTGGAAGGACTGACTGAAATAGTCGCAGTTGATGCTCCCGTACTCCAGCTATAAGTTCCACCACCACTAGCTGTCAAGGTTTGAGACTCGCCAGCACAAATAGTTCTATCAGGTCCTGCATTCGCATTTGGATTAGCATAGGTGGTAAATACCATCTCATCCACATCCTGACAGCCATTCGCATCAGTGACTATAACTGTATGAGTAGTTTGTGAAGCCGATGGAGTAGGCGTAATTGTAATTGATGCTGTTGTGCCTCCGGTACTCCAGGCATAGCTTACACCTCCGCTTGCTGTTATGACCACAGGTGGACTGCCTCCACATACACTCACATCAGATCCTGCATTCGCGCTTGGGTTTGGATTTACAATCACCGTGACCTGATCGACATCGCTACAGCCATTCGCATTCGTTGCTGTGACACTATAGGTCGTTGTCGTGGCAGGACTGACTGAAATGGACGCGGTTGTTCCTCCTGTACTCCAACTATAAGTCGTTCCGCCACTAGCGGTCAAGGTTTGAGCATCACCGGTACAAATAGTTCTATTCGGTCCTGCATTTGCATTTGGATTTGAATTGACCGTAATGGTGATGGATGCAGGGGCAGAAGCACAGCCATTTTTAGTTGCTATCACTTCATAGGTAGTCGTTGTCGTTGGACTGACTGTAGCATTTGAAGTCATTGCAAAAGGCGTATTAGAACCAGCAATATACCAGTCGAAACTTACACCGGCTCCTGATTGCGTCGTCGCAATTAAAGTGGAAGATTCCCCTGCACAAATATCAGGATCAGTTGTAAATGTACTGGCTATCGGAGTTTCACTGACTGTGATGGTGGTTGTCTCAGCATCTGAGCAGCCGGCAATTGCAGTGCTGCTATAGGTATAAGTCAGGGCATGTGTACCTGATCCGGCAGCAGCCGGGTCAAAAGATTTAGGAAATACCCTGATGGCGGATACTTTCGGCCCGTAGACTGGTGTGCCTTCCTTGAAAAAATCTAAGTCCAGATTATTATCTGTTATTGCAACAGTATAGTTTTTCACTAATGCGGCATCACCTCCTACTTCATTGAATATATCAATGCCACTTTCCATAATCGTGCCTTCCAGTCTGACATCAAAAACTCTTGCTCCAACGGTTTTTGCCGGAGGATGCAATTCTGCCAGGTGTACCTGAACTTCGTATTCACCCGGCGTTACCGGAATGTTATATTGTATATTATTAGTCCCCCATCGTTCTGTTCGATAAATACTTGGGAAAATTGTATTGGCAATGCCACCATTACCAAAATCAGATGTTCCACCATTAGCAGCGTATTGGTCAGCTGCCCAACCAACACCTCCCTGTCCAAATCCGGGACCACCTGCATTGACATTGATGGCGGATGAAATTCCAGCACCCGTCCAGACTCCACCTACAGGAGTGGCTGAGAGAGAGACCAGACCATCATCTTCACAAACAGGAGAAGTAGGCGGTGTAATGGTGACCACAGGATCTTCTACCGTAAAGACTGTATTATCTGATACTGAACAACCTGAAATTGGGTCGTTATAAGTGTAAGTTAATGTATGATTTCCAACGCCTGCGAGTACGGGGTCAAATGTTTTAGGTAAAATGGCAAAACCTGATATTGATGGATTTTCAACATCCTGAAGTAGCAACAGATTTAATACACCATCCGTAACAGTGACATTAAAGCTTTTCATGACTGCCGTTTCAGCACCAACTTCATCATAAATATCTACGCCTGTTTCTACTACTGTACCTTCCAGACTAATATCAAAAACTCTTGCTCCAACGGCATAATTTGGTTCAAAAATTTCTGCAAAGAAAAGCTGAACTTCATAGTCTCCATTAGCCACCGGAACATTATATTGCAAATTCCCAGCCCTCCAACGCTGAATCAGGTGAAGTGCAGGATTAGCGGTATTGGCAATTCCTGTTTTTACAGGATTAGAGTAAACAGTCGTTCCACCTGAAACGAGGTAACCTGCTTCTGATCCCCATGTAATTCCATCCTCGGTAACAGAAGAATTGCCGGCACTGACATAAATCGGGTCTTCTACTATGCCCGAGCCTGACCATGCTCCACCCGCAGGTGTGGCAGTTAACGTTACAGGAGAACCATCTGCACAGGCTGTTTGTGAGGAGGGAACGTTCGGGCTTTGAGGCAACGCATAAACGGTAGCTGTCGTCGACTTTGTAACTGCACACCCCGTCTTGGAATCACGATAATTGTATGAAACCGTGTGGGTTCCAACTCCAGCAACAGAGGGATTCATGCTAGTAGGCAATATAGCGATACCATTAATTTTAGGATTCTGGGTTATTTTCAATAATTTAATATTCAAAACACCATCAGTAACCATTACTTTATGACGCCTAATCAAAGAATTATATCCTCCTGCCTGCTGAAAAATATCTAATGAAGCTTCAACGACATTCCCTTCTATTTCAATACCAAATTCTCTCAGCCCTATACCCTGAGCACCTGACCAGGTTTCTGCAAAATGAAGCTCTACTTCATATTCCGATGCAATCACCGGAATAGCGTATTCAAGATCACTCGCACTCCAACGCTCAGTTTGATAAACCTGGGGAAATACCGTATTCGCTATGTTAGCACCAGATGCACTGGTGTTCGTAGTTCCCTGAAACCAGTTATCAGCCAACCAGGTAAATCCGCCCTGCGCTATCGTAGTATTAGCCCCGGCATTGAAATAGGCTTTTGAACCATTAACGCCTGTGCCTGACCAGTAACCACCGTCAGGTGTCCCATCTAAACTAGCTATTGTTTCCGTTACACAGAATGAATTGTGCTCATTGACAAATAATGGCACATTCGCCATAATCCAGTCAATTTCAAAATCATATCCACTTCCGGTAAAAGGGTCAAAACGCAAAGTAGTAATATTATTGGTCCATTCCGGATGATTTCCCACATTAAAATGAAGCTCCTGCCAGTTTCCGTTTGCTACATAGTTTCCGGTTAGTGATCTTGCGGCAGAAAAGTTACTATCCACATCTCTTTGCCAAAACAACTGCGGATTATTAAGATTTGGTGCCCTCATGCGCACTATAATGGATTTCACTTCATCTGAATCAAAATTATAATCATCTTTGATAATCATCACATCTACCGCAGTTGATGTACCTTGCAGTGTATATGAAGTTACTGAACCCGTTGCATTATTAAATGACCAGCCATCTAAACTTCCTTCGTTGAATTGACTAGCCAGGTCGGCTGCGGAAATTGGATCTCTTCCATTTGCGGATTCAAAGGCATCTGTAGCTCCGTCTCCGTCAGTATCTAAAAGGGGCGGTGCATTATTTGTATCCCAGGAAATCACATAACCTTGATCTAATTGTACAGCTACTGGTTTAAAATATAAATAGCCGCCAGGTTCAATATAATATCCACTAGAAGTAGCCGCCTCAAGTGCAGCTAAACTACCATAAGAAGTTGGTTGGGGTTGTACATTTGCGCTAATAGAAAGTCCGGTATGGTTGCCAAAATCTGTAAACCTGAACATCGCTTTATCTCCCACTTCTACATCGACCAAGTGCATATAAATTTTCTTCCTATTGTCAGGGGCGGTAGGAGTAGGAAGTCCTTCAAAACTATAGGTGTATAAAAAGTCTTCGTTTACGATGACCGGAAGTTGTTGTTTTTCTTTATAACCATTTACATAATAAGCTCCCGCTGTTGGTGTATTGGCTTTTGTTCGAGTCAGTGAAATATTTGGATAATTATCCCAAGGGGGACTACTTCCTGGATAATAATAAAGGTAAGCCAAGCCGAATTTCTTAGTACTGATGTAGGCATTTTTCCAATTCGTGGGCTGGACTTCTCCTCCTACTAAGTGCATTGGATGGTTACTCACTACAGAACACGGTGTGCCAGTTTTGGTCAGGCTACCATCTTCATCGCGCAATACATTATTCCATCGTCTTGGATGTAATGGATGATTTTCATCCAGCGTAGTCGTTGGGTTTATGGATACATCGCGATATTCCAGATTGGGTAGTCCGCCATGGTTCGTCGTAATGTCTTCGAATCGATGATTGACATGTTTGGTCGCTCCTCCTATGGGGTTGATTAAATTGGTATTGGGCTGATTCCAGCCATAAAAATGGCTATTTCGAACTTGCCCGGCACCATCATAGGTAGCGTATAAATAGCGGTCGCCGCTAAGGTGATTTTCTCCTGAGTCTGCTATAAAGATAGAGTTTATAACCTGATTATAACTGGCGAAGAAAACATGTGTTTTATTATCAACGAATATATTATTTACAAACTTCAACTTATCGGTATAATTTGGAGTCGGTATTCCCACATTTCCAATGCCAGAATAGACGCCTATATCATTAGAATACCAGGTACAGTTTTCCATAATTTTATCGGTGGGATTATCCCAGCCTTCGTTTTTTACAATGGCATGATTAGCATCCAATTGGTCAAAAATATCAAAACCATTCGCACAGCTATGCGCCTTATTTCCAATGAAAGAGCCTAATGGTTCTTTATGAGGTTCTTGTCCATTAAAATAAGTATCCGCTGCGGATTGCCCCATGGGAGCTGTTGGCATAGCAAACCAAAACCCTGTTCCTGCCACAGGGCTACCAATACCTGAAACGCCTGATGTTCCTGCTGCTACATTGCCAATAAAGTCATTATTGGGATTTGTGATCCAATAAGAAGATGGAGACCTGTTTTGAACTTGATTGAATTGATTGTCGGAAGGTGTTAGCCCGTCACCGTTTGGGGGGCGTTTGGTCAATAAGACTACATTATCTTTGATTGTATTATATCGTTCCGTTCCATCTTCTAAAAAAAGTCCATGACCAATGTGATCGTAGAAAAAATTATTTTCTACCAGTGTTGATTCTGTTCCATGAATGGTCAATGCCCTGTTGAAAGACTTATGAACACTACTGTTTTTAAAATACTGACCCGCACCCTGGTTCTTCACCAAATGCCAATGAAATGGATAACGACCAAGAATCTTATACTGACCTACTCTGTACAGCTCTACACCTTCAATGTATGCCTTGCCGCTACTATGCACCATGATATGTGCACCAAATTTGGAAGCATCAGAACTGGCATCTCCTTCGATGGTAATATTTCTACTCAGCAAGCCTACTTCTGCCCTTAAATCTGGACTCCAGGCCATCGGAGCAGGTGAACTGTACATTTGAGGATTGGTACCAGTATGTTTATAATTCAAAGCTGCGTCTAATGTCAGGATTGTTCCGCCACCACTTACTGCTGTAATTGTCCTTTCTTCCGCTTCATCGCCAATCAAGCCTGATGGGGCAATAACAATTTTTGCTCCGACGGGCCAGGCTACCGATTCTTTGAGGGTAATTTGAGTACTACCGGCTGTTGCGTTGGCACCAAGCTGTGTCCATGTAATGATGTCTTCGCCATGAAGGTCAATCGTACCGCCCATCATAGCCGCTATAAATTTATCGCCTGAATTCATCGTGTTATCTCCATCTTTATTTCCCAATAATCTGAAGATTCCTCGTCCGTTATATGGATTCGTTTCCGTCCCTATTAGTAATTTTGCATTATTACCATGCAATAGAATCCATTCCGTCTCCAGAACAAAATCGGATTCTCCACCAGTGGTCGACAATGTGCCATTCACAGTAGTCGTAAGGGCTTCACATAGCCCATTCAATCTAACAATTCTATTATAAGGTATCACGACCGCATCAGCTGCCGTGGGTGCTGTACTTGTACCCCAGGTTGCGGGACTATTCCATTGCCCATTGATAACTGCCGTATACGTTGCAGCAGTTTTTTCTGCAATATGCTCGTCTTTGCATATTTCCAAAATGGAGGAATTGTTATCGTCCGTCGGAATTGTTCCTGAAATTTCCGGGACAAAAAAAGACGTAAAAAAAATAAAAAATAAGTACTTGCTCATAGTGGTTTGGTTTAGAAAGTAAATAATTCTCACTCTGTGAATTAAGGAATAAATGGTGTTTCAGAGTAAAGTCTATTAGGAGCATTACATCAGTAGGTATTCTAGCTAATATTATCGAGTTGAATGACTACTCGGTCTATTTTAAAAATCTGACTGTCAAGTTAAATTTGTAATTCTGTTATTTCAAAATTACAGAAAAATGACGGAAATATATAATATTCATTTCAATTCAATAAAAACGAGAGAGATTAGCAAAATAAGGCAGGCAGGGACTTAGTAAGTGGAAGTACAAATCCAAACGTCAAATTCAAATTCAAAAAAGTATTGACAATAAGCCAATTAATCAAATTGAAAGTGGCGTTTAGTTGAGTCCAAGCACTTACTTACTTAGCTCCTCAGTAGTTTATATAGCTTATAAACTACTGACCGTAAAACGTAAAACTGGGAAATATTGTGATTGTACAAGAGACTGTACAATTATAGGCGTGCATAAAAGATTTCACTAAAATCTTAAAGAGCATGTTTGTAGACTGCTTTGGTAGCGAACGCAACCAAATTATAATCTACAAACATGCTCTTAGCCAATTTTGGGGTGGGTTAAACGGAGAACAGAATCTGAATTTATTTAAACATCAAACGCCTTCTGCTTCACTTATTTTGAGTTGGAAGCCATTTCCATGAATATTGACAATTTCGATATTGGAATCACCTTTCAGGTATTTTCGAAGTTTGGTCACAAACACATCCATACTTCTGGCTGTGAAATAATTATCCTCTCCCCATATTTTCGTCAGGGCTTCTGAACGAGGTAGAATATTATTCACCCGCATACAAAACATCTGTAGTAGGGCAGCTTCTTTCGGCGAAAGTTTGTCTTTTTTCCCGTCGTGCGTCAAGATACGCAAAGGAAAGTTGAAGTGATATTCTCCAATGGTAAATTCATCTGGCTCTACTTCCGGTTCTACATTATTCCGACTTCTTTTGAGTACCGCTTGTATGCGCACCAGCAAAACTTCAGAGTCGAAAGGCTTGGTGATGTAATCGTCGGCACCAATTTGGAAACCTTTCAATACATCATCTTTCAGCGTTTTTGCTGTCAGGAAAATAATCGGCATCTCGCTGTTCTGCTCTCTGATTTCTCTGGCCAGTGTGAAGCCATCTTTTTTAGGCATCATCACATCCAGAATACAAAGATCGTACTTGCCTTTTTTATACGTTTCCAATCCGGCTTCACCGTCGGTTGCCAAAGTAATGTCGAAGTTGTTCATTTCAAGATAAGAACACAGAACATCACCAAAATTGACGTCATCTTCTACCAGTAAAATTTTTGGGCTGTCATCCATAGCTACAGTATTATATTGTTTTAAAATTTGAACGTTCAGTATTTTTTTATTCTATAACGGTTCGGGTCTCTGATATGTTTTACAGCACAATTATTGCACCAAGTTGTACAATAGTCTTTCAGCAATCTGGACATTTTTTAATCAGACCGTCACCTGATAGGGCAGAAAAACCGTAAACTCGCTGCCTTTCCCTAGCTCACTTTGCACATTAATTTTGCCTTTATGCGCTTCAATGATTGCCTTGACATAACTCAATCCCAATCCAAATCCTTTTACATTGTGAATATTGCCTGTTGGTACACGATAAAATTTGTCGAAAATATGTTTTAAAGCATCTCTACTCATACCTATTCCTGTATCTCGCACGCTGACTTTCACGCCATCTTTCATATTTTCTGTACTGATTTTGATATTCGGTGTTTCGTAAGAATATTTATTTGCGTTGTCCAACAAGTTATGTATAACGTTTGTAATATGTGTTTCGTCCCCCTGAATCACAGCATTTGTGCTTTTCAGTTCCGTATTGATCTGTCCTTCTTTCTGCTCGATTTGGATACTTAGCGTTGCGACGGCGTCCTCAATGATGTTGTGCAGGTCAATTTTTTTCCATTTCATCTCCACATCCTTCTTATCCAGCATAGCCATTTGCAGTACGCGTTCTACCTGCTTATTCATCCGTCGGTTTTCCTGTTTGATGATATTGGCAAAACGTTTTACTTTCTCTGCATTACTTAGGATACGTGGATTTTCGATAGAATCAGCCGCAAGGGAAATCGTAGCGATAGGTGTTTTAAATTCATGGGTCATATTGTTCAGAAAATCATTTTTAATTTCTGATACTTTCTTCTGGGTGAAAATAATTTTTATAGTATAAATAAAACAAAACAGAATAATCGCTGTAAACACAACCGCAGCAATCAGCATTTTCCAGATAGAACTCCAGATAAAACTACTTTTGGTCGGAAAAAACAGAATCAATTCTCCAGGACTTTGAGCCGAAGTCGGAAACAAGCGTACCCGATGTGGAGAATTCATGAGAAATTGAACTGATTTTTTAATGGCTTTTTCATCGGTATTCCCTTTATGGTGCTTCACCAATTCAAAGGTTTTCCGAGGCGTGGAATATACCCCATAATCAAAAACCAGTTGTATGCCTTTACTGCCCAGTTCACTCGCTAAGACTTCATCGAGATGCTTGGCATCTACCCGACTAGAGATTTGTCGATTGCCTAGTATATGACTTGCCATCAGCGACTGAAATTGCGAAATAGACCATTGAGCAAATAAATCTTCCTGCTTTTTAAAAAAAATGTCCTTTCCGGCAATAAAAAAACTATCCTCCGGGATTTCAGCTACGACCGAGCGTGGGAGCTGGTCGGCATGGTCTTCTACAATATGCTTATAAATATCCTCAGTATCCCAGGAACTAATCGACATGGACGGAAAAACACTACCAAAGGCCAAATCCTGCATTTCTTCCCATTCCAAGCGTTCTGAGACATCGGCCAAGGCGCGTTGTACACCAATATTAAATTGCCGTTCACTGAGTTTTAGATAATGATTAATCCAGTAGGACTGTAATAATACAATACCCAAAAGCGCGACGCTCATCAGTCCGATTACCAGCCATATTGCCTTTTTATTCATAAATTTCTGTCTGTAATAAAATGCTATACACTTTACGAAAATGCTGAATTATCCCCCGCTGGCGGGGGTGAAGGGGGTGGAAAGTCGGTCAATTTTGTTCAGTTGTCCTCCCCCTGCGCCCCCTCCAAAGGGGGAAATTGTTATTCAAATTGAAGAGTGTATAGCAACTTATGCCTGCAACTATTTTACAACCTTGCATTATGTTTCGAGAAACTGTACTTTTACAAAACTATGTATAATGAGCATGCAAGGTCAGTATTTAACCGATGTTTAACTTTTCATTAACTGCAAGCATGGATTTGAATTTTTATTTTTGCGATAGTTTAAAAATATAAAACAACTGAAATATGAAAAAAGTTAGATTTACTTTTGAATTACTCTTTTCTTTTACCCTTACCTTTTTGGTATTCGGCATGAGCCTGTCTCTTTTTGCACAGGACAGTTCCACCCCCAATATCGTCAAAAAGAAGGTCATTGTCAAAAAGACCATAGATGAGAATGGAAATGTACAGACAGAAACCTTTGAAACAGAGGTGGACGTAGATACTGCGCTAGAAGATATCGAAGGCGATTTTGATATTGACATCAATGTGGAAGAAGATGAGAATGGCACCATACAGAAACGAATCGTGAAGGTTCGGGTGGACGGTGATGGCGAATTACCAGCGTCTTTGCAGCAGGAACTTGAAGGTATGGGAATAGACATCAACATTCTTGAGGAAGGAGAGCAACAGATGATTATTATTGATACTGATGAAAATACCGATGGACAACAGCATCAGGACATGCGTATTTTCAAAATGAAGCAGGGCGATGAGCTGCCAGAAGAGCTTCGTGAAAAATTGGAAAAAAATGGCATAAACCTGAATCAGATGCGGGGAATGAGCCAGGAAGATCGCTTTATGCGTGGCATCAAACCAGGTTCGACCATTGACAAAGAAACTCAGATTTTGCGTGTGTCCAGTATTGATGACTTGAGTGATGAGGTATTGGCAGAGATTAAAAAAATGGGTGTCAGTGAAACGGATTTGCGTCAACGTTTTGCGGAAGCAAAAACTTCTGTTCGCATCACAAAAGAAGGATTACAACCTGTAAAAGTAGCTGTAGATGCTACCCAGGATGTAGAACCTAATATCCAGTTTTTCGGTGAAAGCGGTGAGCAGATCGAAATCAAAACTGGTGGAGAAATGGACTGGATGGGCAAAGCCGAAGAACTGAAAGATAAACTGGAAAATGCAAAAATACAGTTGGAAGAAATCTTTGGCAATTACCAGAAAGACCTCAAGCTGCCTGGTGGCAAAAAAGCCTTTCTCGGCATCACGATGGAAAAAGCAACAACAGATGGTGTCGTCATTTCAGACATTGTTGAACATTCTGCTGCTGAAGCAGCCAGTTTAAAGTCTGGCGATGTGATAACAGCATTGGATGGCAAAAAAATGAATCGTGTAGATGATGTCATTGAGCATATTCAGTCTCTTGAAGTTGGAGATGCTCTCAACGTTACTTATTTGAGAAATGGACAAAACTACAGCACCATTGCTACTTTAAAAGGCAATGCTTTCCAACCATTACCACGCCATTTTTTCAAAGAAAATAAACCTTTTATAGAACATGACCTGCGCATTGCCACTAAGCGTGGACATTTGGGCGTCAATCTAAGTCAGGATGCAACGATACTGAAAGTGACACCAGAAAGTCCCGCCTCTGATGCAGGAATAGAAGCTGGTGATCAACTGCTCAAAATCGGTGAACTGGACATCTCTAATGCAGAAGATGTATCCTGTGCTATGCGCCAGGCGCTTCCTGGCACCAATGCAGAAGTTACTTTCGAGCGCGATGGCAGAGAACAGACGGTGACGGTTATTCCAGGTCTTCAGCCTGTCCGTCAGCAGCACTGCTCACCAGGTGACAAAACTGCTTGGATGGAGCGGATGAAAGCGGAATGTGAAGAGCGTTGTGGTACACCTTTCCTCGGCTTGTATATGGAAGCTAAAGACAGCAATTTTGAAACTTATGATGTCTTGATAACTGGTATTGTACAAAATACTGGTGCAGAAGATGCAGGTATTCTCAAAGGCGATGTCATTACAAAAGTAGAAGGTCAGTCTATCAGCAAAATAAATGATGTGGTAGACATTATCAGGGCGCGTGAGCCAGGTGATGTCGTGAAACTTGTATTGGATCGCAATGGCAAGAAAAAACGCATCAAAGCGACTCTGAGCAATATGACGCAAAGCGACTTGTTCAGCCCATGCGATTGCGAAACTGGTGAGATCAATACTCGTGCGATGACCACAAAAGAGATTATCATTTTCAAAGGAGAAGCACAGCCAGAAACACCACAGTTGGACATTACACCAGATCGTTTATTGAGTTTGGACAATGTCGAATTATTCCCTAATCCAAATAATGGAATTTTTACAGCTAAATTTGAATCTAGCAACAAAGTGCCAACAACAGTGGCAGTGGTAGATGTAAACGGCAAAGAAGTTTACCGCGAGATCATCAATGACTTTGATGGTCGTTATGACAATCGTATTAATATTTCCAACCAAAGCAAAGGGACTTATTTCCTGAATATTATTCAAGGCGATAAAATATTTACACAGACTTTTGTTTATGGGAAGGAGCGGTATTAGTGTATTGGTGATTGGTGATTGGTGATTGGTGATTGGTGATTGGTGATTGGTGATTGGTGATTGGTGATTGGTGATTGGTGATTGGTGATTGGTGATTGGTGATTGGTGATTGGTGATTGGTGATTGGTGATTTTGCTTCGCAAAATATTCTAAATCGCTATGGACTATTGACCGCCGACCATCGACCTTATTTAATTTGGTTTTCTTTACACCTAATAATAAAAAAGGCTGCTCCCAAGGGCAGCCTTTTTTATCTTTTAACCCGAATCAAACCTTCCTGCATCACTGTAGAAACAAGTCGTCCTTGTCGGTCAAATATCTTCCCATGTCCCATGCCTCTTGAATTGGATGCGCTTGGGCTGTCGATGACGCATAACAACCAGTCATTGAAATCAAAACTTCGGTGAAACCACATGGCGTGATCTAAGCTGGCAAGAAAAACTTTATCTGCACTAAATTTTGTTCTGTGAGGCGATAATGAACTGATAAGCAGATCATAGTCGGAAGCATAAGCCAATAACTGATGCTGCATCGGAAGCGATAATTCTTTTTGTTCTGTCATCTTCATCCATACATTTCGGATGTCTTCTCCTCCTACTGCATTGCCCAATGACAAGTCTTCTACGGGGCGAAATTCTATCGCATTTTGTCCTCTGTTTTTAATTCGCTGATAGCGTTCAGGTGCTTTGTCTTTTATCAATTCTGCCTGTTCTTGTTCTGTTTTTAGTCCTTCTGGCTGTGCGACATCAGGCATGGGTGTTTGATGGTCAAATCCACCTTGTTTCAACTGAAAAGAAGCTGCCATGACAAAAATTGCCTTTCCATTCTGACTTGCGGTAACGCGCCTTGTGGTGAAACTTCCGCCATCCCGCAAAGTTTCTACTTGATAAATGACAGGTTTTTCTACATCGCCGCCCAATATGAAATAACCGTGTAGTGAATGGGCAATTCTGTCTTCTGGCACGGTCTGATAAACGGCATTGAGTGCTTGTCCTAGTACCTGCCCTCCAAAGACTCGTTTCCAGGGGGTGTGATAGTTTTGTCCTCGAAAAAGGCAGGTGTCTATTTTTTCGAGTGTCAATAAGTCTATTAGCTCTTGTACGTTTTTCATATTGATAGCGAAACAGGAGGAAGTAAGGGATTGTTTAAGAACGTGTACGGAATAAGTTCTTAAAATTAGGCTAGCTTATTTTGTTCTTAGTTTTGGCTTTGAAAGTAGGAGCTGTGTTGATATAAACTGTTTTCAAAGTCTAGTTAATCAATCAGCATTGTCCTTAGTTAAGGGCATATTTTTGGAGAGCGTGAATATGAATGCAACCCCATGATCGTGGTTACGAATTATGGAAATATTCCCATTATGCTCTTTAATGTATTTACTGCAAATGGAAAGGCCTAGTCCCGTACCTTCGTATTTGTCTTGTGTGTTAAGTCTAGCAAATTTTTCAAAGACTTCATCATAATACTTTTCATCTATTCCTATACCGTTGTCCTTGACAGAAATATTATAATGACTTTCATCCTCAACTAGATCAATATTAATAAGGGGTTTTCTATCTGCAGCTCTAAATTTAATGGCATTGCTCACAAGGTTTTGAAGAATTTGCTTAATCTTTATTTTGTCAGCATTTAAAGTAATGTCACAATTACTATGTTGAATTTTGGCTTGAGCTTGTGTGATACTGAAATTGAGATTTAAAAGTACATCATCCAGTAGTTCACCGAAATCAACTCTTTCTATATTCAAGGCCTTTGTATCAGATTTAGAATACTCTAATAAGTCATTTATTAAAAGGTTTAAGCTTTTGACCCCTTTTTCGATATAGTCAAAAAACATTCTTTCTCTCTCTTCAGCAACGTCATAAAACTTTTTTTTGAGTATACTGGAAAATCCTTGTATGGTTCGTAGTGGAGCTTTTATATCATGAGATGCTATATAGGCGAATTGTTCTAACTCTTTATTTAGCTTAATATATTTTTTCATATCCTCATTGCTTTCATAAAGTCGCTCTTCAGTTCTCTTTAAAACTTCATTATTAATGAGTAATTTTTCTTTTACTTGTTTGTTCTGTCGATAAGCTCTAAATAAGAAAAAGCTGCCTATCGAAATAAAGCAAATTGATCCAAGAAGTAAGTATATTAATTTATTCTGATAGCCTAGTTTCGTTTCTAATAATTCTTGTTCTTTTCGATCCTTTTCTATCTTCTGTTTTATCTCAAACTTGCTCTTTAGATCTAGAGATCTTAGTTTTAGTCGAAGATCTTTTTTATCAATACTGTCTTTTAATTGATTTGATAAGTTTATTTGGTCATTAGCACTTTTATATAACCGCAATGCAGTATATGATTCCGCTAATGTTGAGGAAGTAAGATACTTTAACTTCAGATCATTATAATTTTCTGCGATTTTATAAACTTTTTTCATTTTTTTAAGAAGACTCCTGTCTTCAGACAAAGAAAACCTGATCTTTGAGTTATATAATTGGCAATAAGCAGCATAATTGATATTCCCTAATTTTATATAGACATCCTCTGCTTTCGAAAAGTTTTCTAGCGCTTTCTTGGATTCTCCAAACTCCATTTGGGAAAAACCTATATTATACAGAATAGTTGCTGAAATACTGCTTATCTCTGGCTTTTCATGTTTTTTAATAAGTTCGATACTTTTAAAGAATTCTATTAGAGCCTTATCGTGATGACCTTGTCCCGCATAATTATCACCTTTGTTCGAATATACGGTGATCTGGTTGTTTATATCCTTCTTCTTAATGACGCAAGGCAAAGCTAAATTGTAATATTCCTCTGCCAGATCATAATCCTCTACCGCATTGTGTATATATCCAACATCTAATAGTAAAGAACAGCTCTCTTCACCAATATCTGTGTAAATTTTTAATGCTTTGTAAAAACAATCTAGAGCCTCATAATATTCTTTCTGAGATAATTTGGCCCAACCTTTATATTCTAAAATCTCCGCTTTTATCTCCAATAATTTGAAATCAGAAGTCGGTTCTGCATTTTTAATTACTAAGAGTCCTGCACTAAATAAACTATCAGCAGCTTTAAAATCGTGTTTTCTCACAAACACTCTTCCTATGTGAATTAAACTACTGGCAATTCCATAGCTATAATCTACTTTAGTTGAATAATCATATCCTAACTCTGCATAATATTCAATTGAATCACTACCTGTTTTTCTTAAAACAGAAGCAATCTCCACGTATAATTCTGCTTTAGTTCTGTCATCTGATGTGCTAGCCATAATTTTCAATAAGCTATCAACTTTAGGCTGGATAGTTATAGATGAAGAAAATACTATTCCAGGTGAAAGGAAAAAAACCCCAAAAGTAAGATAAAAAAAATTCATGGTATCTTTGACTTAGGCTGTACAAACAAGAAAAAAACTTCCCTGTACTTTTGAGTTGTAAAACGATCAAAAACAACGGGGAGTTTGCCCAAAGGGCCTAATAAAGATAGCAATAATAGTTAAAAAACAAAAGCTGTCTATCGTAGCAAAGAGAATGCAGAATTACGCAAGCGTAACAAGGAACTAATCGAGAGCCGAGACAATTGGAAGACGAAGCACTGTGTAAATATGGAGGGATGAGTTTACGAGGTTGCCGTCACAGTTTTTTTCATGTTGAACGAGGTGCAAAGAAGCAACTATGCCTAGTAATTGATTTTTTTGAATGCTCCCTTCGGCATTCAATATTCCTCCGTTCGATATTCGATATTCGCCCCTTTCCTACTGCGCTCCTAATCGCTCTAAAGCCTCCGCAGCTCGACTAGGGTCATTCATCAATACAGCAGCTTGTCGGTAATCATTGACGACCTCATTCACTTCTTTTTTTAGAAACTCGCCCGACATGGCGCGGTAAAAATAGGCTACGCCATATCCTGCGTCTATATTCACGGCAAGGTCAAATTTTTTGTAGGCTGTTTCGTTGTCTTTCATTTCGAGGTGCAGGATGCCGTTGTTCAGATGTAGACGTGGATTATAGGGATGGAATTGTGTGGCTTTTTCGTAGAATTTTTTGGCAAGCGGAAACTTATTGCGCTGATGATAATACCAGGCTTTGCCAATCAGTGCGTCCATATCTGTCGAGTCGATACGCAGGGCATTATCAAAATATTTTAGGGCAATCTTTTTATCTAAGTGATCGAAATGGTAACCGAGTTTTCGGTAGGCATTAATATGGTCGGCATTCTCTTCTACGGTGGTTTGAAAAGCGAGTACTGCTCGTGCGGTGTCGCCCATTTGCTCAAAATTCAATCCTGCAAGGTAGAAGGCTTCGGGGTGGCGCGGGCGTTGTTGCAGGATGAGGTCAGTCGTGGAGAGTGAGGCTTCATGCTGTTTCAAGATCATCTGCATTTCACTCATTTTCAGGAGTGTATTGAGTCGGGTAGAATCTTTATCCACTACTTTTTGCAAAGCATCCAAAGCGGGCTGCGACTGATTGCTGTCAAAATAAGCATCTGCCAGCAGGTGATAATAATCCAGGTTGGTAGAATCAAGCTGAATGGCAGCATTAAAATCGCCAATGGCTGCCTGGTATTCTTGTCCATCGTAGAAAAGCTGACCACGCAGGGCGTAAAGCTGTGGGTTGGCTGGGTCTTTTTCTAGTTGCTCGGATACTTTGGCAATTTCGGGTGTGCCTTGTACCTTGAGGTCGTCGCTAGGCTGGTCGGCTGTGTTGTTTGGCTTGCAGCCGATTATGGATAGGAGGATGAATATTAATATTGTCTGGAACTTCATGCTGCAAAATTAATAAAATGCTGCAATTGTGCGGCTATATGAATGTCGAATATCGAACAATAGATTTTTCGTTGGTTTTCCTTATTCATATCCTTCCCAATAGGTTTCTTTCCCCTTTTCTCTCTATCGTAAAACTATAGCCTCTACCCACGATTTAATATTATTTTTCAAGGGTTCTAATAATTCTTCTTGATTTTTTGTGATGTCTCGAAGTGTTCAAGGCTCTGGGTTGCGCATCGGGGCGTTTTTTGAACCACTAAGTGAAACTAAGGGACGAAGGGTCACTAAGATTTTTTTGTTACAGTGTATTCAGTAGTATAGCTGTCTTGTAATGTTAGCTTTATCATAGTTCACCGCTCCCTACTCTATTGTCGCCTGTCTTAATTTCACTTAGAATAGTTTCAATCCCTTCTTTGTATGAAGTCAATTTAAAATCAGGGAATCTTTCTTTGAATTTTGTAGACTTGAAAATATTATCCGTTTCGTATCGAGGTAATAATTCCTGGGTTTCTTTCATGAATGGATTGACGATTGACATGAGCTTTATCAACCATTTTGGTATAATGGAGTATTCTAGATTCTTGCCGTACAAATCAGCAGTTAGTTTAATGAACTCTTTATAGGTGAGTCTGTTGTCGTCGCAAGGCAAATGCCAGGTTTGCCCAAATGTGTCTTCCGTATTTCCAAGAAGTGCCATTGCCTTACTGGCATCGGGCATATAGATGAGGGTCCTTATTCTTTTATTCGATTATACTTTTTAAGCGTTTCAATTAGTAAATCGTGGGGTAAAGTATATGCTTTATTTCCATTAATTCCTTCCATAGTTTCAGCGGCTATCATTGTATTGATAATGCTCTGGGCTTTTGTCCATACAAATATGACGAGAGTAGAATGATTATTAAAATTGTAATTGTTCCTTTCATTTCAAGAGTTTTTGAATCTTTATTCGATGGTTTTTTTCCCAATCTTCAAGGCTTGTTGTTTCTTCTCTTAATGTACGGGCACTGGCTTTTCCGAGAACGGTATCTCGTTCTTCGCTTGGGACTACGGCAATTCCTTCCTCATCGGCAATAATAATATCGCCTGGATAAACCCATACGCCACCACACTGAACGGGGATATTCAGTTGCATTTTTTTGAGCTTACTACCTGGTTTTGCTGATAGTCCGCGAGCAAAAACCGGAAATTTATTGTCTCTTATTTCTTCAATATCCCGAATTACACCATCAATGACAAATCCAGCGATCCCTCTTTTTTGGGCAACCGCACAAACATTGCCTCCTGCAACAGCATGTTTATTTCCTGCACCAGAAGCTACTATTATTGAACCAGGAGGAGCTTCATATATAGCAGCATGAAACATAAGGTTATCTCCCATAGATAAGGGAACAGTAAAGGCTGGTCCTGCAATCCTAGTGGCACCACTCCACAATTCTTTAATCCCACTGTCAATGAATTGATCCAAATCTAATCCATCAGCATAAGCGGTTGGAGAATGTTCTGCGAATTTTTTATACTCAGACATAGTTCTTTATTCTTTTGTTAATTTATCATTTAATTTGGGGTTAGTAATTAGTTGATTAGTGATTGGTTATTAGTTTTTTATAAAACATTTGTTTTGCAAAAGCTCCCTTTTTATTAAAGGAATATTTTATAGCTAAAAACAAGTTTTAAAATAATTTAAATTAAAAATGGTTCAGGTTCAGTAAAATCAAAAGATAAAATATCAAACAGCATGAAATTTAATTATAATCCCTCCTAAAAGTCAATGACCTTTTGCAATGACTAATGCTGATAATATATTGACTAATCACTAATTAACCAATCACTAATAACGCCAATTTAAAGTCTGTTTATTATTATAACTCTTTCCTCTCACTACTTCTTTATACTCCCTGAAGAAAAATCTGTTTTGCCACCATGACTTGAAATTTCAAAATACCCTGCTGTTGGTGCTTTTTTGTTTCCAGTTCTTATAATTCCGCGCATATCAACTTGTAGGTTATAAATTCTGATTTTTTCATTTTCTTTTTCAACCGTATAAAAGCCCTTTGCAAACCAACGCATTTTCTCAGCGACAGTACTGTCTATTTCATTTAAATACGCTTCATGGATTGGAAATATTTCAATTGGAGTATCGGTATTAGAAAAAAGACCATACTTCATCATATAAATACTATCCTGTCCTTTCGCCACGCCATACCAATTGATATTCGCAATGCCGACTGACATGGTCATCAAAGCGGTGTATTCAATTTTTTCATTGGCTAGTCTATTTGAAATTTGAGCCTTTACGCCTTCTTTATGGAGGAGTGTAAAAATTAAATACAAAGAGCTGATGATTAATCCATAGCGATTAAATATCGATCTTTGGGGTTTCGATTTATATACCCACAAACTTAAAACCAATCCAATAATTAAAGGAATTGTGTAAACTGGATCAACAACATTTATACTATCAAAACCTACTCTTCTATTGCTAAAAGGTAAAAATAACTGCGTCCCATAAGCTGTAAATGTATCTAATAAAATATGGGTAAAGAGGCACAGCCAGGCAAATAATAATAGTCTGCCGAACTGGATGTTTTGAGTCCATTTTATTTTACTCAGCACAAAGGCAATTAAAAATGCGCCCAGCACACTGAATGCGATGGAGTGACTAAGCCCTCTGTGAATACTCAACATGTCAAGTTTGTCGTAGAACAAATACAAGATGACATCAAGGTCAGGAATGGTCGCTATGATTGCGCCAATTATTGCCCCTTTAATTCCGATTTTTTTTCCGAGTATTGCCTCTCCTATCGCTGCTCCTAAGACGCCCTGGGTAATGCTGTCCATTTTTTGTTTTTTGTCTTCACATAAAACCGAGCTGTTTCATTACAGTGGTTCTATCGAATACTTGCGAATGCCCTGAAATTAAATTGTCTTTAAAAAAATATATCGTCATGCCATTTGTCCCAACTTATATCACGTCCAGGATAAGCAACTTTTTTAAAGGGCCATTTTTCAGAAATCCATTTTTTAACGGATTCAAACAAATGCTCATCTAAGCCAGACTCCACTTCGCTTTGTCTTACCCACAGGAATACCTTTGCTTCATAATTAGGCTTAGATGAAGGTTCAAGATATATGCAACCAAGACATTTGCTTTCATCAAGATTCATGACTGTATATGCAAAAGACGATCTCATCTGAAACTCTTTTTGATGCCAGCCAAGATCAATTAAGTTCTGTTCAACAGTCAAACCCTTGGGCCATTTTTTATTTGGGCCAAAAGGTTTTGTTTTTTGCAAATGCTCGACACTAGACATCACCGCGTCATAATCTTTCACTACATCGGAAACTTTCAACATCCTCAAGCAAAGTCGATTCGTCTCTAGCTGTTCAGGCACCTTAAAGTCTTTCGGTAAAAAAATTTCTTTGTTCATGTTTTAATGATTTCTAAATCAACTTATTCTTCCTTGAGGCTTTCAATCAATTCTTCTACATTTTCTTTGATTACATTTCGTGCAACATTATAATCTTTACTTATTGATGGCGTGCCATTCCATTCCTCTTTAAAAGTTGAAGGCTTTATTGGAGGGACAGCACAATCAAATGTTACAATTTTATAAGCCTTTTCAACATCTTGAGCAGATACCTTTTCTGGTTTCCATTTGTTAATTTCAAAGCCATCATCTGTTAGTCCACCAACGGTCTCTTTAGTCAATTCTTTATTCGGTTCTGTTCCTCTAAAAACTGCATGAAAATTTAAATCATTTTCTTTTGCTAATTTATTGAAATACGCCGCTGCTATTGGGCTTCTTGCAGCTCCGTGCGTACAAACAAATAAAACCTCATTAGAGTCTGCTTCTTGTTTGCAGGCAATGAAAGTGCAAGCCATTAAAAGTAATAATATTATTTTATTCATAAGTTATTCTGTTTTTCAGTGACGAGCACTTTTTAGAGCTTTCATATTACGAGTCGTTTGCTCTTTTGTGTAATGCTCAACCAGCCTATCTTTATTAATCATTCCAGTATCTTCATTTACATCATAATCTAAATAATAAACCTCATGATAACTTAATTTCAAGCCTTTAAATATCTTCTCTACAGGTCTTTGTAATTCATTAGTGGGTGTATTTTCTCTTGTTAATACTTTCTTTTCTCCCATAATATTAATTTTTAAATGCTTGATTCATTGTGATGTTCACAAACATGTCGCACTGATGGAGCTAGTTCAGAACTATTTTTCAAGATACAAGCCCATTCTACAAAAATAATAAAAAATTATTGCCTTGTTTCAGAAAGATCACGCACCCTTCGACATTCGATATTCTACTGTTCAATATTCGACATTCAAAAAAATCCTTATTCCGGCAACAAGCGAAAGGTCATTCGGTGATACTGCGTCGTGCCATGCTCGCGGATAGCGGCGCGATGGGCTTTGGTCGGATAGCCTTTATTGCTATCCCAACTGTACATCGGGAAGGCTTTGTGGAGATCAGCCATATAATCGTCGCGATAGGTTTTTGCTAGGACAGATGCAGCGGCGATCGACAAATATTTTCCATCTCCTTTTATAATACAATGGTGCGGAATGAAATTATAAGGCGTGAAGCGATTGCCATCAATGAGCAAAGATTCAGGTCGGATGCTGAGTTGGTCGATGGCGCGGTGCATCGCCAGAAAAGAAGCATTGAGGATATTGATGTCGTCAATTTCGGCAGGCGATACGGAGGCTACTGCCCAAGCCACTGCTTCTTGCTCGATGATGGGGCGCAGGTGTTCGCGCTCCCGCTCGGTGAGTTGCTTGGAGTCATTCAGCAGTTCATGCCTAAAATCTGATGGTAGGATGACGGCTGCGGCATAGACTGCCCCTGAAAGGCATCCGCGCCCGGCTTCGTCGCAGCCGGCTTCTATGATGTTTTTTGTATAATATGCTTTTAACAAAATTTAATTATATTGTAAATTCAAACCCAAACACCAAATTCAAATTCAACAGCTTTTGATAATGGTATAATACTATGACAGATTTGTATAAAGATTTCAAAACACATGCATTCGCAGCAAAAAAAGCCCTCCTCCTCTGCGTCCTGATAATAGGGGCGATAGCCCCCGGATATACGCAGACCGAAGATAAGCCAGATTTTTATTTTTTTAAAACCGCTTTGAAACATAAGGCACAAAAAAACTATACAGAAGCCATTGCTGACTTCACGACTTTTATTGATTATTATTCTGATTACGAAAAAGCCTATTATTTTCGGGGTTATACTTATTTGTATGTCAAAGATTATGATAATGCCATTAAGGATTTTGAAAAGCTAGCAGAGCTGAATCCCAATTCTACGGATGCTTTTTTTGCTTTGGGCAAAACATATTATGAAGCTAAACAGTATGAGGAGTCTGTTGAATATTATACCAAAAGTCTGCAAATAGATAAGCTGAATCCTAAGTTTTATAATGATCGGGGCATGGCTTTTTGTATGCAGAATAAATTTGATCAGGGCTTGCAGGATTTTTATCAGGCAGTGCGTTATGATTCTACTTTTGCCATGGCTTATTGTAATGCTGGCGCAGCGCGTTATTTCAATCAGGATTTGGAAAATCCGGTGGAGCGCGACCTGAAAATTGCAAGGGGCTGGTTTGATCAAGCGATTGAGCGTAACTCCCGATTGTTTCTGGCTTATTATAATCGGGCTGCTGTCAATTATTTTTTGGAAGATTATGATGCTGCTATTCGCGACCTGACACAAGCTCTGAATTTGCATCCTGAAAATGCCATGACTTATTTTTATATGGGTTTGGTGTATGGCGCCAAAGGCAATTCGAAGCGGGCAGAGAGTGAGTTTAATAAAGCCCTTATCTTCCGACCGGACTTACCGTTTCCAAAAGAAGAAATTGCACATCTCAAAAAAGAGCAGGGTGATTATGAGTCGGCGATTGCATATTATAAGGAAGCTCGTTTTGCGAATTACGATATTGGTCAAAGTTATCGTGGCTTGATGGCTTATCGGATTGCGGAGGTTCATGCTTTGAGCAATAATGTTGCTGCTATGCATGATTATCTGGAACAAGCTAGCCGAGATGGCGTTTTTGGTGATCGGAAGGTGTATCAGGATTTTCTTCGCAATAAGGCTTTTCGACCTTATAGGAGTGGGAAGAAATTCAAGAAATTTACGAAGGCGATTACCAAAGGGAAAAAGGATAATAAGTTTTTAGATCCTTCTTTGCGTTGGTTTAGGATGCAGAGTTGAAAGGGAAAAATTTCAAAGGAAAAATACCAAATTCCAAAGGGCTTTTTGGATTGCGCATTGGGGTGTTTTTTTTAAACCACTAAGGACACTAAAGGACATGAAGCCGTATAGCTATCGGCTTGTATAGTATAAAGAACATGAATGAATTTTCCTTTGTGTTCTAAGGGACGAGGGCTTTTTTTAAAATCTTTTGCTACAAGCTGGGCAAGATAATTCTCCTTCGTCTTTTTTTAGGCGAATTCCTTCTAAATTGGTTTCTACAAATTGCTGGATGAATGATTTTTGGTGCTGGTGGTCTTTATTGATGTTCGACTTTGTTTGGTCAACTACAAATTGTCTGTATTGTCCGTCGTATTCCTGATGTCCCCAGCAATTTGGACAGGCTCCTGCGTCTATTAATTCTTTTTTTGTGAAGATATCTGAGTATTCTTTTTTTCCAAATAATCCTGTGAATAATCCCATGTTGTTTAATTTTTAAAGTGTTGAAAAACTAAAATATTTCCCCAACTACCACGTCCTTCATTTGCAATGTATAAGGTCCCGTCAACATCAAAAACGATACCTTCTGGTTGTGTAAAATGGATATTGGATAAAGAAAGTACCTGTTCCAATTGTCCAGCTTCGCTATATACTGCTATGGCATTTCCGACGGAAGAAATGATATAAACCTTATTGTTTATAGGTGAGATAGCAATGCCGGAAGGCTGAAAATATCCGCACATATCATCGTCGAGCATTTGTCCAATTTCTGTTTCTGAAATATTGAAGAATGCTTGTTTTTTAAGTTTTTTGGTTTGAAGATTAAAAGCATAGATACCGCGTACACTTTTTTTGTGCTTTTTTCTGCCCGACTGCTCTTTGCAAACCAGTAATAAACTGTTTGATGTCTTGTGATAACAAAGTCCTTCTACGTTATTTTTACTACTGAGCCAGGTTTTGTATTTTTCAGGTACTTTGGTTTTATCAGTTAAGCTGATTTCGTGGATTTTACCTGTACTTTCTACACAGTATATATTGTCCTCTACTATGGTCAGTCCTTCGTAGTCGCCGTTTTTACCAAATTCGTCTGTGGATTCAATCTCTCCTGTTTCTACATTAATAACAAAAAGTATCCCTTTTTCGTCTTGTATCGCAGCCAGTCTGCCATTTTTCAAATCGGCTAATCCCGAAATTTCTGTAAGCGTTTTCGGCAGGCGAATGACTTTATCTGGCTGCTGCAAATTGTATTTTCCGCTTAACAAATCTTGTTGTTGGCAGGCGGCGATGTAAAATAAAACCAATGGAAAAATCGCAAATCGAAATCCTATGGATTTATTACAGTTTCTGCTTGATTTCAATGATTTCATAACCTTCGATAATATCTTCTGGTTTCAGGTCATTGAAATTCTTAATGGTTATACCGCATTCCATCCCGTTTTTGACTTCTTTGATGTCGTCTTTGTAACGCTTGAGTGAAGCTAGTTCGCCAACAACGCCTTCCTTAATCGGATAAACAACAATGCCATCCCGAATAATACGGATATGGGTCTTTCGAGTCATTTTACCTTCCTGCACATAACAACCTGCGACGGTGCCAACTTTACTAATTTTATAAACTTCGCGTATTTCAACAGATCCAACAACTTTTTCTTCTCTGGTTGGTTCCAGCATACCCTCTATCGCCAGCTTGATCTCTTCAATGGCAGCATAGATAACCGAATAGGTCTTGATTTGTACGCCTTCTTTTTCTGCCAGCTTACGAGCGACAGCGGAAGGACGAACCTGGAAGCCAACGATAATAGCATCGGAGGCAGAAGCCAGAAGAATATCAGATTCAATAATTTGTCCGACAGCTTTGTGTACGATATTGACCTGTACAGTTTCTGTAGATAGTTTGAGTAAAGAATCGGCAAGGGCTTCAATAGAGCCATCCACGTCACCTTTGACGATGAGGTTCAATTCTTTAAATGAGCCAAGTGCCAGACGACGCCCAATCTCTTCCAGACTAAGACGCTTGGTCGCACGACGATCCTGCTCACTTTGTATTTGTGCCCGTTTGGTCGCTAATTGTCGAGTTTCTTGTTCAGTAGCAAATACTTTGAATTTTTCACCCGCCTGTGGCGCACCTTTCATTCCCAAAACAAGTACCGGCGCAGAAGGACCTGCTTGCTCTACACGCTGACCGCGCTCATTAATCATTGCACGTACTTTTCCATAATGGCTACCTGCAACAATCGGGTCACCGATTTTCAGTGTTCCCGCCTGTACCAAAAATTTAGATACATAACCTCTTCCTTTATCCAGCGAGGCTTCCAGCACAACGCCCTGCGCATGGCGCTCCGGGTTGGCTTTCAGTTCCAGAATATCTGATTCTAATAGAATTTTTTCGAGCAGTTCGTCTACATTGGTTCCCTCTTTTGCTGAGATTTCCTGTGACGGGAATTTCCCGCCCCAGTCTTCTACCAGCATATTCATACTCGCCAGTTCCTGCTTAATTCGTTCAGGATTAGAACCGTCTTTATCAATTTTATTAATCGCAAAGATAATCGGTACACCTGCCGCCTGTGCGTGACTGATAGCCTCCTTCGTTTGAGGCATCACACTATCGTCTGCTGCTACAATAATCACTGCAACATCAGTTACTTTTGCACCACGTGCCCGCATTGCGGTAAAGGCTTCGTGTCCTGGTGTATCCAAGAAAGTAATTCTGCGCTTATCATCACCTACTTTTACTTCATAAGCTCCAATGTGCTGTGTAATTCCACCCGCTTCACCTGCGATAACGTTGGCATTGCGAATGTGGTCAAGTAAGGAAGTTTTACCGTGATCAACGTGTCCCATAACAGTAACAATCGGCGCACGTGGTCTCAAATCTTCTTCAGCATCTACAATTTCTTCCTCTTCCATTTCCATTTGCGCTTCCGCACTAATGAATTCTACTTCATGCTTAAATTCTTCGGCAACGAGTTCGATAATCTCCGCATCTAAGCGTTGATTAATTGCCACCATGACCCCCATATTCATACAGGCCATGATAACTTCCGTAGCAGAAACATCCATGAGGCTTGCCAAATCGGACACTGAGATAAACTCGGTGACTTGTAGTTTGCCACCTTGTGCAGCTTCCTGATCCATAGCCTCCTGTTCCTTCTCGCGACGGCGTTCACGATCACTTCGACGTATTTTAGAACGTCTATTTTTTCCACCACCCTGCAATCGGGCCATGGTTGCTTTTAGCTTGTCATCGACTTCTTTCTTCGAGATTTCTTTATTTTCTCTACCTCCACCTCTTCTATTATTGTTGCTGTTGCCACTACCTTTTTTTGCTGCATTTCCTGTTCCTTCTGTAGCTACTTTTTTGCGCTTGCGTCTGCGTTTTCTAGCGTTGCTGTCACCAGCCTCCCCAGTTTTTGGTTTTGCTTGTCCTTGTTTGTTTTTATTCTTATCTCCAGGTTCTGCTTTCTTATTATCTTTCTTCTTTTTGGAAGAAGGTTTTTTAGCAAATTTACTGATGTCTATTTTACCAAACACTTTCACTCCTTTCAATGTAGGCGTTTCTGCTCTGTATATTTCGTTTTCTTTTCGTGGTGGTTTTGCGGGTGCTGGAACATTTGCTTTTGCGGTCACTTCTTTTGTTTTTTCAGGTTGAGGTGGCGGACTTACTTTTGGTGGTGAGTTTTTTGCTTTTACAGGCTTGGAAGTCTGTGTTACTTTTGGAGGAGGGCTTGCCTGTTTTTTCTTTCCTTTCTTTTTATTTTTCTGCTTTAACTCATTCAAGTCGACTTTATCAATAACTTTCAGCCCATCTAATTTTGGCGTCTCAACAAAATCTTCTTTCTTCTCTTTTCTTTTTGTTTTTTGTTCAGGCACAGGTTCTTGCACCACTTCTTCTTTCTTAACTGGTGTGACCTGCACGACCTCTTCCTCCACAATAGGAGAAATCACCTCTTCTGGTATCGTCACTTCTTCTGGTACAACCACAACCACAACCTCTTCAACTTCAACAGGCGCAGGAGGAACTACTTTCGCTTCCACCACTACAGGAGGAGCTTCCACTACTTCAGGCACAACAACTGGTACTTCCTCAACAACCACTTCTTCTACTATCACTTCCTCTACCACAGGTTCGACGACTTCCGGTTCTGGCTCCACGACAGGTACGGGTGCTGATACTACTTCAGGCACGACCTCTTCCTGCTTCTCTTTAGATTTACGCGTTCCTATCGTCAATAAGTCAGCCTGTTCTTTAATAGCAATAGAACCACTAAATTCACTGATAAGATTATTGTACATCTCATCTGTAAGTTTAGCCGTAGGCTTATTCTCCACATCGAAACCACTCTTATTGAGGTGTTCCACGATAGTGGTTGTCCCTACGTTCAATTCTTTTGCAACTTTAACTAGACGTTTCGCCATATTTATTTTTTTCAGCAATTGTAAACTATCTGTCCGGCTCATAATATCGGACACTGAATCAATTGCCTTCTCCTATTTTGGAATAGACTTTAGAGCATCTAAAATGATGCCCTTATTCGTCAAATTCTGCACTCAAAATTCTGAGTACATCTAAAACTGTTTCTTCTTCTAAGTCTGTGCGGCGTATCAATTCCTCTTTGCTTAATTCCAGTACACTACGAGCTGTGTCGCAACCTACTCCTTTAAACTCATCAATAATCCACTGTTCGATTTCATCGTTAAATTCGTCCAAATCTACATCGTCGATGACTTCATCGGTATCCCGATATACATCAATTTCGTATTCTGTCAAACGACTCGCCAGTTTGATATTCAGTCCGCCTTTACCAATTGCCAGGGATACTTGATCAGGACGCAGATAAACGGAGACTCTTTTATTCTCTGTATCTATATCCATTGTTGTGATTTTTGCCGGCGTCAAAGCCCGCTGAATCAACAGCCCTTCATTATTGGTGTAATTAATAATGTCAATATTTTCATTTCTCAATTCACGAACGATTCCGTGAATTCTCGACCCTTTCATCCCTACACATGCTCCTACTGGATCAATTCGATCATCATAAGACTCTACGGCTACTTTTGCACGTTCGCCTGGCATTCTTACGATTTTTTTCACTGTAATCAATCCATCCTCAATTTCGGGAACTTCTTGTTCCAATAGTTTTTCCAGAAAAGTATTATCTGTACGTGACAAAATAATAATCGGATTATTATTTCTCATTTCTACCTTACGTATAATCGCCCGAACAAGTTCACCTTTTCTGAAGAAATCACCTTTAATGGCTTCATTACGGGGCAAAATAAGCTCGTTTCCTGTTGCATCATCCAATACCAGAATATCCCGTTTCAAAATCTGATGAACTTCTCCCAGCACAATATCGCCTACACGATCTGTATAACGGCGGAATATTTCATCTTTTTCCAGTTCCAAAATTCTGGAAATCAGTGTTTGGCGTGCTGCCATAATTGCCCGGCGTCCAAAATCTTTGAGGAATAATTGTTCGTAGCACTCTTCTCCTATTTCATAATCCTCTTCAACCGTCAATGCATACGAAATAGGAACCTGTATATTTTCATCTTCAATCTCTGTTCCGTTTTCCACTATTTCACGCACTCTCCAAAGCTCAAGGTCTCCTTTATCTGTATTTACAATAACATCAAAATTTTCATCAGACCCATATTTTTTACGAATTAATGTACGAAATACATCTTCGAGTACCCGCACCATCGTTGGTCTATCTATGTTTTTCATCTCCTTAAATTCGGAGAATGATTCCACTAAATTGATACCCATTTTATTTCATTGTGTTAATGATGAAGTAGTTATTAGTTACTAGTAATTGGTTATTAGTAGGTAAAGGATTTTGCAAAGCAAAATCTTAAAAACTAATCACCATTTACCAATCACCATTTACTAATAACTAGTAAATTAATTAAAACTTATTTTGACAATTGTCTGCTTAATGTTGTCAAATGGTATGCTGGTCTTTACCAGTTCTTTGATTTTCTTTTTGCCTTCTTTTCTTGTCTGTTCCTGCTCAATCACGATTTCCTGCTCATCGGCTGATAATAATTTGCCGCTTTCAGGCTTGCCCTCATTCAACCGCACTTCTACTCTACGTCCAATGTTCTTGGCATATTGTCGTTTGAGTTTCAAGGGCTGCCCTACTCCTGGCGAAGATACATCTAATGTGTATTTTTCACCCATCCAACCTGCCTCGTCAATATGTTTTTGTAGATAGCGGTTGAGTTTTGACAAATGCTTAAAATTAACTGTAGTATCGCTTTCTACGAAGACTTCCATTCGATTGTTGGTCTTCATTTTTATATCTACAAGAAAGAAATCTTCAAAGTTTTCTTCTTCAAATTTTTCGGATAATAATCCCGTTACGTGGTCTTTAATATCTTTCATATCTAACGGTCATTAAATGAAAAGAGGGGACGCTTCGTCCCCTCTTTTGGTATTAACTGCCGCAAAGGTAAGCAATTACTTTGTTTTTTCCACATATTTTTTAGTGAGTAATGGTAAAAAATTTAATGCCGCTAATTTTTCATCATACTTCCTTGCTTACTTATGGACTCAATATGTACTTCCAAAATAAGCAATCAGGCTAAACTAGGGCAAACAATTATCCTGGAATAATAGACTTTTATTTCGGCACTCTCGAAGAGACGCCATTATTCGCATCCCAAAGGGCTTTATCTGCTCCATTGACATCGCCATCTAGATTAAAATCTCTTATATCATAACTACTGAATGTTCCATTGCTCTCCAACCATAAAGACTTGTCTGTGCCTTGTATATCGTAGCTGGGAAAATCTGACTGGTCGCCATCTCCTGCATACATACCCCATTTCGCTCCCATCTGTTTTTGTCCAAAACTAGTAGCATCTCTATAGCTATCCGCTAGACTGAAATCAAAACTCAATATGCCATTCAGTATTGCAACTTTCTGTGGCGACATAATGCCCATGTGATTTCGGTGTTCGACAACGACATAAACCGAATCTATCCCCTGATTGAGTAGCGCACAAGTCGGGAAATCAACAGATCCACTCTTGGTCAAGAGCGCAGCAACCTGGCTAATTTCAGTGTTTTTTTCTTCGCCTGTCCTAAAAGAAACTAGTAACCAGTCCACCACATCGGAGGAATAATTGATGTCTGTCCAGTCTGAGCCTTCTCCCCCCACATAATTCCAGGGAGGATTATTATAGGGCTGTCCCTGTGGTGTAGGTGTAATGAGTAAACTGACAGGTGTCTGTCCTGGTAATATTCCATGCTGTGTATTCAGTGCTGTTTCCATTGCATCTATAGCTGTATTATATGTGCCTTCCAAGAGAACATTTAATTGTACATCTACACAGGCATCACAAAAATCAGGAATACCATTGGCATTAGCATCTATAGCATCTTCTCCGCCCGGGCATAAATCGAGTTCATCACAGACGCCATCGTTATCGCTATCAGTTAGATTGGCATAACAGTCAAAATAGAATGTTTCATCAGGCGTATCTGCTTCGGGTCTATTACTAGCATCTTTAAATCTTGGCATATTATTATTAACCCAATTCTCTCCTACATTACATTTATCAAAAAAAAGCGGTTGAAGGTGTTGTTCTGCTAATATTCTCACTTTAGGTACTAGTCGATGAATAATCGTTTCAGCTTCTAGGACAGTTGCTCCATTATTGAGGTTATTCATCTCCGTAATATCTGAAGCCAAGTCGTAATATTGCCAGTCTCCATTAGCCTTTTTTATCACTTTCTTTTCAGAACCCGGAATGTTGTCCATGATACTCACATTACTAAATCCGTTATAATGACGTAAAATGTACAGCGGATCATTTCTGAGTGTCGGAGAAGTTGTTTTAATATCATTGAGTACATTCTCCCCATCTAACCGATTAGGTATCGCTAAATTGGCAGCAGCCAATAATGAAGGATAAATATCCAGTGATGAAACGGGATAGTTGTGAAGTAGGTTGGCAGGAACTCCTCCATCTGGCCAACTAATGGCCATAGGCACTCTAAATCCTCCTTCGTTCACAGATCCTTTACCACGGTCTAGCGGGTAGTTTACGCCTCCAGCTTCTCTCAATTTGCCACCATTATCACTTAAAAATATGACAATTGTATTGTCAAAAACACTACCACCATCATCACTACTTTGGAGTTCATCAAGGATATTTCCAATCCCTTCATCCATAATGGCGACCATTGTAGCATAAGTAATGCGGTCTTGTATGAGTTCAGCAATTATTTCTTGTCTTTCTGCTTCTGTAGCAGCATTTATTACATTATTTGAATTGAGGATATCGGGGCTATTTTCTATATTACTTAAGAAATTCGGATTATCTAAAAGGAATTGATCTTTGTCGGGTAGAGGTGCCTGCAAAGGAGTATGTGGGGCATTATAGGCTACATAAGCTAAAAAGGGTTGGCTAGACTGCTTTCCAGCTTTAATAAAATTGACAGCTTCTTCTGAAATTGCACGGGTAACATATCGACTCTCATCAGGAATCACCTGTCGGTTCTTTTCCAAATACTTAAAGTAATCATTGATTCCTGTGTTGTTTTGATTGGCTGCAATCTGATTTGAACTATTGATTCCCTGGCTTGGATCTCCAGCAGGAAAATATTGATGACCACCACCCAAAAAACCATAATATTCCGTAAATCCTCTGGAAATAGGATCAAACTGTTGTGCATTGCCTAAATGCCACTTCCCGACCATATACGTCGTATAATTTGCCTCCTCCTGAAGAACTTTGCTAAAAAAATCGGAATCAGGACCAATAGGTATTCCTACATCCTGTCCATTGCAATCTTTACCACCGTTTGGTAAATTATATTGTGAGTTTACTTCATGGGGATAACGACCTGTCAGCAATGCTGCTCTACTCGGTCCGCAAAATGGATGAGCAACATAAGCACGGGTACAAGTAACACCGCTTTGCGCGATTCGGTCAATATTTGGAGTCGGAATAATACCATAATATGGCTCATCAGGTGCATGAATACGATTAAACCCTATATCATAATATCCCAGATCATCTGCCATGATAACAAGCATATTAGGTGGATTTCCTTGCGCAAACACCTGATGGGGCAAAAAAGTAAGTAGATGACTTAATACATATAATTGAAGCGTTAGCTTAGAAAACCAGAAGGTTGATTTAATCTGGTAAATTTTGTAGAGCTGAATATTTTTGTTCATAATCTTATTTTTATAAAAAAAGTTCTTGGACATAATTTTAATATAGAATTATGTCCAAGAACGGACTATCCTGTAACAAAAGTCAATTGTACTTTACCATAAGCATCATTAACCCATATTGAATATATAGCCCCAACTTTTATCAACGCTGGTCAAGGGAGTTTATAAGGTTTATAAAATAATGATTATTTTGCCAGTCGCGATTGAGGTTTCTTATTTCCTCACAGTTCTTAGGCTATTTAGTAATGGTAAAAAATTTATTTCATTATAACAAACCTGAGTACTTCTCTGCTGTCTCCTGTAGTCAGAGAGAGGAAGTAAGTACCTGCCACAAATTTGGAACTACTCACATCTACTTCTGCTATGTTGGCATAAATTAAACCAAGCGTAGCTGATTCAAGCAATTGGCCTTGTACATTCATAATCGTGTAATCGACATTTTTATCGAAGTAATACGAATCAAGATCCAAAAACAGCCCATCAGTGGTCGGGTTTGGATATAAGAGACTGGACACTCTTGCCTCCTGACTTAGCCTCGGGTTTGAGTCGGTACAGCCCAATACCTGCACTTCTCCTAAGTGCAGAAAATTTGTACCTTCAAGTTGTACCCTTACATACCTGCCCGTCCGGTTGATCTCGATTTCTTTGCTAGCAGCTACCGCACCTTCTTGATAGTAATCACTGACCCCGGATTGATTGAGCGTTGTAGATAGATTTTTCGAACTAAACGGCACATCCGAAACCAATACATAAAAATCACTTAATCTATCCTGACAGCAATCTTTTCTGTTTACTAATTCTACTTTTGAAATATCATATACTGCTCCGAGGTCTATCTCCCACCAGGCATTTGTGTTGTTTTCGGTATGAGAAAATGAATCACTATTGTCATCATTCGCTTTACTCGCTGTGAGTGTCCCTTCATAATCAGAGGATTGTGAGACATTTTTACCTAATGCCAGGTTTGCTACATTACATTCACTACCAGAGCTAGGAAAGAGCTTACTACTTGGAATGATTTGCTTTGAAACGCCTGGCCCTTGCCAGCGCAATTGAGCCACAGCTCCACCGCCGTTTTCAAAGTATTCCATTTTAATCGGTATTTTTTGCCCAGCGGTCATTTGTATCGTTCCCTCTATTTCCGTAGGTCCTTGATTGACCCATCTATCAATGATGAGTTGATCATTCACCCATAATCTTGCCCCATCATCAGTATTGGTAAAAAAAGTATAGATGCCGCTTGTAGGAGCTTCTACGAAACCCTCCCAACGTGCAGAATAAGTGTCGTTTCCAATAGCAGCATCTGGCGAGCCTCCGCCCCAACTGAAATCAATCACAGGGTCTATTCTAGTGATTGTGCTGCCTGTGAAATCTATATTATTGAAGTAGGTCGCACTCAAACCTTCTCCGGTAGCAGGTGGTGTAGTATCTGTATTTATTTTAATATAATCCCAAGTAGCGTTAAAATTAGAATTTGAGTCCCCCTTTGTACTGATAAGCCCTACTGCTAAACTCTGACCAGAGGCTTGGAGTGTCGTCAATGCAGGACCAGAGAGCGTAATGGAATTACCTATATCAATCGCTTGCCCGGATAGACTATATTGGGCTTGCACGACACCATTAGCAGGATTTACTTTTAAGAAGAGACTCAACTGAGATACATTGCCAATATTCGACACGGGAATTACTTGTGAAGTGAATGAGCCATTGACTTCGTTGCCAATTTCAATAGCGGGATTGCCACTATTTGCGGTGACGACTACTTTTAAATAATTATTTTGGTCTCCATTGCCAATAAAAATACCCTGTGATTGAAATTGGTCAGGTGTTGATGTAAATACAGGTCCTAAAATAGCTGATTCAATAATAAAAGGCTGTGTTGAACTATTGACATCAATTCCGAATTGGTAGCCATTTTGCTGATTGTTAGTATTATTTACTGGAGTGCTGTTGGGAACATTATTTATGGTAAATAAACCTACGGCTCCACCTGCGATAATTTCTGTATCACTATTATCTTCATCTTTGATTAAATCCAAATAATCATTGCTATTATTGGTCATTAAACCGGTAAATCCCAAACCAAAGAATCCAAATCCAGGGTCGCCATTTAGGAAGGGATAATCAATGGGTAAAGTAGTTCCGATACCATTATTGGCATCCCAGGCAAATTTATCCGTGTTGTCAGAAATACCATCATCATCATCGTCAGGGTCATTCAAATTGGAGACTAAAAATCCATTGATAAGTGTACCATCGAAATCTGTTGGTACGATAGCTCCGTTGCAAGGATCCGCATTATTGTCTATTTCATCGGCATTCGTAAAACCGTCATTATCTTCGTCGATACTGTTAGAATATTGGCCACTACAACCCTGCCCTTCCTGCGTAATAACGATAGCACTCAATTTGGGATTATTGACTATCGCCTGCATATTTATGTTCAGCGTACCATCTGTAACTGTTACGTCAAATGTTTTTACCAAGGCAGCATTAGCACCAACTTCATTAAATATGTCTAAATCATCCAGTACTAAATTGCCTTCAATAAAAACGTCAAACACCCTTGCTCCAACGCTATTTGCCCCAGCGTAAATTTCAGCAAAATGGAGTTTGACTTTTGTGAGTCCGTTTGATACGGGAATGTTGTAGCTTAGATTTCCGCCCCATCTTTCCGATTGATAGAGGGCATCGTTGGAGGTGCCACTTATAGGCGTGTTTGTACTAAAGATATTGCCGTTTACAAAATAATTATCTGCCTGCCATACATTACCAAAGGTAAGGGTCGGTCCGCCGCAGTTTATATATATATTATCGCCTCCTGCTGGCGGATTGGCTCCGTCATAATCAGTGGGTTCAAAAATCGTAATATTATCCGATCCATAAGTGGCTGCCCATACGGTACCGGGAAATATGTCATTATTGCCTTGCGCTGTCACATCAAGCGGTGTTGCGCCAAAATTGGAGGCAAAAACACTCACATCGTTGTTATTATTGATAGTACCTGCTGCGTTGCGTTTAACGTTATAAATGATTCCATTGAACGAAGCTGCCAAGAGGTTTCCTTTATAAGCACCTCCCAGATTATTTGCCGTGTATTCCACCATACCATTTGTGGAGGATTGTACAGTAAATAAACTCTGGTCATCTACACCTGCATTTTGAAAGTCCCCTTCAATGGGATTTGCAGCGGATAATGATAAAGGAGGCCAATCAGCGGGTAAAGAAGTTGCCGAGTTTCCATTTACGTTTGTTCGCCAAACACCGTTCTGTCCACCGGCCTGGTTATTTGTAAACAACCCCGCACCATTTGGATTTGCTCTGATAGGGTTTGGATGTCCGCCGTAATATCCAGGCCCCGTGATGTAGTGCAAACCATCCAAGTTATTGACTTGGGCATCATTTGGTCCGGGTCCTGTTGAGCCAGGTTCACCGGGAATCCAGTTGTTGGTTGCCGAACCGCCACCTTCGTTAGCGGGGTGTCCACCCCAACCGCCGTTTGCGCCATTGTCCCAAGTATATAATTTTCCATTTTCGGTTAATACGAGGTCATAGGCATTACGATAACCGGGGGAATAAACTTGTACTGGACCTCCAGGAACGATAAGGGCTTGGTTGAGTCCGTCATTTCCACCAAAAGGGTCGTTTACATCTTTTCCGTTCACATTAGAACGAGTTGGATCATTCACAGTTGGTAAGTCGTATTTGTATATCGCGCCTGATTGTGAGTCAGTTTTATTTGGCATTGCCTCAATTGCGTTCAAATTTATGGTCAATATGGCAGCTGAAAGCGCGTATTCAGTATGAAAGGCAAAGTTATTGGAGGGCGCACCTGCGTTGGTGTGTCCGCCTTGCGCTACATACATGATGTTGGTAGCAGCATCAATCTGAATGCCGTTGGTGGCGTGATTTTCTTCTGAACGCGGCAGGCCGCGTACTAAATCCACTTTGGTCCAGCTATTGCCGTTTTTGGTCAATTTGGAAATCATACCCGAATTGGTGTCGAGGTTTGCGTCTCCACCGCCGCCACCACCACCGATGCGAGGGTCGCTCGAAGTGACGTACAAAATAGGATTATTGGTCGTTCCTGTTACCAAAATTCCTGTTACCTGACGTTTATTTTGATTGTTCAGTGTACCATCGTCGTTGTGATTTTGGATATTTTTGACCAAGTTAATATCCTCTGTGGCAGTTACCTGATAGTCATTTGCACCATTTCTCACAATCGTGTAAACTTTAATGAGTCCATTTTGCTGTGACACGTACAATTTGTTGTCAGGTCCAAATTGTAAGGACGTTGGATTATTCAGGGATTCTCCTGCTAAGCCACTTGCGGAGAATTGTGCGAAACTAATTTGCTGTACACACATTAGCGTCAGAAAAATAATTAAACAATTTTTCATTATATTTGAAATTTAAGCTTTGATATAGTTTTTGTAAAAAAAGGAGGGAATCGCTGGATATTTGATACTCCGTTATGAATTGGAGGAAGATTTAGCAGTTCACTCCATTTATTTCGGTACCCTCGAAGACACGCCATTATTTAGATCCCAGAGGGCTTTATCTGCGCCATTGGTATCGCCATCCAGATTCATGTCAGTATCAGAATATTGATCAAAAAGCCCATTTTCTGGACTCCAGGCTGCTTTGTCTATACCATTTATATCATAACTCGGAAGATCTGACTGATCAACATCACCTGCGAACATGCACCAGTTGCCATTAGCTAACTGTTTTTGACCAAAGCTGGTCGTATCCTTGTAGCTGTCTGCTGCTGTGAAATCGTAACTTAATACTCCATTGATAACAGGAATAGCGTAAGGTGACATAATGCCAATATGATTTCGGTGTTCTATGACTATATAGACTGAATCTATACCCTGGTTGAGTAAAGCACAGCTTGGGAACTGGACAAGACCGCTTTTATTTACTAATGCAGCAGCTTGTGCAATTTCTGTGTTTTTTTCCCTGCTCGTTCTAAAAGAGATCAATACCCAATCAACTATATCCGCAGCGTAATTTGTATCTGTCCAATCTGAGCCTTCGCCTCCATTATAGTTCCAGGGGTTAGCACTATAAGGTTGTCCGGAGGGCGTAGGTGCTACTAAGGCATTGAGGGGTGTTTGTCCTGGTAGTAGTCCACGCTCGGTATTAAGTTTAGTGCTCATTTCAGTAGTCGTAATATCATAAGCTCCTTCCAACATTACCTGTAATTGAATGTCTATACAATTAGGTTCGAGCGGTGCAGGAGGCTGGCAGTCAAAACGCAATTCGTCGATTTCATAATCACCAAGTCCGTAACGTTCAATGGCTATAGCGACAGAACTTATATTACTGATGGATCCCGCTATTTTTGTAGCATCGGGAACATTCACATCGAATGTTGCGGGGTCTGGATCTACCCAAAGTTCAGCTATCGTCTGTGTTGCCTCTAATCTGTATCTTGCCACCAACCAGTGTGTTGTATTTCCCTGAATCGTATTAACTGAGCTATTATTGTCAATTGAGAACTGCGTTCCCCATCTTTTGCCTATGGCAATGTCCTGACGATTACCTGGTTTTATCCAAAAACCACCAGCTCCTATGTTATTGGCTTTTATGAGGACACTCATCCAAAATTCATCCCCATTGGTGTAAACTCCTTCTAACTCTCTTAAAATACTGGCAGTATTGGTGGTTTCATCGGCAATGTTCATGTGGAGTTTTTCTCCAATAGATGTTATATCAGGATAAGACAATGAACCTGAAGTAAACTCAACGACTCCGTTATCAGGGCTGTTCTTCGTCCAGTTGCCATTAAAGCCTAGTCCACCATTTGCGGTATCAATCTCCATACTTATTGGATAGCTGAAACTTTCAGCAGCGTTGCGCAGGCATTGTAGATTATCACAAATACCATCTTCGTTGGAATCATTGTTGTACGCCAGTGGACAATCGTCGCAGGCATCTGGTATATTGTCTCCGTCTGTATCGAGATTATCATCACTGTTCGGACAAACATCCAAATCATTACACACGCCATCAATATCATCATCGCCTGAGGTAACAAGGCAGTCACAGAATTCAATATCTACCCATTTTTCATCTCCTGTGCCTCCAGTATCCATCATTGTTATATTTGTACCATCCCAATTGACAATATCTCCCTGCTCCATAGCTGCATCCCAGAAGTCAATAACAGGTAGATAATTACTCGCTACACCCGGTGGCAGCTCAGTAATAGACTCAGGACGAATATCTAGTAGTTTTGTAATCGCAGATCCCGGCCCCGGAATATAGTGTAACATTAGCCCCTTCGTCACTATTCTTGTATTTTGATTATCCGGCTCATAACTGATCCATAAATGATCGCCGAGTTGGACAGCGTATTTGTGCTGGTTATTATAAGTACTCACTAAAGAAGCTTTATAGATTCTTCGCGTAACACAGGCGGATACTTCGGGCAAACAATACACCTCCGAAGGCTCAATCCATCCAAACCAATACTTCATATAATTAGGAATATCTGTATCCAGTCCGGCATCTCCTTGGCTCCCCATGAAATAATAAGGGTCGGAACCTTCAACATGTTGTCCGGGATAAACCGTATTTCCCCCATCAATACAATTTGCATGACCAACGCCAAAAGCATGAAAAGTTTCATGTATATTTCCAGGATAATACCAACTCAGATTATTATTTGCCCAAAGTGTACCTTGCAAACCATTGCCAGAACCAAGTGCCCCTGCTCCACCAAAGTCAGTAGTGGATTGGTGGATGTAAGCAATTACATTATAGCTATCTACATCATAGCCGTTATTAATGGCGATAGTGCGCAGTGCCTGCCCCATCGGGTAGTAACCGTTATTATTAGGATCTACTGTAAAATCATATACGGGCGTCATTTCGGTAGTTACCCAGGCTTTATTGAAGGATGTATTCCTAACATAAGTATCAAGTTCCGTACTAAAAGTGGCTAAGTCGGTATCAGTATTATTCCAGGTATGCGTAATCGAATCGACTCCACGTATGATAAGCATGGTTCGTTCGCCCAGAACCAAATTTTGTTGTTGTGGTAAAAGATTGTCACAATCGTTATTATCATTACAAGTATTGGTGTCATCATTAGGGCAGGCATCATTAGCGTCGCAAATACTATCACCGTCTAAATCTTGAAATGTACCGCCCGAGCAGTTACAATTGCTATCATAAGTTTCACCTGTTGTACAAACATCACCATCGTCACAGCTTGTTCCAACTAAAGAAGGGTCACAGCTTATAGTCGGATTGGGCGAACATCCAATGTGTAATTCATCAATTTCCATAACACCATCGCCCCATCTTTCCATAGCAATTTGAACGCTGCTTATATTTGCTGTTGAACCTACTGTTTTAGTAGCATCTGCATTGGCATCTGTGAAATTATCGTTTCTATTAATCCATAGATGCGCTCTGGTTTGGTTGCTTTCCAATATGTATCTGACCACTAATTTGGATACTGTATTTTCCTGTACACTGATTCCTGTACCGCTATTATCAATGGCTATTTGACTGCCCCAGCGTTTTCCTATCGCTATATCCTGTCTGCCATTTGGTTTAATCCAGAATCCGCCATCAGCCAGAGAGATGGGCTGTATCAGGCAAGTCATCCAGACCGTATCTCCATTTTGGAAAGCTTGTGTTAGGTTTCTACTTATCCATTTAGTCGCATCTTCATTTTGAAGGGTCATTCTGAGTTTATTGCCCGAGCTGTTGTGACCAGCATAAGAAAGCGATCCTGACAATACATCAACAGAGCCATTCATGACGGCACCTACCGACCATGCATCACTAAAGCCTGTACCACCATTTGCAGCATCAATGCTTGTGTTTGCGATATAATCAAAGTCATCCAGTGCCTCTTCAAGACAAACTCCAGCGTCGCAGGCATCAGGGATACCGTTATTATTATTATCTAAATTATCATCACCATTCGGGCATATATCATCGGCATCGCATACGCTGTCTCCGTCTGCGTCAGCACAGCCTACAATTGTCGGCAGGACATCATCAAAAGAATCTCCAACTCTGAATTCATCCAGTTCATAACGTCCTTCTCCCCAGCGTTGTACGTTTAAGGCCACTTTAGGGTTTGTACCCAAATCCTCTCTATCGGTGAAATATAGGTTGGGGTCATTCATGTCCGGCGGCGTGCCATCTATGGCTGGATTTGTCCAGATATGAACATTGTCCGCTCCATTGAAACTTTCAATTTTTAATACCACCAAATTTGTTTCCCCATCGACCAGTCCTAATTGTACATTTGTTCCTTTAAAATAAATTCCATTGCCCCATTTTTTACCAATTGAGCCATCTCCAAAAATTAAAAAGCAATGCCCGTCGGCAACTTTATTCGCTTTGATGAGGAAACTTAACCACACCTCCGACCCTTCGGGACAGAAGCTACCCGCTAAAGATCTTTCGGCCCAGAAAGAATTGGTGGTACCATCCATCTCTATACTCAGACTATTTCCGCCTGTCATCAAATTGGGATAAGTCAGGCTGGCACCTGTCACTTCAATCGTGCCGTTATTTCCAGTAATATTCCATCCATTACTAAAACCGTTGCCACCATTTAAGCCATTCAATCCTGCATTGGCAGCATAATCGAATGGTTCGTACATATTGACCAGCGCGAGGCTTCCTTTGCGTCCATCTGCGCTATTACCGAAGGTACTTGTACCGATGGTATTGTGTGCTTTAATCCAGTAATAATATGTTTGTCCGTTGCTGACATTGGTGTCGTCATAAGAAGTAAGTGTCGTATTGCTCAAAATAGGTGTGGCGGTAGTGTTATTGTTGCTTGTGCTTCGGTAGAGCGTGTATGCGGTTGGGTATTGCCCTTCTGCTCTCCAGCGAATGGCAATTTTATCAGAAAACACCTCATAACTTGCTGAAGGCGTAATCGCTTCTGGAACTACAGTTGCCAGTATTGTGGTCAACACCTGATCAGATTTGGCAAATCGAGTTTGATAATCTTCAAAAGTTCTTCCGGCATTGGTGTTCCAAATTTTTTCGGACATCGGGGATAGGCGACTTCTCAGACTGGGGATTTCATATTCAGGCCTTTGTTCCCAAGAGCAGGTTTGCGCACCAATTATCTTACTGGTGTTGGTCATTGTATATTGATAGGGATTATTATGGGAGAAAGGGAAAGGAGAAGCATATCTGCCAAATTCTGTTTTGTTCCAACTATATATTTTTTCTGTGGGTACATAAGTAGATCCAATAAGATACAAAGGAAACCACGAAGTATTCAGGATGTCATGCCCATTATTTGCATAAACATCTGCACTTGTATAATTGTCAAATGGGCAAACTATAACATCTGTATCCACTTTGGCATTTCCTGTCCTTCCTGAATCGAAGCCCTCCCATGCTAATGTCGTTTTGCCTTCGGCTTTTACATAGCCATTCACTTCATTTATAAAATAATTAAACAAACCTTCTACATCTCCAACGTTGTACGTTGTGATGGCATTAACATAATCGGGATGTGAACCCATGCCAGATTTGTCAACTTCATCGCAACCTATATGAAAGTATGGAGTGGCTTGAAATACATCAGCAATTTCGCCGACAAGTGTTCCGACGGCAGCCCGTACATCAGCGCGGGCAAAGTTGATCGCTCCACTTGTGCCTGACCCAAAAAGGTTGGGATAGGCTGCTATCATTGCCCCTGCATGACCAGGTACTTCCAATTCTGGAACAATCGTCACGCCACGGGCTTGCGAATAGGCTTCAAGTCCCTGCATTTCTGCCAAAGAATAGCTAAAACCTGGTGTAGGCAGCAAGGGGTAGGCTTGGCTTGGGAATGTAAAATACTGACTATCCATCAAGTGTAAGTGCAAATATTTGATTTTATACAAACGGCACATATTGATAATATCTTCAATATTTTCTATAGGATGCCATTGCCTTGCTAAGTCAACCATTAGTCCCCGGTAGTTGGTATCGGGCGAATCGCTAATGCTTATCTTCTTTACAGAACCATCACTATTTATGGATTGTAATAAGGTAGAAATACCCCATACGACTGCCCGATAATCCTTAGCTGTAATTATGATTTTTGAATTGACATCTAAAGTATAACCTTCGTCCTGAAGGCTATTATTTATAAGCAATTCAATATCGCCAGCATTAGCGGTGCCAGATGTTACGGCAAGGTTGAGTCCAGTAATTTTGCCGATATCGTCTTTGAGAATATTTGCCAGAGCTTGTAGGGAAGGATCGGCGTAAACTATACTACTCGAAACAGTTAGATTAAGATTGCCTACATTTTCTGTAAGGTTTTTTGGCCATGGAATTATCCCTAGTTCGGCTGGAATAATTTGGGCAATACTCAATTGACATTGTATCAATAAAAGAATAGTCCATAAAAAGTTTCTTAGTTGATTAAGCTTCATCATCAGGATAGATTTTTCAAAATAATTATAATATTTTTTGCGCCTTGAATATTAATCGCCTAAGCGCAAAGACTACATAAACCACATATTGTAGTATAGGTTTTCAACGTAGTGCCTATTTTTTAATAGACTTTATTGATTCTTTGAGGTAAGTGCTTGGACTCAACTAAACGCCACTTTCAATTTGACTAATTGGCTTATTGTCAATAGTTTTTTGAATTTGAATTTGACGTTTGGATTTGTACTTCCACTTAGGCTTTTATTTCGGCACCCTCGAAGACACCCCATTATTCGCATCCCAGAGGGCTTTATCTGCTCCATTGACATCGCCATCCAAATTAAAATCGGTGTTGGTGTATTGATTAAACACCCCATTCTCTATCAGCCATAATGCTTTGTCTTGCGCCTGTATGTCGTAGCTTGGCATATCTAGCTGATTGCCATCTCCTGCAAACATTACCCATTCGCCTGTAGGTAATTGTTTTTGTCCATAACTCGTGATGTCTCTATATGTATCGTTTTGCCGAAAATCATAAGTCAGCATCCCATTATTTACAGATATAGCGATTGGCGACATAACCCCCATGTGGTTGCGATGTTCTATAAGAATGTAGAGCGAACTGAAGCCTTCATTTTCCAACCCACAGTCGAAAAAATAGAGGCTGCCGTCTTTATTTAGAACTGCTGCGGCCTGTGCGACCTCTGTATTCTTCTCTATACCTGTTCTGAAAGAAACCAGTACCCAGTCCACCATATCATCTGTATATTCAGCGTCTGTCCAGCTTGCTCCTTCTGTCCCGTTATAGTTCCAGGGGGCTGTATTATAGGGTTGCCCAGCAGGGGTTGGTGTTACTAAATTGCTGGCTGGTGTTTGTCCTGGGAGCAATCCACGTAATGTATTTTGAGTAGTGGTCATGTCTCCTGTTGCTGGGTCGTAATTGCCTTCCAGCAAGACATGAAGGTTGAGTTCAATACAGCCGGATTCTACATTGATGTTGACTGTTCCTTGGTCACAGTATGCTGGACTGGTGCATATCTGGTATACAAAGCTATCTGTTCCATTGAAATTAGGATTAGGTATGTAGGTGAATGAGCCGTCATTATTAAAAGTCAGGATTCCATTAATCGGTATGGTGGTAACCTCCGCATTTACGGTATTGAAAAAATTATCATTTAATAATACATTCCCCGACAGGGTAGCATCATTCAAAATATCAAAATTATCGTCTGCTGCATAAGGGATATTTTCATATTCGGCTTCAGGCGAACCACAAATACTTGAACGTTTTGCCCAATTATTTGGGTTGGAATTATCGAGTTGTGGGTCAATGAGTTCTAAGGCGTCATTAGGGCTTCCATTGCCCCAGGTATTGCTATAGGTCACTACATCCTCCACGACATCATAAGTACCCCGCAATTCAATCCGCTCACCGACATCGCTGAGCTGTTTTTGATATTCACCGAAAGGTGCAAAGCCATATTGATAGGTAAAAGCAAGGCTGTCTTTTGCTATTATAAGTCTGTTGCCTGCCGCAAGTGATTGTCCTCTTGGAAAACTGTATTCGACGCCATCTGCAAAATAGTATCCATCAAGACTGACGCTGGTATTCCCTGCATTGGTAATTTCAATAAATTCATTCCCACAATCCGCTTTGGGATTGTACATAATTTCGCTAATCACTAAGGGTGATGTAGCGGCATTGAGAGGTGCACCAGCAATAAATTCAATAGGATCTGACCAGCGACTTTCTCTTCCCGTATTGTCTGTATATTTGACCCTTACCCGATAGGTGTGTCCTTGTCTGAGCCCCTTGCCATCCACAGTATAAGTGTTTGAAAATGTATTGACTTTGCCACTTAACCAGACAGGTATAATTTCATAAATATCGTCTTCTCTATCATCGTAAACGGGATTTGCAGGGTCTGACCATTCTCCAATTCTCCATTCTAATGAAGCAAATGTATTGACTCCCTGTGGGTCTGCAAATGCGCTGTTCTGAAAAGTCAGTTGGTCGAGAGGAAAGCCTGCTGGTCCAGTATAATTGATGCTTGGCTTGTTGGGAATTTTTCCGCTACCGTAGGTATTATTGAGGTAATCTTTTCTGTCGTCGATATAGTCTTTATACCATTGTTTTACATCAGCATAATCCGAATAAGGCTGCCCCCAGCGTGTTTTATCCAGATTTGTCCAGGAATAAGCTGCATTTTGATTATAAATTTTAGCGGCTTCATTGTCCACCAGAAATTCGCCCTGGTCTTCATTATACAATAAATCCACACCACTTCTTATCGTATTTTCAAAACGTATTCGCAATGAATTATGAGCAGTCAATTGTTCTTTTAAAGGACCTTTTACATCTTCATCAGGGTCGCAGTCAGAACGATCATACAAGGCGACTTCATCTCTTGGTGCGCCAAATGCGGCATTAAAATCATCAGGAAAAATCTGCCATTTCTGATTTTCAGGATTATAGTATTCAAAATAGCAATGTTGTCCTGCATAATTGGTTTCATTATTGGCAACAAACTCCTGCGCAGCCATAAAACCAAAATGATTGTCCAAATCAAGATTAGCCTCTATATAATTCTGAGAAATACCAGGCACACTACAGGAAGAACAACCATCCTGCGAATCCCCTAAAGTGTTGTTCCAATCTGTATAAACCGAATTATTTATACCATAAGGTCCATCAGCACCTTCGTGGTGCAAACGAAAATTTTTATAGCCATATATATTACCATCCGGCAATTTTCGTTGTGCCAGAAAATCGCCGTCAATTCCTGCACCACCATATCTCACATAATCTCTGATGACATAGACGCCCCAAAAATCACCATCGTTTCCACCTGCATTTTCATTTGAATCACTTACGATTCGCAGCTGGGTGTAGTCGGCATAAGAAGCCGTAGAATTATTGAGTTCAAATAATTTAAAAATCAAAGATTCTGTCAGTCCATGTCCATTGATGTCATTCATATAAGTTCCCGACAAGCTCAGCTTATCTCTTCTTACTTCGTAATCCTGTCCAAAATCATTCGCGACTTTTACAGAATGTCCCGAATTAAAATTGAAGCGTATATTTTTTCGGGAAGCATTATAAAAATTCTGAAAAGAAAAATCGACATGGTCGTATATTTCGCCTCCATAAACAACTGTTACGCTGCTCGTATTATCCAAATCTGCAATGACCTGAATGCTTTGCATTTCATTGAGCTGTGTGATATCATAACCATTATAAGTAGGAAAACCATCATACACATAATAAGCATAATTGGCTTCATCAAATTCCGGGTCGGGGAAGGTTTTACTGAATCCATTATTATTTTGTACGGTAACTCGATAGCGAATCAATCGCCTGTGGACTTGTACGTTAGCTGGAATTTCTGTGGTGTAAGTGCCATCATTAGCAGTAGCATCCTGCCCTTGTCCATCATCTCTCATGTCGAGTGGAATCCAACCGGTATTATAGGATGAACTTGCTCTTCTTATATAATTTCCGGGCGTGACGATTTGGTACTCAAGGTTTACGGTAGTGCCTGAATTTTGTCCATTATTTGCTATCTCCACTTCTATTTCTACAGCTTCGCCAGATACAGGATTTTCCGGGCTGTGCGCTATTTCTTTTACAACGGAAACTGTAGCCGGATCGGGGACTAATATAGAACTATTAGCCCTACCGGGTGTCGGTGTTTTTCCATCCCATGATCCTCCGTATTCGCCGGGTAGTAATGGGTGCATTTTTTGAATAGACCGTACAGCACCGTTTTTGGTATTGGGCCATTCCTGCCAGCCGCTATAAGCTACCTGGTCTATAAACTCATAGTTGGAATTGCGAAGATTGATTCTTTCTCCATTGTCGTTCAGTTTATCTTTCCAGGGACCAAGAACGGCCACGCCTCCAGGAATATTAAATTCGTTTTGTATCGCATTGATATTGTCCGCAACAATAAGGTAACTGTTTGCATTAAGCATCGTACCAGAAGGGATTTGATAATAAACAGCTTCTTCTATCACCCAGCCCGACAGGTCTATTGTTTGATTGCTTGTGTTGTATAATTCTATATACTGAACCTGCTCATCGGCTTTTTTTACCCGATAATTAAGTTCATTAATGACCACGGACTGCGCAATAAGTAGAAAGTGAAAACTGATAAAAAGTGAGATGAAAAGTAATTTTTTATTCAAACAAGAAAGGTTTAGAATAAGCATAAATTGTGTATTATTTGTTGTAAAAATCACTCCAAATGTAAGCAAAAATGCTTATCCTTTTCAATAGTAATTCTTAGTATTACAATTCTTTTACGATGACTCTCAAATACATTTACCAATAGTCGCACCTACGACACTTTTAAAAATCTTACTGCTCAATATTTCTATCAAACATATCGCTCGGATGGGGCTATATTTCCAACAAGAATGCTGAACTAGCTGCGTAGCTGCGACATGTTTTTCGCCATATTAGCCCTGATTTGATCTGTTTATTTTGGCACTCTAGAAGATACTCCATTATTTTTATCCCAAAGCGCTTTGTCTCCCCCGTTTACATCACCATTCATATCTGTATCTGCTTTAGAATATTGATAAAAAAGTCCGTTTTCAGGAAGCCAGACAGCCTTATCTGTACCGTTTATATCATAGCTTGGAAAATCTGACTGGTCAATGTCTCCTGCAAACATACACCAGATTCCATTGGGCAATTGTTTTTGTCCTGAACTTGTGGAATCCCTATAACTGTCTGTTGTACGAAAATCAAAGTTCAATGTGCCATTCAGTATGGCAACTTTTTGTGGCGACATGATGCCTATATGATTGCGGTGTTCAATAATTACATAGACTGAATCTATGCCCTGATTGAGTAATGCACAGGTCGGAAAATCAATAGCACCACTTTTATTCAGTAATGCGGCAGCCTGGCCAACCTCGGTGTTTTTATCAATATCCGTCCTGAAAGAAACCAATATCCAGTCCACTACATCAGCAGAATAATTGACATCCGTCCAGTCTGAACCCTCTCCACCATTATAACTCCAGGGAATAGTACTATAAGGTTGTCCTGCTGATGTAGGTGTTGCTAAGATATTAGAAGGAGTTTGTCCGGGCAATAACCCACGTTCTGTATTAAGCGTAGTGGTCATTTCATTAGAGGTAGTATCATAGCCTCCTTCCAATAAAACTTTCATGTCGAAGATAATGCAAGTGGGGCAGCCACTATCCGCCATATCGCCATATTCAAGCGGACAGTCATCTTGAAAATCACACACATTGTCACCATCCGAGTCACTGTGTCCGATTATTTCTATTTCGGCAAGGGCTGAAACATTATTTCCGTCTTGATTGGAAAGAATTTTTATTCTAAAATATCGCGCAGTAGCCGTGGGAAATAAAATAGTTTGCCAGACAGAAGTAGAAGGTAGTGACTCTGAGGTGAGTAAAGTCCAGTTGCTATTATCGGTACTGCCATACAATTCTATATCTTTGGTCCAGCCATTGGAGTTGTCTGGTCTGTTGAGTAATCTGAATCCGTTGATGCTGTAAGTTTCGCCCAAATCATAATCGAGAGTGTGTGGCATTGGGGCATTGGTGGGCCAGTTGTTGTGCCAATGTGTGTTTGGGTCTCCATCCAATGTTTGGGCAATACGTTCATTATTATAATAAGAACTTTCGCTAATACCTGAAACACCTATGAGTTGGACGGAATTGCACAAATAGAAATCTGTACATGCAGTTGCATTGACCGTAATATCATTATAAGTGTAGGTATCTGTGCCGTTTTCGTCCGTCACTGTAAGGGTCGCACTATAACTGCCGGGATCGGGATAGATGACCTGCGGACGTTCATCGGTAGAGCTTGTCGGTACACCTCCCGGAAAGCTCCAACTATATGTCGCATTCACGCTTGCTGCCGAGTGGTCTGCAAAGTTGATAATTTCTCCACAATCTATCTCATTATTATCCATAGAGATATTGGCTTGTGGGGCATTGGTTTGGTAAAGGTCATTTTCCCATATCCCGGCTATAGTGCCGGCTCTTATTATGTTATAAGCATAATTTATTTTGAGAAAAGATATGTTGCGCCCATCCATGTCGGTGCCATATTTTACCCAGGAAGACAAGGTGTTATCTATGTAATATACTCCACTGCGTGTACCTACATAAACGCCTTGACTGGCACCTTTTTGATGTATAATTGAGTATATTTTATAACCATCTAATCCTGCCGAATAATCTGTCCATGTTGCTCCTCCATCAGTTGTTTTATACACTATCGGATTGTAATTATTATTTAAGGTCAACCAAGCAACATTTGGGTCTTCGCTATCAATTTCAATGTTGCGAACTCTATACCCGCTGGGGATATTATTAGGCAGTATATTATTCCATGTTTGTCCGCCATTTGCAGAACGACTTAGTGTGCTATTCCAATTAGAATAATCCGATACATATAGGACATCAGGATTGGAATGACTGACTTTTACCTCTGCATAAGACCAGTTATTTCCTGATTGAATATCCAAAATATCTTGCCAATTAATGCCATTATCCGTACTCTTTTTTATTTTAAAATTTTGATAATCAACTATATATAATGTATAATAATTATTCGGATGAAACTGTACGTTATTGAACCGCGAAAAGTATCCGCTTCCCAAATTTACATTAAGTCCCGTATAGCTTGGATGACTATGAGAAGGTCCTGTTTCGGGTCTTCTAAACAAAACATCTCCCGAAGGGCGGCCATACAGCCAAAGGTTATCAATGGGATTGATTGAAGCATTACTCGCATCGCCTCCGCCTAGAGGTTTCCAATTTTCGCCATATATGGATTGGTCTCTTACGATGATACCATTGTGATCCATCGCCGCAACGATGACATCTCTTCTGTCTTGGGTCATATCAAAACCTAGTGCCATAGTGACCGGAATTCCGTCCGCTCTTTCTGTAAATGTTTGCCCTTTATCTTCCGACAGGGCTAAGCCGCCGTCATTGGCTATCCATATATCGTCTCCGCGAATGATGATGTCTTTTAGGTCTCCGTGCATTTGAGTACCGCAGGTGGAACTCATGACGTTATAAGGCTGGTTACTTACATTTATTTGCTGAGGTGTCCAAAACCAATCTTGCATCTGATTAAATGAAAGTCGAGGTGCGCGATTAGTAGCTGCCACTACGAAGTTGGAGTCAGTATCAGATATAGCAAACTTAGTTGCCCATCTGATTTGTACACCATTCATTCCTTCTCCAAAGAAATCACGATTGCCGGAAGCATTATTGACGATATCAGTTGTATTTCCACAACAAACTTTGGAAAAAGAGTCGCCCGAATCAGTAGATTTGTAAAAGCCTGTTCCTTCATTATTGACATTGAAATACAAAGCCACCAAATTGGGTTGAGCTTGCGAAAGGGCTATCCTTGTTCTGTTTTCCTGTTGGTTGGGGTTGTTATTGACAGGGAATCCGTTGGTGATTTGTTGGAATGACAATCCAGAATCGGTAGATTTATAAAAACTAAATTTTTTTGTACTACTTTCCAATATCAGCGTATATATAATGTTAGAATTGGTCGGATGAAATTTTACATCTACCGGAAAATTTTTATACCCAAAAGCATATTTATTCCAATTTTGTCCGCCATCTTGAGATACCGCGACAAAGGTATTCAGATTACTGGGATTGATGTCCGTCGTTACCACTTTGTCGGAATCATCATTGGCAACATCAACGTACATATATTCGCTCCTATAATCATCTCCACCATAGTTGATATTCGGAAAAGAACTTCGGTAGTCAATAGTGGTCATATCAAAAGTATTTCCTCCATCGGCACTCTTTATAAGCCCTGCGTCCGTTGCTGCATATATGATTGAGCTATCGGAATGTGCTATTTTTATATTATTCACATTGCCAATCTCTGGCAAATTATTAATTAATGTCTCTGACCAAGTTAATCCTTTATCGCTTGATTTAAAAAGTTCGCCTGCTAGCGTGCCTGCATACACGACATTAGGATTATTGACCTCGACATCTATGGCACTGAGTACCCCGTTTTGTCCTGTATAATAACAATCATTTCGGTCTATCTTTACGGGCATGGATGTCCATTCCCCACCTACTGCTGCTGCACTACCAGCACTTTTGTGTTGATTGAAAGAAGGTTTAATCGGATTGCCCGCTTCATCAAAATCAGAAAGTTTGTACGCTCTAATAAACTCTCTGTAAGCTCGAAAGTATTGATCTTTTTCCCATTCATGATCTTGGTAATAAGCATTATAAGCCTCATGAATTTGATGAATATTGGGGTCTTCCGATTTTAATAACTCATAATAATCTGGTATCTCCTGAGCTGATAAATTGGAAAAAAGACAACAAAAAATGAGAATTTGCTTTAATTTAAACATTGTAACTGTATTTTTTTTGAAACCATATATTTTGCACACAAAAAACATTACACCACTTAATCTTATTTTCTCACAGTTCCTTAAAATGTTGAAGGCTTAAATTTTACGCTTTATCTTTCAACATCTTCTGCAAAGCCCGCATTTCATCTCGATGCTGGGCAGCAGTAATAAAATCTAAATCTTTGGCTGCTTTTTTCATTCTCCTTTCTGTCTGCTGAATGGCTTTTTCTAACTGTTCCGTATTCATGTAGCCTACTATTGGGTCGGCGGCTATGCTGGCTTCTTCTGGCTCTATATAGGCATTAGGATCCACGCTGGCACGAACATCAAGAATGGAAGACTGGCGTCGAATTTCGTCTTTTGACTTGGAGACGGTCGTTGGAGTTATATTGTGTTTTTCGTTATAAGCAATTTGTATAGAACGGCGTCGATTGGTTTCATCAATGGTCAGCCGCATGGAGTTGGTGGTTTTATCGGCATACATGATGACCTTCCCATTAGAGTTACGGGCAGCTCGACCAGCCGTTTGGGTCAGCGAACGAGCATTCCGCAGAAAGCCCTCCTTGTCCGCATCTAGGATAGCCACCAGCGAAACTTCTGGCAAATCCAACCCTTCCCGAAGTAGGTTTACACCAACCAGTACATCAAATTCACCCAGCCGCAAATCGCGCAAAATTTCTACCCGTTCCATGGTATCAATTTCTGAATGGATATAGCGACATTTGATATTGACATTCGCTAAGTATTTTGCCAATTCTTCCGACATCCGCTTGGTGAGTGTCGTGACCAAAACACGTTCATCCACGGCTATTCGTTGGTTGATTTCATCCAGCAAGTCATCCACCTGATTGACACTAGGTCGAACTTCGATAGGCGGATCCAATAAACCAGTCGGACGTACAATCTGCTCCACAATTACACCACCCGTTTGCTCCAACTCATAGTCACTCGGCGTCGCACTTACGTAAACCACCTGATTCATCAGGCTCTCCGTTTCCGGAAATTCCAGTGGGCGATTATCAATGGCAGAAGGCAGTCGAAAACCATAATTGACCAAATTCAATTTGCGTTTTCGGTCACCACCATACATGCCACGCAATTGAGGAATTGTGACGTGACTTTCGTCAATAAACATCAGATAATCATCCGGAAAATAGTCTAGCAAACAAAACGGACGTTGTCCTGGACGACGACGGTCGAAAAAGCGGGAGTAATTTTCCACCCCTTGACAATAGCCTAGTTCGCGCATCATTTCCAGATCAAAAGTCGTGCGCTCGCGAATGCGCTTGGCTTCCAGGAAGCGGCTTTCCCGTTCAAAATATTTGCTTTGCTCCTGTAGCTCATCTTCTATCTCTCGGATAATCATTTGCAGGCGGTCGCGGGGTGCGATGTAGAGATTGGCTGGAAAAACAGCTATATCTGTTACTGCTTCAATGGTCTTGCCTGTTTCTATTTCAATACGATATAATTCCTCTATTTCATCTCCGAAAAACACGATACGAACACCTTCGTCATTATAAGGCAGATTAATATCCACTGTGTCGCCCCGCACCCGAAATGAGCCACGTGTAAAGTCGGCTTCCGTCCGCGAATAGAGACTGTTTACCAAGTTAAATAAAAAAGTATTTCTACTCAGCACCATGCCTTTGGTCAGTCGAATGATGGCTGTTTCATAATCATCAGGATTTCCCATACCGTAGATGCAGGACACCGAAGCCACGACAATAATATCCCGCCTGCCCGACAGCAAAGAAGAGGTTGCCCGTAAGCGAAGTTTGTCAATTTCCTGATTGATTTGCAGGTCTTTTTCTATAAAAGTATCCGTTACCGCCATATAGGCTTCCGGTTGATAATAGTCGTAATAGGACACAAAATACTCCACTGCATTGTCAGGAAAAAATTGCTTAAATTCACCGTACAATTGCGCAGTCAATGTTTTATTGTGGGTAAGGATAAGGGTAGGACGCTGAAGCTCTTTGATGACATTCGCCATCGTAAAAGTTTTGCCGGAACCTGTGACGCCCAGCAAGGTTTGTGCAGGTTCGCCGGTTTCTATCCCTTCTACAAGTTGACGTATGGCTTCGGGTTGGTCGCCTGTGGGTTTGAAATTGGATATGAGTTTGAAGGACATTTTGTTGTGTTGTCGTGTTGATGTGTTGTCGTGCGCAGTTTGAATTTCACCCCCTACTCATACCGAAGTGCCTCAATAGGGTCCAACCGAGCCGCCTTCAAAGCAGGATACAAACCAGAAACCAGCCCCACGATAAAACAAACGGTAACACCTAGGAAAATCCAGGCCCAGGGAATGACAAAAGCACCATCCGTCAGTATCGTCACGCCAAAACCAGCCGCTACACCCAATACAATACCCAGCAAACCACCTAACTGACAAATTACAATCGCTTCTGTCAGGAATTGCACCATGATGTTGCGTCGCGTCGCACCGAGGGCTTTGGTGATGCCGATTTCTCGTGTTCTTTCCGTTACCGAGACCAGCATAATATTCATCAAACCAATAGCTGCGCCGAGCAAAGTGATGATGCCGATAAAAATAGTCGCACCGCGAATGGCTGCTGTGTTTTCCTGAAACAAAGAAAACAAACCATCGCTTTTTGTCATTTCAAAATCGTTTGGTTCTGATACTTTCAAGCCCCTGACATTACGGAATATGCCTGTTGCTTCATCTATCGCTACATCTATGTCCAGCGTGTTTTTGACACCTACGGACACATTATAAGAGCTGTTTGGATTACTGAAAGTCTGTTTCAGGTTTTGCAAAGGAATCATCACCATACGGTCGCCTGAAAACGAGCCGCTTGATCCTTTTTCTGCCAAGATGCCAATCACTTTATACTTGATGCCATTTGCCAGAATATCTGAATTCATCACATTGTCCCGCTCTGCGTCTTGGTATAATTTCTTGACGACATCCTGCCCGATAATGGCTACGCGCCGCCCATTCATCGCCTCTGTATAGGTAATATTCCTGCCTTCCGACAACTCGTAACCCGCGACATCCAGATAGTTTTCGTCAATGCCATAAATCGTGACATTAGGATTTGTTTTTTCACTTTTGTATTTAATCGTTCCCAGCGATGTCCCCATTTCTGAGACAGATATCTGAGCAGGAAAGTCAAAGCGTTCTTTCAGTTCAATGGCATGATCGTAAGTGATATGCGGTCCTTTTTTGCGCCTGCGTCGATCGCCTCCACCAATGCCCTCGCCTTTGCGCACTATGTTGAAGGTATTCGCGCCCATACTGGCCAGGCTGCTGCTCAATGAAGAGTTGATCCCATCAATAGCCGTCAGGATACCGACCAATGCCATGATTCCAAAGGCAATAATCACCAAGGTCAGAATAGCCCGCAATAAGTTGCTACGAATAGCACGAAGGGCAAGGCGTATGTTTTCCATCAATTGCATAACAGCGCTTTTCTAAAATTCAAATTCAAATGAGAAATACAAATTCAAATGTTCTAAACTACTGGACTCAAAATTATCGAATCTTCCCTTTCGGGACAGAGATGATGGGGAAATAAAGTCCTGAAGGGACGATATATGTCAGGATAGGACGCAGTCCTATTCCAGTTTAAACCGCATATCTTCAAGCCCTGAAAGGGCGATATAAGCTATTTCGCCCTTTCAGGGCTTGAAGGTCATGTTTCTTTACAAACGATGGAATACTTCCATCGCTGACATATATCGTCCTTTCAGGACTAACCCAATAGAACCAATTTTATCTCTGTGCGTCCTTTACTGATAACTATCGGCAGGGGAAATTATTAGCCAATGCAAAAGTGTATAGCAAGTTACAAACATTCATTCTCCAAAATAGTCATTCTTTGGAACATATAAATTAAATTTAGAGACAAGGCAGGGAATTATAGATGAACCTGTGTTTTTGTAGGAACTATGAATGATAAATGATGAACGATGAATACAAATATGAGTGTATTCATCATTCCTCGTTCATAGTTCATCATTATTTGTTATCTCATCAGAAACATACTTCGGTTTCGGTCGAGTTCGCGGAAAAACGGGTCAGTCAGATCTTTGATAAATCGAATGGCTTCACCTGTAGATTTCATTTCCGGTCCTAGGTTTTTATCGACATTCGGGAATTTATCGAAAGAGAAAACCGGCACTTTTATGGCATAGCCGTCCAGCTTATTAATCATCTCAAAATCGCTCAGTTTGTGTGTACCCAGCATCACCAGTGTCGCAATTTTGATATAAGGAATATTATAGGCTTTCGCAATAAAAGGAGTCGTGCGTGAGCCACGTGGATTGGCTTCTATCACATAAACTTTTTCATCTTTAATGGCAAATTGGATATTAATCAGCCCTTTGATACCCAAAGCAAAAGCCAGCTTACGGGTATATTCTTTCATGCTGGCAATCACTTCATCTGACAAACTATAAGGCGGCAATACTGCCGAGCTATCGCCAGAATGAATACCAGCCGGCTCGATGTGTTCCATAATACCCATGATGTGAACATCTTCGCCATCACAAATGGCATCTATCTCCGCTTCTTTGGCACGTTCCAAAAATTGGTCAATCAAAATTTTATTCTCTGGCATGTGTTTGAGAATGCCAAGAACCGATTTTTCCAACTCTTCATCATTGATGACAATCCGCATCCGCTGACCACCCAAGACATAAGAGGGGCGTACTAAGACGGGATAAGTCACCCGATTGGCAATCACAAGGGCTTCGTCGGCGTCGTCGGCTGCACCATATTCGGGATAGGGAATGTTCAGTTCTTTCAGCAGATCAGAAAATGCACCCCGGTCTTCTGCCAAATCCATGGCTTTATAGCTCGTACCAATAATATTGATACCTTTTTCATAGAATTTCTTCGCCAGTTTCAAGGCGGTTTGTCCGCCCAATTGTACAATAATGCCTTCTGGTTGTTCCAGCTCGATAATCTCTTCTATGTGTTCCCAAAAAACTGGTTCAAAGTATAATTTATCGGCAACATCAAAATCGGTGGAGACGGTTTCTGGATTACAGTTAATCATAATCGACTCATAACCTGCTTCTTTAATCGCCATTAAACCATGTACACAACAATAGTCAAATTCGATACCCTGACCAATACGATTTGGGCCTGAACCCAATACGATTACTTTCTTTTTATCGCTTGGAATACTTTCATTTTCACCATCAAAAGTAGAATAAAAATAGGGCGTCTTCGCTTCAAATTCAGCCGCACAGGTATCCACCATTTTATAAACACGACGAATGTCTAAGTCCTTCCGACGGCGCGTGACCTGCTCTTCTTTGATGCGCATCACCCAGGCAATTTGTGCATCGGAATAACCGACCTGTTTGAGTTGTTTTAGAAAATCGTATTCCAAATCTTCCGCAACATTAAATCGTACCAATAGCTCTTCCATTTTCACCAGTCGCTTGATTTGGGCAATAAACCAAGGATCAATATGCGTCAGCTTGTGAATGGTCTTAGCCGGAACACCAAGGCGCAAAGCATCTTTCAGGCGATAAATTCTATCATCGCTGGCCTCTTCTAGCCGTTGCATAATATCATCGGTGCGTATCCATTCTTTTTTGTCTGCGCCGAGTCCCATCCGTCCATTTTCCTGCGACTGACAGGCTTTTTGTAAAGCTTCCAGAAAAGTACGTCCGATTGCCATGACTTCGCCCACCGATTTCATTTGCAAACCGAGGCGATGGTCAGAACCTTGAAATTTATCAAAATTCCAACGGGGCATTTTTACAATCACATAATCGAGCGTAGGCTCAAAATAAGCAGAAGTCGTTTTGGTGATTTGATTTTTTAATTCATCTAAAGTATAACCAATCGCCAATTTTGCCGCAATTTTAGCAATCGGGTAACCCGTCGCCTTACTCGCCAATGCAGAAGAGCGCGACACCCTCGGATTGATTTCTATGGGAATGAGGCGTTCATCTACCGGGTTTTGGGCAAACTGTACATTACAACCGCCAGCAAAATTACCAAGTGAGCGCATCATTCGGATGGCATCGTTTCGCATGGTTTGGTAAGCCGTATCAGAAAGTGTCATGGCTGGCGCGACTGTGATGCTATCGCCTGTGTGGATACCCATTGGGTCCAAATTCTCGACGGTACAGATAATGACCACATTATTATTGTCATCGCGCAGCAATTCCAACTCAAATTCTTTCCAGCCGAGAACGGCTTTTTCTACCAGTACTTCGTGTGTCGGTGAAGCATTCAGCGCGTAGCGCAGGGCATCTTCAAATTCTTCTTTTCTGTGTACAAAACCACCGCCTGTGCCACCCAGCGTGTAAGACGGACGCAGCACGAGCGGAAAGCCAATTTTTTGTGCAGCTTCCATGCCTTCCAAAAATGAATTGGCAATCTGAGAAGGCGCGACTTCCATGCCCATGTCAATGACGTGTTTGCGAAATTTTTCCCGATTTTCGGTCAGTTCTATCGCATCAATATCTACACCGATAAGCCGGACATTATATTTATCCCAAACACCCTGTTTATCTGCTTCGATGGCTAGGTTGAGCGCAGTTTGTCCGCCCATGGTTGCCAGCACCGCATCAATGTCCCGTTCTTCCAGTATTTCGATAATACTTTCGACGGTCAGTGGTTTCAGGTAAATGTTGTCAGCCGTCACAGGATCAGTCATGATGGTGGCCGGATTGGAATTGATGAGCGTGACTTCGATACCTTCTTCGCGCAAAGAGCGGGAAGCTTGTGTACCGGAATAGTCAAATTCGCAGGCTTGTCCTATAATGATAGGACCGCTGCCTATGATGAGAACGGATTTAATCGTGGTGTCGCGTGGCATAGTGAAAATTTGGGCGCAAATATACGGAATTGATTGAGAGGGAATTAATGCTGTGTGTTTTTTATTTTTAATACTGGATTTAATCGAAAACTCTTTTGAAAATTGTTTTTTCAGGTACGTCTTCAAATTCGGCCACTATACTTTTTTCGAAGTCAAACCCAAACTCTCCATAATCAGCGTTGTCACCTACAGAGGTTATTATTTCATCTTCATTAAATGTCAAAATATATTGGAGCTTTTTATCTTTTATATTTTTAAGATAATGTCGATGAACATAATTTATAGTATTTATTTTCGTTTTAATTGAAATACCATGAAAAACTCCATCATGAACTAAGAAGTCAGGAAATTTTCTAGGCTTAGAGATATTATATAAAAATACCATTAAATCATAAACAACAATCTTTAGAAGCTCTTGTCCTAATGCATCCGCTTTTGGTATTTCTATTTCGATATTAAAAGGTAGTCGATTGCGATTGGAGGTTGGGTTCGGAGTTATGTCGAAATAGGCATTGTCATAATTTTCACCGACATAAATGGCATTTTTTAATATATCAACAAACATCTCTCTTAACTCATCTATTTTCTTTTCAAATTCTTTTAATTCACTTGAAATCTGTCTGCGGACTTCACTGATTCTTACATTAAGATTCGCAAGCATCTCCTGATATTCGTCTATTTGTTTAATTACTTGCAGATTTTTTTCCAAACCCGATTTTTCTATAATCAGCTCCTCATAAGTTTTTTTTATACTATCTAAAGCACCACTTTCATCCATTTTTTTATAGTAGCTGCTGCGTTTAAACTCCATGTTTGAAATATCTTTCAATACTAAATCGATTGCTTCTTGTATTTTTTTTTCTTTTTGTATTAAATACCTTTTTCTGTTTTGAATAATGTTATTTTTAAACTCAATAACTTCATTCAGTGTTTTTGCGATTTGGTTGCCAAAATTTTCACTTACTTCATTATATATTTTTTGGATTTCTTTAGTTTCTATGTTCTTATTTACTTCATAGCTTTCTTTTATTTTATTCAATTTTCTGTCCAAAGAATTATACTCTTTAAGTTTAAGGTTTATTTCCTTTGTAACATTGACTAACTGTTTTTCAAGGTCTTTATATTTTTCAATAAAATGATAGTTATCCAAACTGCTTTCAAGCAAATCAACCCTTTGCTGAATATTAAATCGTTCACTTCTGTATTCTGATATAGATTTACCTGCGTCAATTTTAATTTTCTCTTCGGCTGTTTTTATCGCTGAACTAATTTTATTATACTCTTTTGATTGTTCGTCGTACTTAATTAAATTTTTTGTGGACAAACCAAGCAAGAAAAAATTGTATATCGACTTTTGCTTTATGTTTGCATTGAATTTTAAAAAATTTAGTGGTTCAAACCTTTTACGGCTATCTAAATCATCTTTAATAAAAAAGTCAAATATTGTTCTAAACTTATTACCTTCAAAAAACACATCGCTTTTTTCTATTGGTAGAAATAAATCAGCAAGTATAATTCCTAATTCAGGTTTTTCAAACTCTTCGAGATTATTTACCTGAGAACCAAATAATACGGGGCTTTTTTTCTTAAAATCTCTTTTAATAAAATAAGATTTATTATTTACTTCAAACTCTAAGACTACATCGTGTTCTTCATCTCGTAAGAAGTCATAACGGCTTCCGTAAAATATTTTTTGAGCACTATTTGATAAAAAAGCATAATCAATCAACCTTATTAAACTTGATTTACCAATACCATTAACTCCAGTAGCATCTTCATTTTTTGAATATCTACCTAAAATGATATTAATACCAGAGTGGAACTCAAAGTTCTTCAGTAGTAGTCCTGTATTAGAAAATAATCTTTTAATCATGCTAATTTTACTCGAACATTTCTAATTGTATGTAACTCTCTTTAGGTGTTAATTTTAATTTAAAATCATTATATTCAATCAAACCAACGCTATATAAAAACACCAGACATTTAATAAACAAATCGGGTGTTCGTTTAACATCTTTTTTTAGAAAAGACTGCATTGTCTTTTCTAAAAAGATTGTCTTTTTATGTTTTTTTAGCTCTCTAATAATATCAGCAGAAACAACTAATATATTCAGAGAAAAATCAGTTTCTGGATGTGGTAGTATCATTCTCTTTATCCGTTTTTTTGCCTATTATACATTGTTCAAAAAAATAAATTATCACTGCTCTAACGTAATATAGATAATCATCATCGTTTTCACTTGAATACTTAATCAGATAATAGTCAGTTAGTCGCCTTAATCTATCTTTAAAACTCTCTGAATAATTATCGAAGTCATACATAATCCTATGTTTTAGCTTCTCAAAGTCTTCATCTTCATAGCCTAAGAGGAGACTCTCAATTTCATCAAAAACACCATTCTCAAAATAGCTATCAAATTCTATCAAAATGCTCTCTACATCAGCCTCTTTAAAATTTAAACGCACTTTTTCTGGAAAATAAATTTGCTTTTTATAGACGATGTTTTTTTTCGTAAATGAAGCATCTTTCAACAAATCCTCAATGACTTCTTTTAAATAATCAAGCGCAAATAAAGTGTTATCAATGTTGAGGTATTTACCAAGCTCTCTTCTTTGATGATTGGGCAGTTCGTCAATAAATTGCAATATGTTTTTTATCCCAATCTGTATTGTATCTTCTTTTAGGGAATTAATTTTACTAATAGCATATTCAGGAATGTCATTATTTGTAACAAACATCCAGTTTTTATATTGAGATTCCCAATTATCCGAATATGACTCAAAATCCCCAACTATTTTTTCTATATATCTATTCTTATTAATTTTTTTAGGTCCATAGCAGGCTACAAGTATGTTTCTATCTCTAATTATTCCGTCTGCACCTTTATCTTTTATATCACGAGGCGAAATATAGTTTTCAGCACCATATCTGAACATGAATAATTTTGTTATGAAATCTTGAAATTCAAAAAGATGCAATGATTCAATTTGAATCTGAAAATTATTTTGTAGTGGACTGTTCATTAGGAGTCTAATAGTTTTTATTTCTGTTTCTAAGAAAAGATTTTAAGTTCTAAAATTTTCATAAAGATAACCAAAAAAGTGACGATACAAAAAATGAAATATGAAATCAGTTGATTGAAGTAGAGGTCAATAACCAACTCATTGGTGTACTTATTGTAGGGTCAATTACAAGCTCATTTATAATCACATTTTTAAGAAAAAAAACTCAAAACTGACACCCCTCCCCATTCACCTTCAGCCACTGCTCTTTCTCCTTATAATCCGGCATCACATCATGCACCACTTTCCAGAAGGCGGCGGAGTGGTTTTGTTCCACCAGATGCGCCAATTCGTGGACAATGACATAATCAATCACATCGTCGGGCGCGAAGAGCAGGCGGGTGGAGAGATTGATATTGCCTTTAGTGGAGCAGCTGCCCCAGTTGGATTGATTGAGCTTGAAGCGGACGGCATTGATGGGCTTATTGAAATGATTATCGTTCCAGTACTGCACACGACTGATAATGTGTGGCAAATGATCTTGCCCAACGCAGCGACTAATCATCTGCCGAAGGCTTTTTTGTAAATGGTGTCCAGAGTCTCGCGTGCTGACGGTGATATAAATCGTATCGTCCACAATTTTTGCTTTGTGGTATTTGACATCTTCATGTACCAGCCGAATGAGGTAAGTCTTGTTGCCGACCGTGAGTGTAGCGCCGTCAGCATATTCCCGTCCGCGAACGCGTTCCAGAAGTTCGGGCTTGTCTTTGGCAACTTTTCGCATCCAGTTTTCAAAATCCTGCCGGGCTTTCTGCTCATTTTTGTCGGAAATCGTGAGCGGCATACGCAAAAATGCGCCCGTGCGTGTCCAGGAAAATCGGACATCCCGTCGATTTTCAAAATGTATTTTTACAGGGATTTCCTGCCCATCAATTTCTATGCTTGTTCGTATAGAACCCGCTTGTCTTTTTTTGAAAAACATTGTTTTTAATTACGAATTACGAATTGTTTAATTACGAATGTCCCAAGAGTTGGTTTTATTTCGACGACGCTCAATACAAACGGCTCCGCTCAGGTTTGGTAAACTTGCGCCACTGCCTTGAGGGCTGCGAGTTTGCTAAACCTTCTTCTAAAGTGGGAAGCACTGAGAGAGGTTTAGCAAACTTCCCTACCACAAGGCCACCCGCAAGTTTACGAAACCGACAGTTGATTTCGGCTCCGCTCAACCAACTACAATTCAGTTGTCCGAGCGAGTCGAGGTTTGGTAAACTTGCGCTACAGCCTTGAGGGCTGCGAGTTTGCTAAACCTTCTTCTAAAGTGGGAAGCATTGAGAGAGGTTTAGCAAACTTCCCTACCACAAGGCCGCCCGCAAGTTTACGAAACCAACGACAATTACAGTTGCCTGAGCGGAGTCGAAGGCAACACCCCTACCCATTTTCAAAATAAATAACAGCTCACCCCTTCATCAGTTGCGACAAACAGGCGATTTTTTTCTATGCTAATTTCATCTCCCCGCTGCACATTAGCAGGCAAGGCAATCGGACGAGTCGTCAGCGATTTTAAATGAAAAGCCTGCAAAGCTCCACTTTTATAATAGACCAACTGATCGTCTAAAACCTGAAAACGTTTTAGTCCCGTGACGGGAATCGTATTCAGGTATTGCCCGTAGGCATCAAAAACAAAAACGCCTTGTTTGGGATCATTCAAATACAAAGCATTATTTCTTTCCAATAAAAAAGTCGGTTGCGGCAATTGATCAAAGCGCTGCGAAAAATCATTGCTTTCCTGCAAAGTCGCTGAATTGCGGTCTATTTTTTTCAGTTGAAAGGTCGTCGGATCATAGAGCCACACATTGCCGTCGGCAGAAAAACAAAGGGCATCCACATTATTCAGTTCCAAATCAAACAACTCGTATTTTGCGGCTTCGTTCATCGTATTGTCCAGCGTGACGACCGTCATAAAATCGGGATAATAGACCAACACCTGAAATGGATTGGTGGCGTCAATCAGACTTGGCTGTCCGAGTGAAAAATTATTATACCGCGCTAGTTCTTTGCCTTCCGGTGTATATTTCACCAACTCACCCCGCCTTGTAATCAGATAAACATTCAATAATTTATCGGTCGTGATAAAAGTAGCCTGTTCTTCAATCTGCGCAATTCGGGTATAGTTGGTATCAACAAGCGATTGCACTTCTTTTGGTTCATCCAAGGTCGTCGGGGGCTGCACCGTCACACAGGCATTGCCGATGAAAAGTACAAGCGAATACCAGTAAAATAGCTGAATCTTCATCTTTTTTTGTTAAAAACGAGAAAAATTTCACTTTTTTGTTTACATTTTAAAACAAATTGTTTTAATTTGCGATTATATGTTTTAAAGATACTAAAACATCAGATCATCCACAAGTGGATTTTTTTTAAAAAATAAAAAATTATGAGACGACAAATTAATCAAGGGCTGGATCAACTCAAATACTTCTTTGGGAAAACATGGTTCAAAATCGGCTTGCTGGTATTGCTGGCAGTTGTGCTGACGCGCAAAGATGTCAGCTTTCAATTCAATTTTAATACTGGCGCAATGAAAGCCAATACACCAACAAGCGAAAAACATCCTTCAAGTGGGAAATTGGTATCTACTTCTTCCAATTCGGCAGGACAGACCTCTAGCTTTTCAGCTTTGCCGATTGTGGCAGCCAAACCCGTGAAAAAACGCAGTGCTGAAGAATTGGCAAAACTGAAGCGCCAGCAGGGATACGTGGATCGATTCGCCTCCGTCGCGGTATCCGAAATGAAAAAGTATGGGATTCCAGCGAGCATTACACTTGCACAGGGCGTGGTGGAAACAAATTCAGGGGCGAGCACATTAGCGTCAAAGCATAATAATCATTTTGGAATTAAATGTTTTTCAAAAAAATGTAAAAAAGGACATTGCACCAATTTTTCAGACGATTCGCACAAAGACTTTTTTATCCGTTTTGAGTCTGCCTGGGCTAGCTATCGTGCGCACAGCAAATTCTTGTCGGGCAAGCGATACAAAGATTTACATAAGCTAGACCGCAAAGATTACAAAGGCTGGGCAAAAGGGCTGAAACTGGCTGGCTATGCGACCGACCCAAGCTATGCCGATAAACTCATCAAGACCATCGAAGATCTTGAATTGTACAAGTATGATGAGTGAAAAACTCAAACTCAAATGTCAAATTCAAATTCAAAAAACGATTGATAAACAAATTAATCAGTCAAATTGAACGTGGCATTTTTAAGCCTTTGATTATTTTCGGGTACTGGGCGTTTTCCGCGTCTCGCGTCCATTGCCTACAACAAAAAACATAAACGAATATGTCGTCGTCCTCCATGTATTTAATCTCAGATGATTTTTCCGATGCTGGTAGAACAAATGGGCTTCCATGTTCAAGCCTATCCCGGCAACCCTATTGAAACGATTGTCTTTTATATCGTGGTTGGTGCAGTCGCGATTACTTATGCACTGGTGCTGAAAGGGCAGGGTGTTTCAAAATAAGGAATGGCGAATTTGCCTTCCCGCACTTCATTCCTAAAGGAAGCCTCTCCCTCCAAGAACGTGTTTAAATTTCCCTCAATTGACTGCATGTTCTAAAGAAAATTATGGATAGGTTTCCTTTAGGTTATTCCTCCAAAATCCGCTTCACTCGCCCCACTTCGCCTGAAGTCAGCATGACTTTTATCCCATGCGGATGATTGGAGGACTTGGTAAGTATCCGCTTTACCTGTCCTTCTGTTAGTTCGCCGCTCCCTTGATTTTGCTTTTCTACAATTTCAACATATTCTCCAATCGTGATATTGCTGCGTTTTGTACCGTCCATGTTTGTTGTGTTGTTGTGTTGTTGTGTTGTTGTGTTAGGGCAAACGCATCAAACGTATACATTTAACGTGTCGCCTCTACGAGGCTTTTAAAATTTTTAATTTGCAACATTTCTACAAATATTTCGCCCCAAGGGGCTGTATTTTCAAAAAAGAGTGCTGAACTAGCTTGGTAGATGCTAAACGTTTGCAGAAAATAGTCGACCAACAGCATTTTAGCTGCGTAGCTGCGACATGTTTTTCGCCATATTCGTCCGTTTTAGAATAGATAATTTTGATGCGTTTGCCCTATTGTTGTGTTGTTGAATTTTGCGGAGCAAAATATATACGAGTCCCCCAATTACCAGTCCCCTAATATCCCAATTACCAATACCCACGGGAAAGATAGCTAAAAAATCGAATCCCACCCAAAACTCAACGAATAATAGCCCAGCCTATCCACTCACTAAAAAGCCAAGTCATGTCATTCCATTCTCCTATACTTTTGTGATTGTAAAAATGATTAACCATATACAACACATAAAAATTATGAGAAATTTATTTGTTCAATTCGCAACCCTCGCCCTGTGCCTCCTGATGACAACAACTATGTTCGCCCAGCCCGATGCAGAAGATCAGTCGCTGTCGCCTTACTTTTTTGTCAAAGGCGAAAACCCTGGTTACGACCAACTTCCTTTACACTCCACCACTGCCGATGTCAATATAGCAGGTGTCATTGCCGATGTGAAGATATCACAAGTCTATATCAATGAAGGCAGCAACACGATTGAAGCCATTTATACCTTTCCGGCTTCTACCCGCGCAGCCGTGTATGGCATGGAAATGAAAATTGGCAATCGCACGATTACAGCCGACATTCAGAAAAAGGAGGAAGCTCGGAAAAACTATGAAGTCGCTAAAGCCCAAGGCAAACGTGCTTCCCTATTAGAACAAAAACGCCCGAATGTCTTCGAAATGAATGTCGCCAATATCACGCCCGGCGACCGTATCGAAGTTGTATTGAAATACACAGAAATGCTCATCCCAACAGATGGTGTGTATCAATTTGTTTACCCAACGGTTGTTGGCCCGCGCTACTCCAATGAGTCAGCAGCCACCGCTTCTTTGGATAATCAATTCGTGGCTACGCCATATACCAATGAAGACGAACTGCCAGCTTATCATTTCGACCTCAATCTTCACCTATCTGCCGGAATGCCGATACAAGACATCAGTTGTGCAACGCATAAAGTGAGCGTCAGCTATCCCGACCAGCACGAAGCTGAAATTGTACTCGATCCAACAGAAAGCACGGGCGGCAATCGCGATTTTGTCTTGAATTATCAACTGGCAGGCGGCAAGATTCAGTCGGGCTTAATGCTCTATGAAGGCGAAGAAGAAAACTTTTTTACTTTAATGGTGCAGCCACCAAAACAGATTAAAATTGACCAGATTCCACCCCGCGAATATGTGTTCATTATGGATGTATCCGGCTCGATGCGTGGATTTCCAATGGAGACGTCCAAGACGCTGATGACTGACCTGATGCAAAATCTACGTCCTTCCGACCGCTTTAATGTTATGCTCTTTGCTGGCACGTCTTATCTGTGGGCGGAGGAGTCTAAATTTGCGACAAGCGAAAACGTAAAAGAAGCCCTGCGTGTAATTGACCATGAAGAGGGTAGTGGCGGGACGGAATTATTGCCTGCTTTGCGCCGCGCATTGGACTTGCCACGCTGCGATGCAAATCTCTCGCGTTCTGTTGTTGTCGTTTCTGATGGCTATATTGATGTAGAAAAAGAATGTTTTGACCTCATTAGAAATAACCTTGACCAAGCGAATGTATTTGCTTTTGGTATTGGTTCGGGCATCAATCGTTACTTGATGGAAGGCATGGCACATGTCGGTATGGGCGAGCCTTTTGTGGTCATCAATAATGAAGATGCTGCCGATATTGCCGAGCAATTTAGAAATTATATTCAGACACCAGTACTGACACAGGTGAAGGCTCAATTTAATGGTTTTGAAACCTACGATATCGAACCCACTGCCATTGCTGATGTATTTGCAGAACGTCCTATCCTCATTCACGGTAAGTGGAAAGGGACACCAAAAGGCAGCATCACGATACAAGGCGATACTGGTGGACAAGCTTATAAAGAGACGTTTACGGTAGGCAGTGTGATGCCTGATACCCGCAATGTCGCGCTGAAATATCTTTGGGCAAGAGAGCGCATTAAATTGCTAGACGATTATAAACAAGTGACCGATGAAAGTGAGATAAAAGACGAAGTAACAGGACTCGGATTGAAGTATAACCTGATGACGGCTTACACGTCTTTTGTTGCGATTGACCATGAAGAAATTATGACCGAAAATGGCGAACTGGCACAACAAGTACAGCAGCCACTAGCCATGCCCGCAGGTGTAGCCAACTCTGCCATTGGCTTTGATGTAGCCATAGAAGGCGTGGTCAGAAAAAGCAAAAAAGTAGCGCCACAAGTCGAACTCGGCACCATCACCACGAGCTGCGAACTCGATATTCCAATGATGGATAAGCTGACGATTTTCAAACAGCAGTTTGGTCATGCGCTCACGCAGGCGATGGCTTGCCATAAAGCAGGTATAGCACTTCCAAAACACATCACACTGAAAGTGACGCTGGATAAAACAGGCAAGGTGACTGTCGTCAAATTGTTAGAAGGTGAACTAGACGAAGCAGTCTGGCTATGTATCAAAAGCAATATCGAAAATCATCGGATGAAGCATTTGGCTTTTGGGGAAGTGAGTGTGTTTTCGGTGCCGGTGAAGTTGGTTTTATAGGAACGGCGCATCATGTATGTTTTTTGTCACAAATGCACAAATTAAAAACGAATATATCCTACTTCGTTTTTAATTCGTGCATTTGTGGCTAACTTTCTTGAAATCTAATTCAGCAAAACTTTCTAAAAAGACTCCATCATCATGGAGTGTGAATCTCTATTCTGTCTGAATAAATTTCGATGCAGCACGGAGTTGTAGCAAAATTTTCAAGAATTAAATCCAGATGTTTTTCTAAAATTGAGATGAGTTTACGTGTAGATAAGTTTCCGAGGTTAATTTTAAGGAGTCCTACTGGAGTACCTAAAGTGGCTATTTTGAAAGAAATATGTACGTCGCAGAGAACTTTCACGCTTAGGCTGCTACATTTACACTTTTACCAGAAACAAGCAGCTTGGCATACTCCAAACTAGCCAGTATATCTTCTCGCTCCAACTCTGGGTGATCTTCCAAAATTTCTTCTGTAGTCATTTCGGAAAGCAGTAAATCTAGCACAACTTCTACAGGCCAACGCATTCCTCTAATACAAGGTTTCCCATGACAGATGTTTGGGTTTATAGTGATTCTATTTGCATATTTCATGTTTTCAAAGATACGATTTTTTTCGGTATTGTGCAGGTAGAAGCATAGAATAAATTGAACTCCTTAATCGTATTCTACAAGCATTTTTCACAAAAAACCACTATATTGAGAAAAAGATTACGACCATGACATTAGAAGCAAGAAAATTACAGCTCATTCAAAAGCTAACGATAGTTACAGATGAAACCACCTTGACTAATCTGGAAGCTATTCTAAGCGAAGAGAATGATGATTGGGCTTTGTCTCCTCAGCAAGCGGAGTTCCTTAAAGAGTCTATTGCAGAACTGGATGCAGGGAAAGGTATTCCACATAAAAAGGTCATGCAGGAGATGGATGAAAAATTCAAAGTATGATAGAGATTATCTGGTCTCCGAAAGCTAAAATATGAACGATACGCGACAAAATCTTTCAAAAATTAACCTGTGAGTATTTTCATTCATACTCTATTTCATCATATTCTTCAAAAAAGTCCCAACAAACCAATTTTGATCAGACTTCACTAGAGCTTCTAAAGTAGAGTCCGCTTTCTGGGCAAATAGATTAATGTCTTCAATGACGCGGGCAAACTCCTGGGCTTCTGGGCTGTTTTGTTCGACATTACTGATGTCATTGAGGACTCGGATGACGGGTTCTAGTTCTTTCTTTTTTCGCTGGATAATAATTTTGCGAATCACTTCCCACATTTCTTTCTCTGCGACAAAAAACTCTTTGCGTTCGCCGGGTTTGAGTTCCTTGAATACCAAGCCCCAGTCAATCAAAGCACGGATATTCATGTTGGCATTACCTCGGGAAATTTTCAGGGTTTCCATGATTTCTTCTGCCGACAAAGGGTTTTCTGAAATCAACAGCAGCGCATGAACCTGTGCCATTGTACGATTGATGCCCCAATGTGAACCAAGTGTTCCCCAAGCCTGAATAAATTTATCTTTTCCTTCCTGTAATTCCATTGCGATGAATTAGATGAATGAATAATTTTTCCTAATGTACGGCTTTGTCTTCAACTTTCAAAATGTTCTGAAAATTCAGTTGCCTTATTAAGCTTAAGTTTAATTCGATAGTGACTGGATAAGTTTAAGTTTAATACGCTACACTTAATATAGCTGTCGATCTATTTACCAATAGCTTTTTGAATTTGAATTTGTGTTTACACTTAATGAAAAAGGTTTATCTTTGAGCAAAGATTGTCAGAATTATCCAATTGCCAACCAACCAATTACCATACTATGACTATAAATAACATCACACGTTACGTCCTTGCGATTCTGGGTGTTTTGTTTGCCGGGCTGATTGTCTGGTACTTCGCGGATATTGTCAGTTATCTGATTATTGCCTGGGTCTTGTCTTTGATTGGCAAGCCTTTTATGCGTTTGTTTAAGCGGATTCGGATTGGAAAATTCAGGGTTGGCTCAACGATTGCGGCAGTGCTGACACTGGTTTCTTTTTTCCTCGTGCTGAGTTTGTTGATTGGTTTATTTGCACCACTAGTTCTCCAACAGGCGCGCAATCTAGGCGGCGTAGATGCCACAGCTATTTCCAATACACTGGATGGTTTTTTTATGAATATCAATGGGCGACTTGCCGACTGGGGATTGGTCGCAGATTCCAACGAAAGTTTTATTGATTATATCAAAGAAAATGTACTGCCTACTTTTAGCCCTGCGAAAGTCACCGATATTTTTGGAACGGTGATTGGCTTTACTGGCAATTTATTTATCGCATTATTTTCCGTTTTATTTATTACTTTTTTCTTTTTAAAAGAAGAGGGTCTGTTTATGCGGTCTATTTTGGTGCTGACGCCCAATAAACATCAAACAGAAATTACAAATGTCATCGAACGAACCATCAAAATGCTGACCCGTTATTTTGGAGGTATTTTAATACAGGTAACAGTCATCACTATTTTTATATCCACACTGCTTGGTTTACTGAGTATTCCCAATGCTATCCTTATTGCTTTTTTTGCAGCCGTTATCAATGTGATTCCTTATCTCGGACCAATGATTGGCGGTATTTTCGGAATCTTTATTGCTATTTCTTCCAATCTGGATGCCGATTTCAGCTTAGTTATTGTACCGATGATTACGAAAGTTGTGCTGGTCTTTGCTGCTATGCAAATGTTAGATAATTTTTTACTACAGCCTTTTATTTTTTCTAATAGTGTCATGGCACATCCGCTGGAAATTTTTATTGTCATACTGGTTGGCGCGAAACTAGGCGGCATTGTCGGGATGGTTTTGGCGATTCCGGTGTACACCATTTTACGGGTCATTGGCAGTGTATTCCTCAGTGAGTTCAAGGTTGTGCAAAAGCTGACGGAAGGGATTAATGATGTGGCGTGAGTGCGGGTTATCGGGTTGCGAGTTACGGGTTATCGGGTTGTGGGTTGTTTTTTGGAATTTGGAATTTGAACACTTTAATGTCTTACGATTTTCACCGCATAGTTTTCTACTTCAGAAATAAATTTATCGCGAGACATATTACTCAGTTCAGAGGAATAATTGCCATTTGCTAATCTAAAATAGCCAGTTTCTTCATCATAATTTACATAAAATTCTATCACGAGTGCATTAGGAGAATGACCATTTTTTTTTGCATATTTACGCTGAATTTCATGTTTAGAATACTTAGTAGCTTTTACTTCCACCTCAAATCTCTTATCATCCATTTCTTTATAAACAGCTATAAAATCAGCTTTTTCATCTGAATTTGATGAAAAATTCTCAACTATATCAAAAAGCCCCGAATTGAGTAAAAAAACCTTTGCAATTTGTTCAGAACGCCAGCCTTGGAATTGTCTTTTATTTTTCATAAATCAAATATTGAAGTCGTACTGTTTTTCTTGTCAAATGTGTTCGTTCCGTTCCAAAATGTTTCTACCTCATCTTTCAATCGGATTAGGTTGCTTTCGTCCAACAAATTATTTGTTGGCATACTTGAGAATCCTGTTGCGTAAGTACCTCTTATTGCAGAGATGTAAGCTTTAGAATCGAAGGGATTACTTTCCACATAATCAATTCCAATCAGGTAACTCGGTCCGTTAAATTCTGCTAATTTATTAAGTTTCGTTTTGGGAATCTGTATTCTCAATTTATTATCCCTTGCTGTATAACCCAGAGTCGTAGATTTAACTTGAATGAAACAGTAATTCTTTGGGACACTATCTCCAATGACCTCTGCGTAAATATCTATTGCGGGCCACTTTCCTGCAATTAAAACAGTTCGGAATAAATACCCTTGACTTGTATTTCGAGTAAGAGAGATTGCAGCTAATAGTTCACTTAAAGCACCATCATTCATTTGTGTTTCACTATTTTAGAGTTATACTCAACTACTTCTGAGTTTAAGCTGTATGTTTGAATTTATCCCAAAACAAAAATACAAAAAACATCTTGTTTATTCAAGGGGCATCTCCTATTGTCAAAAAAACTAATAACTATCTGCTTGTTTCAGAAAATTCTATTCGGGGCTTTGTTTAAAAAATTTCCCCATTCCCCATTCCTTTCTTACCTTTGCGAACTATTTTCAATACTATTACGTAAATAAAAATGTCGCCTATTATAATTGCTGAGAATTGCGATGCTTGATACGAATTATAAATTTTCAATGAGTAGTGATTTTTTTGTGTAAATGGATGTACTATTCTCCATTCATTCACATTCACATTTACTCATTCATTCATTATAAAACAAAACCATGTACAGAACGCACAACTGCGGAGAACTCCGCACCACGCACATCGGTCAGGAAGTACTGCTGTCCGGCTGGATGAACAAGAACAGAGATTTTGGAGGCATGACTTTTATTGACCTTCGAGATCGTTATGGAATTACTCAACTGGTGTTCAACATGGATGATGATGCGGATTTGTGTGGCAGTGCAAGAAAACTGGGACGCGAATTTGTCATCCAGATAAAAGGCACCGTGCGCGAGCGCAGCAATAAAAATCCAAATATGCCGACAGGCGATATTGAAATCGAAGTGTCTGAATTGAATATCCTGAATGCTTCTAAAACGCCGCCATTTACCATCGAAGATGACACGGACGGCGGCGACGACCTGCGGATGACCTATCGTTACCTGGACTTGCGTCGTAAGCCAGTTCAGAACAATATCATATTCAGAAGTAAGTTGGCGATTGAAACGCGTACTTACCTTGCTGGACAGGATTTTGTGGAAGTAGAAACACCTGTTTTGATAAAAAGTACACCAGAAGGTGCGCGAGATTTTGTTGTGCCAAGCAGGATGAACAAGGGACTTTTTTATGCTTTGCCACAATCGCCACAAACCTTCAAGCAGATTCTGATGGTGGCTGGTTTTGATAAATATTTTCAAATCGTCAAATGTTTCCGTGATGAAGATTTGCGGGCAGATCGTCAGCCGGAATTTACACAAATTGACTGCGAAATGTCTTTTGTGACACAGGAGGATATTCTGAATACTTTTGAAGGACTGACCAAAAATTTATTCAAGTCGATGCTGAATCTGGACTTACCAGATTTCCCACGCATGACTTATGATGAAGCCATGGAACGTTATGGTTCCGATAAGCCAGACACCCGTTTTGGGATGGAGTTTGTCGAGTTGAATGAGGTCGCGAAAGGCAAAGATTTTGTCGTTTTTGATAGTGCGGAACTGGTGGTTGGCATCAATGCAGAAGGCGCAGCGACTTATACCCGCAAGCAACTGGATGCGCTGACCAATTTTGTGAAACGTCCGCAGATTGGTGCGAAAGGTTTGATCTATGTGCGTCGCAATGAAGACGGCAGCTACAAATCCTCCGTAGATAAATTTTTCAATCAGGACGACTTGGCTGCCTGGGGCGAAAAAATGAATGCCAAGCCTGGTGATTTGCTCTTAGTGATGGCTGGTGAAACAGAAAAAGTCCGCAAGCAACTCAATGAATTACGCCTGCATGTTGGTGATGAATTGGGCTTGCGCGACCGCACACAATTTAATCCGCTTTGGGTAGTTGATTTTCCTTTATTGGAATGGGATGAGGAGAGCGAGCGTTTTCACGCCATGCACCACCCCTTTACATCGCCCAAGAAAAAGGACATGGAACGCATGATGAATGGCGACCACGAAACCATGAAGTCACTCCGCGCAGATGCCTATGATTTGGTCATCAATGGTGTGGAAATCGGTGGTGGTTCTATTCGTATCCACGACCGCGATTTGCAAAGCCGGAATTTTGATTTATTGGGCTTCACCAAAGAAGAGGCAGAAGCGCAGTTTGGTTTCCTACTGGGTGCATTTGAGTATGGCGCACCGCCACACGGCGGCATCGCTTTTGGTTTCGACCGCTTGTGTTCAGTGATGAATGGTGTTGATACGATTCGTGATTTCATTGCCTTCCCGAAGAATAATCAGGGACGGGATATGATGATTGATGCGCCTTCGCCGGTACATCAGGAGCAGTTGGATGAGTTGGGGCTGGACTTGGTCGAGTAAATCGAAAATTTCAAAATGGGAAAATCCAAATTCCAAGGTGTGGGGTTTGGATTTTTTTACAATACATGCTTATTGCAATACTGCATATTTCCGTTTATAGGGCGCATGAAAAGCAGGCACAATATCTTCTTTGGATACACCCATTGCCAAAAGGTCATCTACAATGCCTTCCGTCCAGTCTTGATGTATCCATACTTTATCGTCCTTTAAATCAAGATGTAGAATGCAGGAAAAGATACGTTTGTATTCATTCCAACCTACATTGATAAGGTAGTAATGTCCATGTTCGTCATCAAAGGTGACTTGTGACTCAAATTCATCGTATTGGTGTATCCTATTCGGATGATGATGATTCTTGATAGCTGTTTTGATGATTTGTTGATATTGTTTTATCTTATCCATGTGACTATTATTTTTTGCTGTGGGTCATATACCAATATTTTTAAATCTTCTTCTTCAATAGCATTGATGCCAAAAGGATGAAGGAAAAAGTCCTCGTAAACGTCAACCGGAACTGCCAAAAACAGGACACGTTCAGGCTCGGTATTTCTCAACATTCTGCGATAGTTAATAAATTGACCAAGTGCGCCGTGAAATGAGTACATGACGGATTTTCCGATAAAGCTTTTAATTTCAACCGCAATTAGCTTATTTTCTTTGATTGCTCCAAGTACAGGCTCTGCTCCTAAGTCAATTTCTACATTTTTTTCCTTAAATGCAACAGGCAAGGGGTCGTGTGTGATTATCCAACCACCCTTGATTAGTGCCTCTTTTACTTCTTCATGGAAAATGTCTTTTGCCATTGGTTTTTGGGTGTAGTGACGAGTATGATAGAATACTGCAATTTACAAATTTATGAGGGGAATGGCAAAATATATTTTTCCTTCTACATATTCAACTTGGGATAAGAAAATTATCCCAAATGAAATTCTTCATGTTTTAAAATCAAAAAAACCTTATCTTTGAAAAAGAAAAATGTGATACAGACAAATGGATAAAACAACCAAATACCAATCAATGATTTTAGAGATGCTTAACGACATGGAAGGCATCAAGTATTCTAATGAACCGGAATTGGAGACTAAGCTTGTCTTAGACAAAGAAAATCGCCGATATATGGTCACTACCACAGGCTGGAAAAAAAATGGCGAATACATTCACAATTGCCTGATACACATTGAAATCATCAATGAAAAATTATGGTTTCACCGCAATATGACGGACATAGATTTTGGTAAAAAATTGGTGTATAAAGGTGTACCACCTACTGATATTGTAGTCGGTTTTGTAACGCCTAAAATGCGTGAGTTTTCGGATTATGCAGTAGCTTAAACTTTAGTGATTTTAGACAAAAAATTTCACCTTCAAAATCTTTTCCAAGATTACAAGTTACAACTTTATAAAAGGAATGGCAAAAAAGGCTGTCAGAGGTGCGTATAACAAATTGCACAATTTTGCCGTCCGATTCGCCTACGGTTGAAACCGTAGTCTACCAGATAGGTCGTGTCTATGACACTTTGCAAAGTTGTCTAGTTGAAGGCTTGCTAAGTCGCATAGCGACGAATGATTTGGTAGTCAATGGTTTTAACCATGGGCGAGATTAAAATTCCAAATCCTAAAAGCATACCAAGACAAAGCCTTGATGATATGCTTTTGGAATTTGGTACTTTTTATCTTGTAATTTGCTCCACCTATTCCACCTTCACAAACTTCCGAGTAAAAACCTGCCCATCCATTTCAAAAGACAATAAATACATCCCTGGCAGCAAGTCGCTGACTTGTAGTTCACCTGATGCAGTGGCGGCATAATTTTCCGTTTTCAATGCCTTACCCATCGTATCATAAATCGTGATGTCCAACTCGGAAACAGAGTGAACAGCATTGATTTTAAAGGAGATATAATCAGTTGCAGGATTGGGATAAACTTCTATATTTGCGGCAGTACGCAAGCTTACACTTTCATTGGAAAGAATCAATACAGAGTCAGGTGTGATAATGCCTGTCGTATCGCCATCTACGATATAGCCCGACAACTCTCTTATACCATAACCTTCAAAACAACTAAATGTAAATGAAGTCTCGCCAAGTCCTTCTTCCCAGCTTCTTCGATAAGTATAACCACCACCAAAGCATTCGTCGGGCGATAATATATCTGAATTGGGGTCATCACTAAAAAAATCACTAAGGCGTGTAGAAGAAGAGAAGTCCATAGAATGCATAAACTTCACCCATTTATCATCTTGATTTTGTCCGTATTCTGTGGTAAAATATTTATTGTCCAATGGAAAACCAAAGCGTGTACAGTCAGATTGCTCCGTACCCCATTCGCCGTCCCATTGACACATCATATCATCCTCAAATAAATGTCCAGGATATTGGTTGGCAATGTCGTCTTTATAGAAAGTATGTGAAAACTGTACTGTTGTGACTATGGGCGGATATGTTGTTCCATAATTGATTAATGAATGGCTCAGAATCCGCTCAATATCATATCTCACAGAATCCGTCCAAACCTGTTTGCCTAGTATGGATATCTTTGCCTGACCTGTATATCCGCCCTGTATGGCTTCAAAGTAGTAGTAATATTGAAACACATCGTCAACCTCAAAATCATACATTTCCTGAAAACCTGGAATACTTGCTCCCAAGTCGCGAGTTTGTATTCCAATCAGCTTGTGATAAGTATTGTTTTGCATTTGCGGAAAGCGAATAATTCCATGTTCTTTGGATAAAATGAGCGTGTCATTATTTGATAAAAGAATGGTTTTTAGAGAATCTGTATTCCCGAATATTTGATTTTCTTCAATTGCTATGACTTCGGCGGTGATAGTATTTAATGTGTCAAAAAGCCAGTTTGTTCCAGTTTGGACTTGAGGAAAAACAGTCCATTTTTCATCACCATCAAAAATATATTTACCAGCATTATCAGAAATTATACGATGTTGCAAAAACTGCTGTTGATTCCGTAGATAAACTGGAGGTGATGCAGGACAGGTATCGCAGGGCTTTACAATTTTATTGAGGTGATAAATGGTTTGCCCGGCATTTACTGTGGTCGAATCTATCCAGATGGTAGCGTCCACCGGACTATTATAGCGAATATAGCCTCCATTGAATATAGTGGTGGAGTCATACATAGCCGTACTACCGACCAGTTCATAATGATATTCATCGTTTACGGCAATAGGTGTCCAATTTTGTGAAAAAGCAGAAAAAGAAAACAGTATAAATACTGCGGTAAAGAATGGTTTATTGATTTTCATGATAAAAATTGTTTAGATGACAAATGTTTATTGATTTAATATTGTTCAAGTTTTTACTTCTCAAAATTAAGAACAAATAGATTTTTTATCCATTACATTTTATTTGGTTTTCCGCAAAAAAACGCATGAAAATTGAAATGAAAATCAATCAAATAAAGCCATAAACGCCTAATAAAAAGCCACTTACAGTCGCGGTTTCTCTGCCTTTTTTCCAGTTTAATAGAGCGGTAGTTAAAAAATCAGTATGTACACTGTATTCAGAAGAAAATTAAGGGTTTTTAGACAACAAAGAAAGGGAGTAATTTTAGGGTTTGTCGACAGTTTTATTCAGAAAAGCCACCCAGCAAATCCTCCACCACCAACACAAATTCAGTAGTAGAAGAAGCCACCTGTTCTCCAATTTTTGCAATGGTCTGCTCCTGATAATCTCCATCTTTGGCTTGTCGGAACACTTCAATCTGGCGATTGGGGATATTGACGATCCAGTATTCGGGGATATTGGCTTCCGCATAAAGCAGGCGTTTAAATTCACGGTCTTTTTCCAATGAACTGTCGGCTACTTCAATGACAAAATAAACTTCGGCAGGAATAGGATGAGCATCCCGATACTGATTTTGTTTGAAATGAGCTATTGTAAAATCGGGTTCTGGTTCATCTCTGTTTTTCAGGTGAATTGGATTTTGGCAGATAATAACCGCTTCTCCATTCAATTGAGCATAAAGCATCCCATAGAGAATATTTACAGTACCTGCATGAAAACTATTTATTGGACTCATAGTTATAATTTCGCCATTCAACAGTTCCACACGTTCTTCGTCTTGTAGAATACCAGCCTCTGCCATTTTATAATATTCCTCTACTGTAAACAAGCGTTTACGAATTGGTGAAATTGTTTTGGTCTGTGTTTGAATGGTCATACCTTCTGATTATTTATTATACTTTATCCAAGTTAAGGTTTTTTAAAAGAATAAGCAAAAAGCCTATTGAAAAGCAGAAAAATTAAGCTACAGATAACATTCGACAACATGAAAAAGCCTACTTTTGCAGCGAATTTCATTTTTAATAAATAAATTAAGTGTCTGCATACAGTTCAATGCTACTCACAATTTGGCTAACTGGTTTATTACCTATTGCTTTTTGTATTTGAGTTTGTCGTTTGAATTTGTATTTTCACTTGGAATTCGCCTGGAAAATATATTAGAAGGTTATGAAAAAACACAATTTTAGTGCTGGTCCAGCTATTCTGCCTGCATCAGTTTTTGAAGAGGCTGCCGAAGCCGTGCGCGATTATAATGGCGCAGGTTTGTCCATATTGGAAATGTCGCACCGCAGCCCTGAAGTGTCAGCTATGCTGGACGAAGCACATCAAACGGTAAAAGACCTGCTAGGTCTAAGCGATGATTTTGAAGTATTATTTTTGTCAGGCGGAGCAAGCAGTCAGTTTTTTATGGCTGCCATGAATTTGCTCGATGAAGACAGATCTGCTGGATATATAGACACTGGGACTTGGTCGAAAAAAGCGATTAAGGAAGCAAAGCGTTTTGGCGGATTGAATTTACTAGGCTCTTCTGCGGAAGAAAATTATACCTTCATTCCAAAAGGATTTGATGTTCCTGCCGATTTGCAGTATGTGCATATTACGAGCAATAATACCGTTGCTGGAACACAATATCACGCTTTACCCGATACAGCTGTGCCGATTGTAGCAGATATGTCTTCAGAGATTTTCAGTCGTCCGATTGATGCCTCGCGTTATGGACTCATCTATGCTGGAGCGCAGAAAAATATGGGACCTGCGGGTACGACTTTGGTGATTGTCCGCAAAGATATGTTAGGCAAGGTGAAGCGCGAAATTCCGACCATGCTGGATTATCAGACCCATATTACTAAACAATCAGCCTTCAATACGCCTCCCGTCTATCCGATTTATGTCTGTCTGCTGACGATGCGCTGGCTGAAAGAACAGGGTGGCGTAAACGCAATGGCAGCCCGCAATGCAGCAAAAGCGAAGACTTTATACGATGAGATTGATGCCAATTCAATGTTCAAAGGAGTCGTCAGAACAGAAGATCGTTCTTTGATGAATGTGACTTTTGTATTGGAAAACAAAGACTTAGAAGGAGATTTCCTGACAGCTTGCGCAGCAGCCAATATTTCAGGTGTAAAAGGACATCGTTCTGTGGGCGGTTTCCGGGCTTCTATTTATAATGCCATGCCTGTGGCAAGTATTGATGTGCTGATTGAAGTGATGAAAGATTTTACTAAAAAATATGGTTAATATTTTTCTGCGAAACTTTCAACTTTAAAGAAATACTAATATCTTGTGGCAGAATTGAGAATTTCATAATTAGCAATTCAAAGATAAACATCATTCTACATACAGAAAGAGAGGGTAGTCCATTTATGGTGCTACCCTTTTTTGTTAACGAAAGAATCTCGCCAAAATAAATTAAAGCGAGATTCTACTAACCCAAACTAAAAACCTTCTTGAGGTAGGCTATTCATTTGATAACCTGACCTATATGTATTTCTTTTTATGAAAACCCGTTATGCTTTTCATATATACATACAAATTATGCGTTCAAAAAGTTCTGTTTAAGCAAAAAAATATCTTCTATCAATACCAGAGGGCATGATCTCGCTTCTCGCAGCCGAAGGCGGTCTCGCAACAAAGTGGTCTCGCAGCGAAGCGGTCTCTCCTCTCTACATCAATACCCCATTCACTGCCTCTACAGCCGGTGGAAGGTCAGTTTCGCCCAGCATTTCCCTTAGATCTATTTCAATAACACGACAAAGAGAATGCATCGGAATATCGTTGCCTGTCCCTTCAAATGGATTTTCAGAATAATCTCCAACCAATTCCATCATCAGATAAATCCAAGCAACCAGTACCGAAAATGGGATGGACAACCAGGCACCATATTCGCCCAGTTTGTGAAATTCAGAAATCATTCCGAAAGGCAATAAAAAAATGAAAATGCCGACAAAAATTACACTCATTCCACCATACTGACGTGGCAATGGAAATTTCTTAATACGCTCACATTTGCCTTGATGAACATAAAATTCATTCAAAATATCCTGCAAAGCGATATGGCGAAAATCTTCAATTAAATGCTGTTTTCTGAGTTGCTGCAAATCCTGAGCTTGTTGATCAATGATTTGGGTGGCTGTGTTTTTATGATTAATCAATCGCTCATATTCCCCTTCGGGTAAAAAGCACATCAACTCTTTCATCGTGATTTCATCATCCAGCAAACCAATACCAAAAGTTTCCCGACGTTTTTTCGCGAGACGGGCAACATGTCTGCCCTGACTAATATGCTCCCAGGGAGTGGGGATAAGCAATTGACTCCGCAAAGCATATAACCAGCCAATATGTCTGTAAATCAGTCGCTTCTTAATCACCTGCAAATTTTCTTCCGAATAATCGCCATCAACAAACTGACCGCTGACGTACCCCTTCACCGCACTGCCCCAGGCTCGACTGCTATTGACTATTGCGCCCCATATCTTCCGGGCTTCCCACAGTCGGTCATAAGCCTGATTATTTTTGAAACCGACATAAAAGGCAACTGCCGTACCTATGATAGAAAGCGGCAACCAGGGAATAGAGATTAAAGAAGTGAATATCTTACTATCGTGAAAAATAGCGTGGAGAGCAGTCACACTAGTCATCCAGGCAGTCAGCCAAAGGATGTGTATACCCGAAAACGTAAGTATTCTTTTAAAAGTAAAATTTTTGTGTATAAACATTGTTGATGTGTTGTCGTGTTGATGTGTTGTCGTGTTTTACATCAACACATCAGTACACTTATAAAAAGTCTACTTTGCCAGAATCCAAATTATAGTAAGCTGGTACGATTTGTACATCGCCTGAAGCTACAGCATTTCCTATAATAGACGAGCGGGTTTTTAATTCCTCTGCCGTCAATTCAGCATTCTTTTTTACGATATCATTCACGGAAGCATCTGTACCCGACGCATCTAATGCTGGCGCAACATGGGCTAGTAAGTGATTGAGATTATAACCATTATCTCCGCCTTTTACAGCTGCTGTAACTGCACCACAACTCTGATGTCCTAAGACAACAATAAGCTTAGAGCCACAATGCGCAACAGCGTACTCAATACTGGCCATGGAGGAAGTATTGGCAACATTACCCGCTACACGGACAACAAACAACTCACCCAAGCCCGTATCAAATGCCAGTTCCGGCACGACGCGGCTGTCGGCACAACTGAGTATAATCGCATAAGGCTCCTGACCGCCTGTCAAGGCTTGTCGTCTTGCACTATCCTGCAATTGTCCATCTAATTTGTCGGCAACAAATCGCTTATTGCCTTCCTGAAGTTTTTGTAAAGCGTTCTGACTATTCATATTTGTTTATTTTTTATTTTAATGTGTGCAATTTTAGTCATTTTTTTTGACTTGTAAAAATGAGTAGTGTTCGATTAAAGTATGGAATAGTCGGCAGACGAAGGATTTTATGAAAATTGGTGATTTTATCCCCTTAAATATGCTGTATTTCCAACGAAATTCGTCTGACGACAACGGAATTTACTCAATCATACTTTAGTCGAGTACTACCTAAAAATGAGAAATAAGGGAGAATGATTTGAATTTGTATTTGATGTTTGTATTTGTATTTGTATTTAAACTACTTCAATAAATATCCCTTTCCAGTCAGTTTAGCTCTCCATTTATCCAGAAAAGGAATTTGAAAACCTTTGGGTAAAAGTCCATCATCTTTCAAATAAGAATAAGTATTTATCCGCACCTCAAAATCAGAATCCGTCAGCAGTTTTTGTAACTTTTGAATCTGTTCGACAGAAAGCTCCACTTCATAGTCTTCCCTCGCGTCCATGATCTCTTCCATGCAACGCTCTCTGATTCGAGGATGTGAAGCATTGAGATGTTCAGATAAGAAATTTACTACCCTGCCATAAAATTCAGGAGACATACCTTCTGGATTGCTTAGATAATAAATAGACGTGAGGTCGTCAATCGCGCCTTGATGTCCATTTTCAGCTTCCAAAATAAAGCGTTGAAGTTCTTCAAATAAAAAAATTTCCCAGCCCTGAGGCTTTTCGTACAAAGCCTCATAAATAACCTGTCGTGGCGAGTATAATCCATATTCCAATTCTGAAACATAGCTTTTAAAAGCAACTTTATCTGCCGCCGCTCGTTTCCGAATGGTTGAAAATAAAGCCTCCTGTTCAGCTCCCGTCAGGTCGGAAAAATTGTCTATTTGATCTTCGATGTCTTCAAGCATCTGTTCTTAGTTTTAAACGTATCTATAAGATTAAAACAAATTTTATTACTTTGCAAAATATTTTAGAGCAAAATCTATTTTTGTAAAACTCCTTCAATACGCCGAGCAATATTTTTCCAAGACAAATCTTCCTGCTTTCGAAGTAATTGTTCACTAATATTCTGGTATAAAAGCGGGTCATTAATCAATTGCAAAATACCTTCACGCAAAGCCGCCACATTAGGCTCCACGAACAGAGCTTCCGTTTCGCTCAACTGCTCCTGCAAGCCGCCGACCTTTGTGCAGATCATCGGTATCGCAGCCGCTACACCCATCATCACAACACCCGATTGTGAGGCTGCTTTATAGGGCAAAATCAAAATATCGTGGCTGCGTAACAGGTCGGTCATTTCTTGTTCTTCCAACCATTTATCCTGTATTTTTAGTTTGGCATTTGTAGTATCAACTTTTAGGTCGTACCACATTTTTCCGGCAATGCAGAGCTGTTCATAACTGTCTTGTGGCAATTGATTCACCGCTTCTATGAGCATATCCACGCCTTTGTATTTTCCTATTCTGCCGAGGAACAAAAGGCGGGGTTTGGGCGAATGTGTTCTCGCTTCTCTGCGGACATACATATCAAACATGCCATGCTCGATGACTGAACTTTTGGCTTTAAAACCAATATTTTCCTGTACTTCTTTTTGTACAAAATCTGTTAGAAAAATCAATTCATCGGCTTGTTGTACACATTTTCTGACCAGCCATTGCTCTAGTTTATTGCCATCACCGTCATGCAAAAATCCATCGTGAATCGTCATCACCGTTTTGCGCCCCAGCCATTTGAAGCCCCATAAAAAAGGCAGATTCCAAAAATGTTTGTACGGAAAATAAACGGCGGAATAAGATTTGCGCCAAGCATCCCACATTATTTTAAACCATAAAAAAGGCAAGACAAAGAGGCTGTTCAATACAAACTGAAAACGGTTTTTATACGTCCATACTGTACGACTATTTTGCGGTTTTTTTTCTGTTGTAAAAGTCGAAATATAGGTATCGCAAGGCAAATTTAAAGCATCAATAATCTCTGTCGCGTAGCGCACACAACCACCATATCTGCCCAAAGACAGCGCAAGAATCAGTGCTTTGCCTTCCTTCTTTTCCTCTTGCCGCAATTTGATTTGCTGCCTACGCAGATTCCATTGATTCCAGCGTCGAATAATCGGATGCTTGATTTTTTGGAATTGTTGTTCTCGTTCCGATAAGGCTTGATAAGCAAATTTATCTGACCAGCCGCCACCCTGATAGACAATTAAAGGCTGAGGAATATGTTGGTATTTTTGCTTATTCTGATGTATGGCTTGTAATAAAAAATCAAAATCAGCAGATACTTTGTATTGGGTGTCAAACTGAAATTTCCCAATCTTCTCCAAGCGGTAAAAAGTAGCCTGATGGCAAATATTATGATACAAACCTGCCTGATAAAGTGGCTTATGCTGCCTGACTTTCAGCTTGCCATCTGCTTGTCGCAAATAAACATCACAGTATAATAAATAAGTCTCCGCTTTTGCTTCAGCGAGTATTTTTTCTACCGCATGTTCATCATGAAAAATATCTCCGGCATTCATAAAATTAATCCACTCACCACTTGCCTGCTGAATGCCTTTGTTCATGGCGGCATAAATGCCTTCATCGGCTTCGCTGCGCCAGTGTGTCAATTGATTTTCGTATTCTTTTATCAAGTCGACTGTCCCATCTGTCGAAGCTCCGTCGATGATAATGTACTCTATATTTGGGTAGCTTTGCGCCAACACGCTTTGCATGGTAGCCGCCAGCACATCCACAGCATTGCGGCAGACAGTGACGATGCTGATGCGAGGGAAATTATCCCGCCTGGGCATTTTTTCGGTGTTTGACGACACGGCTAATGGTGTCCAACATATCGCCAGCCAGTTTGCGGCGACTAAAATCTGCTGCCAGTAAGGTGCAGCCTTTTTGGAGTTGCTGATACGTGCCGTTCTTATGCGTAAATTCCATTACTTTGGATAGAAATTCTGCTTCGTTTTCCGGCTCAAAACAGATGCCTGCCTGATAGTTTTCGACAATCTCTTTCGACTCGCCTTCTACACCCAATAGAATAGGGCGTTGCATAGCCGCATTTTCAAATATTTTGGAAGGGATAACTGACTTAAATGTATCTGATTTTTTCAGACAAACTAAAGCCACATCCGATATACTAATGAAATCTTTGACTTCTGATTTTGCCACAAAAGGATGAAAAGTCACATTGTCTAAAGCCAGCTTTTCTTTTAGTTCGAGCAAATTCTTTTTCTCCGCACCATCGCCGATAAATAGGAAATGTACTGCTTTTTCGTGATTAAGTTTGGCTGCCGAAGCGACAATAAAATCCAGCTTATGCGCCATGCCATGTGTGCCGAGATAGGTAAAAATAAATTTGTTTTCCAAGCCTAATTTTTTCAACAGGTCTTGGTCTTTTTCCTTTGGCTGATATTCGTCCAGCAGGACACCATTTTTGACCACTTCTATTTTATTGCCATCAATTTTTCGTCGAATCAGATTGGCTTTAAAGGCATCCGTCACGACCACAATCCGCGAAGCACTTCGGTACAAAAACAACTCTATTCGCTCCAGCGTATTATACACAAATCCTTCCTGCATCGCGCCTACTGCCTTAATGGATTCTGGCCACAAATCGCGCACTTCCATGATCCAGGGTTTCCGCTTAAAAAAACTGAGAAAAGAGCCAGCAATTGCTGTAAAAAATTGCGGCGAAGTTGCCACAATTACATCTGCTTTTTTGAACAAACCTGCCCAAAAAGCCATAAAAGCAAAACTGATAAAATCGAAAGTTCGTTTGTAAAACCCCTTATTCGCAGCAATATAACTCCACACCCGAATGACCCGGATTCCGTCAATTTCTTCTACCTGATACAACTTGTTTTTATAACCATCATAGACTCTGCCCTGTGGAAAATTGGGCGCACAGGTAATGACCGTCACCTCCGCGCCACGCTTCACCCATTCTCTACAATGTTGATGGGTACGGGTAGCGGGTGCATTGACTTCGGGGAGAAAATTATCGGAAATAAACAGGATTTTCATAGATTGATACTCGTCTCTAAACAGTGCGTAAAGGTAACAATAATTTTAACGGATTCTACCTGTTTGTTAAAGCCTGCTGCGTAGGCGTAGCTGCTTAGTTCTATTTTTTTGCTTTGCGCAAATGTAATGTTGCCAAGATTGGTGACTACCGTATTGTTTTCTAGCCGGGCCGCCACATCGGGATGCAGGTGTATAAAAGCCTGTGCCAGCCGATCTTTTTGATTGGAAATATCGTCTTTTATAAATATCGTTTTATCCCCAAATTCAAAGCTGCGCTGATGCTCGACATCCAGGCTTTTATAGCCATCATGCGAAGCCCTGACGCTGTTTTTATCTTCTTTTAAAATAGTGGCATAAGCCCGTTTTGCCACCCGAAAACTGCTCCACACTTCCGATTGGTTCTGCCCGTCAATCTCGACTGTATTATGTGCTGCGGTGGAGCGGTCAGTCAAGCGTTGTGCATTGGCTTCATAGGTCGAAACGCCTGTGTCCACAATGAATGGATGCCCTTGCGCATGTACCACAAAACTCAGCGTATCAGCATGGGCATGACCCGGAATATAATCGGGACCGATATTGCCAACATCGATAATTGCCTCATAGTTTTCGCCTGCAAATTTTCGATAACCACTTTCTCCAAGTCTTATTTTTGGAGGAATAATTTCCAATCTTTCAGCATACTCAAATAACTGTTGACTCGTGGGGGCGATTGCTTCTGCCGTATCATTGAATCTTGGAATTGCTCCGTTTTTAAAGGTCATTTCTTTTAACCAGCCTAACATCGTACTGGCGACTTCAGTCGCCGTTTCTTCTAAAGCAGAGCGGCGACTGAAGTCGCCGATACCGTTGGATTGCATCAAGTTAATGCAGTCTAATAAGCGATACAACATCAACTGATGATACATCGGACTTAGCTCAAAGTGTGCGCCATCTGGGAGGATTTGTTCGGGGAGTTGGGTGCTTAGGATTTGCTCGCACGCGCCCCTGGCCCCTAAAGGGGAATCCCTCGCTTCTTTGTCTGTCAAGCGGGCAGATCCCCCTTTAGGGGCTAGGGGCGAGCGTGAGCCTTTCCCAAAATAATACTCTGAAAACAACAAAGCAAAACCATTTTCCAGCAAATGATTACCCAATAAATGATACTCCAGATTATCTAGTAGAATTTGAGTTTGAAAGTAGATAGAACGGTCAATTTCGGCATCCTGAATTTTGTATTTTACCAAAAATTTTATCCAGTTGATAAGGCGGAGGGAAATGGGGAATGGCTCTAAGCCGTCTTTGATATTTGGTAGATCTTGAATGAACTGGCGGATGAGTTGTAGCCCCGTTTCAGCATCCATATTTTTCTGATGGAGATATTCAAAATAAGTCAGGTTATAAGTCCAGAGTTTACCATAGTCTTTGAAATTCCAGTCAATATTTTCGCCAAATTGTTTTTCTAGATTTAAAAAAGAAAACCGATTATCAGGATAAAATGAAGTAGGATGGACAATAGAAGAAGTCAATTGAAGTTCCTGTACCGCCGGGATATTTTGGGGCAACTGATACTGAAAACCTGTGATGCTGCGCCACCGTTTGCGACAAGCATAATATAGCCGAAACCGTATCTGCCGGGCTTTTAAATGTTTTAGTGTATGATAGTATAAAGAAAACTTCATGTTCGATTGTCAACACGCACTTCTGATTCCGAATGGAGAATCCCAGCGCAATTGATTTGTAAGTGAAACTTGTTTTTGGTGTAGCGAAGGTAAAACATTTAGACTATTAATAATTAATTATGAATGGGTTAATTACGAATGACGAATGATTGGGGGTGTTGGCTTTTGTACTTTGCTTTATCACTCAATCAACACCATACGCTAATACCCAATTACCCCAATATACCTATACCACTTCCTCTCCCAATTCCACCACCTTGCCCTTCAGCCAGTCCCGTTGCACTAGTGGGATTTCTGTGTTCAGTTCTTCTTTTAGTTTTTCGAGGCTAGATGATTTGAGGGTTTCTCCGTAGAGCAATTTTTTCTTTCTGTTCAGTATTCTTTTTAGTAGATTTACGAAGTTATTATAGGACTGGCGTAGCGATTCTGATATTTTTTTGTTGCGGGTGGACAAAGTGTAATGCCGGATGGACTCTAGTTCATAATTGATGGGATGACTGTCGGCGTTATCTTCATTCAGCGGTTCTAAGTCGTAATAAATTTTAATCAGTAAAATTTTAAATTCTATGTGATACGCAAAATCCTCTGTGTTCGTAATTTGAATTAATTCGTCTTGTGCCTGCTCATAAGCTTTTCGTTCAAAAGCAGCTAGAGCGCGGTAATAATGCAGGGTATCCACCTTCGCGTCGGGATGAAGTACAGCGGCATATTCATCTACAAAACCATCTGCCCAGTCTATTTTGCCCAGCCATAAAGCGTTGCGGGCGATGTGTATAAATTGATGCTTGGAAAAATAAGTGCCTTCCGACCAACATTTTAGCTTCAGTCCTGCTTCATAGACGTCCTGTCTTTCCTGTATAAATTCACTTCTGCCAATACGAATCGCTCGCGTACAGTAATTGGTGAGGTGATTGAAAAACTGTCGGATTTCTACCAGGTCAAAAATTTCTAAATTGTCAAATAGGTAGGTTTTAAGTTCGTAGAAGTATTTAGGTTCCTCTTTTTCTATTAAATGCAGCAAAGCATAATACACGCGGATGACTGGGATGTCTTTATTGGGGCTGTTTTCGAGATAGGTTTTCAAGGCATCTATCAGGGGATATTCGCAGCTTATTTTTAATATCTTTTCTCCATTTTTTGCAGCACAATAATATCGCAAAACCTTACAAATATGTGCCTGCCAGAGTTTATCGATGACCTGCTGAAGATCGACTTTGGTATTGCGGTTGTTTAAGATGATATTTTGGTAAAATTCCATTTCAGTTACCTGAAAAATATTTTCATAATATCCAATACTGCGCTTCGATGATGCTTCCAGTTCTTTCTTTGATTTAGTCAGTACAGCGGGTAATAGTTTGTACAATTTCCGTTCAATTAATATGTCCATCAATTGACGTTTTTCGCTAAATGGGTCTTCTTTTGATTTTTGGTAAATCAAAAAATCCTGTAGTTGTGCAGTCAGCTTAGACATAGCTTTTCGCAGGGACAAATCATCGCTCGGCGAAATTTCGTCCTGCTTCGACAATACGAAAGATTCATCTAGGTATTTGATTAAATTGCTTTTCAGAACAGGCTGATTCAGATTTTTTTGGCTGATTAGTCCATGATATAGATGACAGATTTCTTCTGATGTATTGTGGAAAGGAGAAGATAACCAAAGATCAAATTGTTTGCGTTCTTTTTTATCTAATGTACGGAGCAGTGATAATAATTTGGAATTATGCAGGTATAGCTTATCCGACATTTTGTATATATTTTTTACTTATTATTCTTTTTATTTTTTGTAGTAGTTTGGAAATAAATGCTTTCTGAACACTTAAGTATTTTGTTGTTGGACTTAAACTGTAAAATGCTGGTACAACAAGCTAAAATTACACTTTTTTTCCCACAATTATTGCCCGTACATTTGTATCAACAATTCGCCACACACTGCTTATTGTTGTTTTAGCACACTTTATTTTTTAAACCAAAACACAAGTATTATGAAATTTTTAAAAGCGTTTTTCGCTGTATTTTTTGTTCTTTTCTCTGTGGGGATTATAAATGCTCAGTTTGCATCGTCTTGTTTTGATGGAAATGGTGATTTCGGTATGCAGATAACTCCTGCTCCATCAGCTAGTGGGCAAGCCTGCTTTGATGTAACGGTAAATTATACACCACCAACACCACCAAAAGGAAGTATGATTATTACCAATACATACGAACTATTCGTTAAACGTCTTGGCTATGTACAAACTTCAACTAGTAGTTCATTTTCAACGCTGGTATGTTATCCAGCTAATTTTCCACATGCAGAATCAGTTATCGTGTGCGGAGTGAATAATGGTATGACAGGACTCGAACTTTGTCGCGATGGTTGTACGGTTATTATTGAACCTTGACCTTACATTATCAACTTGAATAACGACTAAGAAAGCATCCCGAAAAACAATATAGAGCAGTTTCTTCCCCTCAAGCCCCCTTTAAAACAGCTATGTCGGCAGTCTAAACCTCGCTGCCGACAACTTTAGCCCAAAGTCCTGTACACACTACAGGCACTTGCAAATGATTCTTATAGTCTGCGATGATTTGACTGCTATTGCCCTAGCAGTTGGTACATTGTTATGCTTATATGAATAATATTTAAAATTATATTTTTTAACTAATTTAAAACAATTTAAAATTATGAAAACTTTAATCAGAACAACATTTCTTTTAGCGATGCTATTTGGATCGGTATGCACCTATGCACAGTATAATGCAGGTACAGGTAGTGGGACTGTCGGAACAGATCACACCTTTGTCGGTGTCAATGCCGGAGCCATCAATACCGGAGCACACAACACCTTTCTTGGACAGAATACAGGTAGGATCAACACCTCAGGTACTCAAAATACTTTCGTAGGACGAGCATCTGGTTATTTTAATACCACAGGTAAATACAATACTTTTTCAGGTGTTAATTCAGGCTATGGAAATACGACGGGACAACAGAATGTTTTTGTGGGACAGGCCGCAGGAAGGTATAATTCAACAGGACATTATAATACTTTCATAGGTCGGATAGCCGGTTATAAAAACAAGACAGGAAGCTATAATACTTTTATAGGTCGGTCGGCCGGTTATAATACTACGGCAGGCAATAATACCTTTCTGGGATATGCAACTGGTTTCGCTACTACAACAGGCACAAGAAATCTTTATGCTGGAAATAGTGCTGGTAGATTCAATAAAACGGGAACTAATAATACGTGTCTGGGTTACCAGGCAGGGTATAGCTCTACAGCAGGCGTGGGCAATGTTTTTATCGGTTATCAGGCGGGCTTTGGTGAATTGGACAATAATAAACTTTATATAGACAATAGCAACACTGCTGAACCACTTGTATATGGAGATTTTCTTACAAATGAAGTGACGGTCAATGGTAATTTTATATTGCCGGATGCTAGTAACGAATCAGTAGGAAATTTTTATCTGGGCGGTGAAACCAATGCAGGAGAAGAAGGTATGCGATTATTTGGTGGTGCTATAAATGGTGGTGGTTTTTCAGGTGGATTTTTTGATGTTGTTACCGATAATGCTAGTGAAGGTCTGAGATTCAGAGTAGACCAAAACAATGGAACAGCGGAACGGATGAGAATAAGAGCAGACGGAAAAGTAGTGATTGGCAATGATGTCGCTATAAATAATCCCGGAGATTATAAGCTTTATGTCGACAATGGCATCCTGACAGAGAAAGTAAAAGTAGCAACGGTCAATTCAGCAGACTGGGCAGATTATGTTTTTGAAGAAGACTACGAGCTGAACAGCATTGAAGAAGTCGAACAATTCGTAAAAACCAATAAACACCTGCCCAATGTTCCTTCCGCAAAACAGGTAGAAGAAAATGGTATTGATATGGTAGAAATGGATGCGACTTTATTGCGTCAGGTGGAAGAGCTTTGGTTACACCTGATATCTTTAAAACAGGAAATAAAAGAACTGAAGCTGGAGAATGAAGAGTTGAAAAAGTAATAACAGTTTCATTATGATTTCACAGATTACTTAACATCCCAGTAAACTTGAAGTCGTGAATATTCAAAGTAAATTATTTCAATATTATGAAAGAAAAAATTATTTTAATATTACTCATTCTTATGTGCAATAGTATGTTTGGTCAGCCATTATTATTTCAGGAAGTAGATGTCCGTGAAATGAAAATGAATGATAAAGATCGAATAGCATACGAGAAATTGAGTAAAGCAGATCATGTTACGGATTTTTCAGTAATCCGTATAAATACCACACAATTTCAGGCTTCTGAAAGTCTGTCATTAACGCACAAGCAGTTTTCGACAGTCACTAATCTATTGGAAATAGACGTAAGAGATAATAGCAACTTTACATGGTTTGGAACACTTGACGATGGAACGGGTATATTTTTTACCGTTTTGGGAGACAAAGTATTTTCTAAATTTTACATGGGAGACGTACCCTATAGTATCGTTCCTCTTTCCGGTGGCTACCACATGCTTGTTGGTTTCGATAAACAAGTTATGGAAGGGCAATGCTTACATGAAACAGATAAACATGAAGTACTTGAAAAATCACCAGAGCATCATCACAATAACAAAAAGGAAAGGAAGGGGTCTAAGAATGCCTTGGTGGATGATATTTGTAATCTCAGGATCTTAATTGTCTTTACGGATGATGCCGATGCTGTAATGGATATGCAGGTCATTGGACAGGGAATGGTTGATGAATCCAATCTTGCTTACATTATGAGTGACATTGATGTAAGGATGGAATTGGCAAGAACCGTTGCAGTAAATTACAATCAACTAAATACATCCTCTTCACAATCTATTTACGCTTATTCAAATATTAGTGTTCAAAATGACTTAATTAATATACGGAATGGTGCAAATGGTTTTGAAACTATGCCCGCACTAAGAGATGCTTATAAGGCGGATGTTGTTGCACTTGTCAGGGAAGGAGGACTTGGAGGAAATGATACTTTCTGGGGGCAGGCCTATGGTATTCCTACAGATAATTTAGATCCTACAGGCAATAATGCTTTCGTTTTGGTTGGAAATACAAGCTCTACTACATTGATAGCAGGACGGTTTTCATTCGCACATGAGATTGGACATGTACAAGGAGCAAGACATAATACTCATAATGATATTCCCGAATATGCAAGAGGACATGTATATGGGGCAGGTGCAGGTGCAGACAGAACCATTCTGTCAACGCAAGGTAGCACTTGCTCTAACACCAATACAGGATGCAGGGTCAATTACTTTTCTAATCCTGATGTGACCGTTGGCGGGGTACCAGTAGGTACTACAGACCGTGATAACGCACGTATGATTGATGAAACATCTATCATCATGAAAAATCATAGAGTGACCGATTTAGACCTTACTATATCGGGAGAGACATTCGAAGATGAAATAATTGCAAATCATCTGGCTCATTATACGATTACAACTTCTGGTAATGTAAATGCTGAAAATGGTACCAGAGTAACCATGAGAGCTGGAGGTGCTGTATGCTTGACAACTGGGTTCGAGGCACAGGCCGGTTCCGTTTTTACTGCATATACTGCGGCGATTCCATGTGATAATATTCCTTTAAATTTAACGCAAGAAAATCAGGAAAATGTCGAAGAGACGACTTTGAAAAATTCAGCACATACAACAGACCTTGAAATTGCTGAATATAAATCCATGACGGTTAAAAACTACCCCAATCCTTTCACAGGACAAACCACCATCGCTTTCGACTTACCGAAAGATACTGAAGTGACTTTGTTTGTCTCTGATATGACTGGAAAGCAAATTACCAGATTGCTTGAGCATCAACCCACGCTCAAAGGCACACATCAGGTTATTTTTGATGGCACAGCTTATCCTGCAGGTATGTATTATTATACCATTCAGGCGGGCAATGAAGTCGTCACACAGAAAATGATGCTAATGAAATAGTGTCTTAAAATTTACGCCTAAATGTGAACCTATGCAGGATGTTTTTTAGGAAACATCCTGCTACATTTCCTTCATCATTAAAAGACAATTTATATGCTCTGAACTTTGGAGGAATACTTAATCAGAATGATCGTACAATAGACTCCGATATACCCTGAAACAACACTTTCAATATGTAAATAAAGTGTGGTTACTATAAGTGAAGCGCAGCTTGTTTTGGTCTGCCTTCACTTTTTTTATAAAACATTTCACCTATCTCTCCACCACCAATCTCCTACTCAGGATACCGCCAAGCCCAGCATCCAGGTGAAGTACATACACACCTGCGGGCAAAATCGCCAGGTCAAGCGAGATAAGGTGTTTACCTGCGGATAAAGGTTTTGTGAATATTCTTTTCACCTCATTTCCCAATACATCATATAGCCGAAGCGTGGCTGTAGTTGAATGAGGCATCTGTAAGTTTACTTGCGTCAAATTGCCCGCAGGATTGGGTTGTATTTCAAGGACTGGCTGTACGCTGAGGCTTGGATTGGATATATCCGTCAGGCTATTCAATTGAAAATCTGAGACAATCGGAAGGTGGTCAGAAGCAGTGGTCACATCGCTACTCAGCAAATTGTATGTGGACAAGCTATCAGCCGGCAAGTTCCTGGTAAATAGAGCATAATTATTTTGCAAAGTCAGGTTTGAGCCAGTGTAAATGGCGAAATCTAGTCTGCCTGGAGCAAAACTGCTGGCTTCCCGATACCAGGTAAAAGCCATCGGCAATCCTGTCGTATAAGGCCGACTATCTAATAGGTCACTGCCGTCCCAATCAGGCGCGAAATCTGCTCCGTAAGGAAACGTATTGATGATGTCGCCAGTGAGAAGGGTTTGTAATTGCTGCGAACCACCGACAAAATTCATATCTCCTGTGATGATGATGGGTGAATTTTCTTCAAGTTGCAAACTGCCTGTTCCTGCTTTGGCATCTCGCAAAAAAGCCATGATGGCATCAACTTCTACCTGTCTTCCAGCATCATTGCCACAACAAGGCGTATGTGCTACGATAAATAATAAATGCGCTGTCAGATTGGGCAGATCAATGAGGAATGCGCCATTACCCTGACTAGATTCTACCCCTGCAAGTTCATAGCTTTCTAAAATCGGATATTTGCTAATCGCGTGAATGTCAGGACCAGCATCCGCATGATACCAGTTGATGCCAGGCAGCATAGCTGTAACCTGATTGGCAACTTCCTGAGAATTGTGGTCATAAATTTCCTGAAAACCGATGATGTCTGGTTGAATGGCTTCTAATATTCTGCTAAATGGCAATACTTTACTATTGTCAAAAAGTCCGTCTGATAAGACATTATAAGAAAGTACCCTTAGATCTGAAGCCTGTTTTTTTGCAATTGAATATTCAGGTAAGGATGGTGGTGGCGTTATTATAAATTCATAATCTATTCCACCATTGACATCTGGAAGTACATCGCCATTACTCCCATTATCTCTGAATGCTACACGAATCGTATTATTGGGAAACATCGGTATTCCAAAAATAGAAAGGGTTCTTTTTATGGCAATCTCAAAGCGGGTGGCACTCACAGTCGGTGCACAAACGAGGTGAATATCCTCATGGTAAATGGTAAGTGGGTTGCCCGTCAAGTATAAAAAACCAACTCTATCACCAAAGTAATAAACCAGTTCTGCGCCAATTCCATTAGCAGCCAATCCAGTGTTTGGGTTTTCATCGGTATCAATATAGATGGCGAGTTCATTATCGTCTTGCAGGTTGATTTCACTGCCTGTCTCGATGGAGAAAAAGACAAATTCTTCATCGTTGTGGATTTGTAGATTGCCGAGGTCTATGCCAGAGTTTCCATTGTCTCCGCCAGGGTCGGTGTGGGCTATATTGAAATTTGTCCAGTCATTGAATTCACCGTCTGTTAGTATGCGGTTTTGCGCAAAGCTGGATAGATTGAGGAGTAGAAGGCTTAAGGTAAAAATGTATTTCATTCTGTTTATTATTTGTTTTGTTTTTAGTCTTGCTTGCTTGGGTTGCGCATCGTATTTTTTTAAAATAAACGGGCATTAATGCCGCAACCCGATTGAGTAGTTCGTCAAATTTATGTACAATGCGATACCCGTTTCGATAACATTGTACTGTATCCAGTGTACTCAATTTTTCTTTCGGTGCGTTGCATCCATAAAGCATTGTTGTTTTCAAAAACAATTAAATAACAGACCAAGAAAAAGATTTGGGTGCAAAACGCCCTACACATTCTTCACATTCAAATCTAGCCCCGCATAAAACCCAAGATCAATATCTTTCAACAATTTTGTCCAAAATACAATTTGCCCCGTGTGGTAAGAATAATGTTCCACGACATGAATAATCGAGTTGATTCCCGTCTGCTGAAAGCCCTGTACAGAACGCTCTTTCATCAAATCCTCTAAAGACAAGCTGCGAATGACGGCAGTCGCTTCATTGGCTGTTCTTGTTATTTTTTCCAGCAAAGCTGCTTTATCTATACCGCCTTCTGTGGCAAATTCCGCATCTCGGGTTCGAGTGTCAGGCTGATTGCCGAGATTAGCAATGATGTATTGTCGAATATTCCCGCATAGATGCAAAACCAGATTACCAACACTATTGGACGATACATTCGGACGTTTCCAAATCTCTTCCTCGGTCAGCTCGCCAAGACATTGCGCAATGCGAGGCGTACTTTCTTCCATTCTGATAATCGACTGTTCTATAAATTCTTTGGTAAATGTATTCATGGCTAAATGGTTTGTTTATTATTTGAAAATGAATGTAGAAAAAAACTTCAGAAAATTTATGGAAAAATGGTGTTTTTCCGGTCTTTAATATAGGAGCGGTATTTTTAAATGTTTGAAATTAAATACAACAGCCTCATAGAGGCGACACATTTGTAGCACCCATAGGTGCAAAATATCAACATTTATTCACAGCATAAAACAAACATCAAAAATGGCAAACACATACACACAATTATTGGTGCAATTGGTATTTGCAGTTAAATACCGGAAAAGCATGATTCATGAGGATATTCGGGAAGATATTCAAAAATACATGACGGGTGTTGTTAAAAGCAATGGATACAAACCTCTAGCGATTTATTGCATGCCCGATCTCTCGTGTTTGTAACGAAAAAAATCCAATTAAAATCCCCCATGATATTGTTATTGAAATTCCCAACCCGTATATTTACCGCATGCCCGATTATAATCTGCATACCAAAATAGAATTTTTAAAAGGCGTAGGGCCACAACGTGCTGACCTGCTCAAAACCGAGCTAGGCATTTTCACGTTTGGAGATTTGCTATTGCATTATCCGTTTCGGTATGTTGATAAAACGCAGTTTCATAAAATCCGCGACATCACAACAGAGGGCGCGACGGTACAATTGAAAGGTGTCATTCGACGACTGGATACAGCGGGTGGCGGACGAAAAATGCGGCTTGTCGCCAAATTCAAAGACGATACGGGCTATATAGATTTGGTGTTTTTTAAAGGCATCAGTTGGGTACAAAAAAAGCTTGTGCCGGGAGTTGAGTATGTGGTGTATGGCAAAGTGTCGCAGTTTGGGCGCAATTTCAATATCGTGCATCCTGAGCTGGAACCCGTCACAGCAGCCAATTTGCAGGAAGTCTCTTCTCTTCAGCCTGTTTATCCCACCACTGGCAAACTGGATGGCAAAGGACTCGATACCAAAGGCATTCGCAAGCTGCAAAAAATACTGAATAATCGACTCAAAGAAATAGACCTCCCCGAAACGCTCCCCGCTTACCTACTGGAAAAAATGCGAATTCCCGGCAGAAAACAAGCGATGCTGGACATTCATTTTCCAAAAGATTTTGCTGTTTTACAACAAGCCCAAAATCGACTCAAATTTGAAGAATTATTCTTTTTACAATTGCGCTTATTGCAAATAAGAAGTCGACGAAAAAATGCCATCAAAGGACATGTTTTTGAGACGGTTGGCGAACATTTTACCCGTTTTTATAATGAAAAACTCGAATTTGAACTGACTGGTGCGCAAAAGCGGGTCGTTAAGGAAATTCGGAATGACATGGGACATGGCAAGCACATGAACCGACTTTTACAAGGCGATGTGGGCAGTGGAAAAACAGTCGTTGGGCTGCTGTGCATGTTGCTTGCGCTGGACAATGGTTTTCAAGCCTGCCTCATGGCGCCAACCGAGATATTGGCACAGCAACATTATATTTCTATCACCGAAAGTCTGAAAGGGCTGGGTATTCAGGTTGGCTTTTTGTCGGGCAGTGTAAAAGGCAAAAAGCGGAAACAGCTCTTACAGTTTTTGCAGGAAGGCATCATACAAATCCTCATTGGCACACACGCACTGATTGAAGACTGGGTAGAGTTTGAGAATCTAGGCTTGGCAATTATTGACGAACAACATCGTTTTGGCGTAGCACAACGAGCTAGTTTGTGGAAAAAAGGTAGAGTTAGTCCACCTCATGTTTTGGTGATGACGGCCACGCCTATCCCACGTACCTTAGCTATGACCGCTTACGGTGACTTAGATGTATCCGTGATAGACGAATTGCCGCCAGGCAGAAAAAATGTCGAAACGTTGCACAAAAACGAAACCAATCGAATGCGGGTTTTTGGTTTTATGCGCGAGCAGATAAAGGCTGGTCGGCAGGTCTATGTTGTCTATCCACTCATCGAAGAATCAGAGGCAGAAGCTTTTGAAGATTTGAATAATCTGATGGCAGGCTATGAAGCCATTTCCAAAGATTTCCCACCGCCAGAATACCAAATCAGCATTGTACACGGACGTATGAAGCCCGCCGATAAAGATTTTGAAATGCAACGTTTTGTCAAAGGCGAAACACAGATTATGGTCGCAACAACGGTGATAGAAGTTGGCGTAAATGTCCCCAATGCTTCGCTCATGGTGATTGAAAACACAGAGCGTTTTGGCTTATCGCAATTACATCAACTACGCGGACGGGTAGGCCGTGGAAGCGATCAGGCTTATTGTATTTTAATGTCCAGTTTCAAGCTAAGTCATGATGCACGAACTCGTATAGAAACGATGTGCCGCACCAATAATGGTTTTGAAATCGCCGAAGTGGATATGAATCTTCGCGGCCCAGGCAATATTGAAGGTACACAGCAAAGCGGTATTGTCAATCTGCGTATGGCAGACCTCGCAAAAGATGGACGTATCCTACAAACCGCCCGCGAACTGGCAGCACGTATTATTGAAGATGATTCTGAATTTGACAAGCCTATTCATGCTCCGCTCAAGGCTTATATGGCTACAGTCGGAAAAGCAAAAGGCTGGAGTCGAATTTCTTAGTGAGACCGCTGCGCTGCGAGATGCGGGATCGTGCCTGCGGCACTGCGAGACTGCCTTCGGCTGAGAGACGAGAGCCTTTTTTAGACAGCAAAGCTGTCTATTTTATTTTAAACTTAATCTTGAACTTAGACTTAAACTTATCCAAATGCTCACAGCTGTATTGATAGATGACATGCCACAGGCTATTCAGGTTTTGCAAAATGACTTGGCGGAATTGTTCCCAGATATTCAAATCAAAGGGACGGCTGATAGTGTGGTCAGTGGTGCAAAACTGTTGAGGCAGGAGACGCCGGATTTATTGTTTCTGGATATTATGCTAGGCGATGGAACAGGTTTTGATTTATTGGAAATATTGCCGAATTTGCGGTCTAAAATCATCTTTGTCACAGCTTATGAAGAGCATGCGATTAAGGCGTTTCGATTTGCTGCGATAGACTATTTATTGAAACCTATCAATCCGGAAGACTTGCGGGCTGCTGTTGAGCGTGCCAGACAACAACTCAGCCACTCTTCGGAAAGTATTGATATTTTGAAAGAAACGATTAAACATCCCAATGCTTTGCCGCAGCGTATTTCTCTGCACACGCAGGAACGCATTGCCGTGGTCGATATTGATGGCATTGTCCGTTGCGAATCGGATGGCAATAATACTTTGTTTATTCTCAATTCGGGCGAAAAAATATTTGTTACTAAAACCTTGAAGCAGTTTGAAAACCTATTTAAAGACCATTCATTCCTACGAACGCACCAGTCGCACCTGATTAATATCCAATACATTCAGGAGTATGTGCGTAAGGAAGGCGGGTATTTGAAAATGAAAAATGGAGATAGTATTCCAGTCGCAGTGCGAAAGAAGTCGGAAGTGATTGGGATGTTGGATAATTTATGACTTACATTATTTCCTATTGACACCTTCCCTTATTCTGGTAAAAGAGACGGATAATTTTAGCAAAAAAATCCAGGTCATCAGTGTTAGTGAACTTTGTCAGTTGTATTCGGTTAGCAATACGAGTGTCTATTACTCAAAGCGGCTCAAATTAATATTTCTATGGGACGAATTGTATACGACTATCGTCCTAAACTGTTCAATTTATCATGGTAAAACAAACGAATAAAACCGTTCCTATCGTGCGCCGTAAAGGTTTGTTTAGGGTAGAACGTGCCTTCCTAAAAAGTCCAGTCGATTTTCTGGCAGACTGCCAGAAAATCTATGGCAATACCTTTGTGGTTCATCTTTTTCGACGCAAATTATATGTTACATCTGATCCAGAAAGCATGAAATATGTTTTGCAAACCAATAATAAAAACTACATCAAAGATGCCGGATCACGGCAGCTTAAACTGGCTTTGGGCAATGGCCTGCTCATGAATGAAGGCGAATCCTGGATGCGACAGCGCAGACTGGCACAACCTGCTTTTTACAAAAAACGATTAGACGGGCTGTTTGACGTGATGGTAGATGTGGTGGAGGATTTTTGCAATAAAATGGAACAGCATCGTGGCAATCCCAATCCTATAAACATCACCAGTGAAATGAATACAGTAACGGCTGATGTAGTGATGAAAACATTGCTTGGCACCGATTTGGACATTGATAGCGAGGATGTTCAGGAAACCATCTTAAGTGCACAAAATTATATTATAAAACGTATCCGACAGCCTTACATGAGACCTGTTATGTATCTGGATGGAAGGGCCCGCAAATTTAAAACCGACCTTGATCGTTTTGACAAGATTATCTATGATGCCATTGACGAAAGGCAGAAAACAGGTGAAATGGGCAACAACCTACTGTCGATGCTGATTGAAACCAAAGATGCAGATACAGGAGCAGGCATGAACAGGCAGCAATTGCGGGATGAAGTGATGACCATGTATGTTGCCGGACACGAAACATCCGCCAATGCGCTTTCCTGGACTTGGTATTTGCTAACCAAGCATCCTGATGTTTATAAAAAAGTAAAAACAGAAGTCCAGGAAGTACTGGGCAATCGCCGCCCTGAACTGGCTGATCTCAAAGCCATGCAATACACCCGTCAGGTCATGGAAGAATCTATGCGTTGCTACCCGCCTGCATGGGCAACCGGACGCGAGGCACTTACGACAGACCATATTCAAGGATACCAAGTAGAGAAAGGGGAACTGGTTTTTCTATCTATCAACAACCTACACCACGACCCGGAGCTTTGGGAAAACCCTGATGAATTTAACCCAGATCGGTTTAGTCCTGAACAAGTCAAAGCACGTTCGAAAGGGCATTATATTCCCTTTGGGGCAGGCCCACGCATGTGCATTGGAAATCATTTTGCTTTAATGGAAATTCAGCTATTATTAGCTTGTATGATTCGTAAATTTGATTTTGAACGGGATGAAAAACATCTGGTTCAACGGGAAGCATTGGTGACGCTACGTCCTAAGTATGGTGTGAAAGTTTGGGTGAAATAGAGAGAGCAGTCGATAGTCCATAGTCGATGGCTGTCTTTAAAAGTTCAAATCATTTCAGTATTTCATTTTGCTTTGCAAAATGCGTGTAAAACCTACAAAAACAGGAATATTGCTCCCTAAATCCCAGCCATGGACTATCGACCATCGACTATGGACAGATTAAAGCACCGACCAAAACTGATACACCAAAACACCAATGAGCAAAACAAGATGTGTCAGTTCTACGGTCATTGTATTTTTAGTTTTCTCCCATATTGTTGCCAATAAAATGCCAAGCGGCACACCAACGATTGCAAGGTGATCGGCATTCAGGTCTTTTTGTATCATCAGAGCTAGCCCACCAATGACTAGTGTCCAGTAAATCAGCGTATAATTTTTTTGAGCTTGTGTGCTGATGCGGGCAAAGACTTTTCCAAAAAGCACAACAAAAAATAAGATGCCGAGGATAGTTATAGTGGGTTTCAAATAGAGTTGCAAATCTTTTCTTACGAGCCAGTCGGTGACACTAAAATTGTCTGCAAACTGATATTGCCAAAACTGCGGAAGTACGTCCGTCCAATAATAAGCCGTTCCCAATAACAGATAAGGCACAAAAAAGCCAATCAGTAAAATCAATAAATCATTCAGCCCAGAGCTGCGCAGCAAAAACAAACCAATAATGCCCCAAATCACAAAAACACTCATCGAGAAATAAAATAAACTCCCGATGGCAAGCCAAAACCCGACATTAAAAATATAATCGGCACATTTATGACTGCGGTAAATCTTGAATAATTCAATTATTGCGATAAGCAAAAAAGTATTTGCCATGACCACTGGCGTCAGCCCAACTGAAGTTTGCAGAAAACCCATTACCAATAGATAAGTTACTGCGGGTAGCCAGTTGCGGTGTGGAAGCATCTTAAAGCGATTGACCACATAATTAACCAGCAAAGCCTGAATGAATAGTAGTACAACACCCACTACTTTTGCCAGTAATGTTCCAGGAATGATGTATTGATATATCCATTGACTCAGAATACCCATAGGTAGGGCCTCCACGCCTGTCTGCGGCACAATGAATAAGTGTGCAGACATGAGCAGTGCGTACAAAGCTACAAAAGCAGCAATAAGCGGTTGACTGGATTTGAATAATTGAAGCACGAAACTTAGATTAGTATGTGGCAAAGGTAAGAAAATGCTGGAGAGCATCTTTACAAATTAGCGATAGAAAATTCTATCTTCGGGAGGAATTAAAATTTGACACAAAAGCAATCAGATGACAACTATAGATCTAACACATACCCTGAAAAATAAAATTACAGTATATCCAGGAACCAGCGAACCCGTCTTTGAACCCGCAAACACGATTGAAAAAGATGGATTTGCAGAATTAAATATGAAGATGTGTACACATACTGGCACACACATAGATGCGCCCTGCCACATTCTACCCAACACAAAATCTCTGGACGATTTTCCAATGGATAAATTTATTGGGCAGGGAATAGCTTTGGATTGTACAGCAATAAGCTCTATTACATTAGATTTTTTAAAAACAAAAGAAGTCGAAATCAGGAACAGCGATTTCATTCTATTTTATACGGGTTGGCAACATAAGTGGAATACCCCAAATTATTTTGATGAATTTCCAACCTTGACCATTAAGGCTGTCGAATGGCTGCTTCAGTTCAACTTAAAAGCACTCGGATTTGATGTTATTTCGGTGGATAAAATGACAGACAGCAAATTACCGAATCATCATCTGCTACTCAATCAGGAGGTCTTGATTATCGAAAACATGATGAATCTGGAGCAACTTGTCGATCAGTCTTTTGAATTAAATTGTATTCCTTTAAAAATCGAAAACTCGGACGGATCTCCCGTAAGGGCTTTTGCTCGTGTTAAGGGGACAAGAAAAAAATAACCTACCCACCTGACTTGTTCTTTTTCCGTTATACTTCACCATCAAAATAGTCACTATGCGAAGGCATAGCTCCCATTTTGTTGGTTCGTCTAACAAAAAAATAACTACGTCATTTTGGGCAACCTATTTTTTTCTTGTCCCCTAAATAATGCTCAAAAATCCAACATTTTTGACATTAACAAAAAAATAATGCAACTTTAGGCACACTTTCTTGTCATTTTACATGTTTTTGAATTTGTATTTTACTAATTGTCTAAACCAACTTTCCAATGAAGAAAAAATTACTACTCTCTATGCTGGTCTGCATGTCTATCAGCATCACTTATGCACAAACCTCTCTTCGAGTTTATCAAATTTTGCAAGACAATTGTGCGGGATGCCATAGTGCGGCTTCGCCTGCTGGTGGGCTGGATTTGCAAGGCAGTTCGGCTACGGATGTCTATAATAATGTCTATCAGACTACACCGTCCAATACCTATGCTGCCAGTAAAGATTACGACATCATCTACCCAGGGCGACCAGACAAAAGTTATGCTTTTCGGATGATTCAAGATGGCTTTGAGCCGTTTATCGAAATGGAAGCTGGAGAAATGGGGGCTACGCCACATGGCGATGTAGCCATTGGGCTGACCGATGTCGAGAAAGAACTGATGCGCCAGTGGATTATATTTGGTGCACCTGCCAACGGAACAGTTGTAGACGAAACAATGCTGGACACCTATTATAGTGGTGCAGGATTAGAAACGTTTCCTAATGGACGCCCTGACGCGCCAGATCCTTCAGAAGGTTTTCAACTCAAAATGGGGCCGTTTTTTATCAAAGCAGGACTTAGCGAAGAAGTAGAATACTTTCAAAAATATGAACTCGATAATCCAGACGATATAGAAATCACCCGCATTGAAACGATGATGGATGGCAACTCTTCCCATCATTTTATTCTATATGATTTCAACTCAAACTCTTCTGCCGCCAATCAACCACATGGCTTACGCCTCAATGCTGACCATTTCAATGTGTCTCTAGTAGAAGCGGTGCAGGATGAAGCAGACCTTCGCCTACCACAAGGCTCGGCATTTTTCTGGGATGCCAATAAGGTGTTGGATTTCAATTCTCATTATATCAATTATAATAACGTGCCTTATAAGTCTGAGGTGTACCTGAATGTCTATTATCAGGAATCGGGCATAGCCGCACAGGAAATGAAGTCGGAGCTGATTGTGAATGACAATATTTGTATTCCAAATAATGGCGACCCTTATAGTGTTGCGCAAAATGTAACTTATCCACTTGGCGACATCTATATATGGGCCGTTTCAGGACATACGCACAAACTAGGAACAGGCTATAAAATGTGGAAGCGCGAAAGTGGTGCCACGACAGAACTGATATACGATGCCGCTTGTTGGGAAGGTGTACCGGGTTGCGTATCGCCTTTATATGATTTTCAACACATCCCTTTCCGTTATTTTGAGCCACTGCTGCCACTGACCATGAATTTCTTCAATGGCTTTGTCCATGAGGCCAGTTGGGTGAATGACAGTCCATCAATCGTCTGTTGGGGCGATACTTCTGATGACGAAATGATGGTACTCATTCTAATGTACCTCGAAGACATTACGGGTGTAACAGTAGATGTGGAAGATGCAAATAATCCCTTGTCCGAAGTCAAAGCCTTTCCAAATCCTATGTCGGAAATGAGTATTATTAGCATTCCAGAAAATATAGGGGCAGTTGATTTAAAGCTTTTTGACCTGTTGGGCAATGAAATTCGCAGCATGACGAACATCCGTGAGCAGCAAATTCAACTGGATAGAGGTCAATTAGCAGCAGGTATGTACGTCTATTTCCTCGAAGATGAAGCTGGAAATAGCCATTCAGGGAAAATTATTGTAGAATAAGCGTCTCGAAATATGCTCTAAAACACAAAAAAATAGCAGAAAAATGCAAAAAAGTAGCCTCGCCATCTGGCGGGGCTACTTTTTTTAAGTCACGATGACCTAGTTTATTTGTGACAACTTATTTTTTCATATCAAAGTCTTTTTATCTAAGAAAACATTGTAAAGAAGCCTGTTACAGGAGCAAATTGCTCCTTAAAAGCGGATAAATAAAACCAATTCGCCTGTTTAAATTTCTTATAAATCTAAAAAAGACCGTCACAATTCTCCAAAAATAATTTTTAAATAAAACCCACTTAGCTGCATATTGGAATTGTAATCGGAAGCGATATAACTGTTAAACGAAAAAGAAGAAGAAATACAGAAAAAGGTAGCAGTTACCGATTACTACAGACACGGGTTTTCATAGTGGGTTTATAGTTTGTTTTTTGTTTTTTGTTCGAACCTCTGCACAGGCAGAGGTTCTTTTTTGTTAACGCTTAACGTGGCAAAACTACTTTATAGAGGAGAGATCGCTTCGCTTAGTCCAAAAGTTTAGGATAGAGATTCTACCTTACAATATGATAAGTTATCTTTTTGTCTGGTAATTCGATTTATTACTTTTTAAGACGGCCAATCTTTGTTCATCATCATCATATTTCGTATCTCTTTAAATGTGCTTAACAAAGACTGGTCAAATGCGTCAATTTCGCTATTGGCATATTCTTTATATTTTTTTGAATCTATTATTTCAGCAATGATTTTTTTGTAAGCATCATAAATTGGTTTACGTTCTGGATATGGCATATCTAAATTTTTTATGATTAAAGTTAATAGTCGGTCAGGCTTCACACAGCTTCGTTGCCAAAACTACATGCTGACCTAGAAAACTCCAAGCAGTATTGGAGGTTAAATCTACTTTGGTTATCTTTGCAAAGATCCGATGACCAGTAGTTTAACAATATTTGTAGCGACTTAACTTGTCGCACCACGCTAAACATTGTTAATGGCTTTTATTCACCAACTTGTCTTTGCCAGTCTCTAATATTAATTCCTATTCTTGATATATCTTCAAGTCCCAGATCGCCTCCATGCATTATTACATTCCTTGACCTTTCAAGTGATTTAATAATTTGTTTTGCCCAATCTAAGTTTTGGATATGAGGTTCAAAATAATTCCAATTATCATTGTGAAGCATAATTGATATCAAATCACCAAACTCTGTAAAATTGATTGGAGATTCACCACGTGTTGAATGCCACCTCACTTTTTCCTCTTCTGTCCGTCTCGATTCAGCTTTACTTCTTATTCTTTCAGATACCGCAGTTCTCCACCAATCTTCTCCAATATTTTCTAAGAGTATGTCCGAGATAAACCTTCGGACTCCATTTTCAAATGCACAAATTGCGGTGTATACAATTGCCATTTTTCTTGATTTCTTAACAAATTCTTCTTGAAGTAAATCCATAGACAATCTCTCTGAAATTTCTTTTTCTATTTCATCGTTAAAATGAGAAAGAGATTTTCTTCCAGCTTTATCAAGTGCTTCCTCTGTTAATAGTCCCTTAAAAGCAAAACTGTAATAATTATCCATTGAGAATATGTTTTTTTAAACTTTGAAAAATTGCATCATATACTGCTGGGTCTCTTGATGGAGGTAAATGAATTTGAATATTATAATGTAATCCAACGTCATTACTTGATCTGTTTTCTCTGAACACTTCTTTAACTACCTGTTCTGTTTTGGGTTCAACTGTAGTCTTTTTTATCTTTGGCTTTTCATCCTGTATAATAGTTGACGATTCTGTATCTCCTGACCAGTCGGCATATTCTGATAATGCCTTGAATGTTCTTGACATATTTGTTAAGACAGAATCACTTTTTGAACCTTGTGTTAAAGACTTGAATTTGTTTTTAACATTTTCAGCACTCATATTATAAGCCTCCTTATTTAAAGCAAATAGATCTTCATACGCTTCTCTCAGTCCTTTTGCGATAATTTTCTTTGACCTCGACCTGTCTAAAAAATCAAAATACCTTTGAGTAGGTACTCCCCCTTCATCTAATAATCCAAGAGACTTAAGAACACTAATATAAAGTCTGTCATTTGTGCTTTTAAATCCTAAATTTTCCAAAAGTTTATGAGTAAACTTCTCAGGCGCCTGAGCTTGTAAAAGCTTTTCAAAAAAAGAATCAAGATTACTCGTTTTTACTAAATAGGTTGTTGCTAAACTCATATTTATATTATTTTATTTTTAATCGCCATTAACAAAAAGGCATCCCTACGCCATCCCGCACAAAGACCAACAAGCCATCGTTCCTCTTAAAGATGGCGTAAGGATGTCAGTTGAACCTAAGCTGTGCGGTGATTTCTACTATAGGGAAAAGCTTTTTTTTGCGTTATGAATAAGCAGTTTTTTCAGGCTGTTTCCAGTAAACACTGCTTTATCTTTGCTAAGATATATAAAAAATAGTACTTCATAATCGTTTTTCTTCGTTTTTCAGGCATTTTATCCCCACTTTGCTGCTTTTTATTCACTAAAGGGCATACTAAAACACCTCCTCCCTCAGCCAAGCGGTCTCCTCAAACGATTAAAATCAATCAAAGACACCAACAACAAAATCAAAAAATGAATTGCAATCACCCGATAACGGGTAATCGTACCAGAATTAGAAACCAAAATACCGACCAGTAATAAATTAGTCATTGCATAAAACAACAGAAACCACTGTACAGGATGCCAGTTGATTTTTTTCTTTTTAAAAATAAAAGTCAGTAAAGCCACTAGCCAAAACAAGGTGATGCCGATAGCCGATAAAAACTGAACAGCAGAATCCGCAGCCCATAAAAACGGGCGGCAGGATACATTGAACAAAGCCGTTGGCAGAAAGCCAGCAAAGCTCTGCAAAGTAGGCGCTAGGGGGGCGACATTAAAATCTGATCCGCCCCATTCCGCCAGAAAAGCCCATTGCCGCTGCGCCAGCACTTCGTAAATATTAATTGGCAAAATTGGCGATAGCAAAACAAGAGCAAGGATACCGACCAGATATACGCCGACAAATTTCCAGCCTGCATGTTTCGGATATTTTAAAGTATAAAACAAGATCGCCAGAGCCGGCAATAAAAGCAGCAGCAGATAATTGCGAAAGAGTCCGATTAATCCTAAGCCGATTAGCAATGAAAACAAGTTGTGAAGTTTTGCTGCTTTTTTCCAGTTGTCCACTCCCTGCGCCCCCTCCAAAGGGGAAGATAGACGCCTTTTTGTTCCCCTCTGTAGGCCTGCATTGAGCGGAGTCGAAATGATGACTAAGGGGGAGGATTTCTGAATAGCTGAAAACTTATTTCTAGCAGCCAGTCGCACCGTTGCCAGCAGACAACAACTCAAACCCAAATAAACCATCCCGCCTTTATACACTCCGCCCGTCCAAAACAACAAAGCAGGTGTCAGAAAAATCAGTACATATAAAACCTTGTCGGGCATAAGCTTCAGCGGCTGCAAAACCCGATAAAAATTTAGCCCGGCAAGCAGCATTAAAAAAGCCATAAAGAGAACATGCACACTATAATAGCCACCCGAAATGAGGTGCCACAAAGCATTCAGCCGACAAAAAGCATAAGCCCCCAAATGATCCCAACATTCTGTATGGTAGGCATATTTGTAAATTGGCGTGTCCACAAATCCACCGTTTTTGCCAAAAACCAGTCGCAAATAATACCAGGGATTTTCCCAAAGGGAGCGATAAATAACCTGCCCGCCTTTGAAATATTTATACGCATCTCCACCATTATAATAATGGGCCTGCACGCCTGCATACACCAAGCCAGCCACGATTTTTGCAGCAAAAGCCAATAATAACAACATTGGCGATAAGCCACTTTCCCGACTGGTCTTCAGCCGAAGCAGCCCCCAGCCCAGCAAAACAGTTAATATGATAAAAACGAGATATTCCACAGTAATTGATTGTACACTGCCAAAGATAGGGAATGAAGCGATGAATTAACTATATTTGCAATTGCAAAACCGATATAACCAAGGTATGTACGACGTCATTCTCGGATTTTTAACAGCATTTTTCATCACCTACCTGGCGATTCCGTCTATTATTCGGATTGCGCAGGTCAAGGGCTTGGTTGACGAACCCGGTGAACGACGGTCGCACACCGACAGTATCCCGACCTTGGGCGGACTGGCGATTTTTGCAGGGCTGGTGTTCTCGATTACCTTCTGGACGCCTTTTGTGGTGTTTAGCGAATTGCAGTATATTCTTTGTGCGCTGATTGTGATTTTTCTTATTGGTGCAAAAGACGATATTATTCCACTTTCTCCCGGCAAGAAATTTCTGGGCGAATTGATTGCTGCATTTATCCTTGTTTTTCAGGCTGATGTCCAGCTGACCAGTTTACATGGCGTGTTTGGGGTTTATGACTTGCCTATTTGGGCCAGTATTGCCTTGTCGATATTTACAGTGATGGTGATTATCAATGCTGTGAACTTGATTGACGGTATCAATGGGCTGTCGGGTAGCATTGGTGTCATTATTTCCGTGACTTTTGGCTGGTGGTTTTACGAAATCAACTCTATTGAACTGGCGATTATAGCTTTCGCCCTCGCGGGTGCGCTGACGGCATTTCTGAAATTCAATTATACGCCAGCAAAAATATTTATGGGCGATACTGGGGCTTTAATCGTGGGGCTGGTCTGCTCAATTCTTGCCATCAAATTCATAGAAATCAACAAAAATCTGGTGCATCCTATGGCGATTCAATCTGTCCCGGCTGTGGCGGTGGGCGTTATGATTGTTCCTTTGTTTGATACCCTCCGCGTTTTCGCGCTGCGCATGGCGCGGGGCAAATCTCCGTTTCATCCCGACCGCAATCACATTCATCACCTCTTGCTGGATTGTGGACTTTCACACATGCAGGGGACAAGCGTCTTGATGACTGTTAATATCCTGTTTATTATTTTGGTGTACAAATTACAGCATATTGGCGCAGTGAATTTATTGCTGCTGATTTTGGGCATTGCTATTGTCTTGTCCACTGGTTTGTATTATTTGGCGAAAGCTAGACGGAATGATGAATGATAAATGATGAATGATAAACAAGTAGGTTCTTAGCATTGGAAACAAAAAAGTACTTCTTGGTTGATTTTTATAGAATTAGATGATTGGGTAATACTCGACTAAAGTATGATTGAGTAAATTCCGTTGTCGTCAGGCGAATTCGGTTAAAAATACAGCATATTTAAAGGGATAAACCACCAATTTTCATAAAATCCTTCGTCTGCCGACTATTCCATACTTTAATCGAACACTTACAATGATTGGGATTAACACTAATAAAAAATGACTTATTTCTATGTCTTTCTTGGCGGCGGACTTGGCAGCATCCTTCGATACGGGATTGCCAGAGGCTTGAGTTCTTATAATTTTACCTTTCCTTATGCGACCTTAGTCGCCAATATTTTGAGCTGCATTGTGCTGGGTTTTTTCGTCAGTTGGAGCCTGCGAGAAGGCATGAATGGCAATTTGAAACTGTTTTTTATGGTCGGATTTTGTGGCGGGTTCAGCACTTTTTCTACTTTTTCCAACGAGACTTTTCAATTGTTTCAAAATGGTCATCACGCTTATGCCTTGGCAAATATTGCGGCTAGTGTGCTGGTCTGTTTAGCTGCAATCTATATTGGTGTTTTATTTGGCAAATATTTTTTTAACTTGTGAACCCCTTATAAGTTTAAGCTCAAGAATAAGATTAAGTTTAAATGAGAGCATTCGTTTAAATCATTCACTCATTTTCTGCCAAAAATGTGGAAATTTGAGACACTAATAAACAGCATGGAATTCACACACGATATGCTTTCCCGACTGGAAAAGCTAGAACATAAATACAAAGTACTCGGACAGGATATAGAATCCTACCTGGATGGCTTATTATATGCCGATTATCTGAAATATTGGGACTATGTCCATTTAGATACGCTTTTGAGCCTTCAGACCCCCAAAACGCCAATTCCCGATGAGGAAATTTTTATCGTTTATCATCAAATCACTGAATTATACTTCAAATTGTCCTTGAGTGCCATTCGGCAAATTGCTTATGCTGAAGATCTGACGCTCGATTTATTGAAGCGTCAAATTGGACGGGTCAATAGATATTTTGACAACTTGATTCGATCTTTTGATATTATGATTGATGGCATGGACAAGGACGAATTCTTGAAATTCAGAATGAGTCTGCTCCCTGCAAGTGGTTTTCAGTCGGCTCAGTATCGGATGATCGAGATTGTCAGCACAGACATGCCCAACCTCATTCACCACACCCGCAGAAAGGCAATCAAAAAATCAGCCCCACTAGAAGAAATGTACCAGAATATCTATTGGAAATTTGGGGCAACAGAATTAGCAACAGGCAAAAAAACGCTTACACTTCGCCAATTTGAAGAAAAGTACAGCAAACGACTCATAGAACTTGCAGAAGACAGTAAAACCAATAATATCCGTCAATCCTACTTAAAGCTATCCAAAACCGACCAGCAGGACGAAGAACTCATCACGCTCCTTCGCGAGCACGACTTCAATGCCAATATCCGCTGGCCTTTGTCGCATTATCGCTCGGCAGTCCGCCACCTCAATCGCGAACCAGACGAAATAGCCGCCACAGGCGGTACCAACTGGCAAAAATACCTGCCTCCGAAAAATCAGCGCATCGTATTTTATCCCGAACTTTGGACGGATGAGCATTTGGAAAATTGGGGAAAATCGGTGGAATGGTAGATAAAAAAAGCCCTCACATCCGAAGATACAAGAGCTTTTATGATTGAATTAGTAGTTGGTTCTTTTACGAGCCAATAATCAACTGCGCACCAGGACGGATCGTCCGGTAATTACTGATTTTATTGAGTCGAATAATATCGTCTGTTGTCACACCTGGGAATTTTTTCGCAATATCCCAGAGGTTATCTCCGCGTTGTACTTCGTAAAGTACCACGTCTTTTTCTGTATTATTTTCCAGCGTAACTTTGATTTTGTCGCGTTGGCCGATTGGTTTTTCTTGGTATTTCACCCGTCTGGCACGGCGTACTGGTTCTGATTTTACTGGAGTCAGCGTAGCGATCACTGCTGGTTCAGGCACATAAGCATTTTGTATAACTTCTGGTGGCGTTGTTGCCATTGCGATAGCTGGTGTCGCGCTATAATCGCCGCGAAATGCCATCATGCCTGCTGAGGGAAGGGTCAGCGTGTAACCTGCATAATTGTCCGGTATTCTTTTCTTTTTGAATGCTGGATTCAGAAAATCAATCTGATACATCGGTACGCCACTGCGTTCGCTGATTTCCTCAAAAGTTGTTTTATTATAAATAATCGCCTGTTCAGTATGCTGGAAAGCAACTTCAGGGTAAAGCGGATTTAGGTGGTGTAAATGGTAATAATCCATCAAATAAGCAGCACCTATAAAAGACGGGACATAGCCACGAGTCTCTCTTGGTAAGTAGGGGTAAATATCCCAAATATCGCGACTCCCAGCTTTTTTGATACAACTGTTTACACGTCCAGGTCCACAATTATAAGCGGCAATGGCGAGCATCCAGTCACCAAATCTGCCATGTAATTTTTTGAGATAACGCGCTGCTGCGTCACTCGCTAATTCGGGGTCGAGGCGTTCATCTACATCAGAAGTGATTTTCAGCCCCATCATTTTTCCCGTGGAGGGGATAAATTGCCACAAACCTGCTGCGCCAACCTTAGAATAGGCTTTAGCGTTCAAGGCGGATTCGATAATAGGCAGATATTTTAGTTCTTCTGGCAAACCATATTTCTGCAAAGCTGCCTCAAAGGTCGGGAAATAGATCGTGCTATAGCCCAATACTCGCTCGGCAGTATTTCTATGGTTGACCGTATAAGATTCGATGAAGTTTCGGACACGATTATCGTATCTGAAATTGATAGAAGTGGCCGCTTTGAGCGCAATGACACGCTCACGGTATTCTTCATCTGTAAATGTGGGCGGAACAAACCAGGTAAACTGGTCATCGTAGCGAAATGCAATCGCTTCTTGTTGTTCTGCGTCGGGGTCCATGTTGGCATATAAGTCAAAGTCGGTGGGGGCGACAGTACACGTCAATGCACAAGAAAAAAACAATAATTTAGTTGCCTTTGATTCCATATTTGGAAATTTCATTAAACAATAACCTGTTTCTTATAAATGAGTTTTTTCTATAAGAAAAAATCAGGCCGTTTTAAGAGGTTTTGTCGTTTTATACGTTTGATATTAATAAATGTTGTTTATAACTTATTCGTATTTTAACTATTTTGTGTTAATAAACTGATTATCAATATCATTTTTGTTGGTAATTTTTTAAAAATAATTTCAAACTTGCTGTCTGTTTAGCTGTTCAATATATTTTGAAAACGCCAATAAGTCAGCTTCTTCAAACATATTCGCCATGAGCTGTATGCCAATGGGTAAGCCACTTTTATGTGTACCAAGCGGCAAATTAATGGCCGGAATACCTGTCATATTGGCTTGAACGGTATATATGTCAGCCAAATACATCGCCACAGGATCTTTTGTCTTTTCACCCAAGTCAAAAGCCGGAGAAGGGCTGGTCGGCATCAGAATAAAATCGTATTCACTGAGAATTTCCTTTGTTTTATCCTGTATTAGGCGGCGTACTTTTTGCGCTTTCGCGTAATAAGCATCATAATATCCAGCACTCAAAACAAAAGTACCCAACATAATTCTGCGCTTCACTTCCTTACTAAAGCCTTCACTACGCGATTTTTCGTAAGTCTCCTGCAACGTTCCTGCTTCGGGATGGCGGTAGCCGTAGCGAATGCCATCGTAGCGAGAAAGATTGGAAGAAGCCTCTGCCGTTGTCAAAACATAATAAGCAGGGATGATATAATCCAGATACGGAAAATCCACTGCTTCTACCCTATGCCCGTCTGCTTTCAGTCGGTCAATAAATGCCAGTGTTTGCTGGCGAATGTCAGGGTCGATGCTAGTATGATTGATTGCCGTATCGAAATAGGCAATTTTTGCTTTCTTAGTATAATCAGTATGTATGGCGTAAGCCTCTACAGCTTTCCGACTTGATGTGCTGTCCATTTTGTCTTCGCCTGCCATGATTTCAAGCAGCAGTGCTACATCTTCCACGCTTTTGCCAAAAATGCCAATCTGATCGAAAGACGAGGCATAAGCCAGTAAGCCATAACGCGAAATGCGCCCATAAGTCGGCTTCAAACCCACCAGCCCACAAAAAGCTGCGGGTTGTCTTACAGAGCCTCCTGTATCCGAGCCAAGCGATAACAAACAAGTATCTGCCTGAACAGACACGGCCGAGCCACCAGAAGACCCACCTGGTACTTTGGTGGGATCGGCAGCATTGAGCGTTGGACCATAGACCGAGTTTTCATTTGTCGACCCCATTGCGAATTGGTCGCAGTTGGTTCTCCCAATGATAATCGCATCTTCTGCCAATAATCGTTCTACAGCCGTTGCCGTATATAGCGATTCAAAACCTTCCAATATCTTGGAAGCAGCAGTGACTTTATGTCCTTTATAACATAAAACGTCTTTGATAGACAAGACCACTCCAAACAATCTGCCGATTTGATTTGGCGTTTCTGCGAGTTTTCTGTCGAGTTCGGCTGCCCTTTGGCGTGCCTCTGCTGCAAATACTTCTACATAAACATTCAGGTCTTGAGTTTCCTCAATACGCACAAGGTATTGTTCCACGATATTGGTCAGCGTGGTTTGCCCTGCTTTTAAATTTGCTTGTATGTGTTGTAAAGTATTCACGTTTTGAAAAAAGACACATTTCTTTTGTGTACAGAACAGCAAAAGTATGTCTTTTTCCAATACATTGCTCGGAAAGTTGACTAAAATTTTGTTCGGCTGTGGAAAAGCCTGTGGATAAGGTGTTTTATTCTGAAATCGAAGTAAAATTCAGGAGATTATTCGTTCACCTTCTTGGCTTTTTCCGCTATTTTTTCCATTTCTTCGGCTTCGCTTTCCTTTATACCGCGCTTAATTTCGTCCTCAACGGTCGCTTTAGCACTGTTAAATTCACGAATACCTTTGCCGAGTCCGCGCATGAGTTCAGGTATTTTTTTACCTCCAAAAAGCAGTAGCACTACAAAAAGAATGATGACCCATTCCATGCCACCTGGAATCCCAAAAAGAAGCATTATATTCATAATAAGATTTATTTCTATGATAAATGATGGAGTAAAGTTACAATAATTTTAGATAGTATATGAACAGGAAAAGGTTGCAGCTTGTTCGGACTTATCTTAAAATTTTAAGGTTACGATATTAAAATATATTGAACTAAGTGAAAAAATGATTCTTCAATGCGGCTAATCGTGGTATATTTGCCGCTTATTTTTATTGAAAATATATGTCAGACAAGCCAAAAAATATCATCTTCCTCGTTGCCGACAGTCTGCGTTTTGATAGCGTGTATGATGCCGGAATTGGGATGCCTTATGTGCAGAAGCACTCGACGCAATTCACCGAAGCACGCTCTGCCGGGTGTTGGACACTGCCTGCTACGGCTTCCTTATTTACTGGACTGATGCCACATGAACATGGTGCAACTTCGCAGACTCGTTCCATTCATCAGGATATTCCTACGCTGGCAGAAAAAATGAAAGCGGCAGGCTATAATACGTATCAGGTGACCGCAAATATTGCCACAACGGATATTTTTGGTTTGCATCGGGGGTTTGATGAAGTACGAAGGATTTGGAAACTGGTTGATCCAAAATTCAACCGATTACAGCAGATGTTGGTACTGATTGGCAAACCGCGTTTGCGTAAGAAAATACTCTCCAAAGACATGCTGATGCAAAGGATGACCTCCGACCTCGAAACAGCATCAACTTGGTTGCAAAATACTTATGAAGATGTTTTTCATCAGGCGCGGACGATTATTCGTGAAAACGAGGCAAAAGGCGAAAGCAGTTTTATTTTTCTCAATTTGATGGAAACGCATTTTCCATATCATATTGCACCGACTTTTCAACTGACGTCTAATGGCGTGTATCGCAAATTACGGGAAGTGACTTCTTTATTTCACATAGCCAATCAGACTTTTCTGACGACAGATAAAGAAACGATTAAAGCCGATATGCTAAAGGTGCTGAAAGGCAGACAACAGGACGCTTGGAAATCTATTGCAGGTGGGGTGAATGATTTTTGCGAAGAAATGCACAAAGACACCGATAATCTGGTCATTTTTGGTGCCGATCACGGCGAAAATTTTGGAGAAACGGGCTGGTCTTATCATTTTAGTAATGTAACGGATGCTGGAAATAAAGTCCCGATGTTTTGGCTCGACCATAAAGAGGACACTGCCAGAACAATTGATGAAACCGTGAGTACCCGCCATATTTTCAACAGCATCCTGCGGGCGACAGGGCAGGAACAAGCGGGTCCATCAATGGTACACGAACCGGAAGCTTCAAAGCCGATTATGCAGTCTTTTTGGTATAATAGTCGAGGCAAAACGCTGGACAAATATCGCTATAATCAAATTTGTTTTCTTATCGAAGAAACCCGCTTTTTGATGCGAAATAATAAATGGTATCAGGCACCATTCCAAACAGGCTATGACCAGCCTGAATATTTTGAATTGCCTCCCGATGCTGACCCAATTCAAGATTTGGTACGTAATGTACATGACAAAGATATGCATCTGAAAACGGTGGAGAATTTCAGGTTGTTTTCGTCGGGGATTAGTTTTGAGAATCCTGAGGAAACCCATTAGGGTAAAAATTCCAAAGCTATCGCGATATGTGTGTAGGGCTACTTTTTCAGATACTTATCTGAGGTGCGAGAAGGAAAGTTCCAAAACACAAAAATATAGTGTAAATTTGTATTTAATTATAATGCGAATACATGAGCAAAATAACTATAAAAAATATAGGGCCGATAAATAATGTTGAAATAGACCTCAATAAAGTCAATATTATAATGGGGCCACAAAGTAGTGGTAAAAGCACCATTGCTAAAATTATCAGCTATTGTCAGTGGGTAGAAAAACGATATATATTGGATGGTGGATATGATTATAAATTTTCAGAGCAGTTTATAAATTTCCATAGAATTGATAAAAATTATTTTCGCAGAGGCGCATTGATTAATTATGAAAGTGAGTTTATTTCAATAACTTATACAGGGATAAATGCGAAGGAATCCATTGAAAGCAAAAACAATAAAGTAGATTATCAAAAATCTAAAAATATATACATTCCTGCCGAGAGAAACTTTGTTTCGGTGATTCCCAATCTTGGTAAATACAAGGAAACAAATGACAACATCATGAGTTTTTTGTATGACTGGTATGATGTCAAAAGAAAATATTCTGAAGAGAAAACTTTACCTGTTTTGAATTTAGGCGTTGCTTATCATCATATTGAAAGTGGTGATGCTGATATATTAACTTTGAAAAATGAAAAAGAAATTTCTCTCAAAAATGCTTCGAGTGGCTTGCAGTCTGTTATTCCCTTAACAATGCTTGTACATTATCTCGCACATGATTTTTATGATGAAAAATTTTCAACCCCTATAAATGAAATGGAAGTTCTACTAAGTGCATTGAGAAAATTAAAAGAAAAAACAGGAGTAAGTGTAGCAAAAAAAATAGTTGTTGGGCGAATAAAATACCACCACTCAAAATTCATCATAGAAGAACCCGAACAAAACCTATTCCCCGAAACTCAAAGAGATTTGGTCTATTTTCTATTAGAAAAAATAAATCATCCATCCAGAGACCACAAAATCACTATAACCACACACAGTCCTTATATCCTTTATGCACTCAATAATTGCATGATGGGCTATAATGTCAAAGAGGATATGCCTGACGGTGTAAAAGCAGAACTGCCGAGCCATAAATCATGGATTGACCATAAATTGGTTTCCGTTTGGGAAATAAAGGATGGAAAAATAAAATCTATTCAGGATGAAAATACAGGAACAGTAAGCAAGCATTATTTCAACCGCATCATGAATAACATCATGGATGAATACTATGAAATGCTAAATTACCTCGAAGTATGAAAGATAAAATCGAGTCCATTCTACCCGACCACACGCTGATTTTATCCGAAGCACCTGATTTGTACATTGTAGATTATAAAGATATAAACGGTGGTGATGTTGAATTACTGGAGTCTGAGCCTGCTGATGCCAAACATGTATATCTGGAAAACAAACAGCCGATAGCCATATATTTTGATGGCTTTAAAGATAATGCTTTACCAGTGAGTGTAGGAGTTCATAATTCCCAGTGCGAATGTGTTGTATTTCCTACAAGCTGTAAAAATTCGGACTGGATTCTATTTGTAGAAACAAAATATGCGAATAATTTGCAGGCAGCTTTCAAAGAAGAATATGATTATCCCAGAGGCATGGTCAAGCAGATTATAGAAACGGTGAAATATTTCAGAGATAAAGGCATTATAGCGCAAAAGCGAAGAGTAACAGCCATTATTTCTTTTCCCAATCTGATAGCAGCATTTAATAGTTTTGTGTTTACTGAAGATTTCTCAGAAATAGATATTTTACGGAAGCATAGAATACTCGTCAGAGCAACCAACTCTGCCATTATAAAAAGTGAAAAGCGTATAACGTTAAATTCAATTTAAAATAGCCCAAACCAGCTTTCAAAATACAAAAAACTTGGATTTCGATAAAAATTACACCATTTTGTAGCACTCAAGCCCAAATAGTCGTCTCAATGAATAAGAAGATTTAAAGTAGTTTGATAAAATATCTGAATGGAATTGCACATTCACTCATTCAGTCATTGTGCTTACCCTTTTATAAAAGTAGATTTTGAAGTCGAAGAATAAGTCATCCAATAACGAATTAGTCAGGAAAATTATGATACGCCTACCCATATTGCTGGCCCTAGCCGCTGCTGTGTATTTTATTCCCAAACACTTTATACCGAAGTCGGAAACAGAGGAAGCCAACGAGCCAACCGAAGCAGAACGAATAGAACGAAACTGGGTCGATTCGGTGTATAATGTGCTAACGGAAGATGAACGTATCGGGCAGTTATTTATGGTTCGTGCGCATTCGAATAAGGGCGCAGACCATGAAAAATCTGTACAAGAACTAGTCGAAAAATACCATGTCGGCGGCTTGTGTTTTTTTCAGGGTACACCGCGCAAACAGGCTGAATTACTCAATCGCTACCAAGCGAAAGCCCGCCTGCCGATGATGGTCTCTATGGATGCAGAATGGGGTTTGGGCATGCGCTTCAAAGAGGCTGGGATTAGTTTTCCACGCCAGTTGGCTTTGGGGGCAGTATCGGATAATCGACTCATCTATGACATGGGCGCAGAGGTGGCGAGACAGTGCAAGCGATTGGGCGTTCACGTCAATTTCGCGCCTGTGGTGGACATCAATAATAATCCTGACAATCCGGTCATCAATGATCGTTCATTTGGCGAAGACCGCTATAACGTCACCGCTAAAAGTTATATGTACGCCATGGGCATGCAGGATAATGGGCTGATGGCTTGCGCCAAACATTTTCCCGGACACGGGGATACCGATGTCGATTCGCACCTCGATTTGCCAGTCATCAATCATGATTTTAATCGCTTGGATAGTGTCGAATTATATCCTTTTAAAGTAATGGCACAACATGGACTGCAAAGCATGATGATTGCTCACTTGTCTATCCCCTCACTCGATGACACGCCCAATCTCGCTTCTACGCTTTCGCCAAAAATTGTTACGGACTTATTGCAAGGAAAACTGGGTTATGAAGGACTGATTTTCACGGACGGACTAGGTATGAAAGGCGTGACCAAATATTATGGTCCGGGCGAAGTGGAAGTCAATGCGATGATTGCTGGAAATGATGTATTGCTGCTTCCGCCAGATGTAGCTGCCGCCCAAACAGCCATCAAAAAAGCCCTGACAGAAGGGCGACTGACTTGGGAACGACTAGAAGTTTCCGTGAAGAAAATTTTAAAATCTAAATATCGGCTCGACTTGCAAACTTTTACGCCGATTAATTTGAATAATATAGAAAATGAGCTGAATACACCGGAGGCTTTGGTCTTGAAAAGAAAACTGATTGAAAATACACTAACCATTGTGCGCAATAATGATAATGCCCTGCCAATTCAGGATTTGAAAAATAAAAAAATAGCTGCGCTGGCTATTGGCGAAAGCACTAAAACGCCTTTCCAAAAATCTCTGGATAATTATGCGAATGTTACGCATTTAAACACCTCAAAAGAAATTTCGGCTGCTAAAGCCAATTCTTTATTGAGTCAGTTGAAAGGCAAAGATATTGTGATTGTGAGTTTGCATGATATGAGCAAATATTCCAAAAAAGAATTTGGGGTGCCATTGGCTGTGCGTAGTTTTCTGGACAAATTGAATGCTCAAAACAAAGTTATTTTGACCGTTTTTGGCAGTCCATACAGCCTGCGTTATTTTGACAATATCAATAATATTATGCTTGCCTATCGAGAAGACGATATGGTGCAGGAGGCTACTGCCGAGGCTCTTTTCGGCGCATTTAGTGTGAACGGAAAATTGCCGGTTACAGCTTCTGGTGCAAGTGTATACGGCATGGGACTCAGTACACCCGACCTGAAAATCTTACAACATGCCAGCCCCGAAGCTGTGGGACTGGATGCCAGTCGCCTGCAATCTGGTGTGGATTCGATTGCTAATTATGCCTTGGAAATTGGCGCGACGCCAGGCTGTGTCGTATTGGTAGCAAAAGAAGGCAAAATTGTATTCAATAAAGCCTATGGATACCATACAAAAGCCAAAAAACGCAAAATGCGGACAGATGATGTATTCGACCTCGCTTCGCTGACCAAAGTGGCTGCCACGACGCTGTCCATGATGAAATTATACGATGATGGAAAGGTGGATATTCACAATACAATGGGGACGTATATGCCCGAACTGACTAGCACCAATAAATCGAACTTGGTCATCAAAGATGTGATGGCGCATCGCGCAGCTTTGCATCCTTGGATTCCTTTTTATAAAGAAACATTGACCAAGAAAAAGGGCTTGATGTCGAGCGTGTATCATCGCAAAAAATCGGACGCTTATAGTGTACAAGTGGCCAATAACATTTACATGAAAAATACTTATCAGGATACGATTTGGAAACGTATCCATGATTCAGAATTGCGCAGCACGAAAGAATATAAATACAGTGATTTGGGCTTCATCCTATTCAGTAAAATGGTGAAACAGATCACAGGACAGCCACTAAATGACTATGCGCAACAAAATTTTTATAGCCCGCTTAACCTCAAATCGACGACCTTCTTGCCTTTAGAAAAAATTGAGAAATCCCGCATTGTACCTTCTGAAAAAGACAACTATTTTCGCAGTCAGGTCTTGCAGGGACATGTGCATGATATGGGCGCAGCGATGCTGGGCGGTGTCAGTGGTCATGCAGGGCTGTTTGGCAATGCAGAGGACATGGCGGTCATTTTTCAAATGCTGCTGAATGGTGGCTATTATGGCGGCAAACAATACCTTCAACCTTCCACCGTCGATTTATTTACCAATCGGCATGAACAGTGTACAAGACGTGGAATTGGCTGGGATATGAAGCAAACTTCCCGTTCAGAAACGGCTAATATTTGCAAAAGTTCTTCACCCAATACATTTGGGCATCTTGGTTTCACAGGCATTAGTGCCTGGGCGGATAAAGACCAGCAATTGATTTATGTGTTTTTGTCGAATCGAACCTACCCAAGTATGCATAATTATAAGTTGGGCAAGGAGGATATTCGTCCTCGGATTCAGCAGAAGATTTATGATGCTTTGAAGTGATTTGGTGGTTAGTGATTGGTAACTGGTGATTGGGAGGAGGTCAAATTCAAATGCTAAATTCAAAAAAACGTTTAGTTGGTTTTGCTTAGTGCTATGACTTCCTGCTCTTCCATGTTCATAATTTCGGCAATTTCCTTATTGGAAAAACCTTTTTGCTTAAGATTGAGAATGGTCGTTTTTTGTACTTGATATCTGACTTCATCTTTCAGTTCTTCTTTGACTTCAAGTTTAACTTCATCTATCAGCAATGCCCTGATTTGCGATGAAAGATCTTCGATAATAGCTTCCCGAATACCCATAGGTTTTCTTTTTTGTAAAATAATATCCAGTTCGTCTTCAAATTTACGTTTTATTTCGGGATTTTCAAAGTCCACCGACCAGACGATAAAGTTGATATGATGTTTGTAACTTCTTCACACTTATAAAGAGGGTGAAAAAGCATTTTTTCCATAAATTTTTTGATTTTTTTTTGAAAAAGTCCCGAATATACGCCATTATAAGCTGGGCAAGGAGAATATTCGTCCTCGGATTCAGCAGAAGATTTATGATGCTTTGGAGTAGGGATTGGTTGGTTAGTGATTGGTGATTAGAAAGAAAAACTAACTTTGTATTCATCAATTATTCAGATTTCAGTACTTTTGAAGGTGTTAAAATACTATATCTAAGTTTAAGTGCAAGATTAAGTTTAAAACGATATAATACGCTGGCAATTAATTTTTTATTCAAAATTTAAATTATAAATAATTCTGTTCAATTACTTAAAAAAAAGTATATAAATGATATTAAACAAAGTAATCCTACAAGGATATAAAAGGTTTGAAAATTCTTCAATATGTTTTGACAGAAAACTTGTTTCAATTATTGGTCCTAATGAAGCAGGAAAAAGCTCATTATTTGACGCATTACTTTCTTTAGAAAATGGTGATGCTTATTCAGCTAGTGAGATTACAAAAGGAGTCCAAAAAAATGATAAAGATAAGATCGTTGAATCTCAATATATCATTGAAAAGGATGAAAAAGAATACCTCAAAAGTGTAAAAGGAATTGGAAACCCTAGATTTTATATTTTATGGAAAAATAAATCAGGAGGTAAAAGGATACACAATATCATTGGTGAGATTAAAAGGGACAAAAGTGAAAGAAAAAACTTTGCTAAAATTCTTAAAAACCTTAATGACAAGAAGTCTCTGCAAAAATTTTTACAAGAAAACTACTATCAAATTGAAATAGAATCAGATGAAGATGAGGAAACTCAATATAGAAAAATTGTCTTAAAGGATTTAATTCATCAATTATTGGAGCAGATTAATCTTGAAAAAGAAACTATAGAAAATTCTGTTTTTGAAATAGTTGATAAAATTTATGAAATTTTTACAGAAATAGAGAACCCAAAATCAAAAACAATACAAACTATTAAAGATAAAATTCTTCAATCTATAACTAATTTTAAAGAGGTTGAATTAAAAGAACATCCAAAAAATCTTTTCTTAAATTATTTAGGTAAAAAAAGACCTAGGTTTGTAATATTCAAAGATGGAGACCGATTTATTAAAGGTTCATACTCTTTGGAAGAATTACAAGAAAATCCGCCAAATTCTATCACTAACCTTATGAGTTTGGCAGAAGTAAGTATCGAGGATGTATTAGAAGCAATAGAAAATGAAGATACAAGCGAAAGGTTTAGATTGCAAACAAATGCAAATGATAATTTAAAGGAGGCTTATACAAGCTCATGGAGCCAATCAAAGGTGTACCCCCAAATAATATTTGATCTTGATTCATTTAAAATTCAGATATTTTATTCAGACTCATTTACGGAAATTAGCCAAAGAAGTGAAGGGTTGAAACAATACATTGCGTTAAAGGCATTTTTAAACTACTCGCAAACTAAAAAGCCTATATTGCTTATTGATGAAGCCGAAATTCATTTACATTATTCTGCACAAGCAGATTTAATTACTGAATTCGAAAAACAAGAATTAGTTGATTCTATTATTTATTCAACACATTCAGCTGGGTGTCTACCAAGTGACCTGGGAACTGGTATTAGGGTAATAGAACCAATATTTGAAGATAGGAAAGACACGGGAAGAAGTATAATTAGAAATTCTATCTGGCAAAATACGGGTGGATTTTCACCTATATTGTTGGCAATGGGAGCTAATGTTTTAGCCTTTACACCTGCACGAAAAGCGTTAATTGCCGAAGGTCCTTCTGAAACTATATTATTACCAAGAATCCTGAGAGAAGGAAATAATTGTGACTACCTTGAATTCCAAGTTGCTCCAGAAATAGCAAATATATCAAAAGATGATGCAGGAAAATTCGAATTTGAAGCTGGGAAGGTTATTTATATAGTCGATGGAGATGAAGGTGGTAAAAAAAACAAGAGCAAGCTTACAAAAGGTGGAATTGATGAAAATAAAATTATATCATTAAACGAGAATCAAACTTTGGAAGACTTCATCAAGTTAGAAATTCTAATAAGTGCGATTAATCGTGAATTAGAGAATTCTGACTTACCTATTTTAGAAAGCAATAATCTAAAAGGGATACCTGATGTTGGCAAAATTTCATGGATTGAAAACCGGTGTCAAAAGAGAAAAATAAAGTTTCCAAGTAAAGTCAAAATCGCAGAAAACATTATAAAGGAACAAAGTGATAACCTAATCATTTCGACTTCGAGTATTAGACAACTTAAAGATATATTCAAGAAAATAACAAGGCTTTTGGATAAATAATAAAGACACTCAATCAAATAAGGAACGATGAGCAATAAGCCCCTCAATACCACTGGACGTACAAAATATTCAATAAATAATTTCAAGTACTCCGTCGATAGAACTTTCGTAGAATGTCTCAATCACTTCCTTTGAGGAAATTAACAGATTTGCTATAAATTGAGTGGATTGATTGCCGATTCGAAGGTGAATCACTTTGGGCGGGAAGCCATGCAGACTATTCAGAGTATTGAAATCGTCGTCCTGACTTATAATAACATAACGATTGGTTTTTGCCCATTCCCAAATGTCAATATCCACAGCAGGAACGGGCAAATCCGTATCCGTAACATGTTTCGAATCGGGAAAAGAAACCTCTACCTTTTTTTAAATCCTATATGAAATGTTGTTATCAAACAGCAATTTAAGCATAAACTACCGTTTTAATGTTTTGCGCTCTATTCGCTGAAAAAGAGAGTGCGGCAAGGATATGTTCCTTTTTAATTTCGGGAAAATCCTCCTCAATCTCTTCTATGGACATACTCGCAGCAAGCCAACCCAGTATCAGAAACCGTAATTCGAGTATTGACAATACAGGGTTTTCCTGAGCGTATGCCAGGGTTAACGGTGATATATTTTGAGATTAGGACTAATCATGCTATATATTTTTCTCGAAATTAATATTTTTTTTGCAAAAAACCATGTTCTAAACTACAATGCAATCATTACAAAACTCATTTCAATTTTTAACACTTAACAGTTTTTCATTGGACGTATTAGGTAGGTTTTACCAATTTTAACTGTAATGTCATCCTCCCAATTCAAAGGTAAGTCTTTATCCGTCAGTTTCGGAATATCACAACAATAGGACAAAGATTCTTTCCATGGAGCATTTAGCACTGAACTAGCTTTAAAATATTTTGATACTTTATCTCTTTTGTATTTAGAAAGGCAATATCCTAATTCGGGTAAAATACCCTTTATTGTTCCGTCGTTCATAAGAGCAATTATTACAGAATGTGGTTCTCTCAGAAAGTTTCGGCGCATTTTTTTGTGTTCTTTTAGAACAACAGGTAAAACTTCTGTTAAAAAGGACATGTACGATATTCTTTTTTGTATGTTTTCGTAAAAATGTGTAAATTTACATACATGATAAAAGACATACTACATAATGCCATTCAAAACTTCTCTGCAAACTCTAAATTTAACTTAGAATTTGGCAGTTTCCATGATTCTGTCCAAGATGATGATTATAGTGGTCATCTAAAACTAAAAAGTAATGCAGGCGGCTTTGATTTTATATTTGAAGTCAAAAAAGGACTCAGCTTATCAAAACTGCCTGACATTGATAAATACGTAGCGCATCACGATAATATTATTCTGGTCTCAGATTATATTTCAAAGTCCTTGAAGGCCTATTTGAAGGAGAAAAATGTGTCTTATCTTGACACAGCTGGAAATGCGTTTATTACCAATAATAAAGGTGTATTCATATACGTAGAGACCAATAAGAATGCACGACTTTCATCAGGCAAATCAAACAGGGCTTTTTCTAAATCTGGACTAAAAGTTATTTACCAAATTCTAATTAATAAGGATATTGTCAATAAGCCTTATCGGTATATTGGACAGGCATCTAAAGTTTCTATTGATACAGTTGCTAAAGTATTTAAGGAACTACTAAGGGATAAATATCTAATTCAGATAAAAGAGAAAGAGTTTGAAGTGCAGGACAAAGAACGATTACTTCAGGAATGGGTCACTATTTTTAACAGGGTATTGAGACCCAAGTTAAAACAACGCAATTTTAAACCTAAAAAAGGAGCACTTAATCAGTTGTTGAATACTAATCTGCCAAATATCATTGGAGGAGAACTTGCCGCTGAATCTTTATCAAATTATCTTATCGCTGAAGGTGCGGTGATTTATACGGATAAACCTTTTATAGATACGGCGTTAAGTCTGGAATTAATACCGGCAACAGGCGGAATCATTACATTAATTGAAAAATTTTGGGCGGAGGAATTTGCACTCGAAAACGGTGTGACGGTTCATCCTATTTTAGTTTATGCGGATTTATTGAGCCATCCTAAGCCTCGAAATTTAGAAACAGCTAAAATTATTTACGATAAGTATGTCAAAGCTATTTTATAAAGCCTTAGGCTCGGCGTCACTTAAAGATATAATTAGCGATATCAATGCGGCATCTACGCAGTTAGATGTGGACTTTTTTGGTGTTGGTGCATTTGCACGAAATGTCTGGTATGTTTCCAATAATGAAGCCTCAAGAGGTACTAAAGATGTTGATTTTGCAGTTTATGTTCCTAATGCGGCAATATATAGCCAGTTGAAAAATATTTTAATTCAGGAATTTTCATACACAAAGGTTTCTACGAATGCTTTTTGCCTAATTTCTCCATCAGGAATTCCCTTAGACTTACTTCCATTTGGGGAGATTGAGAAACAGGGAAAAGTTATGATTGAAGGGACAGGTCTTGTTTCTATAAATTTAGATGGGTTTTCAGAAACCTATGCTAATGGTTTGGTGGTCGCTGAAATTGAGAATGATCATGTGAAAGTGTGTTCAATTCCTTCTGTTATTTTGTTGAAATTGATAGCTTTTGACGACAGACCTGAAAACAGACCTAATGATCCTTTGGATATTGATTCAATAATACAATTTTATCCAGAAATTGAAACAGAAATGATTTGGGGAGAATATAACTTTCTTTACATTGATAATGATGAATTGAGCCATGAAGAGATAGGAATAAAAGTTTTAGGTCATGAATTGAGCAAAATAATATTTGACAATGAGCACTTAACTGAAAGGGTACTGAATATTTTGACTAAAGCTATTGGGCTAAAATCAGAACTGCCCAAAAGAATGATTCAAAATTCTGAAGAAGAAACTGTCGCATCTAAAATTAAGAAGCTAGATATGTTGAAAACAGGCATTGAGGAAGGTTTGGCAAATGCCAAGAGTCAAGTAGGAAATGGTAAACCATCAGTCTAATTCAACACAGCCCCCTCACACCACCGAAGATAAGATTCACACCATACACATGACCAATAAAATGTAATTCAATGAATACAAATTTAAACATGGCCGTTTTAATAGACGGCGATAATATACCCTCAGCTCATGTAAAAGAAATGATGGAAGAACTCGCCAAATATGGTAATCCAACAATCAAAAGAATTTATGGTGATTGGACTAGACCTGGTTTGAGAAAGTGGAAAAACCTTCTGCTTGAAAATGCTATAACACCGATTCAGCAATATGGATATACAACTGGTAAAAACGCCACAGATTCAGCGATGATTATTGATGCAATGGATATTCTGTACAGTGGTAAGGTGAGTGGTTTTTGCCTTGTTTCAAGTGATAGCGATTTTACACGATTAGCGACAAGATTAAGGGAGGCGGGTATGCAGGTAATTGGTATTGGTGAAAAAAAGACTCCTAATCCTTTTATTGTTGCCTGTGACAGGTTTATATATATCGAAATCTTAAAGAAACAAACGGAAACAAAAATTGAAAATAAGGAAATCACTGAATTAGTGGTAGATAGTATCACGAAAAAAGAAATAAAGCTCATTTCCGCTACGATCAATGATTTATCAGATGAGGAAGGCTGGGCATTTCTTGGAGATGTTGGAAGTTTATTACAGAAAAAACAACCCAACTTTGATTCCAGAAATTATGGTTTTGAAAAACTAACTCCCTTGATAAAATCAACGGGTAAATTTGAAATAGAACGGCGGGAGACTCAAAAAAGCAGGTACAAATTAATTTTCGTTAAGAATAAATTAAAGGATACTAGACGAACTAAAAAGCATTAAATAATTCATTGAATGAATATAGATTTTCGCAAGATTTTTAGTGATTATTTCGAAGAAATAATCTCACTTATTCCAAATATAATCACGGGAATATTAATTTTAATCACCGCTATAATTTTAGGAAAAGTAGTTTATAGAGTTATAGCAAAAACGACTCAAAAAAGGTGGCAGGATAATATTCTGTCCAATTTTTTAGCAGAAGTTATCAAATGGACATTTTATCTTTTTGGAGTCATCATGGCCTTAAGTGCCGTCGGATTTACAGGTGTAGCAAGTACTATTTTTGCAGGAGCAGGCGTAAGTGCCATCGTATTTGGTTTTGCTTTCAAGGATATTGGAGAAAACTTTTTAGCAGGAATAATTTTAGCGTTAAGGCGGCCTTTTGAGATTGGAGATATTATAGAAATTCAAGGAAATAAAGGGACGGTAAAAGACCTTGATTTAAGATCGACACATTTAAGAGGTGGAGGGGGAAAAGATATTTATATACCCAATTCGTCCATGATAAAAAACGTATTGATCAATTACACCAAGGATGGTTTTTTAAGAATGAGTTTTATGATCGGTATTGCACCAGAGTGCGATATTGATGAAACCCGAAAGTTGATCTTAGATTACCTGGAGACGAATAATACGATACTAAAAACACCAGGACATAGCGTCATCGTTCAAGAATTAGGGCAATTCACGACGAATATTCAAGTCCTCTTTTGGGTAGATATTCTGGCGAGTAAAAATTTGCCCGACAACTATATGGGACATAGTATTAAAAGTAAAGCCATAACAGACATTAAAAGAATTTTAGACGATAATAATATTGAAATGCCCGCACAGGTTGTCGAACATAAAATGTATAGACAGAATAAACTAACGATTGAACAGCATTAGAATAGAGCAATGAAAGATTGGATACAAATACCTTCAGAATATAAGTCAGCGTGGAAAGAATTAGCAGTGAAAGCAATAATTGTTTTAGTATTTTTGTTTCGAAAAATTGAATTACTGCAAAACGTTATTAACTTAGAATAAGTTCCCTTTGCCGTAACTTCGATATATAAAAAGTGGAGAAATAATTGCTGAAATTAAGTATATTGATGGTCAACATTAGAATGCATAAAACAAGGAAATGACAGAAAATAAATTAAATGATAAAACAGCCAAACAAAAAATAGATTTTTGAATAAATAAAAAATATGAAAATTCAACTACTCTCCTGCGACGCAGCTCGCCCCGACCGCCGGGCAATCGCCAAAATGTTCGAAGAAATAGCCGATGGCGTGGACAGCGGACTTGCCCGTGAACTTACCGATGTTTTGTTAGATGGTTCGCCTGTCGACATTGAAGTCACTACATCCACCAGTTCTGCTTTTCGTGCTTTACGCAAATTAAGTATTGACTACGAATTAGAAGAATAAGGAACTGTGAGAACATAAATTTACATTCTGAGGCAGTCTATTTTGTTGTTGAACGAGGCGCGAAGAAGGAATATAGCCTAAGCTACACGACTGACGAGCAACGAAGTGCAGCAGCAAAAAAGGCGTTCTCATAATGTAAATTTATTTTTGTACAGTTCCTAAAGTCTAATATAGCGCATTTATAAGCTTTTCTAATTGTTTTTTAAGCACAGAAAACTTTTTCTTATTTTTGGTGTTCACTCAAAAATACTAAAGATATGACCATCACACAATTAGAGTACATTGTTGGAGTCGATACGCATAAAAGTTTTGCCAAGGCTGCTGTACACTGCTATGTCTCACAGCCTGCTCTGAGTATGCAGGTCAAGAAAATTGAAGAAGAACTTGGTATTATGATTTTTGATCGTAGCAAAAAACCAGTTATTACCACGGATATAGGCGAAAAAGTTGTCAAGCATGCACGCATTATACTCAGAGAAGCCGGGCGGATGTCGGAAATCATTAAAGATCAAAAAAACCAGATGAGTGGTGAGTTGCGTGTTGGTATTATTCCTACACTAAGTCCTTATTTGCTCCCTTTATTTGTTACCCATTTTATAGAAAAATACCCGGATGTCAATTTGGTTTTTGAAGAATTATTGACCGAAGAAATTATTGGAAAACTAAATAATGATTTGCTCGATGTGGGAATTCTTGTGACTCCGATTAATGACAAATCTATTATAGAAATGCCCTTATTTTATGAAGGTTTTATCGTTTATGGAGCCTCAGGGAATCCACTGATGAATAAAAAGCAAATCTTGGTTTCCGACCTGAATATAAACGAAATGTGGCTACTCAAAAAAGGACACTGTTTCCGTTTACAAACGCTTAATATCTGTTCCGACCACCACCCCGATGACAATCGCCGGATCAAATTTGAAAGTGGAAGTCTGGAAACACTGAAAAGAATAGTAGAAGGCCGTTTTGGCTATACACTACTTCCCGAACTGGCCATCCTGGACATGGATGCTGAACGCCGCAAAAATATCCGTTCATTTAAAGCACCAATGCCCATTCGTGAAGTCAGCATGATTACACACCGCAGCTTTGTCAAACGCAGTTTGATTGAAGCACTAAAAGAAGTCATTATTAATAGTATTCCCTCCGGACTTAAAAATAAAGATCGGGGAACACTCATAGATCTAAAAGCCAAACAATAAATGAAAATAGTCATCACAGGTGCAACAAAAGGAATCGGAAGAGCCATCGCAGAGGTATTTGCCAAAGCAGGTTTCGATCTAGCCGTATGTTCTCGTAAAACAGCCGACCTTCAGGCACTCCAAGAAGAATTAGAAGCTAAGTATGACATCAAGGTGCTTCATAAAGCCACTGATGTATCAAAGAAGGAAGAAGTATTGGCTTTCGCCGAATATATTCAATCACACTGGACACAGGTAGATATATTGATGAATAATGCCGGCGTTTTTCTACCGGGCGAAATACATACAGAAGAAGACGGCAAACTGGAAAGCCAGATTGAAACCAATCTGTACAGTGCCTACCACCTTAGCCGCGCTTTGATGCCGCTTATGCTTCCGCATAAAACAGGACACATTTTCAACATGTGCTCAGTCGCCAGCCTCAAAGCCTATCCGGGTGGAGGTTCTTACAGCATTTCCAAATTCGCCTTGCTGGGTTTTTCAAAAGTATTGCGTGAAGAAATGAAAACGCATGGAATTCGGGTCACTGCGATTATGCCTGGTGCGACCTGGTCGGCTTCCTGGGCAGCTATGAAAGACCAGTTACCTGAGAACCGACTGATGAAAGCCGAAGATGTAGCAGATGCAATATTCGGCGCCTACAAACTGAGCGACCAGACTGTATTAGAAGAGCTGATTTTGCGTCCTCAATTGGGCGATCTTTAAGTTTTTGAAGAGAGAGGAGAGACCATGCCGATAATTATCGGCATCGGCATTGAGAGAGGAGAGATTGTTTTTGCTGCGAATTTAAACAGATTCTAAATTCTATTCAATTATCATTCGTGCTTAACTTTTGTTCTTTTCGATCAAATTGAAATTTTCATCTATTTGAAACTCTTTCCCAAATACAAAGACAAGGTGTCTTAGGTGAAGCCTTAAATCATACCATCCTGTTCCATTATGGTGCTGTTTCAAGTTTGTTTCATTGTAAATTTCTATTGCTTTTTCAACCTCATCGGATGATAGCATCTCCCGCTGAAGTATTTGATTAATTGCTTCAACTGATTTAAGATTGGGTATAAAATAATCATTTTCTAATGAGAGTCTTTTATAATATTGCTCAATTTTTTTGAGTCTAATAAAGAAGTTCTCATCAATGATTTCTCCTTGATTAGATACTTTAAAAGGTGATTTTTTCATCGTTACTTATTCTGAAATTGTCATAGAAAGGCTGTATAAATCTTTCATTTCTTGCGTAAATGGCAAAGACAATTTTTTCAAACTTATCCTTAAAATCACCGCTTAAAATTTCTCTAAAGTATCTGGCTATATCTTTTGGGTCATTTTGAAAAACCCCACAACCCCACGCACCCAAAACGATGGCTGTATGATGATGTTCCAATGCGATCGTAAGTACTTTTTTTATCCGCCTTTTCATGATAGTTTCAATATCCCCAACCCGAGCTGGTTCTCTTTTTTTTACGACTCCTGTATTCACTGCGGGAGCTGTGATGATACTGCAACAAATCAGTTCCTCTACATTTTCGCCAGCTTCATTTTTAAGTATCGGGACGTAGGGGCTATAAATCATATAATCAGTGTAAATGCAGGATTTTGTTTTCCGATTGGTTTCGTAATATTCCGATGCTTTAATTTGACATGGATATAATCCGCTTGCTCTCGCAATACTTTCTTCCTGCGCCTGACTACCGCCCAGAAAACCACCGCCCGGATTTTTTGCTGATGCAAAATTTAGACACAAGGCATTTTTATAACCTTCCTCAATTAGTACTCTTGTAGCATTAAGCGTTGTTGCATGAGTGACGACGATTTCTGTTGGCTGTTCCAATGACTTATAAACACTATTGGCTAAAAGTTGATCTGAATCAGCAGGGCTATAAACTTTTGTCTGCGTTTGAGCCTTCTTTTGTACATCAGCGATATCTATTTTTTTCCCACTTGGTGAAATGAAAAATCCTTTTTCAAGTATGTCAAGTGTTTCTTCTGCGATTTTTCTTCTGGTTTCCCGGCTATTCATTTTCTGTTATTTTTTTATCATAACAATTTTACGCCTAAAATAATTCACAACAGTTTATGATAGTACACTTCAGTACTGTTACTTGGCGCAAAAGTCGAATGACTTTATCGGCACGATCTCTCTTCCCACAGCCGAAGGCGATCTCTCTTCTCGCAGCCGAAGGCGATCTCGCTTCTCGCAGCCGAAGGCAATCTCGCTTCTCGCAGCCGAAGGCGATCTCGCTTCCCGCAGCCGAAGGCGGTCTCGCCTCTCGCAGCCGAAGGCAATCTCACTTCTATCTCAAGAATAAACCGTCAAAACCAATTTGCGCCGCCCGCCCCGATTTCTAAATTCACACAAAAAAACGCCCTGCCAGGTACCCAAATTTAAGCGACCATGACTAATCGGAATCATGACACTAGAGCCAGCGAGTGTGGACTTCACATGGGCAGGCATATCGTCTGGGCCTTCTATCGTATGCACATAATCGGGATCATTTTCAGGGACTAGTTTATTGAAAATTGTCTCATAATCTGTCCGCACATCTGGGTCTGCATTTTCATTAATCGTCAGCCCTGCGGAAGTGTGTAGAATAAAAATATTCAACAAACCCGCTTCGGGCAGTTCTGGTAATTCCTGTCGGATAATATCCGTAATCAAGTGAAAACCCCGTGGAAAAGCAGGAAGACTCATTTGTTTCTGTACAATCATTTCAGACTTTTAAATTTTTACTTATATTGTGTTTCCAAACACGCTACTATAGTGACTGGTTCAGTCCACTACCAGAGCTATCCAAACTTAATACTTCTTTTATTTTACATAAACTGGCACAATTTTACCATTACTTTACAATAAAGTAGGGCATAATTGCGCTTCGATATGTAAAATTGAAGAAATTTGCGAACAACTTGTATTTTCCATAAACCATTTTAACCATGCAAATAAGAACGGCACTTTTGGCTGTATTGTTAATGTTCTGCACCACAGCCTTCGCACAACAACAAGGAAATACCCAAATCAAGGGAAAAATAAATAGTGCACTCTGGAAACAGATTACACTAAAGACGGATGAAGCCTATAAAAGCAACACCCAACAGTCCTATGACGCACGACTCAACTCGAATAATGAGTTTATGTTCGTTTTTCAGATTACAGAACCACAGCTCGTCCTCTTATTATATGGAAAAGAAGAATTTGCAAGAGTATATGTGGAGCCTGGCGACGCGCTACACATAGATTGCCAGGCCGTAGGTATGGCAAAGTCGATGACCTTCTCCGGCACAGGCGCGACCAATAACCAAATGCTGAAAAACTTCCGCGAAAAATATCCGGAAGTTGCCAGCAAGTTTGCGATGAAGCAATATAAAAAAGGTGTTTTGTACTATGCTGTTGATCCTGGGATTGATGAAAAAATGCAAAGAATGGGGCAGCCTTCTTTTACTGGTGAAATGAATCAGTGGCGACAGGATAGGCTAGGAACTTTATCGGCGTATCAAAATGCTTATCCAGATATGACACCGCGTTTTGTAAAATATATGCGGGCAGAAGTGGATTATGACTGGGCCTATAATATGCTGGTCTATGGTCATGCTTTTGGTATAAAACACGGCGTGATGTCCAACTATTTTGATTTCACGATGGAAATGCTGCTCAATGACGACGAATTGGTCAGTAATGAAAAATACCGTCAGTATGTCAAGTCTTTCCTCAACCTGAAATACGACCAAGGTCCAAAAACAGAAGGCAATTCTTATATCGGACAGTATAATTTGTCGAAACGTATGTTGCAGGGAAAAACACAGGCTTTTTTCCAGTCAGATATTATTGTAAGGGGCTTACGCAAAAATGATTTGCATGTCATGCTGGATAGCTATAATGAATTTGTTTCTACAACCCCTTATTACGACTATTCCATTCCTGCACTGGATATGTTTTATGAGAAAAACATGTACGCCAATGGCAGCCCTGCCCCACAATTTAGCATGATCGATATCAACGGGAATCAGGTGAACTTATATGATTATCTAGGCAGAGTCGTGTATTTGGATTTCTGGGCAACCTGGTGTGCGCCTTGTATTCGAAAAATGGAAATGACGGAAGTTGTCAAGCAACAACTGAATCGTAGCGATGTAGTGTTTATTCATATTTCACTGGAAAGGACACGCGAATTGTGGCAGGAGGCTGTGTTCAGTCGAAATATCGCTGGTACCAACCTCTTTGCAGACGCAGGTATGGAATCCGCAATTATCCAAACGTATAATGTCAAAGCAATTCCAGAGTATTTTATTATTGATAAAAACGGAAATTTTGTACGCAAACCAAAGCAGTTTAACGCTGTAACCATTAAAGAGACATTGGAAAAATTACCATAAAGTACAGGCGAAATAAAGTTTAAAAAAGCCGCCGTTTTACAGATAAATGTAAAACGGCGGCTTTTTTTGTTCCCTAAATTGAGGCTTTTCCCTACAAATCAAATTCAATTTGCGTCCCTACTCCTAGAGAACCTGAAGGCGGATCTTTTTTATCCTCCTTTTTTTCTGTGGTATCTGCTGCTACTACGATTTCTTTTATAGCCATTGGTTTGTAGGTGCCCAATTTATTTCCGGAGGCTTTCCAGCCTTTTACATCTATAAAGTCAGCCAGCTTGAGATTGCCTTCCTCTCCCTTATTATTTGCTTTGTATTTATAAGTGATTTGTGGCGCAATTGCTGTTGTCGTATATAATAGCTGTGAGCGGGAATTTTCACCAATAAAGCCAAATCGCTGTCCGAGCGAAGTTGTTTCTATTTTAAAACGTTTGACGTAAGTCGCTTTTTTATCGGCATCATAATACATCGCTGATATGATCGAATCTTCTTTGAGCTGACAAATATGTAGCAGCGTTTTCGGGTCATAACGATTGGTGAGTTCATAATCCGTCACTTCGTATTCTCCATTTTTATGTATGGCTAATATCGAGTTGCCTGTATCAAAAGAACCCAGATATTGTCCACGCTCTTCGGTGTTGAGTCGTCCGCTCGTTTTGTCCACCCATATTTTCCGCCCGCCGATGGTCGATTTTCCGACTTCTTTCTGCGTGACTTTTCGGACGGGATATTTGGTTAACAAATTGCCCTTCGAGGCGCGTCCCTTGATGTCCAAATCGGCATAATCAAAGTCGAAAATTTTCTTCCGGGCAGTAGAGCCTTGGGATAATTGTACAGTGACCACTTCTGATTCACCATTCGGATTTACAGTAAAATACAGCATTTTGGAACGGGGCGAGCCTTTGGTCACATGATAGGTCCGGTCGCGGGTAATGGCTTTTACATTGAAGCGTTTTACATAAGACTTGCCGGTTGCACCATCGAGGTAAGCGGCATTATAAGTCGTCCGCTCATCTCCTTTTTTCCAGATAGCAACGTGTTCTATGTTTTTACCAATAAAGACTTTATCCGCAATGCGAACCACGCGAAATGAGCCGTCTTTGCAAAAAGCAATCACATCATCAATATCCGAGCAGTCACAGACAAATTCGTCTTTTTTCATGCCATAACCGACAAAACCTTCTTTATAATTGACATATAATTTGCAGTTATTGGCGACGACTTGTCTAACTTTAATTTGGTCGAAAGTCGTGATTTCTGTTTTGCGTTCCCAGCCTTTACCGAAGCGTTTGAGCAAATCTTCATAATAAGCAATGGCAAACTCAGTGAGATGTTCCAGATTGTGGCGCACTTCTTTCATCTGCGTTTCCAAATCGGCAATCAATTCATCCGCTTTGAATTTATTGAATTTTGAAATACGCTTAATCTTGATTTCTGTCAGCTTTATAATGTCCTCTTCTGTCACATCGCGTACCAGCTTAAAGACTTTTTTATCTGTATTGGGAAATGAAGGAGTAGAGAGATATTTTTTCAATTCCCGATCAATGGTTTCCAAAACGGCTTCCCAGGTTTCACATTCTTCTATTTCGTGATAAATTCGATTTTCAATAAAGATTCTTTCCAGGCTGGCAAAATGCCATTTCTCCTGCAATTCACCCAGCTTGATTTCCAGTTCCTGCTGAAGTAGGTCTTTTGTATTTTGAGTATTGACCCGCAGAATTTCATCAACTGTCAGAAAATGGGGTTTTTTATTGTCAATAATCACACAGGCATTTGGCGAAATGGAGACCTCGCAATTCGTGAAAGCATATAGGGCATCAATCGTGACTTCAGGCGATACGCCAGGTGGCAAATCAATTTGAATTTCCAGTTCTTTTGCGGTATTATCAACTACTTTTTTAATCTTGATTTTGCCCTTTTCATTGGCTTTCAAAATACTTTCTATCAGCCCTTCTGTTGTGATTCCATAAGGTATTTCTTTGATATGGAGTGTTTTTTTGTCAATGATTTCAATGCGTGAGCGTACCCGTATTTTGCCGCCTCGTTTTCCCTTATTATAATCAGTGGGATCCATCATTCCTCCAGTAGCAAAGTCGGGTAATATTTTGAAGCTTTTATCATTTAAAATGGCAATCGAGGCCTTAATCAGCTCAATAAAATTGTGAGGCATAATTTTGGTCGAAAGCCCGACGGCAATCCCTTCCACCCCTTGCGCGAGCAATAGAGGAAATTTTACGGGTAGGTTGATCGGTTCTTTTTTTCGCCCATCATAGCTGAGTTGCCATTCTGTCGTTTGTGCATTAAAAGTTACTGCCAGTGCAAATTTTGACAATCTTGCTTCAATGTAACGTGGTGCAGCTGCGCGGTCACCTGTACGCATATCTCCCCAGTTGCCCTGACAGTCAATCAGCAGGTCTTTTTGTCCGACATGCACCAATGCACCACCTATCGCTGCATCGCCATGTGGGTGGTATTGCATGGTCTGCCCGATGATGTTGGCTACTTTATGATAACGCCCATCATCCATTGTTTTCATGGCATGAAGAATACGGCGTTGTACAGGTTTGAAGCCATCTTCAATGGATGGCACAGCACGTTCTAATATAACATAAGAGGCATAGTCGAGAAAATATTCCTCATACATGCCAGATAAAGTAGTGATGGTGTCTCCGTCATTATTGACGATTGTTCCGTTTTGTTTACTCATTTTTGACTCAAGTTCACTGTATGATAGATTTTGCAAAGGTACAAATTTACTGCAATTTTTAAAACAAAATGTTTTTTATTTTTAAATGTTTTTGTTGTTTTGTTGGGTCTGATATTTGATGTTTTAAAATCTAATTTCATCCTGTAACTAAGCAAGGAAAACTACGTATCATATAAAGCGGAAACACTTTCCAGTCCCTTAACATCCATTTACCATACAGTATCTTAGCCAAACGATAACTATATACTGATGAGACAAGGTACAACCACCAAAATAGGACGTATACTGCATTGGTTTATCCCAAATGATCTTTTTGCTCAAAAAGAACTGTTTCGGAAGGCCAGAATACTGATTTATGTCCACTTCTTTATTATTTTCATAGCGATTATTCTAATTGCTGTTTCCGCTTGTATATCTGACGGGAATTCTGGCCCTTGTATTATCGTTTTCTTTGGCATATTTGGGGCTTTATTGGTATTTAAGAAGTGGGGTAATTTTTCTATTTCCGGAAATATACTGGCTTTACTACCAGCACTGGGGCTTATTCCTGAAGCTATGGTCACGGGGGGGATTTATTCCGACAATATGATGTGGCTGTATATATGTCCAATGCTTGCTTTTTTATTTGCAGATAAAAAATGGGGGGTCATTTGGTCTGTCTTAATTGTAACGTATCACACCTATTTATTGAAGCTTGAGTTAAGCCCACTGCCATCTTTCCAACTGCAACTAGTAGATGATCCTTATTATTTTTATGCGAGTTATTTGTGCTTATTTCTTACGGTACTTGGGCTTATTTATATCTTTAAATCTGGACAAGATGCATATATCAGAGATTTAAGTAAGCAAAGGAATTTATTGATGCAACAAAAAGAAGAGATACAACAACAAGCAGATGAGCTACGCAGGCAAGAGCAAAAACTCAAAAAAATGAATGCTGATTTGGAGCAATTTGCTTTTGTTGTATCACATGACCTGCGAGAGCCTTTGCGTACAATCGGAACGTACACCAATTTGATAGGGCAGGAATTGAAGCAGTCTGGAAATCAGAAAACCGACGAATATATTTACTTTGTAAAAGATGGAGCAGAGCGATTAAAAAAGATGATTTCTAATGTATTAGATGATATTAGAAATGAAGAAAAAGATAAAAAACTCATCAACTTGAACGATATTATGCCTGTTGTCATCAATAACTTATCTTCAACAATCAGAGAAAAAAGTGCTTCTATCAACTATATGGATCTACCTCAAGTTATGGGCTACTCTACCGCCTACATTCAGCTTTTTCAAAACCTGATTAGCAACAGCATAAAATTTCAGAAAGAAGGAGAATTACCTAAAATTCAGATTACCGCATCACGAGTGAATGGAAGTCATTATATCAAAGTAGCAGACAATGGTATCGGAATCCCACAAGAACATTTATCCAGAATTTTTACACTTGGTGAGCGTGCAGGCATCGAAACCGCCTATCGGGGACACGGAATTGGTTTATCTACCTGCAAAAAAATAGTGGATCGTTTTGATGGTGATATTCTAGTCGATTCTGAAATTAATCGTGGCACGATATTCACCATCAAATTGCCGAGAGTAGCTTCTTGAATATACTGAAACATTGGATGTTGTAAATGCCAAGTCTCATTCCAGTCTGAACAATATCTTTTTGTTTTATTTTTCTTATCTTTGATTATTATCAAAATTTATTCATAATATATAATAGTGAAACTGACGGTAAAAAAATTTGGACCAATCAAAGAAGCAGTAATAAACCTTGATAAGGATTTAATAATAATTAGTGGTCAAAACAATACTGGTAAAACCTTTATTACGACCCTTATCTATTCTCTTTATAAAAACAGATATAATGTTCTATTTACAAAATTGCCAGAAATAGACCGAGCCTTTGAGGAGAACCAACTCATCGTAGAAGTAGATGTAATAGATTATTTTGAACTAAATAAAGATAAATTTTCCAAAGAAATTACAAGTGCTCTTTTACAGAGATTACCAGAAAATTTTTCTGTAGATGAAAGCGAGTTTAAGGAAACTCAAATTGAAATAAACTTCAATAAAACGTTCAAAAAATTAGCAAAAAAAATAGCATTAAATGAAACAAGACTATATCAGAATGATGATAAGGTTGATGTTCAGATAGAAATAAGAAAAGAATTAGGTAGTTCTTTAGTTGTGTTTTACATTGAACAAGCTGATGAAAACTTAGATTTTTTAGATGACTTTATGAGAGGTATCTTATCCGATATTTCTTGTAAGACATTATTCAATAATGTTTTTTTTGTACCAGCAGAAAGGCAGGGAATAAATCTATTCAGCAAAGAACTTACTACGCTTCGAAGAAGAGCATTCGACGACCTGCTTAAATTAGATAATGATGGGTCAATGAAGCTAATTACTTCCATTAGAAAAAACGTAAACAGATATTCTATTCCAATCATTGACAATATTAATTTTATTGAAGAAGAAATAGATTTCGTCTTAACAAAGAAGAAGACATTTTTCACTGAAGCCGTAAAAAAAATCGAAAAAGATGTTCTTGATGGACATATTTCAATTTCCCAAGAAGGAGATTTAAAATTCTCAACTAATGGAGTAGAAATTGGTATAAACTCAATGTCTTCTACTGTAAAATCATTGGCATCATTCACTTATTATTTAAAGCACATAGCGCAGCCTAATGATTTCATTATAATAGATGAACCAGAACTAAACCTACACCCCGATAATCAACTAAAAGTTATCAGGTTTATAGCTTATTTAGTAAATAATGGTATTAAAATTCTCTTAAGCACTCATAGTGAGTATATGATTAGAGAATTGAATAATTTAATCTTACTAAATACTGCCTTTCAAAAAACCCCCGAAGAAATTAAGCATAGGTTGAAAAAATACAGATATACTCAAAATGAACTGCTAAATTACAAAGATTTAGCAGTATATCTTTTTCAAAAAAAGAAGAATGTTAAGTCACAAAAAATCGATGAAACAGGCTTTGAAATAGAAACTATTGATAAGGTAGTAGACCAAATCAACTCGGTTTCAAATGATATCTATTTTAATCTCTTTTAAGCAAAATGAAAACTCTATTACAACTTTTCGATGAAATTCTAAATAATAATTACAAAGAAACTCCTGTTAACAATACTTATGAACTTACTGAAGTGAATGTGGTAAACTACCCAATAACTAAAGTGAAAAAGAAAGGCACTGCTTTGGTTTATAAGTTTGACCAGAGTAAAGATTTGTTTCCTTTTTTTGACATAGGAAAACCTTTTATTAATAAGTCGAGTGATTATGTGATTTTTAATAAACAGAATGAAAAGACCTTTGCTTTTATTATTGAACTAAAGTCAAAGAGGCCAAAGGACGCCTATAAACAATTATTAGCTTCAGATAAGTTTGTAAAATACCTTAATTCTATGGCGGTGGCATATAGCAAGATAGTTGGGGAAGTACTAAACGATTCTGAAGAATTAGAAATAAGGCATATTATTATTGCGCTCAAAAGCCCTGCGTTTGCAACTAATGTAAGAAGAAAAAGCCCATATCATCTACATAAAGACTATGGATACCTCTATTTGCACTGGAAAGCTGGAACAGATTTTAAATTGGATGACTTTTGCCGGTAAAAAATAACCGTCTATACCACTGCCGTTTCCCTTAAACTTACACAGCCCAACATAGATATACAAACATGAAAGAAACAGACGTACTTGTAATCGGCGCAGGCATTGCCGGCCTTACCTTTGCCCTGAAAACTGCACACAAAAGACCCGACCTCAATATCACGGTACTCACCAAAACCAATCGGGAGGAAAGCAACACACGTTATGCACAGGGCGGTGTAGCCGCAGTCTGGGATTTTGAAACCGATTCTTATAAAAAACACATTGAAGATACGCTGGATGCAGGCGATGGTTTGTGCGATGAAAAAATTGTAGAAATTGTCGTCAAAGAAGGCCCTGAGCGCGTGAAGGAGATTATAGAATGGGGAACAAGGTTTGACAAACACGGTCCTGGATACGATTTAGGACGCGAAGGCGGACATTCTGAAAATCGCATTTTACATTTCAAAGACTATACGGGCTGGGAAATCCTTCGCGCGATGCTCGAAAAGGCAAAGACAATGCCCAATATTCATATTCACGACCATTATTTTGCGATTGATTTGATTTCGCAGCACCATCTGGGACGAGTGGTCACAAGACTCACACCTGATATTGAATGTTATGGAGCTTATGTACTCGACCTGGAAACGAATCGTATTGAGACGATTTTGGCAAAGACGACCATCTTGGCAACTGGTGGCGCAGGGCAAGTCTATCGCAGTACAACAAATCCCGTCATAGCAACAGGTGACGGCATGGCAATGGTCTATCGCATGAAAGGCCGACTAGAAAACATGGAGTTTGTACAATTCCACCCAACCTCTTTATTCAATCCTGCTGGAGAAAATCCAGCCTTTTTAGTATCTGAAGCGGTGCGTGGTTTTGGTGCAATTTTGAAAAGTAAAGAAGGTGAAGAGTTTATGCATCTTTATGATGAACGTAAGTCACTTGCACCTCGTGACATTGTGGCTCGCGCCATTGATAATGAAATCAAAAAACGGGGTGATGATTATATGTGTCTGGATTGCCGCCACCTTGATAAAGATAAGTTTCTGAATCACTTTCCAACCATTTATGACAAATGTAAAAGTATAGGCATTGATGCTTTCAAAGACTTGATTCCAGTCGTGCCTGCAGCGCATTATGTGTGTGGTGGTGTGAAGACGGATGACTTGGGACAAACCAATGTAAAAAACCTATACGCCTGTGGCGAATGTACCAGTTCTGGTCTGCATGGAGCCAACCGTTTAGCCTCCAATTCTTTGCTGGAAGCCATGGTTTTTGCTCACCGCATTTATGAAGATGTTATAGAGCATATTGATAAATTGGAAGTAAAAAAAGGCATTCCCGACTGGAATGCAGAAAGTACCAGTGATCCAAAAGAAATGGTTTTGATTACTCAAACCTGGAAAGAACTCAAGGAAATCATGAGTAATTATGTCGGCATTGTTCGCTCTAATGTCCGCTTGAAACGAGCCGCTGATCGACTGATGTTGCTCTATCGAGAAACGGAAATGCTCTATAGCTCGACGACTATTTCTCCGCAGCTTTGCGAAGTGCGCAACCTGATTACCATTGCTTATCTGATTACAACTTCGGCACAGATGCGACGGGAAAGTCGTGGCCTGCATTATACGACCGATTATCCCAATAAGCATGATTTTATAGAAACGGTTTTGCGGTAAGCTTGTGAGAAGAGAGACCGCCTCTCTCTTCTAAATTACCCAGCTATCCAATAAACCGCCAAAGCAGCCAGATAAGCCAAAGCTGTCATAATCACCAATTGTAAAATAGGATAGATCCAGCTATTCGTCTCTCGCCGCACAATAGCGAGCGTACTGATACACTGCATCGCCAGCGCGTAAAAAATGAGGAGCGATAGAGAAGTCGCAAGGTTGAACCGCTTTTTTCCTGTGACGGGATCGGTTTCGTTTTCAAGTTTTTGTGTGATGGTTTCCTCACTGAAATCCTCGCCGATACTGTAAATTGTCGCCAGCGTACCCACAAAAACTTCCCGTGCGGCAAAGGAAGTAATCAATGCAATACTGATTTTCCAATCGTAACCCAGCGGACGGAAAACAGGTTCTACAGTCTTACCGACAATACCGATATAAGAATGTTCCAATTTAAAAGCACTCACTTTATCATCAATAACTGCTTCGTCTAGTTGAGTGGATTCACTGGTGATAGAAGTTTTGTAATCTGCTGTTTTTTGATCCAAATTTGGCCCATAAGAGGCCAAAAACCACAACAACAAAGCCAGCACAAAAATAATGCGCCCAGCTTCCCACACAAAGGTCTTGACCTTCGCCCAGATATTCATCAAGATATCGCGTGCTTTGGGAATGCGATACACCGGCATTTCTTGAATCAAATAGCTTTTTTTCTCGCTTTTTATCATGCGATTCAGAATAGCCGCACCAAATAATGCCGCCAAGACACCGACCAAATAAAGAGCGAGCAAAACCAGTCCTTGAAGGTTCATGCCCATTACTTTGGTGGCAGGAATCGTCACGGCAATAATCACCGCATACACAGGCAGCCGAGCCGCGCAAGTCATAAATGGCGTTACCAAAATCGTAATCAATCGTTCCTTTGGATTTTCAATTGTTCGGCAAGCCATAACCGCAGGAATCGCACAAGCCATACCCGAAATCAATGGAACGACACTCTTGCCATTTAAGCCAAACCGCTGCATCAGTCGATCCATCAAAAACACAACCCTCGACATATAACCACTCGCTTCCAGCAAGCCAATAAACAAAAACAACAAAGCAATTTGAGGAATAAAAATCAAGACGCCACTAATGCCAGGAATGATGCCTTCGGCCAATAGTCGTCCAAAGAGGCTTTCGCCAAATGCCCCCTGTACCCAGCCCGACAGGTGAGAAAAACTCCAGTCCATCATATCCATCGGCCAGGCTGCCCAGCTAAAAATAGCCTGAAAAATCAAAAACAAAATACCCCCGAAAATCAGGTAACCCAATATCGGATGTGTCAGCCAGCGGTCTAGTTGTTCTGTGATTTGATTTTGGCGGGTTTCCTTAGGCGACTGCACGACTTCATTCGCAATAATATTGATAAGTCGCTTACGGTTTTCTATATCTTCCAATACCCTGCCCGCTTCGGTCTTTCCTTTTTCGGCAACATCCAGTACAGAATCTATAGGCCCGCTACCGAGGCTTTGCGCCACGTCTGCATGTTGAGCAAAAGCATTTTTATCATCGAGGTAATGGTCAAAACAAGTGGCTATCCAGTCACGATAACCATTTTCAAAACTTCCAGGTGCGGTATAGCGGCTACGGAAAAATGCATTTGGCGTGGTAAGTTTCTCCTCATTAATTTTGCTCAAGAGCCTGTCCACACCTTCACCACTACGCGCATCCGTGTATATAATAGGGACACCAAGACGGTTTTTTAGACGATTGGTATTAAAACGATAGCCCGATTTCTCAGCCTCATCCATCATATTCACCACAAAAATCATCGGAATACCCCAGTCCGCCAATTGAGAATACAATAATAAAGATCGGTCGAGGTGAGAAGCATCTGCCACATAAACCACCCCGTCATAAGTTCCTGCCGAGTTGACCAACTCACGCAATACAACCGCTTCATCCATCGTATCAGGATACAAGTCGTACAAACCTGGCAAATCTACAATCTCCACGCCTTCATTATCTGTCAGGCTACCTGATTTCTTATCCACTGTAATGCCAGGAAAGTTTCCTGTACGCTGTCGCAAGCCTGTCAGGTGATTGAAGATGCTGGTTTTGCCCGAATTGGGATTGCCGACCAGTGCAATGCGAGTTGTATTTTGTGTGCTCAAAGTATTATATTTCAAACAGCGTCTAAGTAGTCTTTCCAGTTATATAGTGTCGAGTTAATTTGAGTGAAATTTAGTCGAGTACGAGGCGGAGGTTATTCGGCATAGATAGCTACGGCGGATGTTCTCCAACGAAGTAATCGACTAAATTTCGCCAAATTACCCGACAGAATTAACTGGAAAGACTACTAAGGCTGTAATGGCAATTTCACGCGCTTCACGCGCACGGATAAAGATGAATTTTTTATTATTTTTAATGCAAATTGGTCCATTGAAAGGAGCTTTATACTTCATTTCCACTGGCGCACTAAAATCCAATCCGAGCGTCATTAGTTGCTTGGTCAGTTCGCCATCGCGGATGCGCATAATCATGGCTTTTTTATGCTTTTCTAAATCTGTTAATTTCATCTTAGGTGGAAATTCAATGGTCAAATGTCTCCCGTACAGTTGTCGGGACAACTAACAAATTCAAAAGACTAATTAGTTAGTTGACCTCAAACCTTATTTGGATTTATTCTAAAGAATGTGCAAATATAGTAATTTACTATTACAGATACTCAAAAACTCAAAAATCTTGGGTTTTGCTTAGGAACGTGTACGAAATAAGCTCGTAAAATTAAGCTAGCTTATTTTGTTCTTAGTTTTGGCTTTGAAAGTTAGGAGTTGTATGAGTGCAATTGGGATTTGTCCTCAAAAACTAAGAACAGTTGGGCGTTTTTCTCCGGTCTTATTGGTTCTTTTCATCAAGGAAAAGAACAAAGTAAAGACCTGAACTCAAATTCTTTGCAAGGCATTCATGAGTAACAAAAATAAAAGGGGGACAAAACTGAATTACACCCGAGTTGTATTGATATAATGACTGTTTCCAAAGTTGAAAACAAGGGCAAAGCAAGCAGTATAAATTACGATTTATTTCGTACACATTCCTTATCTTGTCGTTGAGCAAATTCCGTTGTCGTCAGACGAATTCAGTTGAAAATACAGCATATTTCCGGGGACAAACCACTAATTTTAATCAAATCCTTCGTCTGCCGACTATTCCATACTTTGAACACCGCATTAAATTTAAATTTGGAAAATG